>JAOPXN010000042.1 GCA_025965155.1 Propionibacteriaceae bacterium
CGGCAGTGCGACTGCGGCGATCTCCTCGTACGGCGCGGCGCGGATGGCGAGGAGGGCGGCGGCTCGAGCGTCGCTGAGTTGGCCCTGTTGCAGGCTGTGGGTGGTGAGGATAGTGGGCGTCGTCGACTATCGCGCACACCAGGTGCTGGTCGAGGCGGTCTGCTTCGAAGAGCCCGGTCCAGCCGCCGGGTCGGAGTTTGTCGAACGGTTGGCCGCTCACCAGCGTGAGCGCTTGGCGGAGGTCCGCCATGCCGGCGCTAGGGTTGACTCCGAGCCAGTCCCGCACGATCTTGACGTCGTTGCGTGCTCGGAGTCCGGTGATGGAGGGCCAAGCGACCCTCGGCTCGGGCTTGATCGTCAGGCGCGGGCACGACCGGTGATGTGCTTAACATCCGCGCCGGTGTAACAGTTGGTGTAACACCACCAGCGTGTGCGCCGGGACCCCACAGGAGGTGTTCACGCTCAGAGACGACACTTTGAGAGCCGCGACAGGCGGGTCGATCTCACTGACACGGAAGAGGTCACTGGTACGATCCCAGTATCGCCCACACATAAAGGCCCTGGTCAGAGGGCACTCTGATTTCAGTGCACAGCCAGTCAGCGGGGCGTGCCGACCATCGTGCCAGCCTAACTGCCAGCCTAACGATCGGGTTTCTCGTTGAAGATCTCGTCCATTGCTTGCGCGCCTTTGCTCAGCAGAGGACGTAGTTCCCTGCGGTAGACCCGCTCTGTGACCACGGTGCTGGCGTGACCCACGAGGTGAGAGATCTGCTCAATGGGTAGCCCAGAGCTGGACAACAGGGAAACAAAACTGTGGCGCAACTCGCGCGGCGTCCAGGCAGTTGAGTCGAGCCCCGCTGCTCCTGCGATCGTCTTGAAAGCGCGGCGGACGTTGGAGGCGTCCAGGGCTGCCCCGCTGGCTGATGTAAAGACGATGTTGGGACCCTCCACGGGCATCCCCCTACTTTCGGCAGCCGGCTACCCTCGGCAGCACGCAGTAGCGCTTTGGCCTCGACGAGGGTCAACGACTTGGATGGCCTTCCTTCGCGACCTTTAGGCGGTTCGCACAACAGCGCCACGTTGCGGCTAACCAGGTCCTGGGCCTGGGCACGCGCGATTGACCGGCGCAGGATCGACAGGATGCGGTGGAGTGAGTCGGTGGAGAGGCTAGTGGCCTTACCCGCCAACCATCGATCGATGTCCTTCGTGGTGAGGTCCACGAGTCGCCGTCGTCCGAGGGGCGGGATTATGTGCCCCCCGCCATCATCCGCCGGTTCTCGATCGTGTTGGGATCTTTGCCGATCAGGCCAAACTCGAGCCAATCTTCGACCGCTTCCGCCACCCGGAAAGCGCCTGAGGAGCAGCGCGTCGACGTTGCTGCCGGATGCCTCTGCAGCCCTCATCGAAGAAGCCCAGACCGTCGGATCCCGCGGACTTTCCGGGAGCGCGGTTGGCCTGAAGCCCTCAGGACGCACCAGAGCTCGACCGCCGGTTGATTGACTCCGTCGGTGTGCCACCGCCGGTTCCTTCGCACGAACCCATCGTGCTCGCGTATGCTCACGATCGACTTTCGCTCCATCTTTCTCCGGGGCCGTCGCTCGAAGACGAGTGCGGCACGGGTAGAGGGTTGCGGACGTCCTCCAGGCGACGGGGGTACCTGGTCTGAACCCCCATCCGCTCGGCGCCGAGGCGTCGCGCGCCCACCCGGAGAGGACCCCATGGCGATCGAACCCGCCTTCGAGGCGCATGTCATCGAGGCCGGCCTGACTGACGGCTACTGGATCCAGGCGGTGGACGTCGACGGCGACGGCCGCCCGGACATTCTGACCTCGGGGCTGAGCGACGGCCATGTCTCCTGGTATCAGAACCCTGACTGGAGCAAGCACCCCATTCACGAGTTCTCGCGGCCGGTGTCGCTCGACCAGGGTGACATCGCCGGGACCGGCCGGCGCGATCTCGTGATCTGCCACGACTACGCGCGGACGATGTTCGAGGCGACGCCGGCGGACGGGAGGATCTCTTGGTTGGAGAACCCCGGTGAGGCTGGAGGCGAGTGGACGGCCCGCTCGGTCGGGCAACTGGGCTCCACCCACCGGCTCCGCCTCGGTCACTTCACCGATCGCGACCACCTCCAGCTCCTGGCGTTGCCGGTCGTCGGGCAGAAGTCCGGACTGGACGCGCTGCATGCGCCGATCAAGGTGATGCTCTACGACCGGCCCGACGCCACGTCCGACGCCGAGTCGTGGTCCGGTCAGCCGGTCGACGAGATCAGCTTCCGCGTCATCCACGCCGCTCAGCTGGGCAATTTCGGCTCGCCGTCGCCGGCCGGGCTCGACGCGGTTCTGCTCGCGTGCGAGGAGGGGCTGGTCTGGTTCGGAGTGGACGAAACCGGAACCTGGCAGCGCCACGTGCTTCACACCGGTGAGACCTCGCAGGAGACTCGTACGGGCTACAAGGGCAGCGGCAACATCGCGATCGGCCGCCTCGACGATGACCAGTACGCCTTCATGGCCGCCGTCGAGCCCTTCCACGGCAACACCTTGGCGCTCTACACCCGCGCCGAGCCACACGACGGTGTGGTCGGTGGTACGTGGGAACGACGGGTGCTCGAGGTCTTCGGTGAACCGAACGAGGCGGGTGAGGGGCCGGCGCACCACGTCGTGTGTGCGGACTTCGACGGAGACGGTGAGGACGAACTCCTCGTGGCGCTTCGCGGGCCGATGCCACACCAGGGCGTCTTCCTCTACAAGTTCACCGACGTGCGCAACGGCGTGTACAAGAAGACCCGCCTCTCCGACGCCTCAGCCGCCCGCATCGCCGTCGCCGACTTCGACGGGGACGGTCGGCTCGACTTCGCCACGCTCGGCTACTACGTCCCCGGATACTTCCTCTGCGAGGACCCGCAGCTCGTACTATTCCTCAACCGCTACGGCACGTCGGTGCCGGGGGCACCGGCGATCCCGGCGCTGCCGCTGGGTGGCTGACGATGGACCTGCCCCGCGATCCGGTCCCAACGAACCATGATCAACCTCACCCGGACGGACCGCCGGTGGTAGAGAACGAGCCTGTGCTCGAGCGGGACCGAGACCTTGATCGTTTCCTCACGTTCATCGACGCGATCGTCGCGATCGCGGTCACCCTGCTCATCCTCCCTCTCGTTGAGATCGCGAAGGAATTCCCTGAGATATCGCTTGGTGAGCTGCTCCGAAGGCATACGGGAGAGATCTTCAACTTCGTTCTCAGCTTCTTCGTGATCACGCAGCTCTGGTTCGCCCAGCACAAGATCGTCCAGACCGTAGTGAAGCAGGACCGCACCATCATCCGCTGTCTGGTGGCCTGGGCACTGACCGTGGTCATCCTGCCCGTGCCGACGGCACTGGTCGCGGCGTCTCGTGAGGGCGACATGATCGAGCCGCTCTACATCGCCACCATGACCTTGAGCAGCTTGTGTCTGACCGTCACTGCGATACGGGTCGCCGCCGCTCCCGGCATCCGCGACGGCCGGACCCCGACCGACCCGGTCGACTCGATCACCACGACCGTGATCATGGTGTTCGCGCTGGTGCTCTCGGCGATCATCCCGGTCGCCGGCTACCTGCCGCTCCTGCTCCTGCTGCTCAGCGGTCGCATTTCCGCCCTCATCAGGTCCCGCCGAAAGAGGTGAGTTCGACCGACGAATGGAGCCCGGGCCGAGTCTGTGTCCACGACACCAGTGGTTGATGACACGGAGGAGCTGATGAGCCGCTAGTATTCCGAACACCAAGTGTCGTTCGTCCCCGGTCCGGGTCGCACGAACGGCTTGGGTTGAGCCTGACCCGGGGGCCATGTCGAAGTGGCAGTGATCAACGACTCGTACTGACAGCCGTTGAGAGGAATCCCCCCCATGTTCAGAGCCGGATCTGTTCGCGTCGCCGCGGTGCCGAACGCCTGGGTCAACGACGATCTCCCCGAGCTCGGCAGGGGAACGTCGTTCGAGCAGATCATCAGTGAGATGGCCCTCGCCGGGTACGAGGGCACCGAGCTCGGCAGCACCTACCCGACCGACGCTGCAACGTTGGTCGCGGCGCTCGAGGCTCGAGGCCTTTCCCCGTCCGGCGGCTGGGTCTCGACCTGGTTCGCATCCAAGGGCGGCGCCTACGAGCAGACCCTCGACACCTTTCGCGCTCAGATCCCCTTCTTCACCGCGATTGGCCTGCAGGACGTCTACGTCGCAGAGGTCACGGGGGCGGTGCACCAGCAGCCCGTGCCTGCTCTGGCCAACCGACCCGTCTTCGACGACGAACAATGGGACGCATTGATTCGTGGACTCGGCGAGATGGGCAAGATCGCATCCGAGCACGGTCTGCGGATTAACTATCACCACCACACCGGGACGGGCGTACAGTCCTCCGAAGATATCGACCGGCTCATGGCCGACACGGTGGTCGGCGAGACGTGGCTACTGCTGGACACCGCCCACCTGCTGGTGGGCGGGGGCGACCCCATGAGCGTTCTCACGCGGCATGAGGGCCGGATCGGGCACGTGCACCTCAAGAACCTTCGGCAGCCGGTCCTCGACCGGATGCACGAGCAGTCGCTGAGCTTCTGGGACGCCCTGCGTCAGGGCATCTTCACGGTGCCCGGCGATGCGGAGGGGTGCATCGACTTCGCTCCCCTGCTGCGCAAGCTCTCCGATGACGGCTGGTCCGGCTGGCTGGTGGTTGAGGCCGAGCAGGACCCGGCGACCGCTCACCCGCTCGAGGTGTTCCGCCTCGCCCGGCGCCACATCACTGATTTGGCTGGGCTGTAGGCGTGGCGACGCCCGAAGATGCTCGCCTGACCGCAGCCAACACTGGCGAGGCCCTGTGGCGCCGATGGGGCCCCTACCTGTCGGACCGGCAGTGGGGCACGGTCCGCGAGGACACCTCTCCCGGAGGCGACGCGTGGGACTCCTTCCCCCACGACCACGCACGATCCCGCGCCTACGGGTGGGGCGAGGACGGTCTGTTGGGGATCAGTGACGACAGCCAGCGACTGTGCTTCGGCCTTGCCCTGTGGAACGAGGCCGACCCCATCATCAAAGAGCGGCTCTTCGGGCTGACCAACAGCGAGGGCAACCACGGCGAGGACGTCAAGGAGTACTACTTCTACCAGGACTCGACACCGACCCACTCGTGGATGCGCGCCCTCTACAAGTACCCCCAGGCCGCGTACCCCTACGACGACCTGCTGCAGACGAACGCGTCGCGGGGCAAGAACGACCCGGAGTACGAGCTCGTCGACACCGGGATCTTCGACGACCAGCGTTATTTCGACGTTGAGATGGTGTACGCCAAGGCCGGGCCCGAAGACGTGCTGGTCCGGATCACCGCCACGAACCGCGGACCCGAGCCCGCTGTCCTCCACCTGCTGCCGACCCTGTGGCTCCGTAATACCTGGGGCGACGACGCGGCGGCGCCGCGGCCGCGGCTGACGGCTGACCCTGCCGCCCGCCGCATCGCGGTGGACTGCCCCGAGCTCGGCAGGTACGCGTTGGCCTGGGAGGACGATGTCGACGTCCTCGTCACCGAAAACGAGAGTAACTGGGCAAAACTCTACGGCGGCACCAACGCCACCGCCTGGGTCAAGGACGGCATCAACGACGCCGTCGTGAGCGGTCGGCAGCAGACCGTCAACCCCGACCTGACTGGGACCAAGGTGGCCTTGCGTCGCCGGGAGGTCATCGGAGCCGGCGAGTCAGTGACAATGCGGCTGCGGCTAGCAACGTCCATGCCGGAGGCGGCCCTCGGTGACGAGACCGATGAGGTGTTGGCACAACGCCGCCGGGAGGCCGATGAGTTCTACACCTCCATCACACCGCCGTCAGTCACCGCTGACTCGGCGATGGTTATGCGGCAGGCCCTGGCCGGGATGCTGTGGTCCAAGCAGTTCTACTGCTATGACCTCGACCGGTGGTTGAGCGAGCGTAGCGTCCACCCGTTACGTGACGAGGCCGGCCTCGACCATCGCAATGCACGGTGGTTCCACATGGTCTGCGGCGACATCATCTCGATGCCCGACTGTTGGGAGTACCCCTGGTTCGCGGCATGGGATCTGGCGTTCCACACGATGACGCTCGCCATGGTCGATACGGTCTTCGCGCGGGACCAGCTGCAGCTGCTGCTCGGCGAGCATTACCTCCACCCCTCCGGCCAGATTCCGGCGTACGAGTGGAACTTCTCTGACGTCAACCCACCCGTTCACGCGCTCGCCACGCTGTTCAGTCACGTGCAGGCCGTCGACACAGGTGCCGACGACGACCATGGCTTCCTGACCGACACGTTCGGAAAGCTCATGCTCAACTTCACCTGGTGGGTGAACCGCAAGGACGTCAACGGCGCCAACGCGTTTGAGGGTGGCTTCCTGGGGCTCGACAACATCGCCGTCTTCGACCGCAGCGCAGCCCAGCTGCCCACCGGCGGCCGCCTCGAGCAGGCCGATGGGACGGCCTGGATGGCGCTGTACTGCCAGAGCATGCTTGAGCTCTCGCTCGAGCTGATGAAGGCCGACACCCAGTACGAGGGAACGGCCCTGAAGTTCCTCGAGCACTTCCTTTACATCTCTGCCGCCATGGAGCGCGGTGACGGGATGTGGGATGACGAGGACGGCTTCTTCTACGACCAGCTGAGGCTTCCGGACGGCTCCGGGCAACGGCTCCGAGTGCGCTCGATGGTCGGCCTCGTCCCGTTGTGCGCGGTCACCGTCGTTCCCAAGGCCGCCTTCGGTGTCCTCGACGAGCGACTGGCGGAGTTTATGGGCCGCCATCCCGACCTGCTCGGCCAGATCTCAGATCCCCTGGCACCCGGTGTTGCGGACCGCCGGTTGCTCACTCTGCTCAACGAGGATCGTCTGCGTCGCGTCCTGGGCTACCTGCTGGACGAGAACGAGTTCCTCAGCCCGCACGGCATCCGGGCGCTGTCACGCTTCCACCTGGACCACCCGTTCACGATGCAGGTCGACGGTCAACAGTTCGGGGTCGGCTATCTTCCAGGAGAGTCGGACAGCGGGATGTTCGGCGGCAACTCCAACTGGCGTGGACCCGTCTGGATGCCGGTGAACTTCATGATCATCCGAGCACTCCTCCAGTACTACCTCTACTACGGAGACGAGTTCACCGTCGAGCTGCCAACCGGGTCAGGAAACCAGCACACCCTGTTCGAGGTGGCCCGCGAAATCGCCGACCGTCTCGTCTCGATCTTCCTGCCCGACGGGGACGACCGGCGCCCGGTCTTCGGCGGCGTCGAGCTGTTCCAGTCCGACGAACACTGGCGCGACAACCTGTTGTTCTACGAGTACTTCCACGGTGACAACGGCGCCGGCATCGGAGCGTCGCACCAGACCGGCTGGACCGGGCTGGTGGCCAAGTTGATCCAGCTCTTCGGCACCCTAGACGCTGCCGACGTCCTCGGCGACACACGGACCCACCCCTCCACGACGCTGTTCCGGCGCGATGTCAGCTGACCGTGAAGACGTTGTAGCCGTACGGCGGGAGATCGAGGAAGAGACCATTGGCGGCGATGTCGGCGAGGTCGCGCTCGTACACGACTCCTTCGTGCATCCGGTCGGTCAGCCTGAGCGTGTCGGCCACCAGAAGGGCGTCAGTCAGGAGGACCCGAGTCTGGGCCTGTTGGTCGCTGAGATTGACCGCGACTATCCAGCGCAGCGGTGCTCCTGGCGCGACCGACCACCCGGCCACGACGTAGGCGTCGTCGGTCGGGTTGTCGGTCCAGGCGCGGGCCGTGTCGAGGAGCTGCCAGTGGCCCTCCTGCAGGACCGGATCAGTCAGAACCTCGAGCAACCGGTTGTAGAACGCCATCACGACCGGATCGGCCTCCTCGACCGGACGTCGCCGCAGGTGGAGGGGTGCCTTGACCCGGCGCCCGACCAGCTGACCTTCGTGGAGAAATCGCAGACCGGTGCCGAGATAGGTCACGACCGCCGCCGCCTCGTGGCGCGCGACCTCCGGATAGATCTCGACCGCCCGTGGCTCGTCGTGGTTCTCCAGGAACCGGGCCGAGCTTCGTTGGAAGTCCGGATCGGCGGTGAGGTGCCCGCGCACAGCGGCTGCCTCGCCGCTACGGAGTCTGTCGTACAGCCGCTTGTCGTAGGTGTAGTCGAAACCGTGCTGTTGCAGCTGCCACTCGAGGTCCCAGTACACCTCGGCCACCAGTACAAAACCGGGCTGACGACTGCGTACCGTGGAGATGGCCTCGGGCCAGAAGTCGGCGTCCACTGGCGGTGTGCCATCGATCGGGAGCGAGCGGTCGCCCCAGGTGGAGGCGAACACCGCGGGTTCAAGCAGCATCGCCATGTCGCACCGCACCCCGTCGCACCGCGCCGCCACCCGTTCAAGCTCAGACGTTATCGCCGCCCGGAGGTCTACGTGCCGGTAGTTGAGCTGTGCGGTGTCCGGCCACCCGTCGAAGTAGGGATCGCGGCCATGGGCGACGACCCGGTCCCCCGCCTGGAAGAAGTTCTGAGGCTGTTCCCGCAGGTCGGCGTCGGAGCCGCCGACGTAGCGGTGGGGGAAGTCTCGCAACCACGGGTGATCGACAGCCGTGTGATTGGGGACGAAGTCCAGCAGAAGCTTGAGGCCGCGGTCGGTGAGCCTTGCGCGCAACCGCGCCAACGCATCGTCACCGCCGAAGTCGCGATGCACGCCGTAATCCACGATCGCGAACGGCGAGCCCACGACGTCCTCCGGCGTGAAGTCGGGGAGGGCCTCGTGATACTCCGCGAGCCAGGCCGCATTCGACGCGGAGACGTCGCGACCGGCCTCGCCTGTCTGCCACACGCCGAGCATCCAGACCCAGTCGAATCCGTGCGCTGCGACGTCGTCGAGGAAGGCATCCGGCACGTCATCGAGCGTGGCGGGTCGACCGAGGTCGAGACCGCGCTCGGCAAGGAGCACCCGGGTGTTCACCTGGTACAGCAACGGGTTCATACGGCCTCCAGAGTCGGGAATGACGAAGCAATGATCGCTACGCGAACCGTAAGCCTTACGGTCCGCTGGTGCCGGCACCTCGCCGCGGCACCGCACCTCATGTTCAAATCCTCCGGGAAGGCCCACCGTGTCAGTTGAGATCGACCACGCCACCGCAGTCAGCACCCTCTACGACGTCCTCGTCGTCGGCTCGGGCGTTAGTGGCGCCATCGTCGCACGCTCTCTCGCCGAACGCGGTCTGCACGTGCTGGTCGTCGAGGCCGGGCCGGGCGAGGAGCTGTCGTTGGCCGACTACGACACCTACCTGACCCGGTTCTACGGTGCGGTGGCCAAGGACAACAACTCGGCCTACGAAGTCAACCCGAACGCACCGATGCCGCGGTCCCCCGATGTCCGACGCCTCCAGGCGGGGCATCCCGACTCGACGGGCTACCTGATCCAGAACGGGCCGTACGAGATGGACAGCACCTACACCCGGGTGCTCGGGGGCACGACGATGCACTGGGAGGGCAAGGCCATGCGCATGCTCCCCGAGGACTTCGAGATGCGGTCCCGCTTCGGTCAGGGGCGAGACTGGCCGATCGGCTATGACGACCTCGAGCCGCATTACCGCCAGGCCGAGCGTGAGCTCGGTGTCTCCGCCGATGTGGCCGACCAGACGTTCTACGGCATCACGTTCCCGCCGGGTTATGAGTTCCCGATGCACGGGTTGCCCCCGTCGTACCTGGACACGATCATCGCTCGGGACCTCGACGGCACGGTCATCCAGCTCGAGGACACCGCCTGCACCGTCTCGGTGCGGCCCACGGCCCAGGCCCGCAATGGGATGCCTAACCCGGCCTACGACGGTGGCAAGGGTTATGTTCCCGTCGGTGCCGTGAGCACCCACCAGGTCGACCAGGGTGATCGTTGCCAGGGCAACATCAACTGTGTACCGCTTTGCCCCGTCCAGGCCAAGTACAACGCCCGTAAGACGCTCTCCATCGGCCTGCGGACCGGACGCATCGACATCCTCACCCAGACGATCGCCTCCCGCGTGCATGTCGGCGAAGACGGTCAGATCAGCCACATCGACTATCAGGCCTACGGCTCGACCTCCTCACCAGATCACGTGACCGGCTCGCTCCGGGCCACGAAGTACGTGCTGGCGGCCAACCCCGTCGAGAATGCCCGATTGCTGCTGGCTTCGGGGCTGCCCGGGAGCAGCGGCCTGGTCGGCCGCAACCTGATGGATCACGCCTACCTGCTCACCTGGGCGACGCTGCCGGAGATCGCCGGCACCATGCGGGGCTCGCAATGCACGTCGGGGATTGAGGACTTCCGGTCCGGGGGCTTCCGGAGCCGTCATGCGGCGATGCGGGTGAGCATCCACAACGACGGCTGGTCTTGGCCCACTGGTTCCCCCTACACCGACCTCCTTGAGTTGGTCGACGATGGCAACGTTTACGGCGAGACATTGCGACGCCGGGTGGTGGATCGGATCTCCCGGCAGCTGATGCTGTCGTTCATGATCGAGCTGACTCCCGAGCCGAGCAACCGCATCACCGTCGACGGTCGCTATACCGACGCGCTCGGCAACCTCAGGCCTGTGCTGTCCTACTCACTGCCCGAGTACACGATGGATGCCGTCTCAGCCAGCCGCCGCGTCTCCCGGCGGCTGTTCCAGCGGCTCGGGGCCGAAGACCAGACCAAGTACGACCCGCTCGACCCCGGTTTCGTCGCCCACCAGGGCGAGGGCTACGTGATTCGGGGCGGCAACCACTGGTCCGGCACCCACATCATGGGCTCGTCGAGCCGCGACTCCGTCGTCGACGACCACCAGCGCTCCTGGGACCACGAAAACCTCTACCTCGTCGGGTCCGGCAGCATGCCCAGCATCGGGACGTCGAACACCACCCTGACGTTGGCGGCGCTGTCGTTCCGCACTGCCGACCACATCGCGTCCGAGCTGACCACCCGTCCCTCCCTCACCGTTGGAGCCTGAACCCGTGACTCTTCGTCGCATCGCCACTGTCACCGATCTCCACCAATACCTGCAGGTGGCCCTGCAGCTCGAGCACGCGACCATCCCGCCTTACCTCACGGCGCTGTACTCCATGCACCCGTCGACCAACGCCGACGCCAATCGGGTGATCAGGGTCGTCGCGGTCGAGGAGATGCTGCACCTGACCCTGGCTGCCAACCTGCTCAACGCCGTCGGTGGCGAGCCGGACCTGACGGTGGACGGGTTCGTTCCGGTCTACCCCTGCCACCTGCCGGACGGCGAAGACGACTTCGAGGTCGGCACCCGCGCCTTCTCCCCGGAGGCGATCGACAGCTTCTTGAAGATCGAGCGGCCCGCCGAGGGCGAGAACCAACGCTTCGTAGCTCGCAAGCGGTCGCACCGCGCCCTGCTCCCCCGCGTGGACGCCCACGAGGACGACCTCCACTTCTTCAGCATCGGCGAGTTCTACGCCGAGATCGGCGATGGTCTGCACCGCCTGTACGAGCAGCATGGCGAAGCCCTATTTTGTGGCGACACCGCGCGTCAGGTCGGGCCCGAGTACTACTACTCAGGGGGAGGTGCGATCGTCAAGGTCACCGACGCCGACTCGGCGGCTGCCGCTATGCGAGTGATCAGCGAGCAGGGTGAGGGTCTCGGCGGCGGAATCTTCGACGAGGAGGGCGAGCTGGCCCATTACTACCGGTTTCAGCAGCTGCTTCTCGGGCGCTACTACCAACCAGGTGACGACGCCGGGAACCCGACCGGGCCGACGCTTGACGTCGACTGGGATGCCGTCTACCCGATCGTGGCTGACGCCGACTTCCACCACTACACCGAGCCGGGAGAGCTTCGAGACGCGGTGTTGGCCTACAGCGCGTCGTACGGCGACTTCCTCGCTCGTCTCACCGAGGCCTTCCGCGGGCATCCGGAGCTGCTGCTGCCGGCGGTCGCCGACATGTTCCGGATCAAGGAGCTCGCGTCGCAGATCATGCGGAATCCGATGCCGGGGCGAGACGGTATGAACGCGGCGCCGATCTTCCGCGGCCTCGCGTCCGTGGGCCTCAGCTCAGTCAAGGTCGCCTGACATGGCTGACGACGCTCTGCTTGCCCGCCGGACCGACGCTGATGTCCAGGCGGTGTTCCTCAGTCTTTCCGCGACTCTCACCGGCTACTCACGGTTCCGGTTGCTCGGCACCGGTCAAGTGGAGCCCTATCTGGTGACGACTCGCTCGGCGGTCGGCGACGACGTCTTCGGCGAGCTGCTCAGCGCGTTCGCCGCGGTGGAGCGCGAGTCTGCCGACGACCCGGCGGCCTGCGACCGAGCACTACGGGCCCTCGTGCTCAGCGACGAGAAACTTGGACCGATCGCCCGGAATCTGATCAAGATGTGGTTCGTAGGCACTTGGTACGAGCTTCCCCAGGAATGGCGCGACCGGTTCGCGGCGGGTGAGCAACTCGCCACGCACGTGGTCTCGCCCGCGTCGTACACCGAGGGCCTGCTCTGGCCCACTATCGGTGCCAACCCGCCAGGTGCCAAGGGGCAGGGCTTCGGGAGCTGGGTTGGTCCTCCAAACATCGAAACCAGCTGAGCTGACGCGCCCGGCACGCCATCTCCAATCGAACCAGCACAACAAGAGAGCAGACTCATGACACAGAACGACCCGTATGCCCGGCTACCCATCGTCCCGACCTTCGACGTGACCAGCGCCTCGGTCCAGAACGGCGAACGGTGGGCGGCGGCTCAGCTCTCAGGGATCTTCGGGATCCCAGGAGGCTGCGACATCTCCCCCGCCTTGTCCTGGTCCGGGGCACCGACTGAGACCAGAAGCTTTGCGGTCACGGTCTACGACCCCGACGCACCGACGGGATCCGGGTTCTGGCACTGGGCGGTGGCCAACATCCCTGGCGATATCTCGGACCTGCCCGAGAATGCGGGTGACCCTGCCAACGGCTTCCTTCCCTCGGGGGCCTTCCAGCTCCCGAACGACGCCCGGATGGCTCGCTATGTTGGCGGAGCTCCGCCGCCGGGTCACGGCGAGCATCGCTACTTTGTCACTGTCCACGCGCTGGATGTCGACGACATAGGCGTGCCAGCAGACGGCACCCCGGCGTTTCTCGGCTTCACGATGTCGAGTCACGTCCTGGCCCGCGCCAGCCTGCTCGCCACAGCGGATACGCCCGCCGCCTGAGGTTCGTCCTCGTTGCTTTCCAAGGAACGGGTTCGCCGTAAGAAATTGGGGACTGGTGGACTCCTCGGTCAACCGCTCGATGCACCCGATGGTGGCTTCTTGTCCGCTTCGCGCACATCGACGGTCTGATGGTGGTCGCCCAGCCAGGCGGCTGCCGAAGATCCGCCGCGACGAATCCCGGATCTGAGGGCTGAACCGTCTCGAGTTGATCCGGTTCCTCCAAGTCGCCCACTTTTTTGGGGCAGCAGGAGGAGCTTGACGACGTGCCAAGCGATAACCGAGCCGAGCGAAGCCACGACTAGGAACGTGAAGATTGAGAACAGGGCCGCAACCTCGGCGTAGACGGATGTCGTTGAAGTACTACTGGACTTGATCGGTCAGCTCACTG
>JAOPXN010000073.1 GCA_025965155.1 Propionibacteriaceae bacterium
CACGGTGATGCCTGGCGCCGTCGTCGTGAGCTGCGACATCTACCCCGTCCTGGGTGAGGCGTGATCGAAAGGCAGCCCAAGCCGCGGCTCCCGCCCGCTCCTGCTGCTGTTTTGGGGGCTAACGCTCCCGGCGGACAGATTTAAGTAGGGCTTGGGCGGTACTTCGACCTGGCGATCGTGGCAGCGGTCCTAGCGGCCAATGACGTGTTCCCGCGGGCGCGGCTGACCAAGACCGTGCTGCTCGGCGAGCTCGGGCTCGACGGTCGGGTCAGGCCCGTGCGAGGAATCCTGCCGGCGACCCCCGCCGCGGCACACGCCGGGTTCACCCGCGCGATCGTCCCGCTTCGGCAGGCAGCCGAGGCGCAGCTGGTCGAGGGCATCGAGGTGCTCGGCGTAGCCTCGCTGGACCAGCTCGTCGCTCTGCTCAACAACAAGCCGATAGCAAATTAGCCTCGGCTGTGTGGAGCTAGCGAGCTTGGGCTGTGGCGAGGCTGGCTTGGCGCATGGCGGACGGCTCGGTCGATGGTGGCGAGCCCGACTCGGGCGCTCGGTGTCGGCGGCCTGTTGCCGGGTCGTTCAAGCCCGGTGCGGTCGTGTGAATGGGAGGGGTTGTTTCCGCGAAGTCTCGGCGCGACGCGACGGCTTCGCCGCTGCGCACCGTGGTGGGGCCCCTCCAGGTCTTCGCCGCTCGGATCTCGAATTCCCAACGAGGGGGCTTGGTCGCCCATCTTGTTCCCCGCCGACCATTTCGTGATCATGATCATGACCCGCAACCGCTGATTAAGAGAAGGCGAGCGGCGCAGCGGATGGCGACAACAGGTGGCGCACGCGTGTCAGGCTGAGCGCGGGAGCCGGGAGCACGATGATGGGCGATACATTCCAAGGCCATCGGGGACCCTCGCCTCCGTGAGCAATCTGTGCGCAGCATGGACTGGCCGAGGGACGGCGGTTCCGGGAGCGTATGTGAAGCGGCTCCCATCTGGTTCGTGGGCACTTGCCGAAGCTGCAACATCACATGCGATGGGTCTAACGGACATTTGGGCATCGGAGCCGCGGCGATCGGCCAACGCGCGCTGACCGGCCTCAAGACCAACGCGGGCATCCCACCGGGCGGGTCGACGGCCGCCCCTGCTTGGCCCGCGGATAAGGAACCGTCCCTGTAGGGACGGTCGAACGTTCACTAAAACGACACCCCGGTGAACTCGCGAGCTGGCGAACTACCTGATCGTCGCGGTGCCGGTGTCGGGTCTCCGCTGCCACGGCAGCGCGGCGCCTTGAACTTGGAGGTCGCCGTTCTCAATGTGGCGCGGTCCGAGGACGTGGCTCCGGTCCGGCAGCGGCCGCTATCAAGGATCAACTAGAGGACGAGGCTCACCAGCCGTCCGGGGACCACGATGATCCTGCGCGGTGTGGCACCGGCAAGCTTTTCTGGGTTGTCGCGATCTCCCAGAGAAAAGGGCGCACCCACATGGTGGCTCCGCGCACGGCTCCGCGTCGTCTTGCGGACTCTTGCGAACGACCCAGGACGCCGAAGCAGAGCGTCGGACTGCTCTACGCTCTGACCATGGTCGATGGGGATTGCTTGACCGACGCCGACATTTCGGCACTCGCCGACGACGAGCTGGTTCGGCTCTAGTCAGCGGGCATGGGCGAAATGA
The DNA here is from genome assembly GCA_025965155.1 of Propionibacteriaceae bacterium. Classification (GTDB taxonomy): domain Bacteria; phylum Actinomycetota; class Actinomycetes; order Propionibacteriales; family Propionibacteriaceae; genus Microlunatus. The sequence continues at coordinate 1,659 of JAOPXN010000073.1, forward strand.
TGACGAGGCATGGGAACGCGCATCCGGAGCATTGGGGACCGAACGAGGACTAGCAGTCTGGCGCCGCCGGGTGCTGAGGTGACTCGGACACCCGGCGCCCGTTTGACCTTCCCTTACGGGGCGGGGCAGCGCGCATGGTTAGCGGACATGAGGGGGCGTTCCCGTGTGACGCCGCACTGCCGTAGCCCAGCCGCAGGTGGTGGCAACATCCTCTAGTTGACGCTTGATAAAGCGCATGCTTGAGTACTGGTATGGGAACCATCATCCAGGATCAGCAGCTCGATGCTCTGTTCACGGCGCTCAGCGACCGCACCAGGCGAGACATCGTGGCCCGGCTGAGCACGGGTGAGGCGACGGTCAAGGAGCTGGCCAAGCCGTACGCCATGAGCATGCAGGCCGTTTCACAGCACATCCGGGTACTCGAGCGGTCCGGCCTGATCAGCCAGGGACGGCACCGGCAGACCCGGCCATGTCGGCTCGAGCCCGCAGCACTCGAGGCTGGGCTCTCATGGATCGAGGAGAGCCGGCGCACGTGGTCAGACCGAATGGACCGGCTGGAGACGCACCTCGCCCACGTGCAGGACCGTGAGGACCAGTGAACGACAACGAACTCGTCTACCGGCGGGTCTTCCGCGCGCCGCGCGAGCTGGTGTGGCGGTGCCTCACCGAGCCCGCCGAGCTCGCACACTTCTGGGGCCCGAGCGGCATGGCCACGCCGCTCGACGGCATCGTCGTCGAACTCCACCCCGGTGGCCGGTTCGAGACCCTGATGCTCGGCGAGCGCGGCAGCCACCGGATGGTGGCCACCTTCACCGAGGTCGTCCCACCGGAACGGCTCGCCTGGGTCGAGTCGGTGACCGGGATGCACACCACCAGCACACTCACCGACCTCGGCGACGGCAGAACCGCAGTCGTCATCCATCAGCGGAACGTGCCCGACACGATGCGCATGCCCGAGGCCCGCGCCGGCTTCCTCACCTCCCTCGACAAGCTCGAGGAGCACCTCGCTCACCTCATACAAGGAGACCGATCGTGACCGACCGCCAGTCCTGGGTAGCGCCGACCTACAACGGGCTCGCCGACCTTCTGACCGCCATGGCCGTCGACACGTGGGACGCCCCGTCGCTGTGCGAGAAGTGGCTGGTGCGTCATGTGGTCGCGCACATGACGATGCCCGCACGGCTGACTCCCGAGCAGTTCGGGGCCGAGATGGCGGCGGCCGGCGGCGACTTCACCGTACTTTCCGACACCGTGGCCACGCGGGACGCTTCACTGCCGGTCGCCGATCTCCTCGATCAGCTCCGATCGCCGAGATTGCACGCGTGGCAGCCGCCGGGCGGCGGTGCAGCCGGCGCACTGAGCCATGCCGTCATTCACTCCCTGGATGTGACGATCGCCCTCGACCGGCCCGCGGTCGCACCGGCAGAGGCTGCGACCGCCGTCCTCGACCAGCTCACAGCCGCAAGCGGCACCGGGTTCGGGGTCGACCTGACCGGTGTCCGGCTCGAGGCCGCCGACACCGACTGGAGCTGGGGAAACGGCCAGCTCGTTCGCGCCGACAGCGGATCTCTGGTGGCACTCCTGAGCGGCCGAGCACTGCCCGACGGCCGGACGCTGCCCCGCGGCTGACACACCGAGGCCGACACGCCCCAAGTCGGACCAAGGACCGTACGTCTGCAACGTCCCAACAGGGCCTCCACGGGGCCCCACATCCGCTCATCCCCAGCGGGGGACCCTGATCGATGCTCGCAGCCCGCGTCCCGTCTCGATACGCTCAAGCAGCGCCTCCAAGGCATCGGCCACCCGTCGTCGGAGGTGGACGTCTTGGGTCATCGAGACCCGCGAGTGTCTAAGCTGATCCGCGATCATCCGGGCGCTGGTCCCACTCCCGTCGGGCAGAGTCACCACGCTGTTGCGGAACGTGTGCGTCGTGACCCACTCCGGACCCGCCGCGACTTCAGCAGGTCGACTCACCAGGACGGCAGCAGGAGCCGCTGATTGGCCCGCGGCTTGACCCGCTTGGCGGCCAACGTCTGACCCCGCACGGCGCCCTAATCCTGGTCGCGGTGACGCTGGCCACGGTGCAGTTCGCCCGCAAGCGAAGCAAGCCGACTCAGTTGGCAGCCAAGTGAGACACCAAGGTCGATGGGAGAGAGCTGATGACAAATGAATAACCGCCGCCGCACCGTCCTCGGTGTCGCCGCGGCCGCGACCGCCCTGACGCTGCTCTGCGCCTGCGGGCGGATTTACCCCTCCGCCGCGCCCGCCTAGGGCCCTGCCAACGGCGTCAAGTCCGACATCCACGACGTCGTGGTCGGCTTCGCCCAGCAGCAGTTGCAGGCGCCGTACTTCGCGGCTAGTGAGGTGCAGTCGGAGGAGATCGCCCGGGAGCAGGGGTTTAAGCTGTTGTTCCAGGCCGCCAACAAGGATCCGGTCATCCAGATGAACCAGATGCAAGCCATGATCCCCCAGGCCGCCGACGTACTGGTCGTCCACGCCACCAGCGTCAAGGACCAGAAGCAGATGATGACCCACATCGCGTCCCAGATCCCCGTCACCTACATCGACACCAGCGTTCCCCGGCACCGGTATGACCAGCGTGCAGTCCGACGACCTCGTCGAACCCAACCGACGCCAAGGCTTCCTCGACGGACTGAAGGAAGGCGGCATACCGTACGAGATCAAGGGCGAGCAGTCCGGGGACTACCAGCAGGACAAGGACCAAGTCGCCGCGGAAACATGCTCGCCGCCAACCCCGACATCAACCTGATCCTGGCTTGAACGACTCCATGGCACTCGGCGCCTACGATGTCGTCAACGGCAAGAGCCAGTACAAGAACGTCTACGTCGCAGCCTCCGCCGACGGCCAGAAGAGACGCTGGCCCTAATTATGAAGGGCGGCTGCGAAGGCCGGTACATCTCCACCGGTCTCAACTCACCCTCCCTGGCCGCGGAGGAGGCCTTGAAGATCTCCGTCGCTGTCGCTACTGGTGCCAAGAAGCCCAGCGACTATCCGAAGGAATCGTTCACCAAAGCTGTTGGAATCGGATGCGACAACATCGACAAGTACCAGGACCCCAACAGCGTCTTCTGACGCCGGGGCTGACGTTGCGCCGACCGCCTCCACACGAGACAGGGGGAGCGGTTGGTGCGCGGCGGCACCGACATCATCCCTGGAACAGGTCGGAGAGATAATGAGATGATCCCATTCAGGACGTGGCATGAAAGCAGCGGAGAACGACTGGCGGCGTAATGCGGCCTGCACCTCCCCCAACACTGAGCTGTCCTTCCCGGTCGGCAGCGCCGGGCCGGCCCTGGCCCAACTGGAGCAGGCCAGACAGATCTGCCGCAGTTGTCCGGTGCGGCTCTCCTGCCTGGAATGGGCGATTGATGTTGGCGCCGACGATCGCATGTGGGGTGGAGTGAGCGAGCAGGAACGCCAGAGCCTCCGGCGTCGACGGCGCTCAGGACGATACAAGGCAACCGATCTACACGGCCGAGGCTGTGCGAACCTCGCAGGCAGCCTGGCGTCGGCGCACCCTGAACGGCACCCTGAACGGGGCGCGCGCACTCGAAGGTCACTCGAACCGCAAGGATGCCTCCGCACCGCAAGCCGCCAGCTTGACCGTGCGAACCGGCACCGCGCAAACCAGATCAGGTGCCCGGGCCCTGAGTCCCAACTGGCGAAAATGAGGACAGCGATGACGCCTGAGAGCACCAGGGACGGGCGCATGCCGGTTCATGGTCGCGTACGCGGACTCGCGAGGGCGACTGTTCGAGGCGTGGGTTCGCGTAGTGATCGTTCGTGGCGATGACGTCGTCTCCGATCGTTCTGTTCGTCGGCGATGATGCGAGCTCCACTCAGATCGCCGAGAGCCTGTTGCATCGGCTCGTCGGCGACCGTGTCGAAATCCACACTGCTGGGGCCCAGCCGCCCGATCCCGGCGGTCGTGAAGACCAGATGTTGGTGATGATGGGGCTGGACCCCGCCCACGAGGAACGTCTCAGTGTGCGGGCGCTCAACACGTCAGACCGGGTGATTATCCTTGGCACCAGCCTGGACGTGGCGAGGGTCCCTGGCCGGCAGTACGAGGAATGGGACCTCACTGCCACCAGTCTGGAGCAGCGGGTCGAAACCCTGGCGGCAGAGTTGATCAGCAGCACCGACCCTTCGAACAGGGCGCCGCGAGCGGAGGTGAAGCGGTTTCGGCTGGTTGTGCAGCAGATCCGCCGACGACTAGCCATGAGCGCGTCACGACGACGAGATCAGTTCGCGCGCCGACGCGCATCCGCTCGACAACGCGTCCGGAACCGGCGGCGTAACCGACGCGACCAGCGGGGCCCAGAGCTCCCGAGTTAAGACCACGACAGTGCACTGTCTATGAGCGACTTCGACCGTTCGGCGCGAACGTCGGCGAGCGATGCTGAGCCCGCCGTCGGATCTTCTCTAGCGGCGGTCGATCGCGGCGATCGTCCACCGGGCTTCCACCGCTTTGTCCTGCCTCGATCAGGATTGGTCCCCGTCGGTCGCCGGGTGGTGTGTTGAAGGCGTTAGAAGCACAGATCATTGGCTCCACCGCTAGCGCGATCCGGTGCCCCACTCGCAGGAGCTACCCACCCGGTCGGCGGTGTGGGCCTGTGCCATGCACGTTGGCACGCCAGGTCATGGCGACGCACTGACCCTTCGATCGGTCAACCGGACCGTGGCTGTGCTACCTCCGAAGGTGAAGGCCTGCGCGCGTACCCATCACAGTCCGGCCATGCACGACGTCCCTTTGCCTGCTTCATGGGGGAAGGCGGGGCACAGCTTGCCTCCGGCGCGCCGATGAGGCCTGCCGAAACAGTCGCGAAAATGCTCACCTTCACGGTCCGGGACATGGCTCTCGTGGGCGTGGCCGTCGCCGCTTACAGCACAGCGCTATCGGCGCAAGGCCTTGGAGCCAAGCACTGTTACCGGTGCCGGAGCCGGTCGTCCGCAACTGATCGGCGCTGATCTACGGCGCCGCGGCGTTGACCAGTTAAGCGATCTTCTTGTCGCCGCTGGTCATTCGCCTTCTCCGTTGAAGGCGGGCGCGCTGCCGCACAGACTTGAACGAGGTTCTAAGAAGGCACTTGTAAATTTGCCCATGTGTCATTAGCTCTGCTCTGGACAGTCGGCTCGGCTAGGAACAATGGTTGTCCTGGAAGGCTGCGCGGCGTCTCTTGGCGACGCGCCGGTAGCCGTGAGCAGCAGCGCGCCGAAGTAGGGACCTTTGGCCCTGAGCCGACGGCGCTACCCGTACCTAGCATCGTGAACAGCACCCGTCGCGGGTGGGTTGGTTGAGCGAAGGATGGCGACCCATGCACACGACCCTGGACGAGCGAGCCCGTCTGCCAGGCGTCGACGATCGTCCCCAACGTCCGAAAAGGCCCTCCATGGGAAGGACCTCGACGTGAGAGGCCGACCCCAGGTCGACCGGTTGAGCCCGGACGACCTGATGTCGCTGGTAGGCGATACCAGCGCCGCCCCGATACAGGTGGGGGCGGTACTGATCCTGGACGACGGTGCCACCCTCGACCCGGCAGCCGTCCGCTCAGCTCTGGAGCAACGGCTGCCGGCCGTTCCGCGACTGCGCCGGCGGCTGGCTCTGGTACCGCTCGGGTGCGGGAGACCACTGTGGGTGGACCATCCCGCTTTCGACCTCGACGAACACTTCTCGGTCCGCCCGGCAGCCGGGCCAGTCACCCGCCAGGAACTGCTCGACGTCGCCGCAGAGCTGGTCGCCACCCCACTCCCACCCGACCGCCCGCTGTGGAGCGCAACCTTCGTACCGGAGGTCGAGCCCGGCCGGGCAGCGCTTGTCGTGGTGCTCCACCATGTACTGGCGGACGGGGTGGCAGGGTTGGCGCTGCTTGGCGATCTCCTCGATGTAGGTGCCGCGCCCGCGGATCCCTCCTTTCCACGACGAGAGCCTGCGCCGGCTTACCTCGTGCTCGATGCGCTGATGAGCCGCCTGGGCTCGCTCAGACGGCTCCCCGCCACACTGCTGCGACTGGCGACGGCGGTGGTGGAGGTGGGTTCTGCCCTGGGCTCGACGGCCGAACGCTCCTCGCTCAATCGGCCGACGGGGCCGAGCCGGTGCCTCCGCACCGTCAGCACAGACCTGCGGGAGATGCGCACCGTCGCTCACAGGTACGGTGCGACGGTTAACGATGTCCTCTTGACCGTCACGGCGGGCGCACTCGGCGACCTGCTGGCGGGCCGGGGCGAACAGCTGGACCGGCTTGTGGTCTCTGTCCCGTTCTCGTCGCGGCCGCGGAGCAGCGTTGGGGGCCTCGGGAACCACAGCGGCGTCGTACCGGTGGTGCTCCCCACCCTCGGCTCGTTCCGGGTACGGCTCGCGAGCGTCGCGGCCAGTACTCGAGTGGCGAAGAGACGCCAGCGCGGGGCCTCAACGGCCGTGCTCGGCCCCGCGTTCCGGGTGCTGGACCGGCTGGGGGTCTACAAGTACTTCGTCGAGCACCAGAGGTTGATCCACACCTTCATCAGCAACGTCCGGGGTCCTGAGCAAGCCCTGCAGCTCCTAGGCTGCCCCCTCATCGAGCTCATCCCGCTGAGCCGGACATATGGCAACGTCACCGTCGCCTTTACCGCGCTCTCCTACCACGGGCGACTGGTAATCACGATCAACGCCGACCCGGAGACCTGCCCCGACGTGGACCGGCTCTGCCAGGCGTTGATCGCCCAGCTCGAAGCGCTGCACGTCTGCTCACCGCAGTTGACGTCTACGTCGCCTGGTACACCAGGCGCCCCCTGACGTGGTCGACGAAGCAGATGGCTGGGTCGTCCACGTCAACGTCAGGTCCCAGCAAGCCAGAGACGTTCCCGACGAACTGTGATCGCCGTCCAGATGCGATCCTTGGCCACTAGCAACCCGACGCCGGGTCGGTGCCGAGCCTCTCAACCAGCTCGTCGATCTCGACCACCGAGACGTCTCCGTTGAGCTGTTGCTCCGCCCGGACCGTCGGGGCGTTCAGCCTGCCCGCAGGTTCTTGACGACGAGGACCGGGCAACCCGCATGGCGGACACACTGATCACTGACCGAACCGAGAACCATCTCGGCGAAGCCGCCCATTCCGCGTGAACCAACCACGAGCATCAGTGCCGTCCGGGACAGTTCGATAAGACTCTTGGCGGGACTTGCTTGGACCGCGAGGTAGGAAATGGCCACATCAGGGAACCGGCTGACGGAGGTTTCCGTCCTAGTCCTGAGCTCGTCCAGGACGGCTTGTTGGAGTTCGTCGGACGACGGGACGTACCCGAACGTCCAGTCTGCCGGGCGTGGAGCGGTCGCAACGGACCAGCTGCGCACCAGTGTCACCGGCGCCTTCAGCCGATCGGCGAACTCGAGCGCCGTCAGGAGCGCAGCATCCGCGCCGGCTGACCCGTCGTGTCCTACCACGACGCTGTCAGCCGGGAGGGGCTCGAGCAGAGGCTCTGACAGTGGGGCGCTTTCGGCGTTCATACGTGCTCCTCGAGGTCTCTCGAAATGGGTCGGTCACCCCGCGTACCGGTAGCGGTGGCTAGCTGACTTGGTGACTGCCAGGGTCGTGGTGACCCTAGGTTGTCATAACTTCACTCGGGTCGACACCCGTCGAAAGTTCTATGTGCAAAAGTCACACCTGGCCGGGCCTCAGGTCCCGAGACCCATGGGCTTGAGGCCGCAGGGGCCGCTGGAAGGGAAGTCGTTCGACCGCAGCAGAGCGGCCCGTTGTGCGGGACCTTTGCCTCTGCCTGTGGCGGTGTTCGTCGCGGAGACTGAATAGGTGACCCTCGATCAGGCCTCCACTGACATCCCCGACCTCGACTATGACCACCTCGCCTCACTGGACGAGACTGCCGTTGCTTCCCTGGACGCGTGGTGGCGAGCGAGCAACTACCTCACCATCGGACAGATCTATCTGAAGGACAACGCGCTGCTACGCCGGCCGCTCACAGTGGCCGATATCAAGCCCCGGCTACTGGGTCATTGGGGCACCAGCCCCGGCCTGTCGTTCATCTACGCTCACGCGTCACGGCTGATCCAGCTCACCGGGCAGCGGTGCATCTACATGGCGGGACCCGGTCATGGCGGTCCGGCCCTCGTGGCCGCCGGCTATCTCGAAGGAACCTACAGCGAGGTCTACCCGGCGATCACCCAGGACGCCGAGGGCCTGCACCGTCTGTTTCGTCAGTTTTCGGCTCCCGGTGGTATCCCGAGCCACGTCTCGGTAACCACGCCGGGCTCGATTCACGAAGGTGGCGAGCTGGGATACGTGCTGGTACACGCGTTCGGTTCAGTGATGGACAACCCCGACCTGGTCACTATTGCGGTGGTGGGCGACGGTGAGGCTGAGACCGGCCCGCTAGAAGGGTCCTGGAAAGGGGTCTCATTCCTCAACCCGAAGCGGGACGGAGCCGTGCTGCCCATTCTTCATCTGAACGGGTACAAGATCGCCGGTCCGACGGTGCTGGGGCGGAAGCCTCGTGGGGAGGTGCGCTCGTTGCTGGCCGGCCATGGGTACGACGTGATCGAGGTCGAGGGTGAGGACCAGCCGGGCATGCATCATCGCTTTGCTGCCGCACTGGCCGAGGCGTGGACCAAGATCCGGGCTATCCAGGACAACGCCCGCTCGGGCGACTGGGACGGCGTCCGCCCGCACTGGCCGATGATCATCCTGCGCAGCCCCAAGGGCTGGACCGGGCCGGCCGAGGTCGACGGCGTCAAGGTCACCGGTACCTGGCGTTCGCACCAGGTCCCCCTGTCAAGCGTGCGAGAGAAACCCGAGCACCTAGCCATCTTGGAGAAGTGGCTCCGTTCCTATCGCCCGGAAGAGCTATTTGACGAGAGCGGGCGGCCGGTTGAACAGGTGCTGGCCGCGAATCCGACCGGCGACTTGAGGATGAGCGCGTCCCCCCACGCCAACGGTGGCGTGCTGACCCAGGACCTCGACTTACCCGACTTTCGCGACTACGCGGTCACCGTCGACCACCCCGCCGTCGAGCCGATGGAATCGACCCGCAAGCTGGGCGAGATGCTGGCCGAGATCTATCGACGGAACCCGAGCAACTTCCGACTGCTCAGCCCGGACGAGACGAACAGCAACCGGCTCGGCGCCGTGTTCGAGGTGTCCGACCGCGCCTTCATGGAGCGGGTCGACCCCGGCGACGTGAAGGTCTCTGCTGACGGCCGGGTGATGGAGGTGCTGTCCGAACACAACTGTCACGGCTGGCTCGAGGGCTACAATCTGACCGGCCGGCACGGCCTGTTCGCCACCTATGAGGCGTTCTCCATGGTGAGTGCGTCCCAGACCGTCCAGCACAGCAAATGGTTGGAAGAGGCCGCCCATCTGGCTTGGCGGGCCAGGGTGCCGAGCTTCAACATGCTGCTCACCTCGACGGCCTGGCGCAACGACCACAACGGCTTCTCCCACCAGGGGCCGGCCCTGATCCAGGTGGTCATCACCCACCGGGGCGACGTGTCCCGGGTCTACCTCCCACCGGACGCCAACTGCCTGCTCTCGGTGGCCGACCACTGTCTGCGCTCCAAGTCCTACGTGAACCTGATCGTGATCGACAAGCAACCGCAGATGCAGTGGCTTAGCATGGCCGACGCCGAGGAGCACTGCCTGCGCGGCGCCGGCGTGTGGGAGTGGGCCGCCAACGACGACGGAGACCGCGACCCCGACATCGTGCTTGCGTGCGCCGGCGACGCGATGACTCTTGAGACGGTAGCAGCGGCACAGATCCTGAAGGAGCGTCTGCCCAAGCTCAGCGTCCGGGTCACCAACGTGGTCGACCTGATGAGTCTCTCCCGGCCCAAGGACCACCCGCACGGGATGAGCGCCACCCGGTTCCGTGAACTGTTCACTGACTCCGTCGACGTGGTCTTTGCCTTCCACGGTTTCCCCGGAGCGGTCCACCAGCTCATCCATGGCCGCCCGGACACGGACCGCTTCCACGTCCGCGGGTTCATCGAGCAGGGCACAACCACGACCCCGTTCGACATGACCGTCAAGAACAAGGTCTCCCGCTACCACCTGGTCATGGACGCCATCAACAACGCCGGACGCACGCCCGTCGGCTCAGCGGAGCTGCTCGGCTGGTGCCAGAGCAAGCTCCTCGAGCACCACGACTACGTGGTGGAGAATCTCGAGGACATGCCAGAGATCCGCAATTGGAGGCTGTCGTGAAGACGGGCACGAGCATGGGAGGCACCCCCAACCAGAATGCGGAGCCCCGTTTCGCTCGACGACACCCAGCCAAGGGACGTCCGGTCCGGTGCTGCCGACGCGAGGGCCGGTGGACGCGTGGTTGTAAGCGATAGGTCCCGGACAACGTTTCGGTGCGCCCGGGACGGCAACCTACCAGCGCTCTCCATCGCCCGGGGAGGCGACAGCCGCCGCCAAGGGGGGAAGGCGGTCAGAACTGGTCTCCACCGGATAGCCCATCGTGTGTGACCGGTGCCCTTGGGCGCTATTGATCTGTTCACAGGTGCAGGCGATTTCACCGCGGCCTGTTCGGTCGGGATGCAGACCTCGGAACACGTCGCCTGCGACGCTTCGTCACCGAAGTTGGCGCTTCGCTAGTTGATCATGCAGGCGGCCGGACCGAGTAGGCGAGCGAGGCCCGTGCCGACTGTCAGGGCCGGGGGCGGCCCGCGCGTGTTGCGATCCACGGGCGGTACGACGATGTGGTCGATGGCAGTGCAGCGCCTGCGTGGCGGGGGTGGAAGCGTCGGCAGACGCGGCGCCCTATGCCAGGTACGTTGAGTTTGTGGCGAACGCGTCGGCGGGCGGGAGGGGCGGGGGACGCCTGGATCGCCTGCTGCCGGGGGTGTGGCAGCTGCGTCACTACGAGCGTGCCTGGCTGCGAGGGGACATCGTTGCGGGGGTCACGGTTGCTGCCTACCTCGTTCCTCAGGTGATGGCGTATGCAGAGGTGGCGGGACTGCCTGCCGTCGCCGGACTGTGGGCGGTAGTAGGGCCGCTCGCGCTTTACGCGCTGCTTGGCTCCTCCCGTCAGCTCTCGGTCGGCCCCGAGTCGAGTACGGCGTTGATGACTGCTGCCGCGGTAGGGGCCATGGTGGCTGCGGGTGGTACCCGCGCCGACGTTGCCGCCGTACTGGCCCTTGCGGTCGGTGGAGTATGCCTTATCGGCTGGGTGGCTCGGCTCGGTTTTCTGGCCAACTTGCTGTCGCGGCCGGTGCTGATCGGCTATATGGCGGGCATCGCCTTCTTGATGATGGTGAGCCAGCTGGGGAAGGTGACCGGGATCCCGGTCCGGGGAGACTCGGTCGTGGCTGAGCTGCGCTCGGTGGCCACTCACCTGGACCAGGTACACATCCCCACCCTTGTCTTGGCGGCCGGCGTGCTCGTACTCCTGCTGGCGATTCAGCGCTGGCTCCCGCGAGCGCCCGGACCGTTGATAGGGATGATGCTCGCGGCCGGAGCCGTCGCAGTGTTCGATCTCCAGCAGCGGGGAGTGGTCACCATCGGTGACATTCCGCGTGGGTTGCCGAAGCCATCCATCCCGAGCCTAAGCGGAGTCGAGATGGCGACGCTCCTACCGGCGGCTCTGGGAGTCGCCATCGTCGCCTACTCCGACAACGTCGTGACCGCTCGAGCCTTCGCCGCCAAACGTCGGGAGGCCGTCGACAGTGACCAGGAGTTTCTCGCTCTAGGCGCGGCCAACCTATCCGCCGGCCTCCTCCAGGGATTCCCGGTGAGCAGCAGCGGAAGTCGGACCGTACTGGCAGACTCGATTGGGAGCCGCACCCAGCTGTACTCGCTGGTGGCATTGGCCACCGTGCTGCTGACGATGTTGTTCCTGGGTCCGCTGCTGGCGACGTTCCCCGCCGCAGCCCTCGGTGCAGTCGTCGTGTACGCGGCCACCCGACTGATCGATATCGCCGAACTGCGCCGCATTGCACGGTTCCGGCGAACCGAACTCGGGCTGTCCCTGGCGACGACCGCTTCAGTGCTGATCTTCGGCGTGCTGTACGGCATCGCGGCGGCCATTGCCTTGTCGATCCTCGACCTCCTGCGTCGAATCGCCAGACCGCACGACGGGATCCTGGGATACGTGCCAGGGCTGGCAGGAATGCACGACATCGATGACTACCCGACCGGCCAGCAGGTAGCAGGGCTCCTGGTTTACCGCTACGACTCGCCCCTGTTCTTCGCGAACGCCGAAGACTTCAAGCGCCGCGCCCTGGCGTCCGTTGACGAGGCGGCGAGCCCGGTGGAATGGTTCCTGCTCAATGCCGAGGCGAATATCGAGATCGACCTCACAGCGGCAGACGCCCTCGAGGAGCTACGCCAAGTCCTGGCAGAACGCGGCATCAACTTTGCGATGGCCCGCGTCAAACGTGAGCTGCGCGACCTGCTGGCGGGCGCCGGGTTCCTCGAGAAGCTAGGCGAGGAACGGATCTACATGACCCTGCCCACCGCGGTTAACGCCTACACCGCCTACTACACCGACGCCCACGGCGCACCACCCCTGGGTCTGGACGACACCACCCCGACCTCCGGACCGTGATCACATTGCGGGGTCGGTCCGGTCGGTGACAAGGGAGGCCACGACCGACGTCAGAACCTACTGGCGCTTAACCGATCGGCCGGAAATGGACTCCGGCGTCAACCTCAGGAAGAGGGTACGGGTACCCGCGGCCCACGGGCTCGGCCGAGCATCACTCGTCAACTCACTGCCCGGATCCTTGATGGCCTCAACACGTCCTCGAACTATGACGCTCCAGCCAGTCCCGAGTAGGTCATTGTGATAGTCGATCTCGAACGCCACCCCGTCGGCACCGGTGGCAAGCTCGGCCAACGGGCCGTACGGCGATGTTCTGATCACCACCTCTGAGTCCTTATAGCGGTAGTTGACCGGAAAAATCTGGACGCCATCGGGGCGACAGAACGCAATACGACCGACGACCGTCGTCAAGCCAAGAAACTCCTCGCACAGTTCCCTGGACAGCTCGCGGAAATCCCCGCCCACGGTCCCGGCATCAGGGTCTGTCACACAAAACACCTCCTCGTTGAGCACCGAAGGGCGTTCGCCCTGAAACCGTCGCTCTCAATGTACCGCTGCCAAGATGTTGTGTCCGGTCAGTTTGCGTGTCTGGCAACCGCTCCTCGGGGCGGACGCAGCCGTGTCGAGCAGGGTTGGCTCGGCCATCTGTCTGGCCTACCGCTCGACCTGTCGCGGTCCGATCACGAACTGGCACAGGATTCTCAGGCTGTCATGGACTGGTCCGCGGGTCGCGGGCCTGGGCGCCGTACACCGCGGCCTGGGTGCGGCGTTGCATGCCGAGCTTGCTCAGCAGTGTCGAGACGTAGTTTTTCACGGTCTTCTCCGCCAGGTAGAGATGGTCGCCGATCTCTCTATTCGTGCAGCCGTCGGCGATCAGGTCCAAGATCTCTCGCTCACGGGTGGTCAGTGCGGCGAGCCGCGGATCCGTAGGCTCCGGGTTCTGCAGCCGCTCAAACAGCTTTCGAGTCAGGCTGGGATCGAGCAGAGACCGTCCACGGGCGACGTCGCGGATGGCATCGGAGAGGGAGGATCCGGCTATCTGCTTCAGCAGGTAGCCGGCTGCGCCGGCCATCACCGCTGCGAAGAGCGCTTCGTCGTCGTCGTAAGAAGTGAGGATCAGGCACCGTGTCTCCGGCTGGATGGAGCGGATGTCACGGCAGACGTCGATGCCACTGCCATCGGGGAGCCGTGCATCGAGCAGGGCGACGTCGGGGTTGGCGGCTGGGATCCTGCGGAGGGCCTCGGCGGCGGTCGCCGCCTCACCGACAATCACGATGTCTGCGGTCGAGCCCAGTAGGTCGGTCAGCCCCCGGCGGACCAGTTCATGATCATCAAGGATGAAGACGCGAATGACGTCTTTCACCTCAGCGGTATCGTCCATCGTAGCTGGAGCCCTTCCCCGTTCAGGTTGGTCAGTGTGAGGTTTCCGCCGTGTTCCTCAGCCCGATCGCGGAGATTCGCCAGGCCGCTTCGGCGACCGTTGCCGTGGATCCCGATTCCGTTGTCTGTGACCAGCACGGTCAACCGGTCGAGATCGGCTTCCACGACGACGTCGATTTGGTCGGCTTGTGCATGCTTGGCAACGTTGGTGAGGGACTCACGCACCACTGCCTCGATGTCCCCGATCAAGGAGTCATCGACCAGGGTGTCCACCGCGCCGATGAACTGCAGGGCCGGTGTCTCGACCAGCATTTCGCTGATCTCGCGGAGCACCTTGATCACCGCAGACCGAACGGTACGGGTGCCGCCTGGGTCCCGGAGCGCGAAGATGGACGTTCGGATCTGAGCGATGGTGTCATCAAGATCGTTAACGGTGCGGCTGAGCCGCTGTTGCAGGACCGTGTCGTCGACGGCAGTGGCTGCACTTTGCACACTCAGTCCCGCTGCGAACAGGCGTTGGATGACATGGTCGTGGAGGTCGCGGGCAATTCGGTCGCGGTCCTCCAACACTGTGAGGCGTTGCTGGTCCGCGCGAGAGTCGGCAAGCTCCAGGGCGATCGCTGCCTGGCTGGCGAAAGCGTCCGCCATCTGCAGATCCTCGGAGGTGAACGGATGCCGGCCCCGTGCACGCCCAACGACAATGGCGCCGCGGGGGTTCCATTCGCCGGTCAATGGCAAAGCCATCACCGGTCCGACCGCGATCGGTTCCTTCATCTGTGGATAGACACCGTGGTCGGTGTCCACCGCATGGGTCATAGTGCCGTGTCCACGTTCGATGGCGGTCCCGGCGGTGGTGCCGGCCGCCGGGTATCGAAGACCGGTCAGCTCCTGCTCGTCCAGACCGGTAGCCACTGAGATCAGCAGCAACTCCGGATTGTCGGGATCGGGAAACACCACAGTGACGATGTCGGCGTCCGCAAGCCGTTTCACACTGTCCGCGATCCGCATCAGGATCGAGCCATCGCCGGAGTCGGCCAGCAGGGCACGACTGATCTCTCCGGAGGCACGGAGCCATTCCTGCCGGCGCCGCGACTCCTCGTAGAGGCGCGCGTTCTCGATCGCGATGCCGGCGGTCGCCGCCAGCGCGAGGATCACTTCCTCGTCCTCGGGGCTGAAGTCCTGGCCATCGCTACGGTCGGTCAGGTACAGGTTTCCGAAGACTGAGTTCCGCGAGCTGATCGGTACACCCAGGAACGACTTCATCGGTGGATGTCCAGTCGGGAACCCGGAGGATCGGGAATCGTGAGCGATGGTGCTGAGACGGATGGGTTCCGGATGGTCGATCAAAGCGCCCAGCACCCCGCGCCCGGTCGGGAGCTCTCCGATGGTCGCCACCGTGGACTGGTCCATGCCGACATGGACGAACTGCTCCAAGGTGCCGTCGGCGCCGATCACTCCGAGAGCGGCGTACTGGGCGCCGCCGATCTGTCGGGCTGCCTCGACGACGGCTCTGAGGACTGCGGGAAGGGACAGCTCTCCGACTATCGAGCGGTTGGCAGCCAGCAGTCCGCGAAGGCGATCCTGCGCCTCGATCATCTCCGACGCCCGGTCCACGAGCTCCCTCAGCAGGCTCTCGATTGGCAGCCGGGGCAGATCACCTGACGGGCTCGCTGAAATCTGTGTCACCGCAGCGTCCTGTCCGAGATCAGCCATGTGGTTCACACAGTATGCCGCCCGTGGGGCAGCGGCTGGAGCGGGGCCTGGATCGCCTCGTGCGGGTTCCTGGCGCCCAAGCGCCGTAGGTGATGGAGAGGATACCCCAGTCCGCTCCATCACCGGTCTCTGAGAGGGCTTCAGCCCGGGCCTGTAGCCACCAGACGTCCGCTGACCCGTTGCGGTTCGATCCGAATGAAGAGATTCCGCACGCCTGACGCCCACGGGACAAGGCCGTGGATGGTCCACAACCGGACCAGGTCCTCCGGTTGAGCCACCGCCTGCGCCCGCCCTCGAAGGACGACGCTCCAACCGGTCTGCTCTTGCTGGTCCAGATCGTCCACCTCGAAGCCGACGTCCGTCGGCCGGATCAGCTCCGACAAGATGCCGTACGGCGAGGTCCGGAAGACGATTCGCGTGTCGAGGCAGGCGTAGGTGACGGGAAGGATCTGCGGCCCGTCCGCCGCCTGCCACGCGACCCGACCGACGGTGTGTGTCTGCAGCAGAGCCATGCAGCGCTCCGGGGTGATCTCGCTGAACCTGATCTCCGGTGTGCTGCGGCGCGTGCCGGTGTACATGGAAGCTTCACCTTTCTTTCAAGCAGATGCTGTGGACAAGAGGGTCAGACCAGCCAAGGGTGACGACGGACCACCGTCAACTGCTGCCAGCGGCGACCCAGGCCCCAGACGCGGCCGGCGTTTGCGAGCGCACAGACGATCAGGACGGCGGCGTAGATCAGGTGTGAGTCGATCAGCGGGTTGCTTGAACCGCTCGGCTCTCCGGCTGCGGTGGTTGACGCGAGCGGCCATTCCGCCATCCACATCAACACCATCATCAGGGCTCCGGCGCCGGCCGCGACCCGGACGCCCATCCCGGCCAGTAAGGCCAGACCGATTCCGGCGAGGCCGACCATGAACAGCCAGTCCATTGCGGCCGATCCAGCCAAGCCGCGGAAGGCTGGGGCGAGCGGCCCGACCTCGACGTTGCCCAGGAAGCCTGCCGTTGGCGAACCGCCGCTGACCCAGGCTCGGGCAGCGGGGGTCGCGTATCCGAGACCGAGCAGCTTGTCCAAGAATGCCCACCCGAACACCAGGCCCAACCCGATCCGGACCACTGCCAGCCAGCGTTGTGCGGGTGCTGTGGGTTGTGCGGTCGAACCGTCGGAGAGCTCTGCGGCGGTGGCTGCCGGCTGGGTTGTGGTCTGGTTGCTGTGGGAGGAGGTCATCGTCATGCGTGAGCCTTTCGGGCTGATGCCGGCTGCGACAGCGTGGCTGCCGGTGACGTCACGGTGGTCGAGGTGGGATTGAGCAGGAGCTTGTCGGCGATCTGGTCGGCCCAGGCTCGGATGGTGGGCCAGTCACGGAAGTCGCCGGCGAAGGAGCCGTGCGACATCCACCGGCTGACCGGGCCGACTGCCTTGCTGTGGTCGAGTCTTCCGCCGAAGGTCATCGGTGGTTCCAGTCCGATCTCGAAGTCGAGCTTGCGAATGGCTCGCGGAACGTCGGTCTGCTCGTGCTCGGAGCCTTCACCGCAGGGACCGCTCTGGAAGAGCCACGTCGGGCGCTCGGCTAGGTCAGGCGCTTGGTGTTTCAGGTAGTCCACTGCGTCTTTGTCCCAGTGGCCCACGTAGACAGCACTTCCGACGATGACTGCGTCGTATGTCCACGCATCGTGGGCATCGTGGCAGGGTTGAACGTCGACCTCGAAACCGCGGGACCTGATCTGTTCCCCGATGGCCTCGGCAATCTCGCCGGTCGAGCCCATTCGGGTGGCGTAGGCCACCAGTACCTTCTTCATCGCTTCCTCCGTTAAAGGCGGGACACACCGTTGGGTGCGTCCACACTCGGTTGGTGGTACCAGCATGTCGCCAGAGGCCGTGCTGAGACATAGGCGTTGGTCCTTGATCACGCAGGACTTAGGTCCTTCGAGGTTCTTCGCCGTATATAGGGCGCGCCGAGCCGGAACCAAAACCACACAGATGCGGGACTTTCGAGTTGCCCGCTCGCGTGAGCGTGGAGGTAAGTACTCATCCGCAGCCCGCAGGAGACCTCATGATCAACAGCCGAAAAACTGCAGCAGCCAAGTCTGATCCCGGCGTTGCGGTGCGGAGGACGTCGAGATCATCCCGGTGAACTACTCGCTGGCGGGCCGCACGGTGCTTTTCTGTAACTCACTGGTAGGGGCCTCTTGCCCAACTCGCCCGCGGAGCGGCGATGTGGCCTTCGAGGTGGACTTCCACAGCTCAACCGGGCCTCGCGGATGGAGCGTGTTGATCAAGGGCACGGCTCGATCAGAAGCGAACCAAGAACAGGGTTTCCGGGACCGCCATGAGGAGCCGTCAACTCCGGCGATGATGAGCAGCGGATGTTCGCGCGGATCGATGCCATTGTGAAGGGCAGCGCCAAGCCGAACAGCACCTTTCCAGCAGTGACATCGTGTCCATGCTGTCGAGAACAGGTCCTGTCCAGCCGATCACCTTCTGTGTTCGGTCGCAACAGCAGACGCCAGTCTCAACGATGGCTGGATCGACCCCACCTACCACCGTAGGCGTGGGTGAACGTTGAGGTCAGCCCCACCAGTTCGACGGCAGCGGCGGTATGCTGATTTGCTTTCCGGTGATCTGCCGCGGACTGACTCGCAGAAAGTGGGCCTTGGCGCCCGGCGCCCAAGCCCTAAGAGGCGATCTGCGCAGCTCGTCCAACTCTGCCTGGTCTGTCACCTCACTCACGAAGCCGCGGATCAGCACGCTCCAGCCGATCTCCAGTTGTTGGTCGACGCCGTCTACCTCATAGGCGACCGGCGTGTTGTGCAGCGCCGCTCTCAGTTTGCTCCCCGGGTCCGTTCGAAATACCACGTCGTTGCCTAGGAGGATGTAGTTAACCGGCAGAATGACAGGCATCACCCCCGCTGTGTCGAGATACGCCACTCGCCCGAGGTGGTGCTGGCCGAGCAGGGTTTGGCACTCCTCTTGAGTCAGGTCCCGAATCTGCTTGTCCGCTGTCGGCGACTGTGTCATGTCCCCATTATGGACAACTGCGCGGCCCACAACAGAGCATTCAGTCCTACTCCGCCGGGACCTTGGCCCGCTGCGGACTAAGGTGCGAGCGACGACGAGCCCGTGTACCTTCGAATCCTGTTGGTCCATATCTCGGGTCGGCGGGTCCACCGTGTCTAGCGCCCAATTAAGGCCGTCAGGATGGAACGACCTGATCCGGGAGTGCGACCCTGACCTGCCGGCGGTGCTCGAACACCTGATCTTTGCCGCACACCGGGACGGTTCACTCACAGGCTTGGGGGCCACGACCAAGGAATTCGACCAATGACGATCGCGATCCTCACGCCCCTCAGGCGTGTA
Source organism: Propionibacteriaceae bacterium (assembly GCA_025965155.1). GTDB lineage: Bacteria > Actinomycetota > Actinomycetes > Propionibacteriales > Propionibacteriaceae > Microlunatus. The sequence goes on from JAOPXN010000073.1 coordinate 20,663, forward strand.
GCACGGCGCTCATCGAGATCGCACTCATAATCCCTGGGTCCCGGGTTCGAGCCCCGCCCGCCCCACAATTGCGGCGTTGACTAAATATTTCGCTTGGTCAACAGAACGCGCGCAACCAGCGAAGCGCGACACCAAGGGATTCGGCGGCTCTCCGTCGGGGCCGTCTGGTCGCACGAGGCCTGCGTCACGCGGTAACGTCCCTGCCGCGCAGCGGGTCGCGGCCGATGAAGCCGATCAGGCGGGTCTGCGCGTCGGCGTCGCTCGGCACCGGCACCCGGGGCCCGTACTGTCCGGAGGACCGCATCAGCTCCTCGATCGGCGCCATCTCGGCGAGCAGGTCGGCGCAGGTCTGCGGGTCGAGCCGCTCGTCCTGGCCGGTGGCGCGGGCCAGGTCCCAGGTGTGCATGAACACGTCCGAGGTGTAGAACCGGTCAACCGCGTCCGGCAGCGGCATCTCTCCTACCATCGGGTGCCGGAAGGGGGTGGCCGCCTCCGGTCCGTCGAGCAGCCGCTGCACCGCGTCGGCGTGCACCTGCCAGGCGGCGACCGGGTCCTCCGCCGGAGACGGGCCGTGGTCGAGCACTAGGCCGGTCGCGCTCTTCAGGAAGTCCGGGAACCACTCGACCAGATGACCGACCACGTCCCGGGCGCGCCATCCGGCCACCGGGGCCGGCGCGTCCCAGTCGGACGCGCCCCGCACCCGAGCGGTGAACCCGGCGGTCACCGCGCGATGGCGCCCGGCCGGGCCTGCGGGGAGGGTCATCCCTCCGCTCCTTCGGCTGTCCCGGCGATCTTCCCGGCGGCGAGCAGGGCGTCCAGCTTGGCGTATCCCTGGTCCACGCCGACCTCCATCCCGCTGCGCAGCCAGGCGTCCCGGGCCTCGAAGCTGTCGCACAGCGACTGTGCGCGCAGCCGGGTGCGGCCGTCGCCGAGGTCTTCGAAGATGAGCGTCTCCAGCGAGACTCCGTCCGGGTCGCCCTCCCACGTGAAGGTCTGCACGATCCGGTCCGGCCGGACCTCGTGGAAGCAGCCGTGGAAGCCGAACTCCATCCCGTCCCGGGCGGCGACATAGCGCCAGCTGCCGCCGGTGCTGGCGTCCCAGCGGTCCAGGGTGGTCGTCATCCCGTCCGGGCCGACCCATCGAACGAATAGCTCCGGGTCGGTGTGTGCACGGAACAGCTGGGCCGGGGTGGCCGCGAAGTCCCGGGTGATGAGGATGATCGGGACCGTGGGATCCGCCTCGATTGCCGCGGTTGTCATCATTGTGTCGTTCATGCCGTCTCCTCCAGTGTCGGGCGGTGCCCCGCCTCGTCGTCGTCGTCCATCTCCGCCAGCACGGCGTCCAACCGCCGGTACCGGGCCTCGGCCCGCTGCCGGTAGCGTTCGATCCACTTCGTCATCAGGTCGAAGACCTCCGCCTCCAGGTGCACCGGGCTGCGGTGCCCGTCCGCGCTACGGCTGACCAGGCCCGCCTGCTCGAGCACCTTCAGGTGCTTCGAGATGGCCTGCACGCTCACCTGATACGGCGCGGCCAACTGCCCCACGGTGGCGTCGCCGTCAGTCAGCCGCGCCACCAGGTCGCGCCTGGTCGGATCGGCCAGGGCCGCGAACACCTGCGAAAGCGGATCACTCATCTCGTTCACCGAACCTCAACTGATTGGTTGACGAAACCGTATGCCCTCGGCTCACGAGATGTCAACCAAATGATTGATAACGATGCGACCCTCAACTGCGATCAGCCATTTGCACCTCGCCGTCCCGCTCAAAGTCCCCTGCGGGGACGGCTTCCCGCGCCTGTGGAGCGGTCCTCCTATGAAGGTCCGTAGCGCAGGTCGTCGAAGAGTCGGTGCAGCCGATTGCATGCCTGGTCGAACTCGGCGGGCGTTTTGTGTTCAACCCACCAGGCCAGATTGTTGTAGGTGACCGCCACAGCGCACTTGGCGAAAACCTGCGGACCTTCGATCACGGAGGCGGCCGCCCTGAGCAGAGCCAGGCCCGTACTGCAGGCGTCGGGGTAGACGAAGTCCTGGCGGTAGAGGTCGGCCAGGTCCCGCACGCGGCTGCCGCGACCTACGGTCTCGCAATCCACGAACGTGGCTGTGGAGCCGTCTGCGTCGAGCAGGATGTTCGAGCTGCTGTAGTCCCCGTGCACCACGTCGGAGACCGGGATGGGTGCTGATCCTGCCCAGGCCGCTACTGCGTCTCCGTGCTGGACGAGAGATGCTCCCGCCGCGGTGAAGTCAGTGACCTGCGACTTCCACGCGCAGTCGCCGCTCAGGACAGCCTCGAGCTGGCAGGAATCGTCGGCGGCGTCGCTGAAAGCTAGCCCACTCTGCCGTGCGTTGGCCGCGATGACGGCCCGCGCACCTTGGGCATGAAGTGAAGCGATCGGGGTGCCGTCGATGTACTCCTGAAGCATGAATGCCCCACCATCGGCCAGCGGTCCACCGACGAGCCATCTCGCCACAGGCCAGCCGCCGTCGGCCGCGTAAGCGACCGCGGGGAACGCCTGCAGCAGCCGTTGGGCCTTCGACCCTGCCGGCTGCCACTTAAGAACAGCCAACCGGCCGCCGTCGCTGACCTGGTGGGCGCCACCCTGCTCGCCGCCTGACAGCCGCCGCTGCCACCGATAGCGGCTACCGAGCTGACCGTTGATCTCTGCCAAGACGGATCGCCACGTACGCGACGCCTGGCTGACCGCTACAGAAACGTCCACACTCGATGGTCTCCCAGACCAACGTTCATCAACGCCTCAACCCTCGTTACAACCATCTGTGAATCCAATCACAAATGTTTCCCTCGTTGGACGCTTGCTGCGAGGATCTGCAGCATGGCCAGCGACGCTGCACGGCAGCGAATGTGACGGATGGCTGCCATTCGCCAGTGGTTGGACAGGACAACCGAGACCTGGGTGCCGCCGACGGCCAGCGATCTGACCAGCTCCTTCCGCTTCCTTTTGTGGCTTACTCGATCCCAGTCACGACGTATCGCGATGGGTGCGGTGTTGGGCAGCTGCTGGATGGTCGGCTTGGCGGTGCCACCCTGGGTGCTGTCCCGGGCGGTGGACGATGGACTTGTCGCAGGCGATCCTGCCGCTCTCGTCGGGTGGGCCCTCGTATTGCTCATGATCAGTGTGCTGAACGCGCTACTGGCGATCGGTCGGCATCGCACAATGACCAAGATCCGAATGGACGCATCGTTTCGAGCGGTCCGCGCGACGGTGTGGCGCACGTCCCGCTTGGGTGCCTCTTTGACGCGTCGCGTGAGCGCTGGGGAGGTGGTGACTGTCGGCATCGCCGATGTGCAGACCGTTGCGCAGGCGTTGACCGTTACGGGGCCTGGCGTTGGCGCGGTGGTGGCGTACGCCGTCGTTGCGCTCGTGCTGTTCACTATTTCACCTTTGCTGGCAGCCGTGGTTCTCGCCGGAGTTCCGCTGCTCGCTATCGCAGTAGGTCCGTTCTTGCAGCGCATTGAGCGAACCGGCGGTGACTACCGGGCTTACCAGGGGCGGTTGACGACCCGTCTGGTTGATGTGTTGGCCGGGCTTCGGGTGCTGAATGGCCTCGGTGGGAAGACGTTTGTGGCCGAGCGGTATGGACAGCAGTCGCAGGGATTGGTGGATCGCGGCTACCGGGTCGCAGGACCCTCGAGTTGGGTTGGCACCCTGTCAAGCGGCTTGCCGGCGCTGTTCCTGGCCACAGTTGTGTGGTTATCGGCCAGGATGGCTGCGGCCGGGGATATCACGATCGGTGAGGTTGTCGCCGTCTACGGCTACGTTGCCGTGCTAGTCGTGCCCGTGGCGTCCTTCATCGAGGGCGGTGGTGACGTCGCTCGTGCTCGAGTGGCCGGTCAACGAATCATCGATCTGCTCAACGTGCCGCTCGCACACTCCACCGACCACGATCCTGCGACGATCCCGACTGGCTGTGGCCCGTTGGCCGACTCTGACTCGGGCGTGATCGTTCGCCCGGGCCTTTTCACAGCGTTGGTCGCGGCCCGGCCGGCGGAGGCGATCACGGTGATCGAGCGGCTTGGGCTGAGCGCAGAGTCCGGGGCGGGTGTGACGTGGGCAGGGGTGCGGATTAGTGACGTTGCCCGCGAGGAGTTCAGGCGTCGGCTGCTTCTCGCTGACAACGACGCCGACGTGTTCGCCGGCACAGTACGGGACATCGTTGCGGGACGTCTTGAGCCTGATGACGACCGGATTCGTGCGGCTCTCCGCACTGCCGTGGCCGAGGATGTTGTGGAGGCGTTACCCGGCGGTCTGGACGCGGTGATCGCCGCCAGCGGGAGCGACCTTTCTGGTGGACAACGGCAACGGATCCGGCTCGCCCGTGCCGTCTACTCCACACCTGACATCCTGCTCGCCGTCGACCCGACCTCTGCAGTCGATGCCCACACCGAAGCGACCATGATCGACCGGCTCCGCGAAGCCAGGCGCGACACAACCACCGTGATCACGACGACGTCACCACTCGTGCTGGACCGTGCTGACGAGGTCATCTTCCTGCTCGACGGCCACGCCTCGTCAGTCGGAACGCACACGGAACTTCTGCGCAGCGACTCCCGCTATCGCGACCTAGTATCCCGCGCCCAAGATGACACCGAAGGCGATCGGGTGGTGGGCCGATGAGTAGGCAGCTGCCGGTTGCGGGCCCAGCCGAAGTCCGTGCTGCGGCGATACGTGATTTGGGCGCAGACCGTGGCGCCGTGGTTGGGGTCGTCCTTGTCAACGGGCTCGCCTCCGCGGCAGGTCTGATAGGTCCCTGGCTGCTCGGCCGAATCATCGACACGATCCAAGCCGGGTCCGGTGATGTGCTCAGCGCGGTCGACCGTCTTGCATTCGGCGCGCTGGTGTTCACGATCGTGCAGACAGTGCTGGCGTGGTGGGCGCTCAAGATCGGTTACCGGTTCGGCGAACGCACCGCGGCTCGTGTTCGAGAACGATTCTTGAAGCGGGCCTTGGCGCTGCCCCCACGGGTGGTGGACCGTCTTCCATTCGGCGATCTGATCGCGCGCGGCAGCACCGATGCTTCTCTTGTGGCCATGACGCTGCGGTCGGCAGTGCCCGAAGTTCTCGTGGCCATCGTCCAGGCCCTGTTCCTGATCATCGCGGTGCTCATCCTGGACCCTCTGCTCGGGCTTTGCGGGCTCGTGTGCTTGATCGGCGTTGGAGCGGCCGTGCGCTGGTATCTGCGACGTGCCCGGCCGGCCTATCTGGCAGTTGCCGCATCTGGTGCAGAGCTGGCCGATGTCGTCGTCAGCACCGCACACGGCGCCCGTACGATCGAACTGCTCGGGTTAGAACATCGCCGGACACAGGCCACAGAAGCCGCCATCACTCAGGCCCGGTCTGCACGCCTAGGGGCCCTGTGGCTGCGAACGGTGCTGTTTCCGTGGTCGGAAGTCTCGCTAGCCCTGCCAGTGGTAGGTGTCCTTCTAGTCGGCGGCGCCCTTTACGCCGATGGTCTGGTCAGCCTCGGAGTGGTGGTGACGGCGACGGTGTACTTACGCCAACTCGCCGGCCCACTCGACACCCTGATGCTCTGGATCGAACAACTACAAGGCGCGGGAGCCTCCTACGCCCGCGTCGAAGGGCTAGCCGACATCCCCGACGAGGAACCCCAGCTGACCGCGAACGTCCAAGACGTCGGCGCCGACGGTGACCGTATCCAAGTGAACAGCGCGCACTACAGCTACACGGGGGCTCGCGACGTACTTCACGGAATCAATCTCTTCGTGCAGCCCGGAGAACGGCTAGCCATCGTCGGCACCTCCGGAGCAGGAAAATCAACACTCGCTCGTCTTCTCGCTGGCCTCGACCGCCCACACACCGGCTCAGTGACCATTGGCGGTACACCAGTTGCTGACCTGCCACCCGACCACCTGCGCGAGCACGTCGTACTCATCACCCAAGATCATCACGTCTTCGGCGACACCGTGCGCGACAACCTGCGCATCGCACGACCGAACGCAACGGACCAAGAAATGTACACCGCGTTAGACGCCGTCGGAGCCGCCTGGTTCGCCGACCTACCAAACGGGCTAGACGCCGAGGTCGGCCACGACACCAACCTCGACGGCGCCGGTGCCCAGCAACTCTCGCTGGCACGAGTCGTCCTCGCCAATCCCCACACGCTGATCTTGGACGAAGCCACCGCACAGCTCGACCCCAAGACAGCACGACAAACAGAACAATCACTAGCGGCCGTCCTCCGCGGTCGCACAGTGATCGCGATCGCCCATCGCCTGCAAACAGCGCACGACGCCGACAGAATCGCAGTCATGGAAGCCGGCGAACTCGTCGAGCTCGGCACCCACAACGAACTTGTCAGCGCAGGACGCGTCTACGGCAAACTCTGGCAGGCATGGCACTCAGGATCGAAGACTCCATCACCCGACGATCAGCTGCTGGCCGATGACCATGGTGGCCGCATCGACACCCACCTCCGACGCCAAGTCGGAGATCACATCAAGTGACGTGGGCCCAAAGACTGGTTGGTCGCGGCCAGGACCTCGTCGACGGCGCCCCGAATACACCACAGACAGTTCCGTTCGTCCGACATGCAGCCCACGACGGGAGGTGCACGTCCTGCGATCCAGGACGGGGTGTCGTAGGTTTTGTCCCGTGGGACGACCAACACTGATTCTGGTGAGTGGACCGGCAGGTTCGGGCAAGACCACTCTCGCGCACCAACTAGCCGCAGCGGTCGGGTGTCCGGCGTTGAGCAGGGACGAGATTAAGGAGGGGATGGTCTTTTCCAACCCGGGGTTCGTCGCGTCGTACAGCGATGCCCTCACCATGCGCACGTACGGGCTGTTCTTCGAAGCGATCAGCCTGCTGCTCCGCGCAGAAGTGACCCTCGTGGCCGAGGCGGCGTTCCAACACCGCCTCTGGGTCAAGGGCTTACCTCCCCTCGATGACCTGGCGACGCTCAAGATCGTTCGATGTGTCGTCTCGGACGAGGTGGCCCGCGAACGACAAGCAACCCGCATGCTGAGCCACAGCACTCGGGCAGCGCACGCGGATAACCAGCACTTAGCGCTGTCCGAAACCTTCGACCCCATCCATCTGGACGCCCCAACGCTCGATGTCGATACCTCAGAGGGTTGGCGACCGGGCCTTCCGGCCATAGTGCAGTTCTGCCGCAGCTGAGATCCGTCGACCACGGCAGCGACAACCGCAGGACCTGTCCCACGGGACTGGTCATCGCTAACCTTGCAGCCGATCCTGTAACGCCTGGACTGGACCACATTAGGCAGGTACGGGCCGACCAGCTGATCCCCCCGGACACACCACGCCAGGCCCGCCCGCCGGCCACGCCCAGCACCCGCCGGCCGGTGCCCAGTCCAAGCACTCCAAACCCTGCGTCCACAGCCGATGCGGGTCTCCCGATGCCGGAACCTCCGCGCGGATCCCAAGAGGTGATCCGGCCCGTTGTGGTCGGCGGCTTCGCCCGCGAAGCCGCGACTTACCGTGACGTGGTCGGCACGTCGACGCTGCGGCCCTCCGCAGCGCTACGGCGTGCGGCGTCGAGGACCGCCGCCGTTGCCACGGCGTCCCAAGGATCGACGGGAACCGGCCGCCTCCCGCGAACCGCGCCGGCGAACTGCTTGTAGAACTGATCCCAGCGGCCGCGCTCGCTGGGGACGACCTCGCTCCCGGTTCCGCGGTGCAACGTCCCCCAGGCTCGCTGCGGCTCCCGACCCCAGTCTGCGCCTTCACTCGACGGCGTGCGGCCGGCTACCAGAGCATCCTCCTGACCGTCCATCGGCGCCGTCACCACGAAGGTGCCCTCACTCCCGCTCAACCGGAAGCGAGGTCTCGGGGCACTCTGCCGCCACGCTCCCGAGAGCTCGGTGTGCACTCCGCTGGCGTGCTGCAACAGCACCAAGAAGTCGTCCTCGGACTCCGGACCGACCTCGTGCGTCTCGGCGTACAGGCGACGCACCGGACCGAACAGGTGCAGGGCCTGATCGACCAGATGGCTGCCGAAATCGCGAAGCAAACCGCCGCCCGCCGCCGGCGGTTGGGGCTGCGGGGCCCAGCGTTCAAACGCCGACTCGAACCGCCGCACCTCGCCCAGGCTGCCGACGTCCAGGAGCCCGCGGATGGTCAGCAGGTCTGAGTCCCAGCGCCGGTTCTGATACGGGCTGAGCAGCACACCTTCACCCTCGGCCAGCTCAACCGTGTGCCGGGCAGCTTGGGCGTCCAGCGCGAACGGCTTATCGCAGACAACCGGCAGTCCTCGGCAGAGCAACTCCTCGGTCAGCGCGGTGTGCGTGGCGGCCGGAGTGCACACCGTGACGGCATCCACCCCAGCCGCCACCAGGCCGTCAACCGAGTCGTACACCGCCACGTCGGGGTGATCGTGAGCAATCTCGGCTCGCCGGTCTGGGGAGCGGGTCACAACGCCGACCAACGCGCACCCAGGGGCACTGGCGATTAGCGGCGCATGGAAGTAGCGACCCCCGAAGCCGTAGCCGACCAGCCCGATTCTCACCACAGCGTCCGTCATGGCGCGATCGTATCGGCCCGGTCACCAAACTTGCGTTGCGCATGTTGATCAGGCCAGGACCGTTCATGCGTTCGGCGTCTCGGGGTTGTGTCTCCAGCGACTGCTGAAACTGGCAGAGATCGATGAGGCCGTTCGGCCCGACGTGAACCGGACGAAATCAGCACAGTTACGCGAGTCTGCTGCGGTCACCGGTCCAGCAAAACCAGCACGTTGGCTGAATCTCCCAGCAGGTCAGCGTTGGCCCGAGGCGAACCCCGATGCGAATATGTGCGCAAAGTTCTGCCCATTTCGGGATATTTCGGTGACTATTGCGTCCGGCCCAGTAGGGCATTTCGCGCGCCTGCTAACCGATGAGGCGGCAGTCACGCCAGCAACTCCATCCGGGACGCAGGTGTTGACAGACCAGAGCATGCACGCAGCCAATTATCGTTCGAGCGTGGCACTCACTTTGGGGGTCCGGTCCTCGGCCGGAGACCTTCCAACGTTAGAAGAAATGTGCAACGCTCGTATCGCGTCACGCAGGAGGAACCCCACCCACCGCTTCCTGCGCGCGTAAGGTCCTCGGCGGACCGCACGAGTCCGCCGAGGGCCGACCTGAGTCTAGGGATCGCCGGCAGGCAGGTGCGAGGGTGCTGACGATGATCTCATCGAAGCGCGCCGGGGTTGCAAGCGATACCGGCTTTCTGATCGCTGTATCCACGGCACTTGGGCAGCTGGGCATCGCAGGTTTGCGGGGGCCCAGTGGAGACGGGGACTGTCGTTTACACGCCTACACAGCTGAGGTTCGAAGTGTCCCACCCTGGCTTGACGGCTCGGGCTCCTCATGTCCGAGCTTGCGTGCCGCAACGAGAAGCAGCCCAAGGCTGATGACGGAGAGAATCAGGTAGGCGATGCTGCTGCCGAGGCTGTCCCAGGCGGTATGGAGGAGGATGGACACGACGAAGGCGCCGAGGAACGCCAGGACAGCCTTCGGCTGCCACCGACGTGAGGCAGCCCACCACAGGGCCGCAGTGGTGAGGCCAGTCCAGGCCATGTGCGCTGCAGGGCTCATCAGCCCGCGCAGCAGCAGCACATCGGTGGTCGCGTCGATACTGCCTCGGGTGGCGATCAGGAACACGAAGGCGTACCCCATCGTCTCCAACACAGCGAACCCGGCACCGCTGGCTACCCCGACGACGAGGCCGTGCGAAGGGATGCGCCACTGGCCGCCGTACAGCCTGGCCGGCAGCAGCAGGAGCAGCGCCGGAAAGATCAACTTGGCGGTTTCCTCGGAGAACCCAACGACGAGCGTCGGCAGGGTGCCGAGATCATTCAGCGCGTTGTACTCGAGGAGTCCTGCTGCCACGACGCCGACCACACCGCCGACCAGGGCGGTGATGGCCAGGAGCGTTCCGGGAACGCCGAAGGAGAGGCGGCGACCCCAGACGAAAGCGACGAGGGCCGCTGGGATGACCGCGGCACCGATCAGGATCAACGACGGAACGAAGTTAGGGTTCTGGGTTACGATCAGCGCGGACCTGACGAGCAGGAACAGGGTCACGCCGACCACAAGAATCGCAAGCCAGGCAAAGCGTCGCGCGGCAGCCATTTCCCCACGGTATGCCGGTCTGGGGCCCTGCCGAATCCCTGGTTCTAGGGATGAGAAGCAAGCGTGCTGGTGGCGCGATCAGCTGCCTGCGATCCTCATCCACCGGGCCCGGAGCCGTTGTACGGGGCTGAATCGGCGTTGCGTCACGCTTGGGGTAGCACGATCGCCTTCAGTGACTCCGGTTCGGTGTGGCTGAGGGTGAGCGCCGCCTCGGCGTCCTTGATACCGAAGCGGTGGGTGATCACCTTGTCGACGTTGACCGCACCGGACGCGATCAGCTGCAGTGCTAACGGATAGGTGTTGGCGTAGCGGAACGTGCCAGTGATCGTGATCTCGTGGCCTTGGATGAGCGGCACGTTGATAGCGACAGTATCGGCCCCCATTCCTACCAGGACGACGCGGCTGGCGCGGGCCAGGGCTTGCATTCCGGTGCTGAGCGCGGCCTGGGAGCCGGAGCATTCGAGCAGGACGTCGTAGTCCCGCGTGAGCGGCTCGTTGGCTAGCTGGGCGTCCAGACCGAGTTGCTGAGCGGTGTCCAGACGAAACTGGCTGAGATCGGTCACCGTGACGCTGCTGGCCCCGAACGCCCGAGCGACCTGGGCGGCCAAGAGTCCGATGGGGCCCGCGCCAGTGACGAGGACGCGGTCGCCAGCAGAGATCTGGGCTTTGCGAGCCGCCCACACCCCGACCGACACTGCCTCGGCCATCGCCGCTTGTTCGTGGCTGAGACCGGCGGGAACGGCATGGGCGAAGGCGGCGTCGATGGCCACGAACTCGCAGATAGCGCCATCCACCGGCGGCGTCGCGAAGAAGACGACCTCCGGGCACAGGTTGTACCGGCCGTGGAGGCACTCAGCACATGACTTGCAAGGTACGCCGGGCTCCAGCGCTACGTGCTGACCGAGCACGCTCGGGTCGACACCCTCTCCGATGTCGACCACGGTCCCGGCTGCCTCGTGCCGATGATCATCGGCTGATGCACGACGTAGCTGCCGATGCGGCCGTGTTGGTAGTAGTGCACGTCGGAGCCGCAGATGCCCACCGCCTGCAACTCGACGAGGACTTGGCCTGGGCCCGGATCGGGGACCGGCCGGTCTTCGATGCTGAGTGTGGCGGCCGCATGGAGGACTGCGCTTCGGTTGGTCATCTGGTCTCGCTCTCGATGTCGGTAGACGGCTCCGGCCCCGTCGTCGTTAGATCGAGGCTAGGCCCGACGCGACCCCAGTTCTAGCGGTCAACATGTCCCATAGTGATACTCTGTTGCCTCCCGGCGTACTTAGTGCGGAAGGAGTATCGGGTGGCGGCGTCTCCGGAGCGAGTCCTCTCGGCCGCTGTCGCGCAGCGGCTGGCGGCGATACCGGCTGCCCGGGAGGTGGTGCCCAGCGATCCACGTCTTTCTGCGCGGTGGCACATGCACAGCGTGCCGAGCCCCTTCTCCCGGTGGAACTATCATCCCGAGTTCGAAGTCCATCTGATCAGATTCGGCACTGGGCGCTACATCGTGGGCGACCGGATCGACGCCTTCGCCGCGGGCCAGCTGGTCCTGGTCGGGTCCAACGTTCCGCATCACTGGATCAGCGACCTGGAACCCGGCGAGACGATCACCGACCGAGACGTGGTCTTTCAGTTCCATCCGAGCTGGATAGAGCGCTGTCGTGAAGTGCTTCCGGAGCTGAGCCAGATCGAGCCGATGCTCACAAAGTCGGCCAGGGGTATCGAGTTCAGCGGTCAAACGGCGGTCGACGGAGCGGGGGAGTTGGAACTGATCGGATCAACCGCTGGGGCAGAGCGGCTGCAGCACATCTTCGGCCTGCTTGGGATCCTGGCCAATGCCCCCGCCGCGGAACACAGGACGCTGGCCAAAGCGTGGCTTCCTCCGCTCGACGATCGCTATGCGGCGGACATCATAGACCGGGCTTTCGCCTACATCTTCGACAACCTGACCAAAGACGTCCGGCTCTCCGACGCAGCAGATCTGATTGGCATGTCGGAGTCTGCCTTCTCTAAGTACTTCAAACGCGTCAGCGGCCAGACGTTCAGCGACACAGTTCGCAAACTCCGCCTCGCTCACGCGGGCAAGCTGCTCAAGGAGACCAACCTGCCCGTGTCGGCAATTTACCAACGGGTTGGCTACACCAACCTGTCGAACTTCAACCGTCAGTTCCGAGCACACTACGGGCTCACCCCACGAGACTTCCGCCGCCCCGACAGCACCTGACACGAGGGATGGAGCGCCCACCGTGCCAGATGAGCTAACGTCAGAAAAGTATCGGTTTCCGACATCCAGCGCGCTAGTCCCAACGAAGCAGCCTGGCTTACGTTTAGTGCGGCGGCCACCCACCGTGGGCCAACATGGCCGGCTCCACGGCGCCCCAAGGCATGCCACGAACCAAGCGAGGTCACATGACATCCCACGGCGCCAAAGAAGGCGCACACGACGCCAGCATGAGCGATGAACAGGACGGCATCTTCACCCTGACTCTCGGGCTTCCCGACATTCCGGACAGCCGGGCGGAGGTTCACGCCCTGATTCGTCATCAGCTCGACCAGTACAGACCAATCCTCCAGCCACATCACGACGGCGGCCTCGAGATCACCCTTACGATCGCCGCCGCTGACCTATGGCTGTCCCTGCTCCTCGCCATGTCCGCCCTGACCCAGACCGGGTACCCACCACAGTGGGTCGAAGCCATGACCACCTCCGAGCACCGGCGTCGCCGACGCGCGCTGAACACGACGTCGCCGCCAACCGCGAGCCCCTAATTTGAGGGGCTCCTGGTAACCATATCTGGGGATATGTTCGGTCGCGCGGCCGCTATACGGTGTAAACAACCTGGCTGGGAGACCCAAACCCCCGAGCATCCGCAGCCACATCCACGAGGCGGGTCGGTCGCGCCGAAACCTCTAGGGCGGCGCGACTGCCCGTTTAAAACTCTTAGTACCCGGTGGGGTGGGTCGTGGCGAGCCATCAACGCGAGCCGACGATGAACAACGGTCTAGGAAAGCACGTCAATCAAAACTCAGACTGCAACAGCGCGGTCCACGCCTTGGGCCATTCCTCGGAAGGAATAATCATGCGTAAAGTCCTGACCATCGCTATATCGGCCGTGGCCGCCGCTGCGCTTAGCGGAACCCCGGCAGCCCATGCATCGTCAGACTCTAAGGTCCCCTTGATCTACGGGCCCCTGGTCGATTGTGCGGCAGCTGCGGATCCCATCATCACCGGATCGTCTACAGAGACAGAGAGTTACGTCAAGCTGAAGCACGATGACGACGGCGGTGTTCGTGTCGAGGTGGGCCTTCGGGACGCGGCCCCCGCTACGCCTTTTGATGTTCGCGTCGTTCAAGTAGTAACAGACGCTACTACGGGTACCGCCACCGCCATGGACTGCAACACAGTCAACGGCACGGTTACTACAGATGACCGAGGCAGAGCCAAGATAAGACTCACCGAAGACCGTGTCAAAGATGCCGACTCATTCCAGGTTCTTGTCTATCCTAACCCTGCAGACAGCAAAGAAGAGGCACTCAGTGGTTACCACACGAGCCTTATACCGCTAGATGGTGAATAGGCCGTGTGGTGCCCACCGCGGCACTGACGTGGTGATTACCTAACCGGGACCGGGAGGCAAGCGGTGCAGTCAGACCAGATCAGTAATAGAGTTTCCACGCCTTGCGATACGGGGCAGAGTAGCTGAAGTAGGTCGGTGCCGACGTCTGGCAGTTTGAATACATATAGTATCGCTTCATTGTGACGCGCTCGCGATAAATTCCGTAGTCGCCCTTCAGCGTGCTGTGGGGCTTCACCGAAGATGTCGCGGTAACACCGGTAGCAGCCGTCATGGTTTTCGTGATGCTCGCATTGACAGTCCCGGAAACCTTGGCGAAGACGGCGGCGCTGGCCTCGGCGGTCAAGGAGATTCCGGCTGTCGCTGCGACCGATCCGCCAGAGTCAGCCCGGAAAGATCCATGGATGGTACGCCCAGTTCCATTTACTACCGCGTAGCGGTCGAAAACCTTCATCCTGTTTGGCTCGTTTCTGTGCACCGCATAGGCCCAGCCTTGGTCGCAGGCGGGGCCGGCTTGTGCGGCCGGGGCCGGAACAACCGCAAACATTGAGAACGCCGCTAGAGAGGCCAACGCGGTGGAATGGAGACGGACGCGGAACATAGGATTCTCTCCTTGCTGGAGAATCAAGACGCCGGACGAGGGTCGACACGGCGATGATCTCGTGCTTACTGCGACGCTACCTGAACCGCAGAAGCGCTGCATGATTGCGTGGAAGTTACCTAACCGCCTACCAGCCGGAACGATTGTTGCCTCAGACCCACGCTTGTGATCAGTGTCCCAGCGGGTGCGCGCGGAAGCCAGAGATGATCATGCTGCGGAGTAGTTGGTCAGTTGGTCAGAAGCCAGTCGGCAGATGCGGGCCGTACGGCTCTTCCAGGGCCCGGATCTCGTCGTCGGTGAGCTTGACGTCGAGCACTGCCACTGTGTCGGGAAGGTGATGGGGCTTGGTTGCCCCGACGATAGGCGCAGTGACGACGGGGTTGTGCAACACCCAGGCTACTGCGACGTGCGCCATCGGGATGCCGCGACCTTTGGCGACCTGCTGGACGGCATCCACGATGGGACGGTCACTGTCGATGTCGAACCGTCGGCCGACAGGGTCATTGTCAAAGCGGTGAGTGTGCTCACCCCACGGTCGAGCAAGCCGGCCCTTCGCCAGCGGGCTGTAAGGAATGCTGCCGACACCCTGGTCGGCGAGCAGACCGAACATCTCGCGTTCCTCTTCGCGTTGCATCAGGTTGTACTGATTCTGCATGGAGACGAACCGGGTCCAGCCGTGCAGATCGGCTGCGTGCTGCATCTTGGCGAACTGCCAGGCCCACATCGAGGAGGCGCCGATGTAGCGCGCCTTGCCCGCCTTCACGACGTCGTGTAAGGCCTCCATGGTTTCCTCGACTGCCGTCTCGGGATCGAAGCGGTGGATCTGGTATAGGTCGACGTAGTCGGTGCCGAGGCGGGTTAGTGAGCTGTCGATCTGCTCCATGATCGCCTTACGGGAAAGCCCCGACCCACCCGGACCGTCATGCATTTTGAAGTGCACCTTGGTCGCCAGAACGATCTCCTCCCGGCGAGCGTAGTGCTTCAACGCATGTCCAACGATTTCTTCCGAGCTGCCCAAACCGTAAATGTTGGCGGTATCCCAGAAGGTGATGCCGAGCTCGACCGCCTGCTTGAAGAATGGCTGGGCCTCTTCGTCGCCCAGCGACCACTCGTTGAACCCGCGGGATGTGTCGCCGAAGCTCATACAGCCGAGAGCGATCCGGCTCACCTTCAGACCCGAGTTGCCAAGACGGGTGTATTCCATGATTGATTCCTTTGGTCGAGGGGTGTCGCGAAGTGAGGCGGGGTCTGGGCTTTGCTGTCGGGCGGGTTGATCCTCAGGTTGGTCGATCAACGGTCGCCGGAAGGGTGCCGGTTACGGGCGCAGCAGGACCTTGATCGCTGTCCGCTGATCCATCGCGCGGTAGGCGTCGGCGACCTGGTCCAGCGGTAGCTCGAGGTCGAACACCCGGCCAGGTTCGATGCGGCGGTTCCAGACCCGGTCCATCAGGTCAGGCAGGAACCGACGTACGGGCGCCGGCCCACCGCGAAGGCCCACGTTGCTGAAGAACATCTCATGCACCGGGAGCTCGACGCCGTGCGGGACACCGACGTAGCCGACCAGCCCACCGGGTCGGGTCGACCGGAGGGCCTGCAGGATGGCTTCGCCGGTCCCGACGCATTCCAGCACGGCGTCGGCGCCGACGCCATCGGTGAGGTCCTTGATCCGTCCGATCCCGTCGTCGCCGCGTTCGGCCACGACTTCCGTCGCGCCGAACTCGAGGGCAAGCTTCTGCCGGTCCGGGTGCCGGCTCATGACGATCACTCGATCGGCGCCCAGCTCCGCCGCGGCCAGCACCCCGCACAGCCCGACCGCACCGTCGCCGACGACCGCGACCGTCATGCCCGGTTTGACGCCGGCGGAGACTGCGGCGAACCAGCCGGTAGCCATCACATCCGACAGGCTCAGCAGACTGGGGATGAGATCCTCTGGCGGGGCCTCGGGAGTAGCGACCAGGGTACCGTCGGCAAGCGGCACCCGAATAAACTCGGACTGGCAGCCGTCGTAGCCGCCGCCGTTCTGACAGGCGGACTGAAAGCCTGCCCGGCAGTGGGGACACGTGTTGTCGGAGGTCAGGAACCCGCCGACGACAAACTGGCCCGGAGTGATCGAAGTGACGTCGGTGCCCACCTCTTCGACGATGCCGCAGTACTCGTGACCGATCGGCCGGGGCTTGGGGACCTCGTTGATACCCCGGTAGGGCCACAGGTCGGATCCGCAGACGGACGCGGCGACCGTGCGGATGATCGTATCGGTCGGCTCGATGATCACCGGGTCTGGACGCTCCTCGAAGCGCACATCGCCGGGGGCGTGAAGGATGGCTCCTCGCATGCAGCTGCTCCTTTGTTCTACTGGCGTGGTTGCTGTTGACGGGTCTTACGGCCGTGCGGGAGAGGCCCAGCTAATGACGGGACTGCTGGGTCGGTCCTCGGTCCGCTAGCTGCTGGGGTACTCGTCGGTGACGTGGCTGCCCCACTCGGTCTCTGGGCCTTGCTGGCCGTCGCCCAGGCTTTCCCACATGGCGAGGTGGGACATGAAGTGCTCCGGGGCGGCGCCGTGCCAGTGCCACTCGCCGGGTGGGGTGTAGATCGTGTCGCCGGGCCGGATCTGAAGGACTTCGCCGCCGCGGGACTGGACCAGACCGCGCCCGTCGGTGACGTGCAGGGTCTGGCCGTTCGCGTGGCGATGCCAGGCGGTACGGGCGCCCGGTGCGAACCGAACCAGGTTGACACGCAGGCGGGACGGGGCCACGCCACTGGCGATGACGTCGTACCAGACGTCGCCCGTGAACATCTCCGCCGGTCCCTTGCTGCTTGGATTCTTAGGCTGGATCTCCACTGTCACTCCTGAAGGTCGTGGGTCTCGAGGTGCTGTGCGTCGGCGTCGGCGTCGGCCCGGTCAAGGGTGGCCGCCCAGGACGCAAGCAGGGTCAGTCCATCGGCGGAGGCCGAACCCGGCGCGGCGGTGTAGACCACGAGTGACAGCCCCGGATCGGCAGGGAGATCCATCGCCTCGAACGTCAGGTGAAGCTCGCCGACGATCGGGTGATGGATGTCCTTGAACCCGGTGCGGTGGAAGCGCACGTTGTGGGTGGCCCAGCGGGTTGCGAACTCGTCACTGTGAGTCGACAGCTCCCCGACCAGGTCGGAGAGGCTCCGGTCGAACGGGTTCCGGCCTGCCTCGCTGCGCAGGATGGCCACCACGTCGTCGGCCGCCCGCTCCCAGTCGAGGAAGAACACGTGAGCGCGCGGGCTGAGGAACACGAACCGGGCGATGTTCACCGGACGGGCCGGATCTAGGTACATCTCCGAGTACAGCGCGTAACCGAGGCGGTTTGCGGCAAGGATGTCGCGGCGGCCGTTCCGAACGTACGCCGGGAGCCCCGCCATGCCGTCGAGAGTCTGTTGGACGCTCGGCCTGACCAGCTGCCGGGTCGGACGACGACGTGCACGGGGGGTGGTGTTCGCCGCTCGGGCCAGGTCGAGGAGATGAACCCTCTCGGCCTCGTCGAGCTGAAGAGCTCCCGCCAACGCCTCAAGCACACTCTCTGACACCCCGCTGAGGTTCCCCCGCTCGAGCCGGGTGTAGTAGTCGCTGCTGACTCCGGCGAGCAGTGCGACCTCCTCCCGTCGGAGGCCAGGCACCCGCCGGTTGCCACCGTAGGCCGGCAGGCCCGCCTGGTCCGGCTGGATCTTGGCCCGCCTGGAGATCAAGAACTCGCGGATCTCGTCCCGGTTGTACATGCCCTTGACCCTACGGCGGCTCTCAGCCCTGTGGGAGGCCCTGTCAGTACCTGGGTCACCGGGGTAGACCCGCTCAGCGGTTCAACGTGTTCACCACGACCACGCCGTGCGGCCGGCACGACACTGGGATGTCCAGACCGCTGGGGACTGTGTCGGTCCCGGCACCGGAGCCGCTGATCTTGTCGCCGTTGCCGATGGACACCTCGGCAACGGCGAGTACGGGCGGGTTCTCCGACACGACCTTGGTGCCCTTGGGCCAGACGATGGCCCGCCACATCGTACGGGGGTCAATGCTCGTGTCGTTCATGATGGGCTCCAGCACCCAGCAGCGGTCCTGGGAGACCCATCGGGCGGTGCCCTCCGCAAGCGCCTCACCCCCTTCTTCGGCCGCCCCGATAACCCATGCCCGGACGGATCCGAGCTCTTCAACCTGGTACGGGGCGGTGCCGCAAGCGCTCAGCGCGCTGACCGCAACCGTCCCACCGAGGATCCAGTTTCGAGCGATGGTGTGCCGCATCAGTTGAGCAGGATGGAGGCACCGAAGGCGGGCCAGACCTGGTTGAGAGGTGTGAACAGCGAACGGTCCTGGAACTGGATCGGGGTGAAACCTCGGTGGACGCCGTAGCCGGCATTGCCGTTGAACCATGGGCCACCACTGTTGCCACCCGTGGTGAAGTGGTGGGTCAGGGCGACGAGGTTGTTGATCCCACCGGCGGAGACGCCGATCCGGTAGACCGTGTCGCAGGACTTGCCGTTGCCGTACCCGAACTGGCAGATCCACTGACCCAGGATCACGCCGGGCGCCGTGTTGAGCTTGCGCAAGTCCCGGAAGTCCGCTCGGAACTGGGGCATCTCGTTGGTTGGAGTGTCGTACCACAGCAGGTCGCCGTTGACTCCGATGGTGGAGGAGATGCTCATCGCGCTGAGCTCAGAATCGCCGTCGAAGTTCTCGTGGGTGAACCAGCTGGTGCAGTGCTGCGCGGTCAGCATGCCGGTGACGCCGTCCTTGATAACACTGAAGGCCGAGGTGCAGTCGAGACTCTCGGTGCCTGGGGTCTCCAGCTTGGCCCCGCCGCTGGCGGCCTCGGTCTTGGTCTTGGCTCTGGGATCGAAGACGACCTTCAGCTGTGCCGAGCCGGATTTCGTCCCGACCGTATCCGCGGCCAGCTGCCGGATCACCCGATCAGCCTGCGTCGGCTTCGGTTTGGCCACTGTCACCTCGATGGACCCGTTCACGATGTCGGCGGCGACGGTTGACTCAGCATTGAACGAATCCGTGGCCTGTCGCGCCACCTCAGCGGTCAGCTGGCTCATCTCGGTTTCATTGAGCGGCTGGTGCGACGCCACCGTGGCAAGTGTGTGGCTGGGCAGGTTCACCTTCGGCGCCACGCCGGTGAACCCTAGCCAGACGGTGCGCTTGGCGTGCGAGAGGATGCGCAGCCCGGCATAGGTCTTCGGATACTGCGTGGCGAGTCGTTGGTCCTCGTTGCCGATCACACCTTGCCAGACCAGGTCGGCGTAGACCTGGTCGGTGGAGCGCTTAGTCTGTCGCGCGATGGTGGAGGCATCCAAACGCAGGGACCTCCGCTCCTGGGCGGCCTTCTCGGTCGCCGTTGCTTTACCCAGAGAGTGGACATGGACCATTGAGGTGCCCGACCCGCTCGGTTGTGGTGCGCCGCCGCTTTCCGTGGGTGCAGCCGTTGACACAGCCGGCGCCGTCGCACCGACAACGGCCAGCGCAACGATCGGGACCAGGAGTTTGCGAAGATGGTGCATCGTTGTTGCGTTGGCAGGCATGACTAACTCCCGGTTTACTGCATCCTCAACGTTGATGGCATGCTGAGGATCTCGCTCAGCAATGATTGACCCGAACCTGTGTCCGAAGTCATGCGCAGATGTCAACTCAGGGCCCCCCGGCCTCTTAACCTATACAGCAAAGTAGGCTCGTCGCGGGTCGGTGTCAAAGTTAATAAAACTCCGACGTCGGCCAGGTCGAAGTGTCGCCGGTACGGCTTAGGATTAGTCACGTCTGAGCTCCAAGTCGGGCGAAGATCATCGCCGATGATGCTCAGCGCGGCCGTTCCGGGCGGCCGATCTCGAACCAACCCGGCGCCGTTGGCCACCGGGTGCTCAACCGATGGCGTGGAACCCAGTCGTTGGATCGCTCCCATGCCCCTGATCGGGCCAAAGCGCTTAGGTCTTCAGGTCTGTCGTGACCGCGGCACACTGGCGAGCCTGCGTACCCAAGATTGGGTGTGGCCCCGCACTAAGTGGGGATGAAAACTCAAGGCTTAGGAAACCGGAGGAGGGGCTGGAACCCCCCGCCATGTCCCCTCCTCCGGCGTGCCGGCCGTCCCGTGGGAAAGACGGCATGCAAATAGAGATACGTAGCATTCCGGCTCGGCGCGATGGTTGACCCTGAAAGTTATCAAACTGAAATCTATGCGAGACCCGCCAATGACTGTTCGTCGGCCGCTGTCTGCGCAGAAAGTTAGCCCTGCGACTGGCCGCTCAGGGCGTCAATTTCCTGGCTTTTTCCAGTGACGGCGTGTTCCTTCACAACTCACGAAACTTCGCAAAACGTTACTGCTTGCGTCCTACGGCGAGTACCGCCATCAAAGCTACGATAAACGTCACGCCGAGAATGGTGCCCTCAACGCTGTGGCCGATGACAATGAGATAGACGCACGCGGCGAGAAACGCCAGCGTCACAAGGACGCCGTAGTTCAGACCTCGGCCGTTCATCTGCACCTCGCGCCGATCGAGGTCGTCGATGCGGTCGAGTTCCTTCTCGATCAGGCTGCGGGTGTCCGCGTCGGCCTGTGCGTAGACCTGCAGCGGGTCTACGAAACGGTCGGCTCGCGACGGTTGCTCGCTCATTCGGTGTTCTCCAGTCGTTCAGGGCCATCGCGTCGGGTAGCCGGCGGCCAGGCATCCAGCCTGGCTTCGTCGGTGCCAGCGTCTTGGTGGGTGTCCGTGTCTTGGTGGGTGTCCGTGTCGTGGTGAGTTACTGCGTCGCCGGTCTCGGCGTACTCGGTGCCGGCGTCTTGGTCGGTGTCAGAGGGATCTTGGTTGTGATGCAGACCCGCGCGTGACAACGCCTCCCCGATGCGGCGGGACCGAGCGTACGGGTCAATGGCATCGATGCGGTGGGTGGCCCGGTACAGACTGTCTTTGACACTGCGTCCTCGGGGTGCTCGCCCCAGCGTGCCGTACAGGTAGCCCACTCCCTTGGCCAACGACGCGGCGGAGGACCTCGGATGTGACAGTGGTCGGGCGGTCGTCGAGACTCCGGCCTGGTTGTGCGCTAGCAGGCTGAAAACCACCAACGTGATCAGCCCAGCCATCATTGCGACGGACAGAATCGTCACGAGCGCCGACCATGAATCGTTGCCCACCGTTCCCACCCCTTTCCTTGATCACCCTAGCGACAGCGCTGCAACGCCGCCGTCGGCGCGCTGGCTCACAGGCAGATCGACGCAGACCGGGCCGCTGGCGATCAGTCAGCACTGCTGAAGCGGCCGGCCAGAAAGGTCATCAGCTCTGGATCACTGGAGGTCAGCCGCTGGACCTCCTCACCGCCGTCACAGCGACAGAGCGACACTGTCACCGTGGAGCGAGTACGCGCAACGACCTGCCAGGTGGCGCCGAAGGCGGACCACCGGCGCAGCAGTTCCATCGGGTTCTCGGCCGCCGGATCATCATCCGCACCCCCGGGGGCCTCGTCAGTGATGCTCACGACTCCAGTATCGACCCTGAAAGGATGATCAGATGAGAGTCGTCGTGCTGTCCGACACCCATAGTCCGCGCCGATGGAAGGGGTGCCCGCCAGCTGTGGCGGCTCAGCTGGAGCAGGCTGACTTGATCTTGCATGCCGGCGACGTCTGTACCGCCGACGTGCTCGAGTTTTTGGCCCAGTCGGCCCCTGTCCATGCGGTGATGGGTAACAACGACCTGCCGGAGGTGGCCGACTGGGGAGCCCCATCCACGCTGGAACTTGATCTTGAAGGGCTGAGGGTGGGGATGATCCACGACAGTGGTCCGGCCACCGGCCGGACCCGCCGGATGCGTTCACGGTTCCCTTCCGCGGACCTGGTCGTGTTCGGCCACTCCCATATCCCGATGGATGTCGAGGACGACGGGGTACGGATCTTTAATCCGGGTTCGCCGACGGACCGCCGACGCCAACCCCGCGGCACCCTCGGCCTGCTCGACATCGCCGACGGAGAGCTCCGGTCCGCCCGGATTGTCGCAGTGACCTGAGCGCGCGGCCGGTGCGCACCTAGGGTTGTGCCATGCGAACGCGGCTGGAAGATCTCCTGGTCAACGGCAGCAAGGTCGGTGCGCTGGTGCGGGTAGAGGACGGGTCGGGACTGCACACCCAGCTGTGCTTCGTCGACCCGGGCGGGGAGCCGATCTGGCTGGAGTCACACATCGACTATCAAGGTGACCCACGGTCATGGGTGCGCTTCCGGTACAGCCAGCATCACGTCGGTGTCCATCGCGACCTCACCCGCCCGGCCGGTGTGCCAGCAGACACCATTCCGAGCTATGCGAGCTTTCTTCTGGTTGAGGAGCTCGCTTCAGGCAACGACTCCACCATGGACTACCACTGCATCGTCGAGGGTGAGCCGGAGCGGGGCCCGGTACCGATGGAGCTGCGACGTACCGGTGGGCTGGTGGAGGAGGTCGGCCCCTTGGGTACGGGCAATCGGCACTGGATCGACGCCAGCGGGCTGACACGGTCGGACTGGCAGGGCGCGGAGTCCCGCCGGGTCGACGACCTGAGCAGCGTGCTGGACGGCTTGAGCGATGACCATGCCGCATCGGTGCGAGCCTTTCTCGGGCAGTACGAGACGCGCGAACCTCAGGATCGGCTCAGTTGAACGTTTAAGCATGTCTTGAGTGGGCACTGCCGTTTTGTGGGGTGATTGCCGAAGGTGGGGGCTGCAGGATCTCTCATGTCGGGTCGAGGGGATGTCGGGGGACTGCCACGATCCACACGCACGGCAGACGCAGTTCGGGGGAGCGAGTTCTGCCGGCGGGGAACACCGTCGGGCTCGATGATCGCTGATCACCGAGTCCGATGGTGTTCTGCTTTTCCCCGACACGTCAGCTGCGCTGCGACACGCGGGCCAGTAGGCGGAGGATGCGACCGGTCGGCGATGATGGCGCGGTGAACTCAGCACGAAAAGTCCTGCTCACCGGCGCGGCCGGGACGATCGCCGGTCAGCTGCTCCCGGCCCTCCGCGCCCGCTACGACCTTCGGTTGGTCGATGTGCGCGACGTCGACCGGAACGGCGCCACAGTGCCCGGTGTCGAGCCGTTCGACCTGCTCGGCGCCGACCGGCAGAGTCTGCTGGACCTTCTCGCCGAGGTAGATACCGTGGTGCATACCGGCTACGTCCGCAGCGGCGACGTTCCGAGCTACGAGAGTGAGCGGCGCAACGTCGACATGACACAGCGCCTGTATGACGCGGCGGTCTCGGCCGGCGTCAGGCGGGTGGTCTGCGCCAGCACCAACCAGGCTTCCAAGTGGTACGAGCAGCCGTACTACCAGGGCCGGATCGACCGGGTCACCGCCGACGACTACCCGCGCCCGGACACCTTCTACGGATGGGCGAAGGTGGCGTATGAGTCGTTGGGCTTCCTCTACGCCTGTGGCTCTCTGGGCCGGGCGCTGGAGGTCGTCCAGATCCGCATCGTGGCCCCTCGTGAGATCGACTCGGCGAACTTCGTGGACCGGCCGCTGCAGCACTATCTCCGAGACATCGCCGGCTACATCAGCGAGCGTGACCTGCAGCAGCTCTTCGTGAAGTCGATCGACACCGACGACATCAGCGACAAGTTCGGTGTCCCGTTCCAGATCTTCTACGGCGTCTCGGACAACGCGAGGAAGTTCTGGAGCATCACCAATGCGCGGGAGGTGATCGATTACCAGCCGGTTGATGACTCCGAAACCAAGTTCGCCGACCAGATCGCCGCCATGCTGAGTCGCGGCTGAGCGTCCGCGGGACAAGGAAGCGGGCGGGGAGAACAGGCTGCCGGGCAAGACCAAGATCAGACTTGCCGGTGGGTTACCCCGATCGCGTCGTGCACCACGGCAGACAGGTCACCGGTTTGTCGGTTGATCATCCGCTGCCGGGTCGCGCCGGTCCCGTCCGCCAGGACACGGGCTATCCCGCTGTCGACCAGCTCCTCGTCGCCGGCCTGCCGCAGGGCACCGCGGCAGTGGCCGACCAGCCGGGCCAGGACCTCGCCGGCCGGCTTCGGCACCCAGCTGTACGGGTCCAACAGCTGGTCGGCGGTTCCTGACCGTCCCGCCCGCCAGCTCGCCAGCCGTAGCATGATCACGGAGGCAGGCTCGGCCGGCTCGCCACTGCGCCAGGCTTGTACCGCTGTGTCGACCATCGCACGGCACAAGGCGGCGATCAGTACCGCATCCTCGACCCGCATGCAGACATCCGCGGTGCGGAACTCCACCGTCGAGTACTGGTCGGACGGCCGGACGTCGAAGTAGATCATGCCGGCATCCAGCACCGTACCGGAGTTGATCATGGCACTGACCCGCTGCCGGTACGCCTCCGCGGAGCCGAAGATCTCGGTGGGTCCGGCCGTCGGAAAACGGGTCCACGCTTGCGAGCGGAAGCTGGCGTAGCCCGAGTCGACCTGCTGCCAGTAAGGAGAGTTCGCCGAGATCGCCAGCAGCGCGGGCAGCCAGATCCGTACCCGGTCGGCCACGGCGACGGCTTCATCCTCGGAGTCGACGCCAACATGCACGTGGCAGCCGCAGGTGAGCTGTTCCACGGTGGTCAGGCCGAAGTGCTCGGCCATCCTCTGATAGCGCGGCTTGACCGTCGTCTGCGGTGCCACCGGCAGCGGCGACGTGGCCAGGGCCACCGCCCGCGCTCCGGCCGAACGGGCCGCGTCGTCCGCACGGGTGCGCCACATCCGGAGTTGCCTCGCCAGGTCGGCAAGGTCAGTGCACGGCGTCGTGTCGGTCTCAATCTGCTGCTGTTGCAGCTCGGGCCCGAGAGTGCCGCCCGGGCTGCTGTCGTCCGGCGCGGGTTCGGTCCGGGTGCGCGCCGCCTCGAACCTCAGCGCGGCTCCGGACACTGCCCGCGGTGCGCCGCCGGTCGCGTCGACCAGCAGCAGCTCCTCCTCGACACCCACAGTCCGCATGGGAGCAGTCTGTCGAACCGGTCCGCGGGCGCCGGCGTAGGGCTCAGGGCTGAGGGACCCGCACCGCGTACCGGTTCACCTGAGCGAGCACCGGCCAAGCCTCCACGGTGGCGGCAGTGGCGGCGCTGAAGCCGTAGTCCTTGTAGAACCGGATGGTGATGCTCGCTGACCCGCTGCGCAGGTACTGCACGGCAAAGGCCTGCCACCGCTTGTTCTGCCGGCGCTGCGTTGAGCCGGCGGACGGCATGTCGTAGGAGTGCCCGCCGAGGTCGACGACGAGCTGGCAGCCACGGTCCAGATTGCGTGCCAGTACGTCCATCTCGATCAGGGTGGTGGGGTCGTCGGTGGTGATGCAGCCCGGCAGGTTGGCAACGCTGGCCGCCAGTTGCTTGCCCGGGAAGGGTCTGTTGATCTTCGACTGCAGCAGCGGGGCGCTGAACAGCGTCAGGCCCACCACCAGCAGTCCGGCCAGCAGCCCCGGTCCGGCATTGCCTGGCAGCCGGGGCAGCGCCGTACTCAACCGCTGTGCCCCGGCGCCGACCGTGACCGCGAACGGTACCGAGATGAGTCCGGCGTAGTGCATGAACCACGACGGCGTGAGCATCAACATGCCACCCAGGCAGAGCAGCAGCAGCACGGCCAGCCGCCCACCACCCCGCCACGCCAGTATCGACAGCGCAGCCACGGCGGCCAGAGTCAGCACCAGCGGCCAGCCCATGGCCGGCGGCAGCAGGTGGAGGTTGAGACCGGTCAGCTCGACCAGCCTGGTCGTCAGCGGGAGGGTGCTGGCCGGCCGACCAAGCTGGTCGAGGACCACGTATCGACACATCTGTTCCGGCGCACTAACGAAGAACGGCAGGCAGACTGCCGCGGCTCCGGCGAAGCTTGCCGCGACCAGCAGTCCAGCACGCCGTACGCCGTCGGTGACAAGATGCCAGCCTAGGAAGACCAGCACAGCGACGACGCCCCAGATCTTCACGCTGGTGTTGAGCCCGAGCACGGCGCCGGCGGCCAGCAGCCACATCGTCGGGACGGGGACGTCCGGCGCTCGGCGCTGGGTCAACAGCAGCGCCAGCAGCAGCAGCGTGTTCGACAGACCCTCCAACAGGACCGTGTGCTCGCTGTAGACCGCGGGGAAGAAGAGGGCGTAGCAGGTACCACCCACCAGTGCGGCGACCGGGCCGAGCGGGCGGAGGAACCGCATAGTGAGGACGGCGTTAGAGGCACCGAGGGCCATCCAGAAGACCCGGGCGATGGCGAGACCGTGGTCGTCGCCGAGGATCCGTCCGAGCGCGGCGAACGGCGCCAGAGCCAGCAGTATGGCCGGCGGATGCAGCATCAGAAAGTCGCGGTAGGGCAGCCGCCCATGCAGCAGTCCGGCCGTCGCGGCGTAGTAGACGCCGTCGTCATAGTTGCCCAGGCCGTACAGACCACCGCCTGCGAGCACCGGAAGTAGGCGCGCCAGGAATGCAACCCCAGCCACCGCTGCAACGACCCACCACAGACGCACCTGCGGCCGGCCTGCGCGCTGGGTTGTCGGCTCCTGCACAACGTCGATCACTTCACTCCGCCCCACCAGCCGACTCGACACGAACCGCCAAGGCTAAGGGGGATCGGGCGCCGATGCGATCAGGGCCCGACATCGTTGAGCCAGCGGCGGGCGGCGCCCGGGTCGTCGGCGGTCACCGCTGCCACTCCCAGCTCGGTTGCCCGCGCGGCGTCCGCCGGCCCTCGAACCGGCCACGCGCCGACCGACACACCGTCGTGCTGCAGACTTGCCACAAGCTGCGCATCCAGGCCGCGCCAGCCGCTCAGCAGCCAGCCGACCTCGAGGTTCTCCAGCCGGGTGGCCACGTCTGAGCTGTACTCCTTCACGATCAGCCCGCGCGGCAGGTCGGGAAGCTGACTGCGCACCTCGCCGAGCGAAGCGGGGGAGAAGCTGGAGATGAGACACCTGCGCCGGTCGTCGGGCCGCCGGTCCAGCTCGGCTGCCAGGGCGGCCACCGCGGCCACCTCCTTGATCTCCACCTGAAGCGGGCGGGACGTCAGCTCGAGCACTTCCGCCAGGGTCAGCACCCGTTGGCCACGGGGGAGCTCGACAGCCCTGATGTCGTCCCAGGCGAGATCACGCAGAGTGCTGTCGCGCTCAGGGTCGCCGCAGATGCGGGCAAGCGTGGCGTCGTGGACCACCACCGCCACGTCGTCGGCCGACAGTCGAATGTCGATCTCCAGCTCGTCGGCTCCATCCCGCTGAGCGGTCAGCAGGCTCAACGCCGTGTTCTCCGGTGCCAGAGCCATCGCTCCGCGGTGGCCGGTGACCTTGATCGGTCTGGTGCTGGGCTGATCGACGAACGTCATCTGGTTCTCCCGGTCGGCGCTGTCGGGTCTGACGGTCTTGGCGCCCTGAACCGAGCGTACGTTAGCTGCAACGCAGGATTGTTGTTTCAGGGCCTGATGTCCGTACTATTCACCAGCGGTGACTGTCTTGTTCACCAGCCGCGCCTGTTCGGCGATCGTGTCCGTGAAGCCCGAGCTGTCGGCGGATGGCATGATGGGTGAGGCACTGCCGGCTCGGGACGGTCGCTTCGGTGTTGAGAGCTGCACAACGATTGACTCGGGGCTGGACCAGGAAGGCTTAGCCGTCGATGCGTGATCAGCGCCGGGCGCAGCACCCCCAGCCTGGCCCGCCCTTGCCGTGGCAGATGCGTTGGTTCTCGGTCGCGGCCGCGGTGTTCGTCGCTGTCATCGCCACCCTCACCGCCATCCTTGGGTCGTCGGCTGTGTCGCAGCATGGCAAGGAGATGGCCAGCGACATCGCGATGATCCCGATGCCGGCCTTCGCAGCGATCTGCGGCCGCTGGCGCGCACGCCGTACCACCGGCCGAACCCAGCACGCGTGGTACCTAGTGTCGCTGATGGCTGTGTCGTTGACAGTCGCCGGTCTCGCCGCCTACTTCAACCGCCATCTTGCATCGGCGCCGGCATCTCCATTGGTGGCCGACGTCTTCTACCTTGCCGCATTCTTCCCGGCGGCAGTGGCGTTGCTCTTGTTCCCGCAGCTCCAACGCCCGGGCTCGGAGCGCGTCCGCACACTGCTGGGTGCCCTGGTTGTGGGTGGGTCGGTGCTGTTCGTCGGCCGAGCGATGTCGCTCCAGCTTCTCTTCCCGGTCGTGGACGAATCATCCCTGGCACATTCGACGTACGTCGCGTACCTGATTGCCGACGTTGTGCTGACCAGCCTCGCGTTGATCATGCTGGTCCGCCTAGGCCCGGACACCAAGCTGCACCACGTCCTGCTCGCCAGCGGGTTCGTCGCCTTCGGCGTGGCTGACGTCCTGCATGCGCACGACGCAGCACTGGGTCAGTACGAGGCCGGATCCCTGCTGGACCTCGGCTGGATAGTCGGCTATGCGCTGTTCACGCTAGCTGCGCTGGCCCCGCAAGAACGGGGGGACGCTGTTCCGACCCCGCGGACCACCCAGGAGCGGTACACCGGTGTCAGTTCGCTGATCGTCTACGTGCCCATGCTTGCCGCGGTCGCGGTGGCGTGTGCGCGCCCCTCACCGGTGACGGACCCGCTCTTGGTGGTGAGCGGGCTGGGGATCCTGGTCCTGTTCGGCGTCCGTCAGGCACTCCTCAGCATGGACAACTCCCGGCTGCGAAACGACTTGCAGTGTCAGGTAGCGGAGCTGGAGACGCGCAGCTCGGAGCTGCGGCGGCTCGCCATGCAGAACGAGCGGATCGTCCAATCCGTGGTGGACGGCGTCTTTGGCGTCGATGCACAGGGACGTGTCACCTTCGTCAACGCCCGTGCGGCGGAAATGCTCGGATACAGCCAGGCAGCGCTGTTGCAGATCACCGAGGACCAGATCTTCTCCGAGCTGACCAAAGACCCAGCGGCCGTAGATCGGCTGGTGCCGACCGCCCTGCTCAGCGGAACCGTGGTGCCGAGCGTTGCGACTGAGTTCGTCCGGCGGGACGGTTCGGTCTTCCCGGTGGAGCTCGCTGTTGGGCCGATCATCGAAGCCGGGGTGATCACCGGAGCGGTGGTGGTGTTCCGCGACGTGAGTGCCCGTCGGGCCGTGGAGAAGATGAAGAACGAGTTCGTCTCCGTCGTCTCCCACGAGCTTCGGACGCCGCTCACGTCGATCCGCGGCTCGCTCGGTCTGATCTCGGCCGGTTTGGGCGGCACGCTCACCACGCACGGGCAACGAATGGTCTCCATCGCACTGGAAAGCAGCGAGCGGCTGACCCGGTTGATCGAGGACATGCTTGACCTCGAGCGAATGGAGTCGGGCGCCCTGACCATGTCGTTCTGCTCGTGCGAACTCTCGGCGCTGGTGGACGCGGCGATCGGTGACGTCCGTGCGCTGGCCCTCGAGCATGACGTGGTGATCGATGCGCTGGAGATCAGCGGGTCGGTCCGGGCCGACCCGGACCGGGTGGTGCAGACGCTCACCAACCTGCTGGGCAACGCAATCAAGTTCTCCCCGGCCGGCGGCCGGATCACCATCTCCGCCGTCAGGACCCGGGACATGATGGAGATCGCAGTGTCGGACGAGGGGCGCGGCATCCCCCCGGACAAGATCGCTCGCATCTTCGAGCGGTTCGAGCAGGTTGACAGCTCCGACTCCCGAGAGCTCGGTGGTACCGGCCTCGGACTGACCATCAGCCGGGATATCGTGCGAATGCACGGCGGCCGGATCTGGGCGGTGAGCGAGCTTGGTCACGGCTCGACCTTCCGCTTCACACTCCCGATCAGCACCGCCGCTCCGGTCGGCAGCAGGTCCGACTCGGCCCTGCTGGTTGATTCGAAGGAGACGATGTAGGTGGTCGACACTATCCCGGTGCGGTTCGAGGTTCTCGACGAGCGCTTCGCCAGCGTCGGTGGCGACTCGGTGATGGAGCAGCCGTTCAGCGGCGGTCGCTGGCTCGAAGGTCCGGCGTACTCGGCAGCAGGCCGATTTCTGCTCTTCAGCGACATCCCGAACGACCGGGTGATGCGGTATGACGAGATCACCGGGCGGACCGACATCTTCGCTGCCGGGGCAGATTTCCCCAACGGTCGGACGGTTGACCGCCAGGGCCGCTTCATCAGCTGCGAGCACGGCGGCCGCCGGGTGACCCGGCTCGAGCACGACGGGTCGGTCACCGTGCTGGCCGACTCCTACCGCGGGCAGCGGTTCAACAGCCCGAACGACGTGGTCACGTCCGCCGATGGCGCCGTCTGGTTCACCGACCCGAGTTATGGCATCCGCAGCGACTATGAGGGACATCAGGCGGAGGAGGAGATCGGCGGGCGGTACGTGTACCGGCTCGGTCCCGACGGCGGGTTGGACGTGGTGGCCGACGACTTCACCCAGCCGAACGGGCTCGCGTTCTCCGCCGACGAGACCCATCTGTTCATCGTCGACAGCGAGGAACGCCACATCAGAGTCTTCGAGGTCGAAGGCGGCGGGCTGTCGGGCGGAGCTGTGTTCGCCGCGGACGCCGCAGGCTACGACGGGATCCGGTTCGACTCCCGCGGGCGTCTCTGGGGCGCTGCTCACGACGGGGTGCACTGCTACGAACCGGACGGGAGCCTGGTCGGCAAGTTGTTGGTCCCAGAGGTGGTCTCCAACCTGGCGTTCGGCGGTCGTCAGCGGAACCATCTCTACCTGACCGCGACCACCTCGCTCTACACGCTGCGGGTCAACTTCTCCGGGGCCCGCTACCGCTGAGGTTCGCCCCGCTGGATCCGGCGACGGGTCCATGCCAACGCGACTGACCCCACCAGCACTGCCATCCCGAGAACAGCCGTCATTGAGGCGAGCCAGTGCTGCGACCCGGTCCACGTCAGCTCGACGTCGCCGCCGTTGGGCAGCTGCTTGAACGGCGCCGCCACTACCCAGCCGACGAACAGCCAGCCGACGATCTGGTACCAGATCGGCAGACGGGTGGCTGTGCGCTGTTCGCCCGAGGTCGCCGACCGGCGCGGCGTACCGATCAGGCAGAGCGCGAACGGAACGACCCAGATGAAGTGGTGCGACCACGACACCGGCGAGGCAAGCAGACCGGCGATCCCGCACAGGGTCACGGCCAGGGCGACGTCGCCGAGCCGGTGCCACAGTGCCGCCGCCCAGACCCCGACCAGCACCACCAACAGCGCCGGCAGCAGCGCCAGCGTGGAGACCGAGCTGCTCACGCCGAAGACCCGGATCACATCGGCCATCACCGACTGGTTCGTGTAGTAGATGATGCTGTGGCCCAGTCCGGTGTCACCATGGGCGAGGCGACCCCAGAAGTCGGCTGAGATGGCTGGCGCCACCACCCAGCTCAGGGCTGTCACGGCCGCTCCGACGGCTACGGTGACAAGCGCGGCCCGTCGTTTTCCTACGGCAAGCAGATAGATCAGGAAGATCCCCGGAGTCAGCTTGAGCGCGGCAGCCACGGCGGTCATCGCGCCCTCAGGCAGCCGTCGTCGGCGAAACGAAGGAGGAGATCGCCGAGGCGATCCGGGCAGGATGCGTGGACCGGGCACGAGATCCAACACCACCAGCGCGGTCAGCAGGATGCCCAGCTGACCGAAGGCCAGCGTCTGCGTGACCGGCTCGACCAGGCAGATAGCCACCGAGCCTGCCAGGCTCAACACCCAGCCGCTGAGCCCGAAACGATGCATCATCGCCAGCACCGCGAGTACCCCGACGACCGTCCAGAGAATCTGCACCGCCGGCGCGGGGAACAGCGCCAGCGGGACGGCCAGCAGCGCTGCGAACGGCGGGTACAGGAACGGCAGTGAACCGGGCAACGAATAGATGTCGCCCCCCTCGAGCAGGACCCGGCCCGCCTGCCGGTACACATCGAGATCCACCATGACGGGCTTCCACGGCACCATCGAACCGCCCGGGAACGTAGCGGAAGCCACGAACAGACCCACCAGCAGTGGGAGTGCGCACAGAGTCGCGGCCCGAGCGAGAAGAGCTGGAGTCCAGCGCCGGGACTCGTCCTCGGCCGCGATGGCCCCGTTCCATCCCGGTGATGCCGGCGCAAGCTTCCGGCTCGCTGCGGCGTCGTCGCTTAGGTGGGCCGCGTCGTCGCTCACGACAGCCATCGCCGGATCGTTCGGCCGACCCCGGAGTCGTCGTTACCGGGAACCACCGGCACGCCCAGCTCCAGCAGCAGACGATGCGCGTTGGCCACGACGTGAGGCATGCCAACCCAGCTCAGCATGTCCAGGTCGTTGGGCATGTCGCCGAAGGCAGCGACGTCGACTGCATCCACGCCGAGCCGGATACAGCAACGCCGGAGCATGGACGCCTTGCTGACTCCGGGCCCACTGACTTCGACCAGGCCGATCCCGCCGGTCGCCGAGTGAGTCACCGTCAACGTGTCCCCAACGACTTTCCGTACCTGCTCCAGCAGATCATCCGGGCGCACCACGGTGTGCTGCACCAGCATCTTGACGAACTGTTCCTGGTACGCGATCTGCTCTGCCGGACCGGTGAAGACGGTCGGGTCGGTCTCCTCCGCGGTACGCCAGGTCCGGTAGGCCGGCTCGTAACCGA
Organism: Propionibacteriaceae bacterium; assembly: GCA_025965155.1. Lineage (GTDB taxonomy): Bacteria > Actinomycetota > Actinomycetes > Propionibacteriales > Propionibacteriaceae > Microlunatus. The sequence goes on from JAOPXN010000073.1 coordinate 53,410, forward strand.
ACCGGACGCCGGACTCGAACGCGAACGCGGTACCTGGGACTGCCTCCCGGAGACGGCTGACGGCCTCCAGTGCGACCTCGGGGTCGATGAACACCCGATCCAGCAGCTCACCGGTCCCTAGGTCGTACAGGGTGGCGCCGTTGCTGCTGATCACGATCGGGTGTGCGCCCGGAAGCCCGCGGATCACGTCCAGCCAGCGAACCGGACGCCCGGTGGCGAACAACACCGGGATACCGGCCGCCTGGGCCTCCATCACCGCCGCCGAGTTCAGCTCGCTGACGGTTCCGTCCGGGGACAAGAAGGTGCCATCCAGGTCGCTGACGATGAGCTTGGGGATCCGGTGACCAGCCCGGAGTGAGGCGCTCGCGGAGGCCGTCACAGCTTCGAGCCGGGCGTGTTGCCGTTGCCGCCGGACTCAGTTCCCGACGGGGACGGCGAGCCCTCTCCGCTCTGGGTGCCGGACGGGGACGGAGAGGCCGACGACGGCGACCCGGACCCCGACGGGCTGGGCGAGGGTGAACCTGACTGCGGCGACTGCGACCCGGACGGCGTGGGTGAACCCGACTGTGGGGAGGGTGAGCCCGACTGCGGCGACGGTGAGCCCGACTGCGGGGAAGGCGAGCTGGACTGCGGTGGTGGGCTGCCGGTCCCGCCGGTGGGTGGCGGCGGAGCCTGCGGCGGCTGGTTGCGGAAGATCAAGATCGCGATCAGCACCGCCAGAGCGGCGAGCAGCATCATCAGCAGCCAGGACACCAGGATGGTCTTCCAGCCCGCCCGGTCGTACCGGCCGGGCCACGGCAGCGGCCACAGCCGGGCCAGGCCCGGCCTGACCTGGTCGATCCAGTAGTGCCGGTAGTCCGGTCCGGCCGGGGCACCTTGGGGTGCCAGGGTGGCCAGCTGAACCTGGTCGAGGACGCGGTCGGCCTCGCGGGCGGCGGTCGGCGAACCGTCGTAGGCCAGCGCCACCCAGGGAGCCACCAGCCGCTCATCGGGGGCGACCGGGTCGTCATCCTCGGAGCGGAACTTACGGCCCAGCCGGCCCCAGTTCTGGCCGTGCCCGCCGCGTGCCAACACTGTGTCGATGTGCATCTCGTTGACCACGCCAGCGAGCCGGTCCCGCGCGGCCGCGTCGGCCGCGGCTCCCTCCGACAACAAGATGATCATGGCGGGCTCGTTGTCGGCGCTGTGCCCGGTGTAGGCCACCCCGGCCGCGGACGCGCTCAGCCGCGCGTCCAGCCAGAAATCGCCGATCTTCGGCGGATCGTCGGGCAGCAGCGGGCTCACCGGCACGTACGTATACGTCCCGCCCGCCCGGTCGGTACCAGGGTGCTGCGGCTCGTACGGTGCCTGACGACCCGGGTCGTCAGGCGGCGTGGTAGGCGATGACATCACCCCAATCTCACCACATTGGGTGGAAAAGCCTGTCGACGATCCGGACCGCGCCGCTTCGCCCGCTTGAGCGGGTCTGAGAGAATAAGGTCCGGGTCCGTCGCGACAGCGGGTAGTTTCGATACCTGCGTCCGTCTGGGGCCGGGGGACGGGGTCCGATGTCGGTCGGCGTAACCGGAGCAGGCTCGGACGCAGCGTACGAGTTTCGAACGCGAATCAGGAGAAATGAGTGAGCAGTCCCACGACCAGTCAGACCGGACAGGCCCAGGGCAACCAGCAGGCCGCGCAGGTGCTCGGCGAAGCGATCGCCCAGGTACAACGGGTCATCGTCGGTCAGGAGCACATGGTCGAGCAGTTGATGGTGGCTCTGCTTGCCAAGGGCCACTGCCTTCTCGAAGGTGTGCCCGGGGTGGCGAAGACCCTGGCTGTCCGTAGCTTCGCGACCGTGGTCGGCGGAGACTTCGCCCGGATTCAGTTCACTCCCGACCTGGTGCCTTCCGACATCGTCGGTACGCGCATCTACAAGGCGAGCCAGGAAGGGTTCGACGTCGAGCTCGGACCGGTGTTCGTCAACTTCGTCCTGGCCGACGAGATCAACCGTGCCCCGGCCAAGGTGCAGTCGGCAATGCTGGAGCTGATGGCCGAGAAGCAGGTGTCCATCGGCGGTCGCACCTACCCGGCACCGCAGCCTTTCATTGTCATCGCCACCCAGAACCCGGTCGAGTCCGAGGGCGTGTACCCGTTGCCGGAAGCGCAGCGCGACCGCTTCCTGCTCAAGGTGGACGTGCCGTACCCGCGCGGCAACGAGGAGTTCGAGATCCTCCGCCGGATGAGTGTTGACCCGCCCAGCGCTCAGCCGGTGCTCAACCCCGACATGATCCTGCGCCTGCAGCGGCAGGCCTCAGAGGTGTTTGTGCACAACCTGGTTGCCGAGTACATCGTGCGGCTGGTGCTGGCGACCAGGACCCCGGCCGAGTTCAACATGCCGGACCTCACCTCGGTGATCCAGATCGGCTGCAGCCCGCGGGCCACTCTTGGCCTGGTTGCCGCCGCCCGTGCGCTTGCGCTGATCCACGGCCGCGACTACGTGCTGCCCACTGACGTCCAGTCGGTGGCCAAGGACGTGATGTCGCATCGGCTGGTGCTGGGGTTTGACGCCGTCGCCGACAACATCGAGCCCGCCCAGGTGGTGGAGCGCATCGTCGCCATGGTGCCGCCGCCCACCCCGGTCTGGAACGCTCCACCGCAGCAGCCGAGCCAGAGCCACGGCCCGCGGCAGCCCGACTTCAACTGAAACGCCGATGAGTTATCCGCCGCCCAACTCCGCCGGACCGGGTCATCGGACTGCCGGCGCAGTGCCGTCCGGGTTCGCAGCCCCGGCCGAATCGCTCGGAGCTGTGTCCTCGGTTGTTGGCGCTCCCACCCGGACGACCATCCCGCTGAACAAGCTGGCGCCGGAGGCGGCGCTGCGGCGGCTCGAGCTGACGATCGTCCGTCGGCTGGAGGGCTTCCTGCACGGCGACCACCTCGGCCTACTGCCCGGACCGGGCTCGGATGCCAATGACGCCCGGGTCTACCGGCCCGGGGAGGACGACGTGCGCAAGATCGACTGGGCGGTCACGGCGCGCACCACCGTCCCGCACGTACGTGACACCATCTCCGACCGGGAGCTCGAGGTATGGGGCCTGCTGGACGTCACTCCATCGATGAACTGGGGGACCGAGGGAGTCACCAAACGGGACCTTGGGATCGCCGCGATCGCCACCATCGGCTTCCTCAGCCAGAAGATGGGCGACCGGTTCGGTGGCTACGTGATGCGCCCCGAGCGGCTGCGACGGCTCCCGGCCCGCTCCGGCCGGTCAGCCCTGTACGGGCTGCTGCGGACGATGCTGAACGAGCCGTTCGTGCCCGACCACGCGCGCGGCCCGATGACGCTGACCAACGCGGTCGAGCAGCTTTCCCGGACGCAGCGGCGTCGCGGTCTCCGGGTCGTCGTCTCCGACTTCCTGACCCCGGGCGACCATGAGCTGGACCCCAACGTGGAACCGGAGTGGGAACGCGCGATGCGCCGGCTTGCGGTGCGAAACCAGGTTCTCGCGATCGAGGTCGTGGACCGGCGCGAGGTGGAGTTCCCCGATGTCGGCGACATGCTGATTCGCGACCCGGAGACCGACTTTGAACGCTATGTGAACACCGCCGACCCGGCGGCCCGTTCCAGGATGGATGCAGCCAGCGCCGCGCAGCGGGAACGAATCAGGATCTCCCTTCGTCGTGCAGGTGTCGGGCACATCCAGCTGAGGACCGACCGGGACTGGGTGCAAGACATTGCCCGGTTCGTCCTGGCGTACCGCCGAGTGGCGAGAATGTTGCATGCACCGCCGCAGGGAGTAGCGAAGTGATTCCAGAACTGGCGTTCCTGGCGCCGGAGCGGCTGCTCATCCTGCTCGTCATTCCGTTGCTGATCGCTGCCTACATCTTTGCCAGCCGACGGAAGAACCGGCGCGGCATGCGCTTCACCAACACCTCGATGCTGGCGGTCGTGGTGCCCAAGCAGTCGCAGTGGCGCCGCCACGTCGCGGTAGCGCTGTCGATCCTCAGCCTGGTCACCCTAACTGCGGCCTTCGCCCGTCCGAAAACTCAGGTCGACGTACCGCGGGAGCGCGCTACCGTTGTGCTGGTGATCGACGCGTCGCTGTCCATGCAGGCCACCGACGTGCAGCCGACCCGGCTGGACGCGGCCAAGGCCGCGGCTGTGGATTTCGTCGAGAAGCTGCCGGAGAAGTACAACGTGTCGGTCGTCTCGATGGCCGGCAGCGCGTCGATCCTGGTGCCGCCGACGCTGGCGCACAACACGGTCGAGAACGCCATCAACAGCATCCAGCTCCAGGAGTCCACCGCCATCGGCGAAGGCATCGCGACCGCCATGCGCGCCCTCCAGCAGGCGCCCAAGGACCCGAACAAGCCCGACTCGGTCGCGCCCGGTGCGGTCGTACTGCTCAGTGACGGGTCGAACACGGCCGGACGCGCGCCGCAGCAGGCAGCGGCTGAGGCGCGGAACGCGAAGGTGCCCGTCTACACCATCGCCTACGGCACCGAGAACGGCTATGTCGACCTGGACGGCAAGCGCGAGCCGGTTCCGGTGAACCATAACGAGATGAAGGAGATAGCGCAGATCAGCGGTGGCCAGTACTTCGCCGCGGCAACTGCCGACCAGCTGAAGGACGTGTACGGCAACATCGGCTCCGAGGTCGGGTACGAGAAGGCCGACCGTGAGGTGACCTCCCGGTTCGCCGGCTACGGCCTCGCTTTTGCCGTCCTTGCCGCCCTCGGCGCAATCTCGCTGGGAGCCCGGTGGCCGTGATGACCCTGACAACAATGGGCTTGGTGCCGATGCTGCAGTTCCTGGCACCCCAGCGGCTCTGGCTGCTGCTGTTGATCCCGGCGCTGGTGGTGCTGTACCTGCTGATGGTGCAGCGCAAGCGGGCCCGGACCAGGCAGGTCGGACGAACCATGCTTGACCTCGTCATCCCGCGCGAGACACCGTGGCGCCGGCACCTGGCCGTCGGACTGTCCATTCTGAGCCTGCTCACCCTGACCCTCGCCTTCGCCAAGCCCAAGGACCAGGTTCTGGTGCCCCGGGAGAGAGCGACCATCGTGGTCACCATCGACGTGTCGCTGTCGATGGAGGCGGCCGACGTCGACCCGAACCGGCTGGAGGCGGCGAAGGCCGGCGCTGATGCGTTCGTGACCTCGCTGCCGCCGAAGTTCAACGTCTCGCTGGTCTCGTTCGCAGGTACGGCGACGACGTTGGTGCCGCCGACGCTGGACCGGGGAGCGGTGACCGCGGCGATCAACTCGTTGCAGCTACAGCCGTCCACCGCCATCGGGGAAGGCATCTACACCTCGCTGGCTGCCCTGGCGCAGGTGCCGCCGGATCCCGCCGACCCCAAGGCAGTGGTGCCGGCCCGCATCGTGCTGCTGAGTGACGGGAAGACCCAGGTGGGTCGACCCGCCGACCAGGCGGCGAAGGTTGCCCGCGACCAGAAGGTACCGATCTACACCATCGCTTATGGCACCGAGAACGGCTTCATCGAGGTCAGCGGCCGGCGCGAGCCGGTCCCGGTCGACCATGCCGAACTTGCCCGGGTGGCCAAGATCTCCGGGGGCGAGGCGTACTCGGCCGCCTCGGCCGGTGAGCTGAAAGAGGTGTACAAGGACATCGGCTCGTCCGTCGGCAAGGAGAAGGTGGACAAGGAGGTCACCTCGCGCTACGCCGGTTTCGGTCTCGGCTTCGCCATCCTGGCCGCGATGGGAATGATCTCCCTCGGGGCTCGCTGGCCCTGACGACGGTATAGATGTCCAAGGCGACTGTCCTCGCCCGGCCGCCTGCAGCTGGCACCTGCCGCGGCACTACTGTGGGGACCATCATGGGCCACATCGCGGATAATCTGGCGGCAGTACGGGCACGAATCGACAAGGCTTGCCGCGATGCTGGCCGTGACCCAGCGGACGTTCGGCTGCTCCCGGTCAGCAAGACCCAGCGGCCGGAGGCGATCGAGGAAGCCTATGCGGCCGGTATCCGGCTGTTCGGTGAGAACAAGGTCCAGGAAGTCGCGGACAAGGCCGCACTCTTCGCCGACAAGCCGGACCTGGACTGGGCGGTGATCGGGCACCTGCAGACCAACAAGGCCAAGGTGGTGGCGCAGGTCGCGACGGAGTTCCATGCCCTGGACTCGGCCAAGGTGGCCGAAGCGCTGGATCGCAGGCTGGACAATGCGGGCCGCGATCTCGACGTCTTCCTCCAGGTCAACTCCTCGGGCGAGGAGTCGAAGTTCGGCTTGGACCCCGACGACGTCGAGCAGTTCGCCAAGTCGATGCGCCAGTACCGGTCACTGCGGGTTCGCGGGCTGATGACCTTGGCCGTCTTCTCCGACGACGCCGCTGAGGCGGCCGCCTGCTTCGCTCGGATGCAGGAGCTCCAGCGACGGCTGCAGAGCACCGACCTGGCCGCGGGTAGCTACTCCGAGCTGTCGATGGGCATGTCCGGTGACTTCGAGCTGGCGATCGCGTACGGAGCCACTACGGTCCGGGTCGGGCAGGCAATCTTCGGGGCCCGCCAGGAGCCGGATACGTATTGGTCCGCGTAGCCGCTGCGCGGCGGCTGGTCGGCGTGACGGAGCCAGGGCCTCAGGTCGGCAGGTTCTCGATCGGTATGGCGGGCAGCTCGTCCGCGGGCGTGAAGCCGAACACCCGGCCCAGGAAGTAGAGCTGTGCCTCGATCGAGGCGCGGATGTTCTCCGCCCGCCGGAACCCATGCCCCTCGCCTGGGAAGACGATCAGCGCGACCGGTAGCCCCTTGCTTCGTGCGGCGGCCGCCATCGCCTCGGCCTGGTTCGGCGGCACGACCTTGTCCTCGGAACCCTGGAGCAGCAGGATCGGGGCGTTCAGGTTGTCGACGTGGTGCACGGGGGAGCGGTCCCGATAGATCTCCGCGGCCTCCGGGTACGGGCCCACCAGCCCGTCGAGATAGCGAGACTCGAACTTGTGGGTGTCCTGGGCCAGCGACTCGAGGTCGCCGACGCCGTACAGGCTGATCCCAGCAGCGAAGACGTCGGTACTGGTGAGGGCCCGGAGCGTGGTGTAGCCGCCGGCGCTGCCGCCTTGGATGGTCAACCGGTCCGGGTCGGCCAGCCCTTGTTCGCCCATCGCGCGCGCTCCGTGGGCGCAGTCCTCCACGTCCACGATGCCCCAGTTGCCGTTCAGGCGTTGCCGGTAGGCCCTGCCGTAGCCGGCGCTGCCGCCGTAGTTGACGTCCAGCACGGCGAAACCACGTGACGTCCAGTACTGCACGTCGAGGTCGAAGGTGGCCGGCGAGAACGAGGTCGGTCCGCCGTGGGAGTAGGTGATCAGCGGCGGCAGGCTGCCGTTCGGTGCGGTGCAGTCGGGGTTTGTCGGCGGGTAGAACCAGCCGTAGACGGGTCCGTCAGTGCCCGACCAGGAGACGGGACGTGCCACTGAGACGAGATTCTTCTCCACGGCGATCTCGCTGGAGCGGCGTACCTCGGTCCAGGTCCAGTTGGACAGCTCAAGCTTCGACAGTGCGACCGGCCGGTCCTCGAAAGTAACCACGGCGGCGGCGAGGTGATGGTTGGCCGCGAGCGCGGTGGTGCCGGACCCGGCGGGGATCGGCTTCAGCTCGCCGGTGGACAGAGTCAGCAACCCCGTGCTGGAGGCGCCGTTGCGGCTCCAGGTACAGATCAGGTGGTCATCGTCGACCACGGCGTAGGGCTGGGCACCGAGCGTCCACTGCGGCTCGCAGAACTCCGCCTCCGCCTCGTGAACCGAGCGGATGCCACGGTCGGAGAAGGTGTAGAAGTTCCACCAGCCGGTCCGATCGGAAAGGAAGGCCAGCGTTCCGGACGGCGTCCAGCGTGGCTGCACCGCCGACTCGGCGTCGCCCCCGGCGACCGTGTCCGGCTCGGCGGCAAGCCCGGCTTCGGTCGGCGCCGACCCGGTCAGCTTGGCGACCCGCAGCCTGGTGGCATCCCAGGGCATGTCGGGATGGTTCCATTCGACCCAGGCCAGCCTTCCGTCGGGTGCGAGTTCGGGGGTGGAGTAGAAGTCGGCCCCTTGACACAGCACTCGGCCCCCGTCGTGGTTGGGCCCGTTCAGGTCCAAGGCGACGATGGTGTTCACCGGTTCGCCGTGGCTTGAGTGGTCCTCCCGAACGGCCAGTACCAGGTTCCGTGTCGGATGCACCCGGAGATCTGCGTACCGCATGTCGGCGCCACACGGAGTGAGCGGTCGCGGCGGAGCGTCGTCGCTGAGCAGGTAGACCCGGCCGTCGTCGAAGGATGAGACCACAACGACGCCGTCCCGCACCGCGTACTCACCACCGCCGTACTCGTGCACCCGGCTCCGCACGTAGAAGGGGGCGGGTGTCAGCTCGGTACGGGCCTGGTGCGGGGCCAGCCGCCACAGGCTGACTCGGCCACCCTGGTCGGCGCGTGCCTCGGTCCAGTAGAGGTCGTTCCCGTCGACCGCAGGCGTTCCCAGCCGGACCGAAGCCGAGGTCAGCATCTCGATCGAGATGGGCGAGGTCCAAGAGCCGTAGGGAGCATCGAACATGCGTGCCACTGTAACGAGCGCGGCCCACTGTGATTTCCGCCGCATACCTGTCGCTTTGGTACTGATGAGGCGGATGGTGCACAATGAAGGTGGATTCGTCCAGTGAGACGCGAACTGAGGATGTCGGGGAAGGCAGCCCTCAATACGTCTGGTCTCGCCCCTGGGAGGATCCATGAGTACGACCCGTGGTGTCTTGTACATCCACTCGGCGCCGTCTGCGCTGTGCCCGCACATCGAGTGGGCCGTCGGCGGCGTATTTGGCGTGCCCACCGGCCTGGGCTGGATTCCGCAGCCGATCGAGCGCGCCGCCTACCGGGCCGAGTACGCCTGGGTCGGCCCAGCCGGCACCGCCGCCAAGCTCACCAGTGTGCTGAAGGGCTGGCAGAAGCTCCGGTTCGAGGTCACCGAGGAAGCGACGATCTCCACCGAGGCGGAGCGCTACTCCTACACGCCCGCCTTGGGGGTGTTCCACGCCATAACCGGCATCCACGGCGACATCATGGTCCCCGAGGACCGGATCAAGCAGGCCATGGTAACCGCCGCGCACGGCGGCAAGGATCTGCTCGCGTCACTGGACGAGCTGCTCGGCCGGCCGTGGGACAACGAGCTGGAGCCCTTCCGCTACGCCGGGGACGGCGCCCCGGTGCGCTGGCTGCACGAGGTGGTGTGAAGCCAGCCGCGCGGCTCAGACCTTGCGCCGCGGCGTGCGGACGACCTGGCCCGCGTAGGCGAATCCGCCACCGAACCCGAACAGCAGCACCGGGCTGTCGGGCGGAAGCTCGCCGTTGTGCCACATCTTGGAGAAGGCGAGCGGGATGCTGGCGGCGGAGGTGTTTCCCGAAGCTGTGACATCGGTGGCCACGATGGCGTTCTCCATTCCCAGCTGGCGGGCCAGCGGCTCAATGATCCGCAGGTTGGCCTGGTGCGAGACCAGGGCGCGGATGTCGGCCAGCTCGTACCCGGACCGCTGCACGGTCTGGCGGGCGTAGCCGGCCGCCTGGCTGATCGCCCACTTGAAGACAGATTTCCCCTCCTGGACGAAGGTCGAGGAGGGTGCCTCGATCCGAACAGCGGAGGCCAGGTCAGGTTCGGAGCCCCAGGTCACCGCGCTGATCCCCGGGTGCTCGCTTCGGGTGATCACGAACGCTCCGGCCGCGTCCGCGGTCAGCACACAGGTGCTGCGGTCCGTCCAGTCGGTGAAGGCGCTCAGCTTCTCGGTGCCGATCACGATGGCCGTGGTCGCGGACTCGGCGCGGATTGCCTGGTCGGCGACGGCAAGCGCGTGGGCGAATCCGGAGCAGGCGACGTTCAGGTCCATGATCACCGGACGGGTCGCTCCGAGTGCCACCGAGACCCGGCCGGCGATGTTGGGGGAGCGGTCCTCGGCGGTGCAGGTAGCCACCACGATCAGGTCGATGTCAGCCGGTACCAGGCCGCTGTCCGCCAGCGCCGCCCGGGCTGCGTTGATCGCGAGGTCGGTGGCCGTCTCGTTCTCTGCTGCGATGTGCCGGGTCTCGATCCCGGTCCGCTGCCGGATCCACTCGTCGCTGGTGTCCACCATCGTGGTCAGCTCGTCATTGGTAAGGACGCGGCTTGGTTGGTAGTGCCCGACTCCGACGATCTCCGAGCGCGGGGGCGTCTCAGGGCGGGTGGGCTCGGAAGAGGTGCTGGAGGTATCGGACACCGACCGAGTTTAGCGCACGACCGTACTCTAAAGCGTTACTGTTGGCGGAGTGAGTCCACGACGCTCCACCCAGCACGCTCAGCAGACCCGGCACGCGATTCTGGCCGCCGGGGTGGCGCTGGCCTCGGTGGAGGGCCTCGAGCCGCTGAGCCTGGGCCGGCTGGCTGCCGTGACCGGTGTCAGCAAGTCCGGCATCGCCGGGCACTTTGGCAGCAAGGAGGCGCTTCAGCTGGCCGTACTCCAGGAGGCGGTCCGGACCTTCCGGCGGGAGATCACTGTGCCTGCCCAGCGGCAGGCTCCCGGGCTGGCCCGGCTCCAGGCGGTCGCGGAAAACTGGCTGTCCTACCTGAACCGGGGCGTCTTCCCGGGCGGCTGTTTCTTCACCAACGTGACGTCGGAGTTCGACGGCCGCGACGGCCCGGTCCGTGAGGTGATCGCCGGGGTCAACGAGGACTGGCGGCGCTACCTCGCAACCGAGATCAGGGCCGCTGTGCAGCGCGGCGAGCTGGCCCCGGGCACCGATCCGGAGCAGCTGATCTTCGAGCTGATGGGCCTGATGCTGTCGCTGAACCACTCGCTCCAGCTCGACGGTGACGCCAGAGCCGTCGATCGGGCCCGGGTCGGCCTGGCGCGGCTGCTGCGCTCAGTTGAGGCGCAGTCGGTCTGACGTCCTGCCGGCCCCCGGGCCCCGGGGCGGAGTCCAGAAATCAGCCGCTCGTCGTCGGCACCCGATGCGACACGCGGAGAAACCGCCGTCGAGCAACGATGAGGGGCCGATAAATGGAATGCGGAACCGGCTAGCTGACCTCGACGCCGCGCCAGAACGCCACCCGGTCCTTGATCTTGGTGGCGGCCAGGCTGGGTTTGTCGTAGTACCAGGCGGCGTCGAGGTTGGTCTGCCCGTCGACTCTCAGCGTGAGGTACTTCGCGCGACCCTTCCAGATGCACCGCGTGGTGGTGGCGCTGGGTTCGAAGTACTGCTCAACCAGGGAGTCGCGCGGGAAGTAGTGGTTGTTCTCGACGACGACTGTGTCGTCCGACTCGGCGACGACCTTACCGTTCCAGGTGGCTCGCATACCTCGATGCTAGCCGCGCTCAGAGAGGGATGTTGGTGTGCTGGCCACGGGTGCCGAGGTCGGCGTCGGCGATGGCGCGGGCCAGCGCAGACCGTGACTCGGCCGGCGTGACGATCTCATCCACCACACCGATCTCGACCGCTTTCTCCACCCCACCGGCGATCCGCTCGTGCTCGGCGGCCAGCTCGGCCTCCACCTGCGGGCGGACGTCGTCGGCGACCGCAGCCAGCTTGCGGCGGTGCAGGATCCGGACCGCAGCGACCGGCCCCATCACGGCAACCTCGGCGCCCGGCCAGGCGAAGACCTTGGTGGCTCCGAGAGATCGAGAGTTCATTGCGATGTACGCGCCGCCGTACGCCTTCCGGGTGACCAGCGTGACCCGCGGGACCACGGCTTCGCCGAACGCGTGCAGCAGCTTCGCTCCGCGGCGCACCACACCGTCCCACTCCTGTCCGACGCCAGGCAGGTAGCCGGGTACGTCGACCAGTACCACCAGGGGTACCCCGAAGGTGTCGCACATCCGCACGAACCGGGCCGCCTTCTCCGCGCTGAGCGAGTCGAGGCAACCGCCCAGCCGCAGCGGGTTGTTGGCGATCACGCCGACGGTACGGCCACCGAGGCGGCCCAGCGCGATGCTGACGTTCGGCGCCCATCGGGCGTGCAGCTCCAGGGTCGACCCCTCGTCCAGCACACCGTTGATCAACGGATGGACGTCGTAGGCCCGGCGCGGCGACTCGGGCAGCAGCGAGGCAAGATCAACGTCGGGGACGTCGTCGGCGACCGTGCCCTGGCTGGCCAGCAAGGTCGCCAGATCACGGCCCTGCTGGATGGCATTGTCCTCGTCGTCGGCCACCACGTGCACCACGCCGGACCGGCGGCCGTGGGTATCGGGGCCGCCGAGCCTCAGCATGTCGACATCCTCACCGGTAACGGAGCGGACGACGTCGGGGCCGGTCACGAAGATCCGGCCCTCGGGCGCCAAGATCACGATGTCGGTGAGTGCCGGTCCGTACGCCGCACCGCCGGCCGCGAATCCCAGCACGATGGAGATCTGCGGGATCTGGCCGGACGCCCGGGTCATGGCGTGGAAGATCTTGCCGACAGCGTGCAGCGAAAGTACGCCCTCGGCCAGCCGGGCGCCGCCGGAGTGCCAGATGCCCAGGATCGGAACCCGGTCGGCCATCGCGCGCTCGTACGCCTTGACCACGACCTCGCAGCCCTGGACCCCCATGGCGCCGCCCATCACGGTGGCGTCAGAGCAGAAGGCCACTACCCGGCACCCGTTGATGGTGCCGCTCGCGGCCAGCATGCCGGAGTCGTCGTCCGCCGTGATGAGTTCCATCGAGTCCGGGTCCAGCAGGTTCTGCAGCCGGAAGTTCGGGTTACGCGGATCCAGCTCCCGGGGAAGCTTCTCCTTCTTGGCCGGAGCAGACGAGGGTGCCGGCGCTGCTCCGGTTTCCAGCGGTGCGGTGGCGGTCATATCAGGCTCCTGTGGCGAACTGGTTGGTGAAGGCCACCGCGACGTTGTGTCCGCCGAAGCCGAATGAGTTGTTCACCCCGACCAGGTCGCCGTCGGGGAGGGCACGGACCTTGGTGGCGATATCGATGCCAAGATCAGGTTCGGGGTTGTCGAGGTTGATCGTCGGCGGTACCGAGCGGTGGTACAGGGCCAGCAGTGTGGCCATCGACTCCAGCGCCCCGGCGCCGCCGAGGAGGTGCCCGGTCATCGACTTGGTGGCCGTCACGATCGCGTTGGTGTTCTCGCCGAGAGCCATCCGGATCGAGACGGCCTCGGTGACGTCGCCCTGCGGGGTCGAGGTGGCGTGGGCGTTGACGTGGTTGACATCGCTGGCGGAGAGATCGCCTTCCCTCAGCGCCCGGCTCATCGCCCTCGCCTGGCTGACGCCGGTGGGGTCGGGCTGCACCATGTCGTGGGCGTCGGAGGTGATTCCGGCTCCGGCAAGCTCGCCATAGATCCGGGCGCCGCGGGCGAGCGCGTGTTCCAGCGTCTCGATCACCAGGGCGGCCGAGCCCTCGCCGAGCACGAAGCCGTCGCGGTCCACGTCCCAGGGCCGGGAGGCGCGCTCAGGTTCGTCGTTGCGCCGGCTCATCGCCTGCATCTGGCCGAAGGCGGCGATCGGGATCGGGTGGATCACGCCTTCGGTGCCGCCGACCAGCACCACGTCGGCCCGGCCCAGCCTGATCATGTCCAGCCCGAGGGAAATTGACTCGTTGCTCGAGGCGCACGCCGACACCGGCGTGTGCACGCCGGCCTGGGCGCCGATCCGCAAGCTGATGTTGGCGGCCGGAGCGTTGGCCATCAGCATCGGGATGGCCAGCGGGCTGACCCGACGAGGCCCTTTCTCCTTCAGGATGTCCCAGTTGCTGAGCAGGGTCTGCATGCCGCCGATGCCCGAGGCGTAGGCGACGCCCAGCCGCTCACGCTCAACCGGGTTGTCCTCCTTGAAGCCGAAGCCCGCGTCTTTCCAGGCTTCCATGGCTGCGACCACGGCAAGCTGTGCCGACCGGTCGAGCTTACGGGCTTCAACGCGTTCCAGGACGTCGCCTGGATCGACTGCAACCTGGGCGGCGATCTTGACCGGCAGCTCCTCGGCCCAGGGCTGGGTCAGCCGGCTCACCCCGGACCGTCCGGCAAGCATGCCTTCCCAGGTGCTGGCGACGTCTCCACCCAGCGGGGTGGTGGCACCGAGTCCGGTGACGACTACGCGGATGCGACTCATGAGTTGTGTTCTCCCGGGTGTCTTGGGGTGGTGCGGAGTGTGGTGCGGGGCCGGCGGCTAGGGCCGGCCCCGCACCGGCGATCAGGAAGCTGCGCGCTCGATGTAGGCGACGGCGTCGCCGACGGTCTTGAGGTTCTTAGCCTCTTCATCGGGGATGCTGACGCTGAACTTCTCCTCGGCGGCGTAGATGATCTCGACCATCGAGAGCGAGTCCACATCCAGATCGTCGGTGAACGACTTGTCCAGCTGGACGTCGTCGGTGGGAACACCGGCGACCTCGTTGACGATCTCGGCGAGGTCGGAGCGGATCTCTTCGGTGGTGGCCATGGAACGGGTCTCCTTCGTTGGGGGTTGGTCTTGCACAGTTCGCGATGTTCTGCACCGGAACGGTTGGCATTGTTCCGTACGGCGCTGCGGACCGTCCGGAGGGCACGGGGTGGGTCAGGGAAGAGCGATCACCTGCCCGGCGTACACCAGTCCCGCGCCGAAGCCGATGATCAGACAGGTCTGACCGCTGCGCGCTTCGCCGGATTCGAGCAGGGCCTCGATGGCGAGCGGGATGGACGCCGCGGAAGTGTTCCCCTGGCGGGCGATGTCGCGGGCGACGATGACGCCCTGCGGAAGCTTGAGGGCGCGGAACATTGCGTCGGTGATCCGCATGTTGGCCTGGTGCGGAACGAAGACCTCCAGCTGGTCCGGGCTGATCCCGGCTGCGTCCATCGCCTCGGCCGCTGCCTTGGCCATGGTGTAGGAGGCCCACTTGAAGACCGGGTTGCCGTTCATCTGCAGCACCGGCCAGTGCGCCTCGTCGGCCATCGCCACGTCCCACGGCTCGTTCTGGGTGATCAACGCCGCCTGGTCACCGTCGGAGCCCCAGACCACCGGGCCGATGCCAGGAGTGTCGCTGGGTCCCACGACTGCCGCCCCGGCACCGTCGGCGAAGATGAAGGCGGTGGACCGGTCGTGCGGGTCGGTGATGTCGCTGAGCCGCTCGACCCCGATCACCAGGACGTACTTCGAGGTGCCGGTCCGGACCAAGGAGTCGGCCATCGCGGTGCCGTAGCAGAAGCCGGCGCAGGCTGCGGAGATGTCGAACGCGGCCGCACCGGTGGCGCCGAGCTCGGACGCGATCGTGGCCGCGACGGCGGGAGTCTGGTACAGGTGCGTCACGGTCGAGACGATCACTGTGTCGATCTGTGCCGGTTCCAGGCCGGCCCGCTCGATCGCCTTCCGTGCGGCCGAAACCGACATCATCTGGATGGTCTCGTCCTCGCCGGCCCAGCGGCGTTCCTTGATGCCCGAGCGGGTCTGGATCCACTCGTCGGAGGAGTCGATCATGGTGCAGATCTCGGCGTTGTCGACGACCCGGCGCGGGCGGTAGCCGCCGATCCCTTTGATCGCGGAGAACCGGGCGCCCTGCACGACGGAGATGGTCATCGGCTGACCTCTGTTGCGTCGGCGATCTCCACCGTCGGGTAGAGGCGGAGCAACGGTTGACCAGGAGACACTGGGTCGCCGTCCTCGACCAGCCACTCCACCACGATGCCGCCGTGTGGCGCGCTGACCGGGATCTCGTCCCGCAGGTTCCTCACCACACCGACGGTGCTGTGCAGTGGCAGCACGGTGCTGGTCTCGATGTCCTCGGTCCGGGTGAACTGGCCCTTGCCGGGTGAGACGACCAGACGCCAGGTCGGGTTGCCTGCGATCGGCGAGGTCGAGGTCTGGGCGCCGTGCTTGCGGACGAAGTCCATCGCCTCCGGAATCTGGTCCGGGGTGTTCAGTGCGAAGAGCTCGACGCCCTTCAGGTTGCGCTTGGCGATCCCGGTCAGGGTGCCGGCTGGGGGCATCTCCAGCAGACCGGTCACTCCGAGGTCGGCCATCGCCGCCATGCACAGGTCCCAGCGGACCGGGGAGGCGACCTGGCCGACCAGCCGGCGCAGCACCTCGCGGCCGTCATGCACCACCTGACCGTCGGCGTTGGACAGCAGCCGGGCACGCGGGTCGTGGGTGGATATGGCGCGGGCCAGGTTGGCGAGCTCCTGGACCGCCGGCTGCATGTGCACGGTGTGGAAGGCGCCGGCCACGCTGAGCTCGATCAGCCGGGCTCGGGCCGGCGGGTTGGCGGCGAAGGCGGCCAACTGCTCTTTGGTTCCGGCGGCGACGATCTGGCCGCTGCCGTTGTTGTTGGCGGCGGTCAGGCCGGCTGCCTCGATGGCGGCCAGCACCTCCTCCGCGTTGCCACCGATGACCGCGGTCATCGAGGTGGGTGTGGCTGCGCTGGCCGCCGCCATGGTGCGGCCACGTTCCCGTACGAAGACCATGGCCTGCTCGGCCGAGAGCACGCCCACACCGGCGGCCGCCGTGATCTCACCGACGGAGTGGCCGGCGGCGACCCCGATGAACGGAAAGGCGTCCGCCGGGTGCGGGAAGAGCTCCAGTGCCGCGAGCAGTCCAGCTGCGACCAGCAGCGGCTGCGCAATGGCGGTGGCGCGGATGGTCTCCGCGTCAGCTGCAGTGCCGTAGTGGACGAGGTCGAGTCCCGACACCGCCGACAGCCAGTTCAGCCGTTCGGAGAAGTTGGACTCCGAAAGCCAGGGCGAGAGGAAGCCGGGCGTCTGGGCGCCCTGACCGGGCGCAACAATGGCGAGCACGCCTTTACTCTTTCGTGACCAAGGCTGCGAAGTCGTGCAGGGACACGACGAATCTCTCGACCCCAACTTGTAGGAACCCTACAAACCCCCCCTCCCGCCCACTAGTCGCATCATCCGCCGGTTCTTCGGCGTGTCGCGGCCGACCTGACGCGTCGCCGGCGTCGCTGGTGGCCTGGAGAGGTAGCTGTGCTCGACGGTCGCCACGCGGTTGACCTGTCCAGTTCGGCCCCCGTTGGCCCGGCTGGCTACTCCGGCTGCATGTCGGCGCTGGTGGGACGGAGCAGTCGCCCCAGGGTGAGCGACAGGCGCAGCGCGTACGCATCGCGCGGGTCCGTCGGGCTGTAGCCGCACACCTCGTGGATCCGCCGGAGCCGGTACCGCACGGTGTTGGCATGGACGAACAGAGCGCGCGAGGTGGCCTCCACTGACGAGCCCTGGTCCAAGAAGGTGACCAGCGTCTCGAGCAGACCGCCGCCCGCGCCAGCCAGCGGGTCGTACAGGTCGCGAGCCAGCGCGCGACGGGCGTGACCGTCACCCGACAACGCCCGCTCAGGCAGCAGGTCATGGGACCCGACCGGGCGGGGAGCTTCCGGCCAGGCCGGTGCGGCCCGGTACCCGGACAGTGCTGCCCGGGTGCTCGAGGCCGCTTCCATCAGATGTTCCACTGCCGGTCCGACCACAACCGGGCCTGGACCGAACACGCCGGCGAAGGTACGAACGACCTCCAGCGCCCGCTGCGGCGAGCTCAGCTCGCTGCCGCCGAGCACGACAACCAGCCGGTCGCCCTGGACCGAGCCGAGCATGTCCACACCGGCCTTGAGGGCGGCGTGCCGGACCGCCTCCACTGCCTGCGTCGGCTCCGTCTCCGGGGCCGGTCCCACGGTCACCACCACCGCGGAGGTGGAGCGCCAGCCCAGCGTCGAGGCGCGGGACAGCACGTTCTCGTCGGTGTCGCCGCGGAGCACAGCATCGACGACGAGCGCCTCCAGCCGGGCGTCCCACGCCCCCCGTACCTCGGCCGCGCGGGCGTAGATCTCTGCCGCGGCGAACGCCACCTCCCGGCTGTACTGGACGATCGCTGCGTGCAGGATCGGCCGATCCGCCTTGGGCATCACCTCGTCGATCTGGTTCTCCACCACGTCGATGGTGGTGCGCAGCAGCTCGACGGTCTGGTGCAGGGACAGCTTGCGCGCCAGCTCGCGCGGTGCGGAAGCGAAGACATCGGAGGTGCTGGGCCCGGTCGGGTCCGGTTCGGCGAACCAGCGGACGAAGCCGTCGATGCCGGCCTGAGCCACCAGGGTGATCCATGATCGATGCTCAGCGTTCAGCTGCTGGAACCACGCGTGCCGGGACGCCATCTCCGCAACAGTCGCTGTCGTCATGGCACCCGTGACCGCGGATAACCGTTTAGAGATGGTGGATCGAGTCTTGGCCGAAGGGAGCAGGGACTTGTTGATCCCTCGCACGGTTGCGGCCATAGGCTGAGCCTAGTGTGCAGGTGACCCGTGCCGCGGCGCGGCGTTCGGCAGTCCGGTTGGAGAGGGGATGGGCGTGAGCGATCTGGAGACCCGACCGTCGGAGTACGCCTGCGGTCCGGTGGACGCGAAAGGTCCGGAGGAGTTGTTGATCACTGCCCGCAAGGTTTGGCTGGGCCGGACCACCGAAGTGTCCCGGGCTCTGCCGGACCGGCAGATCCGGATGATCGGAGCCTGGTGCTTCCTGGACCACTACGGCCCCGAGGATGTCGCCGGCTCGCCCGGGATGCAGGTCTGGGCCCATCCGCACACCGGGCTGCAGACAGTGAGCTGGCTGCTGGAAGGGGAGATCGAGCACCGCGACGGACTCGGCTCGCGAGTACGGGTCCGGCCCGGTGAGCTGAACATCATGACCGCCGGCCACGGGATCGTGCACTCCGAGCTGTCCCTGCCCGACAAGCCGCCGACGCTGCACGGCGTACAGCTCTGGGTCGCGCTACCCGACGCCGACCGGGACACCCGGCCCCGGTTCGAGAACTATCCCGTACTGCCGAAGGTCAAGCTGGGTGGCCTGATCGGGACGGTGCTGCTCGGCGAGCTGGCAGGGGTACGGTCCCCGGCGCTGACCTACACGCCGCTGGTTGGCGCCGACCTCACGCTCGCGGCCGGGAGCTCGGTGGAGCTGCCCCTGAACCCCAACTTCGAGTACGGCGTGCTGGTGGTCGGCGGACAGGCGACGGTCGCCTCTACCGAGGTGGCGGTTGATCAGCTTCTCTACCTCGGCAGCAACCGTAAGGCTGCTCGGCTGGCGAGCCGGCATGGCGCGCGGATGATCATCGTCGGCGGGAAGCCGTTCGAGGAGGAGATCGTGATGTGGTGGAACTTCATCGGCCGCAGTCACCAGGAGGTGCTGGACTTCCGGACAGCGTGGGAAAGCCGGGATGAACGCTTCACACCGGTGGTCAGCCGGGACGAGAAGGTGATGGAGGCGCCGCCGATGCCCACCGTGCCGCTCAAACCGCGCCCGCGCCGACGGACCACCACATGAATCCGGTCGAGGCGCTGCGGGAGATCGGGTACCTGTTGGAACGGGTCCGCTCCGACACCCACCGGGTCAAGGCGTACCGCAATGCGGCCGACACGGTGGCGCGGCTGACCGAAAGCGAACGTCGTGATCATCAGCAGCACCGCACCTGGGCGCAGGTACCGGGGATCGGTCCGAAGACCGCCCTGGTGATCACCCAGGCGATGGCCGGGCAGGTGCCCGACTACCTACGGCAGCTGCAGGAGGAGAAGCAGCCGCTGACCGAGGGCGGCACCAGCATCCGGTCACTGGTCCGCGGTGACCTGCACTGCCACTCGACCTGGTCCGACGGTGGCAGCCCGCTGGAGGAGATGATGATCAGCGCCCAGCGGCTCGGGCACGAGTACTGCGCCATCACCGACCACTCACCGCGGCTCAAGGTGGCACGTGGGCTCAGCGCGGATCGGCTCCGCGAGCAGATGCAGGTGGTACGTGACCTGAACGAGGTGATGGCGCCTTTCCGTGTCCTGCAAGGGATCGAGGTCGACATCCTGGAGGACGGCGACCTCGACCAGGAGCCCGATCTGCTGGACGAGCTGGACGTCGTGGTCGCCAGCGTGCACTCCAAGCTGCGCTCGGACTCGGAGAGCATGACGCACCGGATGGTGGCGGCGATCGCGAACCCGCGCACCAACATCCTGGGTCACTGCACCGGCCGGCTGATCGAGGGCGAGCGCGGCGTGCGACCCGAGTCGGTGTTCGACGCCGAGGTGGTGTTCGAGGCGTGCCGCACCTTCGGCGTGGCGGTGGAGATCAACTCCCGTCCGGAGCGGCGGGACCCGCCGAGCCGGCTGATCACGCTGGCCGCCGAGATGGGCTGCCTGTTCTCCATCGACACCGACGCGCACGCGCCCGGCCAGCTGGAGTTCCAGATCTACGGCTGCGAGCGGTTCGAGGCGACCGGGCTCGACCCGGATCGGATCATCAACACCTGGCCGGTGGACCGGCTGCTGCAGTGGTGCAAGCCGGGGGCGTGAGCTACCTCTTCTCCCGCCAGGCCCGTTCGAACGGCAGCCGCCAGGCGTGCGGCGCGATCAG
This sequence comes from Propionibacteriaceae bacterium, assembly GCA_025965155.1. Classification (GTDB taxonomy): domain Bacteria; phylum Actinomycetota; class Actinomycetes; order Propionibacteriales; family Propionibacteriaceae; genus Microlunatus. The sequence goes on from JAOPXN010000073.1 coordinate 73,676, forward strand.
CTGGTGGATGGCGTTCGGACCCCAGGTTCCTGGTGCGTACGGCTTGACCGGCGGCGGGTTCTCCAGCAGCGGGGTCGACCGCTCCCACAGGCTTTCGATGCCCTCCGCGGTGGTGAACAGGGTGTGGTCACCGCGCATCGCATCCAGGATCAGCCGCTCGTAGGCCTCCAGAACGTCGGACACCCGGTCGGTCTCGTGGGTGGAGAACTGCATGCTGAGCTTGTCCAGCTTCATCCCCGGCCCGGGCCGCTTGCCGTAGAAGGACAGCGACACCTTCGACTCGTCCGCCAGGTCGAAAGTCAGGTGATCCGGACCCTCGGAACCGACGCCGGAGCCGGCCGGGAACATACTCTTGGGCGCCTCCTTGAAGGCGATCGAGATGATCCGCTGACCTTCGGCCATCCTCTTCCCTGTGCGCAGGTAGAACGGCACACCGGCCCAGCGCCAGTTGTCGATGCCGGCCTTCAGGGCGATGAACGTCTCGGTGTCGGAGTCCCGGGGCACTCCGGACTCGTTGCGGTAACCCGCGTACTGGCCCCGCACGACCTGGTTCGGGTTGATCGGCAGGAGTGAGCGGAACACCTTGTTCTTCTCTTCGCTGATGGCGCGCGGCTCCAGCGCCGTCGGCGGTTCCATCGCCACGAAGGCGAGCACCTGGAAGAGGTGCGACACCACCATGTCCTTGTACGCGCCGGTCGACTCGTAGAAGCTGGCGCGACGATCCAGTCCCAAAGTCTCGGGGATGTCGATCTGCACGTGGTCGATGAAGTTCCGGTTCCAGATCGGCTCGAACAGCCCGTTGGCGAACCTGAAAGCCAGGATGTTCTGCGCGGCTTCCTTGCCGAGGAAGTGGTCGATGCGGAACATCTGGCTTTCGTCGAAGGTCTGGTGGACGAAGTTGTTGAGCTCGATCGCGCTGGCCAGGTCGGTACCGAACGGCTTCTCCATCACGACCCGGGACCGATCCACCAGGTCGGCGTCGCGGAGCATGGTGATCACCGCAGTCGCGGCGGCCGGGGGCACGCTCAGGTAGTGCAGCCGGCGTACCTCCCCGTTCTTGTCCTGGGTGTCCTCGTTGCTCAGCGACTTCTCTGCCCGAGCCACGGCCTCGACCAGACCCTCCGGTCCGGCGGACTGCGGTACGTAGGTGAGCCGCTTGGAGAACCGCTCCCACTGCTCCGGGGTGAGCTGGCGGTGGCTGAACTCCGCCAGCGCCGACTTCGCGAAGCTCCGGAACGACTCGTCGTCGTAGTCCTCCAGCGAGGTGCCGACTACCTCAATGTCGGGGGTCAGCGCGGACAGTGCCAGGTGGGCCAGGCCGGGCAGCAGCTTTCGGCGGGCCAGGTCGCCGGTCGCGCCGAAGAGCACGACGACGTGCGGGGAGATCTGTTCTACCCCCAGTCGCGAAGGGCGTGCACCGGGGGCCGGGTAGGCAATGGTCTGTGCGGTCGAGTCCTCCACGAAACTGATAATCCCACGGGATCAGGCCCCACCGATACCGCCCCGCCGGAACCTGGCAGGGGTGGGCATTAGGGTCGGACCCGTGGATGACCTCACTCTTGCCGCCGAACTGGTACGCGACGCTGGGCTGCTGGCCCGCCGGATGCTCGGTGACGGACTCGACACCGAGTACAAGACCTCGGTGTCTGATGTCGTCTCCGCCGCGGACCGGGCGGCCGAGGAGCTGGTCGTGACCCGGCTCCGTCGGGAGCGCCCCGACGACGGGCTGATCGGCGAAGAGGGCAGCGCCCAACCAGGGGAGCGCACCTGGTTCATCGACCCGGTGGACGGAACATACAACTTCTTGTCCGGGGTGCCGTACTGGTGCTCGGCGATCGCACTGGCCGACGCCGACGGCCCGGTGCTCGGCGCCGTCTACTTTCCCGCCGCGGATGAGCTGTGGCTCGGTGGTCGGGACCATCCGACCACCTGTAACGGCAAAGCCGTGCCGCCGCTGGTGGACCAGCCGCTGTCCCAGGTGTCGGTGACCAGCTATCTGCACCCGGCGAAGGTGGGCAACCTCGGTTGGCTTGAGGCTTGGCAGGCCGCCATCGGGTCGGCCGCCACGTTGCGGATGCTGGGCTCGGCCTCGATCGACCTGTCCTATGTGGCTGGCGGCCGGCTCGGGGTCTTTCTGCAGTCCAATCTGTACGACTGGGACTGGCTCCCTGGCACCGCACTCGTCCTCGCGGCGGGCGGTGTGGCCGAGATCGTGCAGGACGGCCAGACCCGCTGGCAGATCGCCGGCAACGCGCAGTCGGTGGCCGAGGTCAAGGCCGCCCTGCTGGGCTGACCTCGGCCCCGGCCGACCTGTGCGCCACTCCTGCCGCATCGATAGGGGCTGCCGCGGTCCTAGGCGCCGGCACCTTCCTGAGCCACTCCGGCCACCGACGTCGGGTCGCCCAGCTGGTACCGGTTGAAAGCCTCCGCCGCCGCGCCCGCGTCGTACTTCCCGTCCCGGGCCAGCGTCTGCAGCGTGGCCACCACGATCGACTGCGCGTCAACCAGGAAGTAGCGGCGAGCAGCTGCCCGCGTGTCGGCGAAGCCGAATCCGTCGGTGCCGAGCGAGTACCAGGTGTTCGGCACCCACGGCGCGATCTGGTCGTGGACCGCGCGCATGTAGTCGCTGACTGCAATCACGGGGCCTTCGGTGCCCTCCAGCGACTGGGTGACGAAGGGTGTCCGACGCTCCTCGTTCGGATGGGTGAGGTTGTGATGTTCGGCATCGACCGCGTCGCGTCGGAGCTCGTTCCACGAGGTCACCGACCACACGTCGGCGGCGACACTCCATTCCTCGGCGAGGATCTTCTGCGCCTGCAGCGCGGCCGGCATCGCGACACCGGACGCCAGCAGCTGGGCGCGGGCGAAGTCACCCTGGATCGTCGGGCCGGCGAAGTGGTACATGCCCTTGAGCAACGCCTCCACGTCCAGGTTCTCCGGCGCGCCCGGCTGGTGCACCGGCTCGTTGTAGACGGTCACGTAGTAGATCAGGTTCTCCCCGTCGGGGTGCTCCGGATCCTCGTGACCGTACATCCGCCGGAGCCCGTCCTTGATCACGTGGGCAACCTCGAAGCCGAAGGCCGGGTCGTAGTGCACCACCGCCGGGTTGGTCGAGGCGAGCAGCGGTGAGTGGCCGTCGGCGTGCTGGAGACCTTCACCGGTCAGCGTGGTACGACCGGCGGTGGCGCCCATCAGGAAGCCGCGCGACATCTGGTCCGCCATCGCCCAGATCGAGTCGCCGGTCCGCTGGAAACCGAACATCGAATAGAAGATGTAGAACGGGATCATCGGTTCGCCATGAGTCGAGTACGCCGACCCGGCGGCGATCGTGGAGCCCATGGCACCCGCCTCCGAGATGCCCTCGTGCAGCAGCTGACCCTTGACCGACTCCTTGTAGGAAAGGAGGAGCTTCCGGTCGACCGAGTCGTAGGTCTGGCCGTGCGGGTTGTAGATCTTGGCGGTCGGGAACATCGAGTCCATGCCGAAGGTACGGAACTCGTCCGGCGCGATCGGCACGATCCGGTGGCCGATCTCCTTGTCCCGCATCAGGTCGCGGAGCAGCCGAACGAACGCCTGGGTGGTCGCCACCTTGGTCTTCTCGCCCGCCGACTCCATCAGCGGGGCGTACACCTCGTCGCCGGGCAGCTTGACGATGGTGGGCTTGACCCGACGCTCCGGGACGTAGCCGCCGAGCGCCCGCCGGCGCTCCTGCAGGTACTTGATCTCCTCGGAGTCATCCCCGGGGTGGAAGTACGGCGGGTTGTAGGGGTCCTCGAGCTGGTCGTCGGAGATCGGCAGGTACAGCCGGTCCCGGAAGGCCTTCAGGTCGGCGGTGGTCAGCTTCTTCATCTGGTGGGTGGCGTTCTTGCCCTCCAGCGCGTCAATGGTCCAGCCCTTGACGGTCTGGGCCAAGATCACGGTCGGCTGGCCGACGTGCTCGGTGGCGGCCTTGAAGGCGGCGTACACCTTGCGGTAGTCGTGGCCACCGCGGGACAGGTTCTCGATCTCCTCGTCGCTCATCCCTGCCACCATCTTCTTCAGCCGTGGGTCGGAGAAGAAGTCGTTGCGGATGTAGGCGCCGTCCTCGACCAGATAGCTCTGGAACTGCCCGTCCGGGGTGGTGTTCATCTTGTTCACCAACGCACCATCGGCGTCGGCTGCCAGCAGCGGATCCCAGTCGCGGCCCCACAGCACCTTGATCACGTGCCAGCCGGCGCCGAGGAAGTACGACTCCAGCTCCTGGACGATCTTGCCGTTGCCGCGTACCGGTCCGTCGAGCTGCTGCAGGTTGCAGTTGATCACCCAGGTGAGGTTGTCCAGCTCCTCGCGGGCGGCCAGACCGATGGCGCCGAGCGACTCGGGCTCGCCCATCTCACCGTCGCCCAGGAACGCCCAGACGCGCTGGTCGGAGGTGTCGGTGATGCCGCGGTTGTGCAGGTAGCGGTTGAACCGGGCCTGGTAGATCGAGTTGATACCGGTCAGACCCATCGAGACCGTCGGGAACTCCCAGAAGTTCGGCATCAGCCGCGGGTGCGGGTACGACGAAAGGCCGTTGCCGGGACCCCGCGACACCTCCTGCCGGAAGCCGTCCAGGTGGTCGGTGGTCAGCCGGCCCTCGAGGTAGGAGCGGGCGTAGACGCCGGGGGAGGCGTGGCCCTGGATGAAGACCTGGTCGCCGCCACCGGGATGGTCCTTACCCCGGAAGAAGTGGTTGAAGCCGACCTCGTAGAGGCTGGCCGCACTCTGGTACGTGGCGATGTGCCCACCGACCTCGAGTCCCTTGCGGTTGGCCTTCGACACCATGATTGCAGCGTTCCAGCGGATGAAGGCGCGGATCCGGCGCTCGATGTGCTCGTCGCCGGGGAACCACGGCTCGGCCTCGGGTGGGATGGTGTTGATGTAGTCGCTGCTGCGCAGGGCCGGCAGCCCGACCTGGCGTTCCCGGGCGCGCTCGAGCAGCTTCAGCATGATGAAGCGGGCGCGGTGCTTGCCCCTCTCGTCCAGAACACCGTCCAGCGACTCCAACCATTCGCCGGTCTCCTCCGGGTCGATGTCGGGGATTTGGGAAGGCAAACCCTCAGCCGTGATGGCCGGTACGGGTCCTGGCTTAGCCATAGAGGCTCCTAATCGTTGTCCCAGCAGGGTGATGCTGGCCTTGCTGATACGGATGACCCCATCCTGTCACTTCCTCGTAATCATGCGCAGTCGGCCGACCAGTTGAGATTCTGAGCACTCTGTGGGTCCGGGGTTCCCCATCACCGGTCGCTCTGGCAGGCTAAGCCCGGGGGGAACACCTTCCCATTTGATTCAGGCGGTGCAGATGCGCTGAGCGGAGGCAGGGGCGTGAGTTCGCAGGTGGGACCGGACGAGATGAGGTCTCCGGGGGCCAGCAAGCTGGGACTGGCCACAGGTCTGGTGGTCCAGGAGCTGGGCTGGGACGAGGACGTCGATGATGACCTACGGATAGCGATCGAGGACGCTATCGACGGCGAGCTCATCGAGGAAGCCGTTGAGGCAGTGGACGTCGTCCTGCTCTGGTGGCGCGACGGCGACGGCGACCTGGTCGACGGCCTGGTGGACGCGCTGACCGACCTCACCGGCGGCGGATACATCTGGTTGATGACCCCCAAGGTCGGACGCGACGGGTACGTGGACGCCTCCGAGGTGGCCGAGGGCGCAGTGACTGCCGGGCTGTCGTTGACCACCAGCGCCTCGGTATCGTCTGACTGGGCCGCCACCAAACTGGTCCGGCCCAAGGTCGTACGCCGGTGACGGTGCCGCACGTCGGCTCCACCGCTCCAGACTTCACCACCAAGAACCAGTACGGCCAGGACATCACGCTGTCCGCGCTGCGCGGCGTGCCAGTGGTGATCGTCTTCTATCCGTTCGCCTTCACCAGAATCTGCACCTTTGAGCTGGCTGAGCTCCGTGACAGCGTGGCGGCCTTCGACGAGTCGGGCGCCCGGGTGCTGGCGATATCGACCGACACCATGTTCACCCTGCGGGTCTTCGCCGAGCAGGAGCGCCTCGGGTTCGACCTGCTGACCGATCACTGGCCGCACGGCCAGATCGCATCCAGCTACGGCGTGTTCGACGATGAGCTCGGCTGCGCACTGCGCGGCACCTTTGTGCTGGACGCGCACGGCATCATCGTCTGGAGCGTGGTCAACAGCATCGGTGCGGCTCGCACGGTCTCGTCCGTACTGGCTGCGCTGCCGTCGGCCTAGCGAAGTTGGCGATGGCGGTCCAGCCCGGCTATCGTGAACCGCTGCACAAATGGCCGCGCGGGCGCATAGCTCAGTTGGTTAGAGCACCTGTCTTACAAACAGGGGGTCCCCAGTTCGAGTCTGGGTGTGCCCACCCTTAGTCAGAGGCCCGTTTCCGCGAGTCGGAGGCGGGTTTTCTGCTTTTGCTGGATTGCGGTGAATCGGAGCGCGGCGGGCGGTTGCGGCTATGTCGTGCGCCCCATCTGCGGCTCTCGTAGGCCGATGCGCCCCAAATGCCCCCTGCCGACGGGCTGCCAGTTGCCAAGATCGAAAGTTCGCTCTTGCGACGATGGCAAAGAAGGACGACCTGCACATTTCAGCTCTCCACGGGAGCGCCATGAAACCTCGCAACCGAGATGGGTTCGATGGCGGACGCGGTCACCGAGCTGCGGGAACTGGCTGGGCGATAAGCCGCTGGACTACGCCGAGTTGGCGCGGGCGGGGGGGTGGGATAGAGCGCGGTGCTGCGGCGATTCGGCCGAGCCAGGAGCACGACCGATTTATCTAGTCCGCCTAGACTTGTATATCTAGTGCCCCTAGACTTTCACTCGTGAAACGCAAGGTCTCATCAAGACACTCAAGCAGATCGCCCGGGACCAAGGGGTTCACTACCGCGAACAAGAGGGCGCTAGGCATACCAAGCTCTGGGTCGGCAGCAAGCAGACAGTCGTCCCTCGCCACAACGAGGTCAACGAGCGCACTGCGCAGGGCATCATCGACCACCTGAAGGGAAAGAAATGAGAGTCACAGCGAATGCCCAACGCTCAGGCGGCTGGTGGGCGGTCGAGGTGCCAGCAATTCCGGGGCTGTTTACTCAGGCGAAGCGTCTGGATCAGGTTGAGTCCATGGTGAAGGAGGCAGCCGAGCTGTTGGGTGCTGGAGACGTCGACGTCGACGTAGTCCCGCAGCTTCCGGCTGACGTTCGCGAGGAGATCCAGGCGGCCCGGCAGGTACACGCTCAGGTCATTTCGCTGCAAGAGCGTGCCGCGGCGAAGTACCGGGAGGTTGCTGCACGGCTTCGCCGCGAGGGGTTGACTGTTCGCGACGTCGCTGCTGTCTTGGAGGTTTCGCCGCAGCGGGTGTCGCAGCTCGTGCCGGCCGCGGCCGCGGCCAAGGCTCCCCGGAAGGCTGCAGCCCACGCAACCCCGAAGTGGGCCGCCGCGTCGGCCGGCTCTCGCCAGGCAAACCGGCGGAGTGCTGCGGTCGCCGCTAAACAGCCCTCATCCAAGGCGCCGGGGCGAAAAGTGTCTGCCAAGGCCACGACGCCGCGCCCGTAGCGCGCCCTCGAGCCGGTCGAGCCCGTAGTTAGCGTCCACCTACTTGACTAGGTCAGCCGGGCTTTTGCCAGTCGTACTAGTCGCGCAGGCGCCAGTCGTACCAGTCGCGCAGGCGCCAGCCGGGCCAGTCGTGCCAGGGTGCTGCGGCGCTGAACGGTCGGCGCTTCCTCGGTGAGCCGCCAGTAGTCCTCCGACCTGGTGACCGTGGTTGCGTCCGGCTTGTAGTACGGCTTCACCAACGACAGGTGAGGCCGTTCCCACGCGACATGTCGTCGGAGCACCTTGGCGGGCACCCCGGCTGCAATGCAGTTGTTCGGGATGGGCCGGGTCACGATGCTGCCGTAGCCGATCACGCTGCCGTCGCCGATGCGTGCGCCGCCGAGCACCACGGCGCTTCGCCCCAACCACACGTGTGCGCCGATGGTGATGGACTTCGAGACGTTGACCCGGGCTCCGGTCTGGACGTCGAAGATCGGGTGGCCGTCGTCCGCGCGTACCTGGTTCTCACTGGCGAACATCACGTCGTCACCGACGCTGATGGCAGTCCCCTCGGTCGCGGACATGGCGACGGCGGTCGTCGTTGAGACGTTGTTGCCAATCACCACTCGAGAGTCCTGACCGACCCTGATGCTGGCCGAGAAGGCCGGGACGCCGGAACTCTGGCCGATCTCCAGGTACCCGTTGTCGCAGTCGAAATCCACGGTCAGAGACCCGATGCGGGCATTCCGGTGGATCACCACTCGGTTGTGGGACCCGGTGAACTTGATCTGGATGCCCTTCTCGATCAAGCCGTCGTAGTCGATCGTGTTGGAGCTGTCGTCGGAGTAGGGAGCCAGTCGGGGTACGCGGACCATGGGGGACACCCTAGGGGCTGCACAAGCCGAAAGCGTGAGGATCAGAGCCGCTATCCTGTTCGGCGTGGCAGACGACGAGGTGACGGTGCTCAGAGACGCGCTGTCGACGCACCGCGACGTCTTGTTGGGAGCACTCCACAGCAACGCGGACCTCGACATCGACCGGGCGTTCCACATCCATGCGCAGATGGCGATGATCTTGGCTCGGTGGGAGGAGTTCAGTGCTCCCGAACAGCGGGCCATCGTCGCAACGATCGAGTACGTGGTCAACACCGAGGACGATGAGAGCGACCTGCGCAGTCCCGACGGATTCGTCGACGATCTGGAGCAGCTCCATAAGTTGCAGGACTTCCTGGGCTACGTTTAGACCTTCGATGGCACGCGGTCGGGTCACAGCTTGGAGTCGGTAATGTCGAACAAGAACCTACGTCTGGCCTTGGGTGGGCTGACCGGCGTAGTCGGACTGATCGGCATGCTTCGGCTGGCCGACGGAGCCTTCAACGGGCCGCTGTCAACGTTCTCGTGGATCTTCGTCCTGTTGGCCATGATCCCGTGGATCGGCTACGCGGCGTACCGCGCCCGGCATGGCCGGCTGAGTCGCACCTGGATGCTGGTGGTCGCCGGCCTCTGTGTCGTCGGACTGATCACGGTCTGGATCTTCACCATCGGCGCCGTGGTCGCCCTGCTCTGTTCCTTGCTCGGGTTCGCGGTCATCTGGGTCCATGACTGGCCGCCGCGCCGGCCGCGGAGCGACGACCGGTTCGTCCGGATCGAAGACCTGACGGCCGACGAATCCGACTGACCGTCAGATCGCCCGGACCGCGGCCTAGCTGCTTGTCACGGCTGGCTGAAGGCGAGTGCCGCCGCGCCCAGCAGCCCGGCGTTCTCCAGGATGGCGGGACGGACCTCCACGTCAACCACATAGTCCAAGACAGCGAAGTCGCGGAGGTGGCGTCGGAGCGGCCCAAAGATGACCTCGCCCGCCTTCGACACGCCGCCGCCGAGGACGAACGTGCGCACGTCCAGCTCGGTCGCCGTAGTCGCGATCCCGGCGGCCAGCGCCCGCATGCCGTGGTCGATCACGGTCAGCGCTATCTCATCACCGGCCCGGGCGGCGGCCGTCAGCGCCTGGGCGTCATTCCCGCCGGACCACCCTCGCGCCTTGGCCGCGGCCACCAGCGCGGGTCCGCGGGCGTACATCTCGACGCATCCGTGGCAGCCGCAGACACACCGGGGTCCCCAGGCGTTCACACTGATGTGACCGATGTGGACCGAGTTGCCGGTCAGTCCAGCGAACAGAGTGTTGTTCAGTACGGCGCCGCCGCCGACGCCGGTGGACAGCACCATGCCGACCATGGAGTCGACGTCGTGACCCGCTCCCAGCCAGTGCTCACCGAGAGCGAAGCAATGACCGTCCCCGGCCAGGGCCACCCGCGGCCGTACCCCGAGCCGGTCGGCGATCACGTCGGCAACCCGCGCGGAGACCTCGAAGTTCCGCCAGGCCGGGATGTTGACCGGAGAAATGGTGCCCGCCGGCCCGTTGATCGGACCGGCCGACCCGACTCCCACCCGCAGTGGTGTCTGGGGCTCGGCCACCTCCGACAGGAGCTGCACGATGGCCGCCTCGGCCGAAGCGAAAACCACATCGGGATTAGTTGACGGCAACGTCGGCCGAACTGTCTCCTTGAGTATGGCGCCGTCGGCATCGACCAACGCGGCGGCGATCTTCGTACCGCCGATGTCGATCGCGAGGACCTGCTGGCTCATCCATGCTCCTGTCTCGTGCTGATCCCGCCTCCTCGTCTGTAGCGAGCGGCTGATCAGCTGGTGGCATCGACGCGAGCCTAACGTCAACGCGTGCTGGCTGAAGTTGAGTCCTTCAGTAGAGTGGAGCATTGTGGCTGGCCCTGACTTCTCTCTCTCGATCCATGAACTCGACACCGCGCTGAGCTCGATCGAGGCGGTGATCGACCCCGAGTCCAAGCGCGCCCAGATCGCTCAGCTCCAGGAGGAGGTCGCCGCTCCGGACCTGTGGAATGACCAGGAGAACGCGCAGCGGGTCACCTCCAAGCTGTCCAGCCTGCAAAGTGAGGTCGACCGGGTCGAGAACCTGCGGTCGCGGCTCGACGACCTCGCCATCTTGGTGGAGCTGGGCCAGGAGGAGGGCGACGCCCCGAGCATGGCTGAGGCGGAGACGGAGCTGCGCGCGCTGCAGAGGGCGATCGAAGTGCTCGAGGTACGCACCCTGCTGTCGGGGGACTACGACCAGCGTGAGGCGCTGGTGACCATCCGGTCCGAGGCCGGTGGCGTGGACGCCGCCGACTTCGCCGCGATGCTGCTCCGGATGTACCTGCGCTGGGCCGAGCGGCATGGGTACGGCACGGAGGTGTACGACACCTCCTACGCCGAGGAAGCGGGCATCAAGTCGGCCACTTTCACGGTTCGGGCTCCCTACGCCTACGGCACCCTCTCGGTTGAGCAGGGCACCCACCGGCTGGTCCGAATCTCGCCTTTCGACAACCAGGGCCGCCGGCAGACGTCCTTCGCCGGAGTCGAGGTACTGCCGGTCACGGAGGAAGCCGACCACATCGAGATTCCCGAGTCCGACATGCGCATCGACGTGTTCCGGTCCTCAGGACCCGGCGGCCAGAGCGTCAACACGACCGACTCCGCCGTACGCATCACCCACCTGCCGACCGGAATCGTGGTGTCCTGCCAGAACGAGAAGTCGCAGCTGCAGAACAAAGCAGCCGCCATGCGGGTGCTCCAGTCGCGGCTGCTGGACAAGATGCGGCTGGACCGCGAAGCCGAGATGAACGCCCTCAAGGGCGACGGCGGCAACAGCTGGGGCTCCCAGATGCGCTCGTACGTGCTGCACCCGTACCAGATGGTCAAGGACCTGCGGACCGAGTTCGAGGTCGGCAACCCCGACGCAGTATTCGACGGTGAGATCGACGGGTTCATCGACTCGGGCATCCGGTGGCGCCGGACCAGCGAACTGGCTGCAGGCTGAGCCTGTAGCAGAGGCCGCCGCGACTCGCCAGACCTCCGACAGGGTCAAACCTCAAACTTCACTGGACGCCTCACCTAGACTCAATCTGGCCGTTGGGGCGCGCCTGGCGTCCTTTCTCCGTTGTCTACTTCCGGCCGAGGCTTACTGTGATTCGTTTTGAAGGTGTCTCTAAGACCTACGACGGGCAGCGCCGCGCCGCGCTGTCCGGTGTCGACGTCGATATTGAGAAAGGGGAGTTCGTCTTTCTGGTCGGCGCCTCAGGCTCTGGCAAGTCAACGTTCCTGCGGCTGATCCTGCGGGAGCAGCGGGCCACCAAGGGCAAGGTCTTCGTCGCCGGCCGGGAGCTGAACAAGCTTCACAGCTGGAAGATCCCCGCCATGCGGCGCCAGATCGGCACCGTCTTCCAGGACTTCCGGCTGCTGCCGAACAAGACAGTCTCGGAGAACGTGGCGTTCGCGCTGCAGGTGATCGGCAAGCCCGCCCCGGTGATCAAGAAGGTCGTGCCCGAGGTGCTCGACCTGGTCGGGCTCGACGGGAAGGGCTCTCGGATGCCGGAGGAGCTCTCCGGCGGTGAGCAGCAGCGGGTGGCGATCGCGCGGGCGTTCGTGAACCGGCCGATGATCCTGATCGCCGACGAGCCGACCGGGAACCTGGACCCGGCGACCAGTGTCGGCATCATGAAGCTGCTCGACAGGATCAACCGTTCCGACACCACCGTGCTGATGGCGACGCACGACTCGACCATCGTCGACCAGATGCGTAAGCGCGTGATCGAGCTCGACGACGGCGAGGTGGTCCGAGACCAGAGTCGCGGCGTCTATGGATACCAGTGATGGTGGGGTACCAGTGATGGCCTCAGCGCCCACCCTGACTTCCGCCACATCTGACACAGCTGAGGACAACTAATCATGCGTTTCCGTCATATCTTCTCCGAGACCCTGCACGGGCTTCGGCGCAACCTGACCATGACGCTCGCAGTCATCATGACCATGTGGGTATCGCTGTCACTGTTCGGCGCCGGGCTGCTCGCCAACCAGCAGGTCGACCTGATGAAGGGGCGCTGGTACGACAAGATCGAGATCTCAGTCTTCCTCTGCACCAAGGACACCCGCGGCAACCAGTGCTCCCCTGGCCAGGATGTGACCGAGGCGCAGAAGCAGGTGATCCACCAGACGCTGGCGAGCAACCCCGAAGTGGCGCCCGACGGGGTCTACTTCGAGAGCAAGGCAGAGGCCTTCGCCGAGTTCCGCACCGCGTACGAGGGCAACCCGATCCAGGACTCGCTCACCGTCGACCAGATGCAGGAGTCGTTCCGGGTCAAGCTCAGCAACCCCGAACAGTACGAGGGGGTGGTGAGTGCGGTGGCTGGGCTGCCGGGTGTCCAGACCGTGCAGGACCTGCGCAAGTACCTCGACCCCTTCTTCAGCTGGCTCAACCTGCTCCAGTGGGGCACCATCATCGCCTCCGCGCTGCTGCTCTTCGCCGCGGCGCTGCAGATCGGTAACACGATCCGGCTTGCGGCGTTCGCTCGACGTAGAGAGATCGGCATCATGCGCCTGGTCGGAGCGAGCAACCTCTATATCACGCTGCCGTTCCTGTTTGAAGCAGTCATTTCCGCGTTGATCGGCGCAGGACTCGCATGCGTCACATTGGCATCAGGCGTTTACTTCATTATCACCAAAAAGGCTGAAGTCTCCATCCAGTCTTTACCTTGGATTGGGCGTAACCAAGCGTTACTTGCCTGTGGAGGGGTTGCGGTCGTCGGTCTTCTTCTGGCTATCATTCCCACGCTGATAACGACCAGGAAGTACTTGAGAGTGTGACCCGAGGCTAACCCTCAATCACACCTTGAGCCTCAGTGTGGGGGGCTGAGGTCGACACCAATTGATTGGGGTAACGCTGTGGTTCCGGATTCACCGAACGCTCACCCGAGCGTCACGGGCGACGCTTCGCTCCGATTGCTCACCCGATCTGCCGGGCCCCGGCTGAGTCGGGTTCGGTCGTGCTGCGTGGCGGTCCCGCTGTGGACCGTACGGAACCTCGTTGCGCTGGCCGTTGCCTCCGCCCTGGCCGCCAGCCTGGTGGCCCCGCTGGCATCGGCCGACGAGCTGACCGACCAGCGCGCGCGGGTCCAGCAGCAGCTGGCCCAGACCCAGCGGGATCTGAACGAGTCCACCAAGCAGCTGTCCGCTGCCGCCGCGGCCGTCCAGCAGGCTCAGAACTCACTTAGCGCCGCCCAGGCCGAGCTGGCCGCGACCCGCCAGCAGCTCGCTGAGGCTCAACGCCGCGACGCCGCGATGGCGGCCCGGCTGAAGAAGGCACAGGCTGATCTGGCCAAGGCCAAGGCGGCCGTCCTCGCCGGCCAGCGAAAGCTGGACGCCGAGCGGAGGATGGCCGGCAACATGGTTCGGGACCAGTACCAGCAGCAGACCAACCTGCTCCCCATCGCCATCCTGGCCGAGAGCAGCTCCACCGCAGACCTCCAGACGCGGCTGCAGTGGTCGACCACCATGTTCGACACCACCAAGGCGCAGATCGACCGGCTGACCGTCCTGCAGCGACTGCTGAACGCCGAGAAGGCCCGCCAGGCCAAGCTGGAGCAGCAGATCGCGGCCGACCGTAAGCTCGCCGCGGAGAACCTGGCGCAGATGCGGGTCCTCGAACAGCGCGCCGCCCAGCAAGCGGCCGGCGTCGCCGCCCTGCTCCGGCAGAACACGGCGGCCCAGGCTGCGGCCGCGGGCGAGGTCGACTCGGACAAGAAGCGATACGCGGACCTGAATGCCGAGCGTGCGTCGGTGGAGCAGCGGATCGCCGCCCGGATCGCCCGGGCCAAGGCGGAGGCCGCCCGCCGCGCCGCCGCTGATCGGGCGGCACAGGTCGCCGCGCAGAGGGCGGCAGCACGAGCAGAGGCCAAGCGCCAGGCAGCAGACCGGGCGGAACGCCAACGGACCAGCCGGCAGGCGGCGAAGCCCTCCAGCCCCCGGAAGAGGTCCTACTCCCCGCCGGCGCGGCCCACCCCGCCGCCAAGTAGCAGCGGCGCCAGCCACGGGTTCAGCTACCCGGTGAACGCGCCGATCACCTCCTCGTACGGCATGCGGTTCCACCCGGTGCTGCACTACTGGAAGCTCCACGACGGCACCGACTTCGGTGCAGCGTGTGGCGCCCCGATCCGGGCCCCGTACGCCGGCCGCGTCTCCGAGCAGTACTACAACGCCGGCTACGGCAACCGGCTGATGATCGACCACGGTGTCGTCGACGGCCGCTACGTGACCACGGGCTACAACCACGCGATCCGCTACACCGTGGGCGTCGGCCAGCACGTCAGCAAGGGCGAGGTCATCGGCTACGTCGGCACCACCGGCTACTCCACCGGCTGCCACCTCCACCTGATGGTCTGGCTGGACGGCGGCATGCGGAATCCGATGACGTGGTTCTGAGCCGTTCGTACCGCCCGCCGTGCTGTGAGCAGCTCAGTTCTCACAGCACGGCATAAAAGGCTCGTCGCCCGGCCCGCCGGTCGCTACCATCGTGAACGTGAGCATGTCTACGACAGCCCGTACCTGGTGGTCCGCCTGACCGGCGGCCCCGAGAGTCGAGCATCCTCACCTCCTTCCAGCCGCCTCGTCTGTAGGCGGCTTTTCTCATGTCCGGACCTGCAGCGGGGCCCATCCCGAAAGGCCGACCATGACCGTTCTACTCCGCTCCCGAGGTGACGCAGTCCCGGTTGCACCGCGGCGCGTCCTCAGCCTGCTCAAACCCACCGGACATCTGACGCTGGGGAACTACCTCGGCGCGCTCCGGCCGATGAGCCGCGCAACTGGGGACTGCTTCTTCGGCGTCTGCAACCTGCACGCACTCACCATCACCCACGATCCCGACCAGGTACGGCGGCTGACCGCCGAGACCGCCCGGCTGATGCTGGCCGCCGGTTTGGACCCGGACCGCCACACCTTGTTCATCCAGAGCGACGTGCCAGCCCACACCGGACTGCACTACCTGCTGGAGTGCGGTACCACGGTCGGCGAGCTGAACCGGATGATCCAGTACAAGGAGAAGGGGAGAGGAAGGCCCGAGACCCGAGCCTCGCTGTTCAGCTACCCGGTCCTGATGGCGGCCGACATCTTGCTGTACGCCGCGGCCGAGGTCCCGGTGGGCGACGACCAGCGCCAACACGTCGAGCTGGCTCGTGACATCGCGCTCCGGTTCAACGCCAACTACGGAGAAGTCTTTGTCGTGCCCGTCGCCGTCAAGCCGCCCGTCGCCGCCCGGGTGATGGATCTGCAAGACCCGTCATCGAAGATGGGCAAGACCAATGTCGCGTCGAAGCTGAGCCAGCCGCACGTAACCGGGGCCGGGGTGATCTTCCTGCTGGATGACCCTGACACGGTGGTCCGGAAAGTCCGCCGCGCCGTCACCGACTCCGCGGGCGTGGTCGAGTACGACCGGACCACGCGGCCCGGGGTGTCGAACCTGCTCGAGATAGCAGCCGCCTGCACCGACCGCACCATCGAGCAGGTGACCGACGAGCACCGTACGTACGGCTCCCTGAAGGATGCGGTGGCCGAGGCGGTGCTGGCCGTGCTGCAGCCGATCCAAACCCGCTACGCAGCTACGTCGGCCGAGGAGGTGGACGCAGTGTTCGCCGGCGGCGCCGAACGCGCCAGGGCAGTCGCTGCGCCGATGCTGGCGGCGGCCCGGAAAGCCATCGGCGTCTGAGGGACGCGTACCCGAGGCGAAATAGGTTGGACCGCACAGGGATGATTGACCAATGGCAAAGGAGAAGGGGCGCAAGCTGGTCGCGCAGAACAAAAAGGCCAGGCACGACTATCACATCCACGACACCTACGAGGCCGGCATTGTGCTCGGCGGCACCGAGGTGAAGTCGTTGCGGGAGGGTCGGGCATCCCTGATCGACGCGTTTGCCACCGTGGACGACGGGGAGGTCTGGCTGCGTGGAGCGCACATTCCCGAGTACAGCCATGGCACCTGGACCAACCACACCGCCCGCCGGACCCGCAAGCTGCTGCTCAACCGGCGCGAGATCTCCAGGATCGAACGCGACCTGGCCTCCAGCGGCATGACCCTGATACCCCTGTCGTTGTATTTCGTCGACGGCTACGCCAAGGTCGAGATCGCGATAGCCTCCGGCAAGCGGGAATACGACAAGCGGCAGACCATTGCCGAGCGTGACGCGCGGCGTGAAGCGGAACGGGCCCTCGCGGCCCGGAACAGGGGAGAATGACGCAATGGCGAAGGCCCACGCGGTAGTCGCCGACCGCAGCACTCTTGTTGGTTCCCCCGTCGTCCGGTGGTGCGCCGCGCTGCTGCTGGGGCTGGCGATCTCGGTCGGGCTGGCGACGACGTCCGCGGCACCGGCGCATGCAGCCGGGGACCAGATCGACGCCTTCGACATCGCGTACATCGTTCAGCCGGACGGGGTGCTGAAGGCCACCGAGACCATCGTGTACCGGTTCGGGTCCGACTCCGGCCGGCACGGGATCGAACGGACCTTCGTGGTGCGCGAGCCGTACGACGACGCCAACGACGCGGTGTACACGATCAACAACATCAAGATCAGCAGCCCTGACGGGGTCGCGACCCAGTTCAGCTCTCGCACCGACGAGGCCAAGGGCGGCCGCGAGGAGCAGCTCAGGCTCCGGATCGGGGACCC
Organism: Propionibacteriaceae bacterium; assembly: GCA_025965155.1. Classification (GTDB taxonomy): domain Bacteria; phylum Actinomycetota; class Actinomycetes; order Propionibacteriales; family Propionibacteriaceae; genus Microlunatus. Next base: position 90,757 of record JAOPXN010000073.1, read on the forward strand.
GGACAAGACCATCAGCTCTCCGACCGCGACCTACCGGATCTCGTACGACGTGACCGGAGCGATGCGTTCCTTCGCCGACTACGACGAGTTCTTCTGGGATGCCACCGGTCTGGACTGGTCGGCCACCATCAAGTCGGTCAGCGTGACTGCCACCGTCCCTGGCGGGGCCCAAGACGTCACCTGCACGTACGGGGTCGCGGGCAGCACGACTACCTGCGCCACGATCAGCGACTCCGGTGGTACGGCGCGGTTCGCCCAGACCGACCTGGCTCCCGGGGAGGGCGTCACCGTCGGCGTCAAGATCAAGTCCGGGCTGGTCAGCGACAACAAGCCCCACCTGGAGCCCGACGGCTCAAAGCTGTCGTCGCGGGACAAGGCGCTGGCGGGGGCCGGAGTGGGGCTCGGTCTGCTGGCGACTATCGGGTCTCCGATCCTTGGTGTGCTGTGGTGGCGCAAGCATGGACGGGACCGGCGGTACGCCGGGCTGGCGCCGGGCACGGTACCGCTGCCGGGGCAGACGGCCACGATCGTCGCCAACGACCCTGACATCCCCATCCCGGTAGCGTTCGCGCCGCCCAGGATCCCGGTGGCGGAGGCCGGTCTGCTGATCGACGGTCAGGTCGACCCACGGGAGACGGCGGCCACCATCATCGACCTCGCGGTCAAGGGCGCGCTGACCGTACAGAGCTCGTCAGAGGACGACTTCACGGTCACCCTGGTCGACCCGGACAAGGCGACTGCGCCGCACGAGATGGTGCTGCTGAACAGCATCTTCGCCGGCCAGCCGCCGGGCTCGGCAGTCGACCTGTCGGCTCGGGGCAGCATGCACGCCGCCCATACAGCGATGGTCAAGTCGGTTCGCAACCAGGTGGCCGCCCGCGGGTGGTTCCGGAGCGTGCCGTCCGCGACGGCGACCGGAAGCCTGGGCTTCGGCGCGGTGGCGCTGGTGGTGTTCGCCATCTTCGGCCTCGGAGCGTGGGCGTTGTGGATCGCGCTGCCGCTGCTGCCCATCGTCATTACGGTCGCGGTGATCCGCAGCAAGCTCCGCCGCGGCCAGCGGACCGCCGACGGGCGTGCGGTCTGTGACCAGATCGAAGGCTTCAGGATTTATCTGGCCACCGCGGAGGCCGATCAGCTGAAGTTCGAAGAGGGCGAGGACATCTTCTCGAAGTACCTGCCCTGGGCGATCATGTTCGAGCTGGCGGACCGCTGGGCCAGGGTCTGCGGCGACCTGGTCAGGATGGGCCGGCTGCCGGACGAGACGCCGTACTGGTACTACGGCGGCTACAACATGGCCTTCTTCAATACGGCGTTCCTGACCAGCAGCCTGACCAGCGCTGCCAGCCCGGCACCCGCGGCCGGCAGCAGCGGCTCAGGCTTCGGTGGCGGCAGCTCATTCAGCGGCGGCGGCTTCTCCGGCGGCGGCGGCGGTGGTGGCGGCGGCGGTAGCTGGTAGACCGCGTCCAACACGGGCGGGGTGGTCTACGACCTCAGCTGGCCGCCCCACGCATCGCGGGTTCGCCGACTTGCCGGGCCTCGGCACGCACCTACGTGCCGAGCCCCTGACAGGCTGGTGGGGAAGTCAGCGAACGTCTACCAGGTCGACCACGAAAATCAGGGTCTCACCCGGCTTGATGGCGCCACCGGCGCCACGATCACCGTAGGCGAGCTGGGGCGGGATCACCAGCTTGCGGCGACCCCCGACCTTCATGCCGGCGACACCCTGGTCCCAGCCCGGAATCACGCGGCCCGTGCCGAGCGGGAAGTCCAGCGGTGCCCCGCGGTTGTAGGAGGCGTCGAACTCCTCGCCGGTGCTGTGCGCCACGCCTACGTAGTGCACGCGGACCTGGCTGCCGGGAGTGGCCTCAGCGCCGTCGCCGACGGTGATATCGGTGATCTCAAGGTCGGAGGGTGGTGGGCCCTCGGGAAAGTCGATTTCTGGTTTCTCGGTCATGTCTCCAACCTAGGACCCGCAGGGTGGTCCGTGACGGCAGGGTCATGGTCACCGGCGCAGAGAAGCCGGGGTCGATCCGGGGGGTCGCCTGATGGTGTCAGATTGGGCGAACGTGGATGCTTGTCCCTATGAGCGCCGCGTATGAGCATCCCAGCCTGACTATGCAGGTCACCAACGAACAACGCGAAC
>JAOPXN010000082.1 GCA_025965155.1 Propionibacteriaceae bacterium
GGAAGTTAAGCCTCTCAGCGCCGATGGTACTGCACGGGGGACCGTGTGGGAGACTAGGACGTCGCCGGAACACACACTCCAAGGCTGGCCATTCATGGCCAGCCTTGGAGTATTTTTATGCCCAAAACACAGGTCTACGGGCAGACCGGCCGGCCGCGCAGGAGTCTAGGGCTAGGCTCGCGGCATGGCGAAGTACTTCGACGTCCACCCCGAGAACCCGCAGCCGCGCATGCTGCACCAGGTCACAGCCATGATCCGGTCCGGTGGGTTGATCGCCTATCCAACCGACTCCTGCTACGCCCTCGGCTGCCAGCTGGGGGACAAGGCGGGCCTCGATCGGATCAGAGCCATCAGGCGGCTGGACGGCCAACATCACTTCACGCTTGTCTGTGCCGACTTCTCTCAGCTTGGGCAGTTCGTCCGGGTCGACAACAACGTCTTCCGGACAATCAAGGCAGCCACTCCGGGCAGCTATACCTTCATCCTCCCGGCCACCAAAGAGGTTCCTCGACGGCTGCTGCATCCGAAGAAGAAGACGGTGGGAGTCCGCATCCCCGACCACGTCGTCACCCAAGCCATCCTTGCCGAGCTCGGTGAGCCGCTGGTGTCCAGCACCTTGCTTCTGCCGGGCGAGGAGGAGCCGATGACTCAGGGCTGGGAGATCAAGGAAGCACTCGACCACGCGCTGGATGGGGTGGTGGACTCCGGCGACTGTGGCGCCGTGCCGACGACGGTGGTCGACTTCTCGCTACCGGAGCCAGCGATCGTGCGTCGTGGGGCTGGCGACCCATCGCGGTTCGAGTGACAGCCGACAACGTCGCATCCAGTGACCCCCAGCGGCGTTCTCATCTGAACGCCGGATAGTGCGGCTGCTCGGGCACGCCAGGCCATCGGCGCTCCAGCGCCGCAACGGTCTGCTCCAGCCATGCGCGCAGGCGAGGGAGTGTGTCGACGTCCGCGACGGCACCGATGGTGGTACGGAGCAGATCCAGCAGCTGGCCACGGTCGGACCAGCCGAACGGCTGGAGCTGATGACCATCCCGGTCCACCGTCGTCAACCGCGTCATCCGGACCACGGCCCAGGCCGCCGCGGCGTTGGCGATTCCGGTGCCATAGATCTGGTCGTCCCCGATGGCCGGGCAGGTCGGGATCAGCGTTGAGCGGTACGTGTCCTCGGCGAGGCGGGTGACGTCTGGTGGAAGCCGGCCCCAGCACGGTGCCGCTGCGTACGGGATCCTCAGCTGGACGGCGTCCAGGAGCAGGTGCTGGAAGCTCGCACCCTCGAAGTCGAGGAGTCGCACCCGGCCCGTATCGATACGGCTGTTCTGCGGCATGAAGTCGCCGTTGCTCAGAGCGAGCATCGGGCCCGGGTCGTCCAGCCATTCACAGATCGTGCCCAGGTCGGGCTCGGCGGCGTCAAGGCTTGGCAGGCCGGGCAGGGCCACCACCTCGGCGCGCAGTCCTTCCCAGCGCCGGCGGAACGGCATCACCTGGACGCACACCCGGTCCTGCTGACTGGTGATCTTTGGGTCCAGGACCCGGCGGTAGAAGGGAGCGGCCCGGCCCCGGGTTGCCGCCTGCATCTCGGCCAGTGCGCGGGCGTGCGCGATCACAGCCTCGGTCGCGGCCCGCCGGTCGGCTCCGATGAGTACGTCTTCGACCGCAGGCCCCGAGCCGAGGTCCTCCAGCACCACGATGCCGAGCGCGTGGTCTGCGGCCAGCAGCCGAGGCCCGGCGGTGCAGGACAGGTCTGCCAGGAACGACAGGGCCGCGTGCTCGCGGACTGTAGTGTCGGTCTGTCGCCAGTGGTCAGCCGGTCGTTGGGTCTTGACCACGACCGACTCACCCTCTGCCCACCCTGATACAGCGAGCCGTGCCAGCCAGCCGAACTCCGCGCGGGAGGGCGACCAGCCAGCGGCGGCGGGTCGGACGTCGACTACCCGTACCTCGTCCTTACCTTTGCTCAGCAGCTCCGAGACCCGGTCGACGACGACGGGGGACACTGAGGTGGGGCGGGCAGACACCCGGACAGCCTGCCATGACCCCTACCGGATCTGCGACCGGTTCGAGCCTCAGCGGTCGGGGTGCATGAGATGCATCAACCAGTTCTTCTCCGACTGGCCGGCGCCGCCGCCGGTGTGGATCAGGGCGTACTTTCGAACCCCTCCCAGTCCGCCATGGGGCCGGCCGTGCAGCGTCACGATGACCTCCTTGCCGTCGCGCCACTTGTGCAGCTCGTAGGTGCCCGCGTCCCAGATCTTCACCTCGCCCCCTCCGTACTCACCCTTCGGGATGGTGCCCTCGAAGGAGCCGTACTCGATCGGATGGTCTTCGGTCTGCACCGCAAGATGGTTCGTCTGGGAGTCGGTCGGCGGTCCCTTGGGTACCGCCCAGCTGACCAGAACGCCGTCGTGCTCCAGCCGGAAGTCGTAGTGCAGCCGGCGGGCATGGTGCTCCTGGATCACGAAAGTCATTCCGTCAAGGGCGGTCGGCGGGCTGTCGGGGACGGGCTCGGGAGTCTTGGCAGCATCCCGCATGCTGCGGTAGGTGCTGAGCCGGTCCCGCTGCCACACCTCGGACCCGTCCACCGGGACACCCATCGCGGCGAGCGGATCTCCCATGGCCGAAAGCCGGTCCAGCACCTCCTCATACCACAGCTGCCGTAGTCCCGGCTCCTCGAGCTCCTTCCAGGTGCGGGGTGCGGCCACCGTCGGCTCCATTCGGCCGCGCAAGGAGTACGGCGACACCGTCGTCTTCGACCCGTTGTTCTGGCTCCAGTCGATGAACACCTTCCCGGCTCGATCCGACCGCCTCATGGTGGCGATGACGGTGTCTGGCCGGTCGGCTTCCAGGGCCCGGGCGAGCTCTCTGGCCAGCTCGGAGGCCTTCTCGGGCGTCAGCGAACCACCCAGCGGTGCGTACAGGTGAATTCCCTTGCTGCCACTGGTGACGGGGACAGGTTCCATCCCGATCCCGAGCAAGATCTCTCGGGTCCAGCCCGCCACCTCGGCGCACTCGGCCAGCCCGACGCCCTCGCCCGGGTCAAGGTCGAGGACCAGCCGGTCCGGGTTCTTCGGCTGGCCGTCGGCATCGAACCGCCATTGGGGCACATGGATTTCCAGGGAGGCGAGCTGAGCGAACCACGTCAAGGTCGCTGTGTCGTTGATGACTGGGTAGAAGTTCACATGGTCTGAATGCTGAATCTGGTGGCGCTGCAACCAGTCGGGGGCGGACCTACCGAGGTCCTTGTTGAAGAAGACGCTGCCCGGCTGCTCCGGTGTACCAACGCCGTCAACCCAGCGTTTCCGAGTGGCGGGCCGGTTCACCAGGTGCGGCAGTAGCACCGAGGCGACCTGCGCGTAGTAGGCCAGCACGTCAGCCTTGGTGGTCTGGGCGGCCGGGTACATGATCTTGTCGAGGTTGGTCAGCTTGATCGTGTGACCGTCGACCGACACCGTCTGGCTGGAAGCTGCATTACCCACCATCCCATCATGCATAACTGCCAACCAGGCCGCTAGAGCGCAGCGCCCGTGCTGGTGTGTACTGGGGTCATGAGGTCGATTTGGAAGGGCGCCATCACCTTCGGGCTGGTCAGCGTCCCGATCAAGGTGTACAGCGCCACCGAAGATCATGATGTATCCCTGCACCAGGTCCACGACGCCGATGGTGGTCGCATCCGCTACGAGCGGCGCTGTGAGATCTGCGGGAAGGTGGTGGAGTACAGCCATATCGACAAGGCCTACGACGACGGCGAGACGACCGTGGTGCTGACCGAGGAAGATCTCAAGTCGCTACCGGAGGAGCGGAGCCACGAGATCGACGTAGTGGAGTTCGTACCGTCGGACCAGATCGACCCGATCATGTTTGACCGCAGCTATTTCCTTGAGCCCGACGAACGTGCGGTCAAGCCGTACGTACTGCTGCGCCGGGTGCTGGAGGAGACCGACCGAACGGCTGTGGTGCAATTTTCGCTGCGGCAGAAGACCAGGTTGGGAGCGCTGCGGTCCCGCGGCAAGGTGATGATGCTGCAGTCGTTGCTCTGGGACGACGAGGTGCGAGAAGCCGACTTCAAGT
>JAOPXN010000090.1 GCA_025965155.1 Propionibacteriaceae bacterium
GCCTCTACGTCGGTCACAACATGCGGCACATGCCGGTGGTGACCCAGATGCGAGACATCATCGCCTCCGGACGCATCGGTGAGGTGAAGTCGATCTGGTGCCGGCACTTCGTCGGCCACGGCGGCGATTTCTATTTCAAGGACTGGCACGCCGACCGCCGCAACTCCACCGGGCTGCTGCTGCAGAAGGGCGCGCACGACCTGGACGTCATCCACTGGCTGGCCGGTGCCTACACCGAGCGGGTCTCGGCCATGGGCGCGCTGGCGGTGTACGGCGACATCACCGACCGGCGGGACCGCACCGGGGAGCGAATGGCCGACTGGTACAGCCTGGACAACTGGCCCCCCACAGAGCTCACCGGGCTCAACCCCGTCGTCGACGTCGAGGACATCTCGATGGTGACCATGCAGCTCGACAACGGCACCCTGGCCTCGTACGAACAGTGCCATTTCACCCCCGACTACTGGCGCAACTACACAGTGATCGGTACCCGCGGCCGGATCGAGAACTTCGGCGACGGCCCCGGCGACACGATCGGGATCTGGGACCACCGGCACACCGGGTACGCGCCGCCGGAGGAGACCGTGGTGATCGCCGGCGACGCCAGTGGGCACGGCGGCGCCGACGCGCAGATGATCACCGAATTCCTCCGCTTCGCCCGCGAGGGCGGCCCAACCCAGACCTCGCCGGTTGCCGCCCGGCAAGCCGTCGCGACCGCCCTGACCGCCACCGCGTCGCTGCGGGGCGACGGCTCGGCGCTGCCGATCCCACCGGTCCCCACCGCGCTGGTCGGCTACTTCGAGGCAGGTCAGCCGGGCCGCGTCGGCTCCGACTGACCTCCCCTGGGAACCACCGGCCCAGGCTCAGGAGGTCCAGGCCCGCCACAGCCGGGCGTACTCCCCATTGGCTGCCACCAGCTCGTCGTGGCTGCCCAGTTCGGCGATCCGGCCGTCGATGACCACCGCAATCCGGTCCGCATCGTGCGCGGTGTGCAACCGGTGTGCGATCGCCACCACCGCCCGGCCCTCCAGCAGCGCGGCCATCGAGCCCTCCAGGTGACGGGCCGTACGCGGGTCGATCAGCGAGGTGGCCTCGTCCAGAACCAGCGTGTGCGGGTCCGCCACCACCAGCCGAGCCAGGGCGATCTGCTGGGCCTGCGCCGGGGTCAGGTTCAGGTTGCCCGACCCGAGCATCGTGTCCAGCCGCTCCGGTAGCCGTTGCACCCAGTCCCAGGCGTCGACGGCCTGCAGCGCCTCGATCACCGTCGAGTCCGGCGACGACTCCCGGGCCAGCACAATGTTGTCGCGGATGGTGCCCACGAACACGTGATGCTCCTGGGTCACCAGCGCGACCTGAGTGCGCAGCACGTCCAGCGGGAGCGCGGTCAGGTCGACATTCCCGACGGTGACCGACCCAGTCCGCGGCCCGTTGATGCCCGACAGCAGCCGACCCAACGTCGACTTGCCGGAGCCACTCGGCCCGACCACCGCCAGCCGCTCCCCCGGCTCCAGCACCAGGTCGACGCCGTGCAGGACGTCGTGCCCCTCACGGTAGGCGAACCGCAGGTCCTCGGCCACGATCTGGTCACCGCGCGGCAGCTCATCGCCCGCCTCGCGATCCTGCGGCACCGAAGCGATCCCGAGCAGCCGGGTGGTGGACGCGATCCCGACCTGCAACCGGTCGACGTTCTGGATCAGCCGGTCCAGCGGTTCGATCACTGCCTGGATGTACAGCGTTGCCGCGGTGATCTGACCCAGCGTCACCCACCCGTTCAGATACCCGTACCCGCCGAGGATCAAGGTCAGCACCAGCGGCGAGTTGTACGCGAGGTCGATCACCGCGAACAGCAGGTTACGCAGCGCCATGGTGTAGCGCTCCGCCTGCGCCGAGACCGCGATGTCCTCGTCGCTGCGCTCGATCCGCGACCGCTGCAGGCCCAGAGCTTCGACCGTCCGGGCACCCTCCACCGTCTCGGTCAGCGTCGTGTTGATCTGTGAGTACGTGCCGCCCTCGGTGATATAGCCCATCGGCGCCCGCAGCAGATAGCGACGGACGCTGATGATCAGCAACGGCGCCACAACCACCAGCGGCAGGGCCAGCAACGCGGAGTTCAAGAACATCGCGACCACGGTCAGAACCGTCGTCACGGCCGCGATCAACGCCTCCGGCAAGCCATACCGCACACTCTCACTCATCGTCCCGACGTCGCGGGTGACGCGGGTGACCAGGTCGCCCGAGCTGGCGCTCTCCACCCGTCCCAGCGGCAGTCCGAGCACGGTACGGACCACGTACTCGCGGGCCGAGGCCAGGATGTCCTGCCCGAACACGGCTGAGATCCAGCGGGCCAGGAAGGTCATCAGTGCCTGCACCAGCACGACACCGGCTACCGCAAGGGCGAGCCCGTTCAACGTCGCGGTCACCGATCCGGTCCCGGACACGGCATCCACCAGGGCGCCGAGCAACCGCGGCACCACCAGGCCGGCCACGGCCGCCGCGGCGTTCAGCAGCAGCACGCCGACGACCAGCGCCCGCCGGGAGCCCAGCAGACCTTTGACGAAGCCGATCACGGCACTCCGCGGTGCCACCGGGAGGCCGCGTTCGGGGTGCCGGGACGAGGCGAAGAAGTCCCGCGCCCGCTGCTCGCGCAGCAGGTGGCGGGCCTTCCAGGCCCTCAGCCTGCTGACGATGGTGCCCTCGGTCGGCGGAATCAGAGCCGCCGGTACGCGGGACTCAGCCGGACCGCTACGCCACGTCTCCGCCGAGCCGCTCAGCTGCGGCGACCCGTCAGCCAGCTTCAGCTCAGACATCGACAACCTCCTCCATGCCACGGACAACCACCTGCCGGTAGTCCGGGTTGCGTTCCAACAACTCCTCATGCGTTCCCTGATCGACCACCCGGCCGCCGCTCATTAAGGCGACCCGGTCGGCGTAGTGCAACAGCAGCGGCGAGACGCTCATCACGATGGTCGTCCGGCCGGCTCGGTGCGCGGTCAGCCGCTGAGCAATCAGCGCCTCGGTGTGGGCGTCGACGGCCGACGTCGGCTCAACCAGGACCAGGATCTGCGGGTCCACGGCGATGGCCCGCGCCAGCATCAGCCGCTGCCGTTGACCGCCGGACAGCCCACGGCCGCGTTCGTCGATGGTGCCTTGCCAGCCCCCCGGCATGGCCTCGAAGACGTCCTCGGCCGCCGCTGTGTGCAGCGCCTGCTCCGCCTGCTCCCGGCTCAGCTGCCCATGCGGGTCGATCGCCGTCTGCAGCGTGCCCGCGAACACCAGGCCGGCGGTGTCGCTCACCAGGATGTGCCGCCGGACGTCCTGGATAGCCGAGTCGGCCAGATCCACCGGACCCACCTCGACACCCCACTGCCGGTCGGTGACCGCCTGGTCGCGGGCCACCAACCGGGCCAAGGCTTCCGCCTGACGGGCTCGTTCCGCCCGGGCCCGCTTGCCCTTGATCCGCTCGTCGATGTTGAGGCTGATGGGATCGGTCTCGGTCGGCAGATAGCGGCCCAGCCGGTCGGCCAGCGCCGCCGAGTCGTCCGGGACGGCCGACACCACGATGGTCAGCAGCCCCGGCTCACCGACGAAGCCGGTCTCCAGATCCCGGATCGTGGCACCAGCGGGCAGCTGGAGCGGGGTGGCGGGCTCGCGCCACGGCGGTTGCTGGCCGAGCACGGCGATCGTCTTGCGCGCCGAGACGAGGCAGCGGACCCATTTCTGCGCCAGCTCGAAGAAGGTCTGGATCGGCCACACCATGAACAGGGCGTACCCGAAGAAGCTGATCAGCTGGCCGACTGTCAGGTCGCCCGCGGCCACCTGCCGGGCACCCAGCCAGGTAAGCGTCACCAGGAACAGTCCCGCGAACAAGACCCCGGTGGCGTCCACCGCGGCCTGCCAGGTACCCGCCGCCACCCCGGACCGCCGTACGGTCTGGGACTGCACCTCGTAGTTCCGGGCGAACGTACGCTCGCCGCCGATCCCACGCAGGATCCGCAGACCGGCCACGATGTCGGTCGCCATCGAGGTCAGGGCCGAGGAGGTGCTGCGTTCGAGCGCCTGGCGCCGCTCCAGCGGCTTCAGCAACGGCAGCGCGAACAGAACCAGGAGCGGAGCAGCGATCAGCACCACGACGCCCAGTTGCACCGACGTGTTGAGGATGATCCCGGCCACCAGGAGGTACGCAATGCCCGCGCCGACGGCGCGCGTCAGCACCTCACTGATCGCGCCGAACTGGTCGGAGTCGCTCGAGGACACACTGATGATCTCCCCGGTCGGTATCCGCTGCGGCTGGATGTGCCCCATCTGCGTGGTCTTCCGGGTGACCAGCTTGGTCAACCCGTACATCGCGACCAGCCAGCTGCGCACGATCAGGCTGTGCCGGATCACGCCCGCAGCGGCGCCCAGCACGATGATCCCCAGCAAGATCAGGGACCAGTCGATCACCGCGGAGAGGTTCCGTGGCGTGATGCCGTCGTCGACGGCCCGCCCCACCAGGTACGGGCCGATCGACCCGGGCAGGAACTGGATCAGCGCGATGAAGGAGGACGCGATCAGCACCGACGCCTGCTGCCGCAGCATCCAGCGCAGGAACCGGCTAGCGCTTCGGGTGTCCGGGTCGGCGAAGTTGCGGGTCGACGAACGGCGCCGAGCGGTGTCCGCTGACGATGAGCTGGGCTGGAAGTCCGGGACCACCGGAGGGAAATCATGCATGACCGGACAACTCTATGGTGCCCCAACGACAGTCTCCACCGGATTAATCACCGGCCAACACCCGCTCCACCGTCAGATCGACGGCAATCCGTCGATGAGGACCGTTCCATGATCAGCTGCGGACTAGGATCCGGCTCCTTTGGGTAGCAGGGCGGCACCCTACGAACGAAAGGTGTGCCACTGATGTCCACTTCTCCCGCCCAGTCACAGTTCTCCCCTCGGACGGCCATCGTCACCGGCTCGGACTCCGGCATCGGTCGCGCCATCGCCGTAGCCCTCGCCGAGGCAGGCCTGGACGTCGGAGTCACCTGGCACAACGACGAGGGGGGTGCGGAGGAAACGGCGCAGGAGGTCCGCTCGCACGGCCAGCAGGCGTTCGTCGCGCAGCTGGACACCACTGACCTGGCCGGCTGCGGCGACGTCATCGACGAGCTCACCACCCAGCTCGGTGGCGTGGACGTCTTCGTCAACAACTCCGGCACCGGAGACAGCGCACCGCTGCTGGATCTCACCCTCGATCAGTGGCGGCACACCGTCGCGGCCGACCTGGACGGGGCCTTCGTCTGCATCCAGCGCGCGGCCCGGAGCATGGTCAAGGCCGGCCGGGGCGGTCGGATCATCGCCATCACCAGCGTGCATGAGCACCAGCCTCGGGTGGGTTCCAGCGCGTACGACGCGGCAAAGCACGGACTCGGAGGCTTGATCAAGACCATCGCCCTCGAGCTCGGGATCCATCGGATCACCGCGAACTCGGTGGCCCCCGGGGAGATTGCGACTCCGATGACCGGCCAGACCGACGAGGATCCGACCACCACCGAACGCCCCGGGATTCCGCTGGGCCGCCCGGGTGATGCCCGCGAGATCGCCGCGGTGGTCGCCTTCCTCGCCTCGCCACAGGCCAGCTATGTCACCGGCGTCTCCTGGCCGGTGGACGGCGGCATGCTGCAGATGGGTCCCCAGGCCGGGTCGCATCTGAAGAGCCACGACTGGCGAGAGGTCTGAGCCGCTCCACCGGCTCTCACTCGGCGGATCTCGGCCCGGCGCGCCCCTCAATAACCTCCACCGGACAATGGTGGGGTGCAGACGACCCTGGAAACCGGCCCGGAGCTGACCTGCTCGCAGTGGTCGCTGGACCTGGCCGAGCCTTTGGCGGGTACGGCGAGCCCCACGCGCGGCTACCTCCTGATCGAGCAGAGCGGGCCGTGGGGCCGCGACGCACTCGTCGACAGCGCCCTCGACCCGGCTCTCACCGCCACGCTGACGGCTGAGCTCGGTCCGCGTGGTCTCACTCCACTGTTGATCAGGCGGCCTGGCCGCTCCCCTGACCGGACGCATCGCGGCGGTCGGCAGGTCTTCGCCGCCGTTCTGGGTGACGAGCCCGTCACCGTCGCGTTCCGGGTTGCCGACGTGGCCGAGCTTGCCTCGCTGAGCTGGGCCCAGTTCGAGGCGGCCGGACTGCCTCAGATCCATCCGGACGCCGTCCCGGTCACAGCTGGCCTAGCGCTGGTCTGCGCGCACGCCCGCCGCGACCGCTGCTGCGCCGCCAAGGGACGCCCGCTGGCCGGGTACCTTGATCAACTTCTGCGATCGGAGTCCGCTGCGACCTCGTACGAACCGGTCTGGGAGTGCAGTCATCTGGGCGGGCACCGGCTGGCCCCCACCGCGCTGCTGCTCCCGATTGGCGCCGTCTACGGCCGGTTGGACCAGCAGAGCCTGTACGCCGCCCACCAGGCGGCCCAGAACAGCCGGGTGGTCCCGGACCTGTTGCGCGGGATGGCCCGTTACTCCAAGCCGGTGCAGGCAGCGGAGGTCGCGGTCCGCCTCCGGGCCGGCATCGACGCCGTCGATTACCCTGAGCTCGTCGACCGGTCCACCGACGGAGAGCTCAGCACGGTGCTCTTCCGAGACGCTGCCGGCCGCTACTGGCGGGTGGTCGTTCGGGAGCAGCCTGTGGCGATCGCGCGGCCGGAGTCCTGCGCCAAGTCCCCGGCCCGGCCGACTGTGTGCACCGTGGAACAGGTCGTGTCGGTGGCTGGACCTAGGATCGATGCATGAGTACCAACCAGAGTCCCGAACAGGAGCAGGCCGGGCCACCGCAGGGTGTGGCCGGATCTACCGATGACGGACGGGTGTACGTGGTAACCCCCAACTCGATGGCCGTGGAAGGTCCTCCCCCGGTGGAAGTGCAGACGGATGAGGACATCAGCAAGTCCGTCACCCAGATGGTGGAGCAGCCGGCCAAGGTGATGCGGATCGGCAACATGATCCGCCAGCTGCTGGACGAAGTGAAGGCGGCGCCCTTGGACGACGCGAGTCGGCAGCGTCTCGGCAAGATTCATCAGGCCTCCATCGCCGAGCTGAAGGAAGGCCTGTCGCCGGAGCTGGTGGAGGAGCTGGAGCGGATCACGTTGCCGTTCAGCGAAGACGCCACCCCGACCGACGCCGAGCTCCGGATCGCGCAGGCTCAGCTGGTTGGGTGGCTTGAGGGTCTTTTCCACGGCCTTCAGACTGCGTTGTTCGCTCAGCAGATGGCGGCCCGCGCGCAGCTGGAGCAGATGCGCCGCGCCCTGCCGGCCGGCGTCAACCCAGATGGCCCCGGATCCCAGGGCGCGCACATCCCGCCGAAGCCCCGTGCGCAGGGCACGGACGGGATGTATCTGTAGCTCATCGGCTGCCACTCCGCGTGCCGCGGTGGTGTCCGGAGCCGCCGGATCGACCTGCTCGGAGGAACCGTCGCTCAGCCGAACCAGCGTCGAAGCTCCTGCACCGTGCCGCCATCGGCGAAGCTGCCGGTGACCTGAGTCGCCGCGTCCTTGACCTCATCGGGTGCGTCTCCCAACGCCACCCCGCGGCCCGCCCAGGTCAGCATCTCGATGTCGTTGCGGCCATCACCCAGAGCCAGCACGTCGGCGGCGGCGACACCGAGGTCGGCGGCGATATCGATCAGCGCCGTCGCCTTGTTTACTCCCTCGGGTGCGATGTCGAGCCAGGCGCTCCACCCGACGAAGTACGTCACCCCGTGCAGCCCGAGCTGCTTAGCCAGCTCGATGAAGTCGGTGTCGGAGCGGTGCGGGTCCCGCAGGATGACGCGGGTCACCGGTCGTGAGGAGAGCTGGCTGACGTCCTCGATGATCATCTCGCCGGTGAGGTCGCCGTCGGGGAAGTGGCTGTTCAGCCGATAGCCGCGGCCGACCTCCTCCACCGCGATCAACGTCCCGGGGGCGAGCTCTTCGACGCTGTTGATTACCGCGGACGGGTCAAAAGTGATCGCCTGGACGATCTCCTGCGGCGGGTAGTTGACGATGACTGCGCCGTTGGAGGAGATCGACGGGCCGGACGGCAGGCCGAGGTGGTCGAAGATCGGCTGCGTCCCGTGCCAGCTGCGCCCGGTGGCCAGCACGACCGGCACGCCCGCCACCACGACGGCGTGGATGGCATCACGGATTTGCTCCGGCATGGTGCCGTCGTAGTCCACCACCGTGCCGTCGATGTCGAGGGCGACCAGCTTGGGACGCCAGTTCAGGTCGTGAGTGCGGCTCATGAAACAGGTGTGAGCAGCTCGCGGCCACCGAGATAGGGGCGTAGCGCCTCGGGGATCCGAACCGAGCCGTCGGGCTGCTGATGGTTCTCCAAGATCATGATGATGGTCCGGGTCATCGCGCACAGGGTGCCGTTCAAGGTAGCGACTGGAGCAGTGCCGCTGTCGAACCGGGCTCGGATGTTCAGCCGCCGGGCTTGGAACTCGGCACAGTTGGAGGTCGAGGTGATCTCCCGGTAGCGGTCCTGGGTCGGCAGCCATCCGTAGCAGTCGAACTTGCGGACGGCGCTCAGCCCTAGGTCGCCACCGGCAAGGTCCAGCACCTGGAACGGGATCTCCAGGGCGGTGATGAACTCCTTCTCCCACTCCAGCAGCCGGGCATGCTCCGTCGCTGCCTCGGCCGGGTCGCAGTAGACGAACATCTCCACCTTGTCGAACCAGTGCACCCGGAAGATGCCTCGGGTGTCCTTGCCGTGAGATCCGGCCTCCCGGCGGTAGCTCGGGCTGTAGCCGGCGTAGCGCAGCGGAAGCTTGGCAGCGTCCAGGATCTCGTCGGAGTGGTACGCGGCCAGCGGCACCTCTGCGGTACCGACGAGGTACAGATCATCCTGCTCAAGGTGGTAGACGTCCTGCGCCGCCTGGCCGAGGAACCCGGTCCCCTCCATCGCCTGCGGCTTCACCAGCGCCGGCGGGATCATCGGGGTGAACCCGTGCCGGATTGCCGAGGCCATGGCAAAGTTGACCAACGCCAGCTCCAGCTCCGCGCCCTGCCCGGTCAGGTAGTAGAACCGAGAGCCCGACACCTTGGCGCCGCGCTCGGTGTCGATCGCGCCGAGAATCTGGCCCAGCTCCAGGTGATCACGTGGCTCGAACCCTTCGGCGGCGAAGTCCCGCGGGGTGCCGTGGGTCTCCAGCACGACATAGTCGTCCTCGCCGCCAACCGGGACACCGTCCTGGACCAGGTTCCCGACCCCGAGCAGCAGTCGATGGAAGGTGGCGGCGGCCTCGTTCTGCGCCACGTCCGCCTTCTTGACCTGCTCGGCCAACTCCTTGGTCCGGGCCAGCAGCGCGACCCGCTCATCACCTTGTGCACGCGACACCTGCTTGCCGAGGTCTTTCTGCGCGGCCCGCAGCGCCTCATACTGGCCGATGGCGCTCCGCCGGCTCTCCTCCGCCGCCAAGAGGTCATCGACGACCGACTCCGAGTCACCACGCGCACGCTGTGAGGCTCGGACACGGTCTGGGTCTTGACGAAGAACCTTGGCATCGATCACACAGCCAGCCTATCCAGCCGTCGCGGGATCGGCATTCCGATACTTCACAGCGCCGCCGCTGGGTACGGGTCGGTGGAGCCCTCGGGCACAGCCCGTCGGTTCGGCACCCGCCGCAATGAAAGGATGGCCCGATGGTCCGCAAGCCTCCGCCCCGCTCCGCCGTCATTGTCATCGTCGGCCTCGCAGTGGCGTTCGGAGTGTGGACCTGGCTTGTCTTCAGCTGGGCGCCGCTCCAGGCGATCGACCGCCGCATCGTGCCTCCTCCGGTGGATCCCCGATCGGCGCTCGCTGAGATCCTTGCTGCCTTCGCCCTGCTGACCTGGCCCGGGCTGATCTACGCAGCGCTTCTCGGCATCGCCTTCTGGGCCGGTCGGCACCGGCTCCGCCAGCTGTCGACGGCGTTGGTCCTCACCGTCGTGCTGGGTTGGGGCGGTGCCACCGCGCTCAAGCTGATCCTTCGGCGGCCGCGGCCGGCGCAGGCCCTGGACCTGATCACTGCGCACGGCTATGCCTACCCGTCGGGCCATGTGGTCGCGGTCGTGGCTGGGGTGATCGCGGTCGGCGCCACCCTCGCCGTCACCCGGCAGAGTGCGCGCGCCCGGCTGGTCTGGCAGGTCGCCGCGGCGGCGATCGTACTGGCGGTGGCCCTGGATCGCTGGCTGCTGTCAGCGCACTACATCTCCGACCTGATCGGGGGCGCGTTGTTCGGTGCGCTGGTCGCCTCCTTCTCACTGGCGGTCGCCGGGGTCTCGGTGCCCATCCCGCATGAGATCGTCACCGAGCTGGTCCGGAAGAAGCCGCCGGTCGACCTCGAGGGCGCGCCGCCGAAACGCTGTGCCGTGGTCTACAACCCGGCCAAGGTGACGGACTGGGCGGGCTTTCGCCGCCACGTCGAGTACGAGCTGTCCGCGCGTGGCTGGCAGCGAACGCTGTGGCTGGAGACGACACCGGAGGATCCCGGGGTGGAGATGACCGCACGCGCGGTGGAGGAGCAGGTAGACCTGGTGCTCGGTGCGGGCGGGGACGGCACCATCCGGGTGATCTGCTCCGGCCTGGCCAACACGGGCATTCCCTTCGGTCTGATCCCGGCCGGCACCGGCAATCTGCTGGCCCGCAACATCGGCATCCCGCTGGACGAGGCCGCTGCCCTGGACGTGGCGTTCGACGGGGTCGACAAACCGATCGATCTGGTGAAACTGACCATCGACGATGAGACGACGCACCACTTCGCGGTCATGGCCGGCATCGGCATCGACGCGGTGATCATGCAGGGCACCAACCCGGACCTGAAGAAGGCCGTCGGGTCGGCGGCGTACTTTGTCTCCGCGGCACGGAACGCCAACCATCCACCCCTGCATGCCACCATCCGGGTCGACGGCCAGCCGCCGCTCCGCCGCCGGGCGCACGTGATCGTGATCGGCAACGTCGGGTATCTGCAGGCCAACATCCCGCTGATCCCCGACGCCAAACCCGACGACGGCCTGCTGGACGTCCTGATTGCCTCCCCCCGTGGGATGGCGGACTGGGTCAAGCTCACCACCCGCGTCCTCACCAGGGGCCGGCGTACCGACGCTCAGCTGGACCGGCTGACCGGCCGCTCCGTCCGGATCACCGTGGAGGAGCGCGACCACTACCAGTTGGACGGTGATACCGCCGGGCAGTGCAACAGCATGACCGCGGAGGTACAGCAAGGCGCACTGACGCTGCGGGTCCCGCGGTCCTGGAGGCGGGAGCCCGGCACTGACGAGCTGTCGGAGGAAACCGGGCCGGACCTGGCGTCCACCCCCGGGTCTGTCGGCGTCCGGGTTTAGCCGCTGCGGAGCCGCTTCAGCCAGGCCGCTGCGCCGGCGTAGTCGGAGTTGGAGGTACCGGGCCGGATCGTCGGCCGGGCCCGGTCGGCGCGGGGATAGCTGCCCAGGAAAACGACGTCCGCGCATACCCGGTGAAGTCCCATCATCGCCTCCGCCAGGCGTGCGTCGTCGATATGGCCCTCGGCGTCGACGGAGAAGCAGTAGTCACCCAGCGTCGTTTTCGTTGGGCGGGACTCGATTCGGCACAGGTTGACCCCGCGGCTGGCGAACTGGTCCAGGATGTCCAGCAGCGCACCAGGATGGTCCTCCCGCATAAAGAGCACCATCGTGGTCTTGTCGGCACCGGTCGGCGGGCCCACCGGGCCGGGCCGGGACACCAGAACGAACCGGGTGACCGCGTCGGGGTTGTCGGCGATTTCGTCGGCCAACACTGTGAGCCGGTGCATCTCGCCGGCGATCCGCGCACAGATGGCTGCGTCGAACCGTGACCCTGGGTCGGCGACCTCGGCCGCTGCAGCAGCCGTGGAGCCGCCTTCGGAGACGGTTGCCTGCGGCAGATGGGTGGCCAACCAGGTCCTGCACTGCGCCGCGGCATGCGGGTGGGTGAGTACGTGGCGCACCTGCGACAAGGTCGCACCGGGGCGGCCGAAGAGGGTGAACTGCACCGGCAGCAGCACCTCCCGGGTAATGACCAGGGGGTCGCCGTAGGTGAGGTTGTCCAAGGTGGCGGTGACTCCCCCCTCGACCGAGTTCTCGATCGGCACCAGGGCGGCTGTCACCTCACCGGCGCGCACGGCGTCCAGCGCGAGCCCGACTGTGGCGTACGGGACCGGCTCGCACGGCTGCGCGGGCAGAGTCAGCAGGGCCTGGTGGGTGAAGGTCCCCACCGGACCGAAATAGCCGTACTGGGCTGGGGGCACTCCGGGCACCGGCACAGGCTATCTGTTTGCCGTACCTATCTGGCTGCCCGGCGCCTTACGACTGATCGCCGCCGACCGGCCAGCCTAGGTTGGCCGTCTCTAGTTTCAGACCTTCAGCGATGGTTTCGAGCGTCCCGACGACGTGGTCGAGCTCTGCGTCGGCGAAGCCGTTGAAGATTCCGCTGACCGAGTCGCGGCCGGCTGCCACCAGGTCGCGGCCCTTCTCGCTCAAGCGCACAACGCTGCGCCGACGGTCGGTCGCGTGCGGACTGCGTTCGGCCAGCCCGGCCACCTCAAGCCTGTCAATCAGCGAGGTGGTGGCGCCGGTGGTGATGCCCAGCAGGCGGGCGAGCTCGGACTGCCCCAGCTCGCCGTGTGCGTTCAGATGGCTCACGGCCTGGGCCTCGGTATTGCCAACCCCAAGGAAGTTGATCAAGGCCTGTCGGTACTGGTCGGCAGCGAACACGACAGAACGCAGGGCCAGCAGGGCATCGTCCCGGTCACGGGTCGCGGCACCCGGGTCCCGGGTGGTTACGTCCTCGGTCACGGTGGAAGTCCTTCTATAGAAACGCTTCAAAAGAGGCTTGACAATCTTACTACATAGATAGCAAACTACTTAGTAGTTGAACAAGCTTCGGGGGGAAGCAAGTTCAGATTGTTGGCAGTCGGTGCGTCTCGGGGACAGGCAAACCGACTGCCTGCAAGCCTGCCCAGCCGCCATGGAGCACTTGCCCAGGCGCCGCCAGCATAAACGCCAGCATCACCGATTAGCTTCTTATCGTGCGAGTGCCGTCACCTCATCGGCCGTCCAGGAGCTCGTAGCCCCGCGCACCGCCGCCAGATAGGCACCGATGCGGGCAGCGGACCAGCCGTGCGCCTCACGAAGCCCCACCGCCATCGTGCTCAGGTACGCCTCACTGGGAGCGGCCAGCGGACGGTCGTGCCGATCACTGGTGAAGGTCACCATCGGTGCCCCGTGCCGGGTACCGATCCGGATCAGGGTCTCGTAGTGTCCGGGTCCGTAGCTGTGCCTGCCAAAGTGGTGAACCAGCGACAGGTCCAGCGCAGATCCGGGCGGCGTCTGCCGCATCTCCTGGGCAAGGACGTCCTCAAACTGGTCGGGGGTGAGCAGATACGCCCGCGCGGCGACCTGCCCTGGCAGCTCCGCGTCGTAGAACGCCATGCCGCCCTTCCACACTGTCGACTCACCTGCGAAGTAGATCCCACCGCCGACCAGCACGCCGACGTCAGCCCGCGGCTCGGATGGGTCGCGGCAGCCCGGATAGTGCCGGGCACCGCCGGGCGGCTGGCCGCCACGCAGGTAGCAGCGGAACCTCTCCAGACTCAGGTTGGACCCGTACGCGACGTACCACAGCCTCTGCAATTATCGACCTCCTCCTGCCGGAAGCGTACTTCCGCGATGGCCTCTGGCGACAATGTGGCGCCGGTCGTGTGGGACCAGAGGAGGTCTGGTTGCATGAGTTCATGTCCATTCGAACCACCGGTTATTCACACGTCCGGCTCACTGTCACCGACCTGGAGCGGTCCCGCGCCTTCTACGACATGGTCTTGGGCCTCCCTGTGGCGTACGAGCTGCCCGCCGACGCCGATGAGGCCACCCGAGAGTCCCTGGGATTCCTGTACGGCGGGGTGATCTACTCCTACGGCGACGGCTTCTTCGGTCTGCGACCGGTGGCACCGGGTTCCGACAGGTTCAGCGAGGACCGGGTAGGGCTGGACCACCTGTCGTTCAAGGTCGCCGACTCCTCTGAGCTGAACATCGCCATCGACCTGCTCGAGGCCCACGGCATTCCGCATGGGGGAATCAAGGACATCGGCAGCGGACTCATCCTGGAGTTCCGCGACCCAGACGGCATCGCGCTCGAGTTGACCAGCCCGCCGGCGCACGGGTAGGTCGCTTGCGCGGGAGCGCACGAATAGACGTTTTGCGCGAGAGCGCGCGGGTAGGTCATTTGCGCGGGAGCGCACGAGTAGATCCTTGCGGGCGGGCGCCGGGTGCCCCTCAAGCACACGCTCGCCGCGCGTGCCCCCAGACTGGTGCCATGGTCGCTTCCGCGGGACTCGGGTCAGCAGAACTGTCAGCGTTCGTCGCCGGCCTGCCCAAGGCTGAGCTGCACGTCCACCACGTCGGTTCTGCCTCGCCGCGGATCGTCGCCGAGCTCGCCAGCCGCCATCCCGGCGTGGTCCCCGGCGACCCGGACGAGCTGGCCAGCTACTTCACCTTCGCCGACTTCGCGCACTTCGTCACGGTCTACCTCAGCGTGGTTGACCTGATCCGTACGCCGGAGGATGTCCGACTGCTGACCTACGAGGTGGCTGCCGACATGGCGGCGCAGAACATTCGGTACGCCGAGCTGACGGTCAGCCCGTACACCTCGGTCATCCGCGGTGTCCCGGTGGAGGGCTTCATGGAGGCCATCGAGGACGCTCGGGTTGCGGCCGAACGGGATCACGGCCTGGTGCTGCGCTGGATCTTCGACATCCCCGGCGAGCTGGGCCTCGAAGCTGCCGAGGGCACCGCCACCATTGCCCTCGAGCACGGGCCCTCGACCCTGGTGGGCTTCGGGTTGGGCGGGCCGGAGATCGGTGTACCCCGGCCGCAGTTCAAGCCGTACTTCGACCGAGCTCGGGCGGCCGGCCTGCACAGCGTGCCGCACGCCGGCGAGACCACCGGCCCGCAGACAATCTGGGACGCGCTCACCGAGCTGGGCGCCGAGCGGATCGGCCACGGCACCTCGGCCGCGCAGGATCCGGCCCTGCTGGCACATCTGGCTGCGGAGGGCATCCCGGTAGAGGTCTCGCCGACCTCCAACATCGCCACCCGGGCGGTGACCGATCTGGATGCGCACCCGCTCATCGCTATGGCGGCGGCCGGGGTTCCGGTCAGCATCAACAGCGACGACCCGCCGATGTTCGGCACCACGTTGAACCGGGAGTACGAGATCGCAGCCGGCTTGTTGAAGCTGGACCAGTCAGGTCTGGCGGACCTGGCCAAGGCCGCCGTCGACGCCTCCTTCCTGCATCCGGCCGGCAAGACCGCGCTCCGGAGCGAGATCGACCGGTACGCCGCTGGTTGAGCGGACCCGGCCGACCGCTACACCGCCCCTGAGCCGTCGAGCGGCGTGGATCGAAACGGTGGTTCGTCTCAATCCACGCCGCCGCCGGCCATCCGCCATGCAGGGGCGGGTGGGGACCGCTGGTTGCCCCACACCGGGGTGTTCAGCCGGTCGTGCGGGCGGCCGTGTCCCGGCGCGCGCCGACGCGGAAGCGCCGAACGCTCCCACGGGCTGCCATTGCTCGTCGGCGGCTCCGGTGGCGTCGTCGGGTCCGCGCCGAACTCGGCCGCGATGATGGCGGCGAACTCGGCATCCACCCAACCCTGCTCGAGCTGATCCAGCAGGGCGGACTCATCCATCGCGGCGACCGCCATCGTGGGCGCCTCCTTCCGACCGCTTGCCTCGCCGGGTGGTCAGCCCGTCAGGCGTTGATCACCTTCTGCTCGTCGCCACTGCTGACCGCGATCTTGCGCGGCTTGGCCCTCTCCGCCACCGGAATCTCCAGCCGGAGCACGCCGGACTCGTAGCTTGCCGTGATCTTGTCGGTGTCCAGGTTGTCGCCCAGGATGATCTGGCGGCTGAACACCCCGCGAGGCCGCTCTGCGGCGACCAGTTCGGCGATCCCCTCCCTGGCGGGCCGGTCGGCTCGAACCGTCAGGACGTTGCGCTCAACATCCAGGTCGATGGAGTTGGTGTCAACACCCGGCAGGTCGAACTCGATGATGAACCGCTCGTTCTCCCGCCAGGCGTCCATGTTCATCAGCGCCGGCCGGGCCGCGGTTCCGAACACCTGCTGGGTCAGCCGATCGAGGTCCCGGAATGGGTCTGTGCGCATCAACATTGCCATCACCTCCGTAGGGTCTAATCCAGTTGTCTTGATCGATGCGCGAGCCACCATATCTATGGTGGCCGATACAGGTTTTATATAGCACAGTCTGCAGCTACGATCAAGACGTGTCTGAGCAACCTCCGGCCGAGAACCGGGACCGCGGCGTCTACGGCATCTCCGTGACCGCCGAGCTGGTCGGGACCGGGGTGCAGAACTTGAGGCTGTACGAGCGCCGGGGACTGGTCGAGCCAGACCGTTCCGCCGGTGGGACCAGGCGGTACAGCGCCAACGACGTCGACCGGCTGCACCAGATCACCCAGCTACTTGAGCAGGGCCTCAACCTGGCAGGTATTGCGATGGTCTTGGAGCTGCGAGATGACAACACCCGGCTGCGCAACCAGCTCGACGACACATCGCAGCAGTGACGGTGCTTTCTAGGAGGGCTGCCGACCCGGCCGCGCCGCCGGCAGTTCGGCCGTCGGCCTCGGCTCGTCTGAGGCCGCAGACTTCGCCGTACCGAACGGGAACAGTTCCGGGCGATCGGGCCTGCGCCACCACATGACAATGGCCAGCAGCACTCCGATCTGGAGAATCGGCGACACAGTGTCTCGAAGCCGGCTGGCAGTGAAGTCCAAAGCAGGCCCGACGTCGAGGGCACGTCCCGGCACGTACGCCATGGACAGCGGCGCGATCCGCATCAGCATGATCTGGTCCAGCTTGCTGGCGCCGAGCACCGCCAGCGGTATCCAGGCAATCAGGTCGTACCAGGACAGGGTGTACATCGAGGTCACCAGCCAGGCCACCGACAGCACCAGCGCGGTCCGCAGGGCGATGGTCAGCGGGTCGCGGGTCGGGTCCATGCCAGGCTCCAGGCCCGGCGCCGCTGTCCAGGGCACCACCTTGGACAGCATCCAGGCGATCACCACCAAGCCCAGGTAGGCGATGCAGCCGACAATGATCTTGGCCGCGACCGAGGCCATGAACAGGTCGAGGAAGCGGAACACCGGGTTCGCCCAGGAGCCGACGGAGACGTAGCTGCCGTTGCGGAGCACCTGGAAGAAAGCGGCCGGCTCCCACACCAGGTAGGCCAGTGCCATCGGGATCCCCGTGCCGAGGCAGAGCAGGAGCGCCTTCTTGGGTTCCCTCCGGTAGGCCCACAGCATCGCCAGCCCCCAGATGCCGATGCTGAGCTTGGCGCACCCGGCCAGTCCGATTCCGATTCCGGCGGCGAACGGGCTCTTCCGGATCATCAGCAGGCCGAACACCGCAAACATCACCGACAGCGCCTCGTTGTGCGCGCCTGCGACCACGGCCCAGATCAGCACCGGATTGGCGATGGTCAGCAGCGTCGCGCGGGCCTGTCGCCGCGAATCCCCCCTGGCCAGCAGGACCGCGCCGGCGCAGGTAATGATGAACGAGACGACGGCGAAGACCTGGAGCCAGAAGACGATGTCGTGCATGTTCTCCCCGCCCCAGCGGTTCGCCAGCAGCTGGGTCCAGGAGGTGATCGGCCCGTACACGCTGGGCGTGTCCTGCCACGGTCGCTCGGTCCAGCGCAGCACCGGGTCGAACTGACCGCGAAACACCTCGGCCGGAGTGATCCCGTACGGGTCCCGGCCGATGGCCTGGAGCCGGCCGTACGCGGCGTACATCAAGACGTCGGCCGAGGTCAGCGGCGGCACGGTGATGGTGACCAGACTCAGTCCGGTGCCGAGCGCGAACAGGCGTCTGACCCGCGGCTGCCAGCCGGCGGCGAGGGCGCGCAGGCCGATCCACAGGCCGAGCGCGCCGACCGCGATGGCGATCCAGATCAGCCAGGACACCACCCACTCGTTCGGCTCGACCAGGCCGGTGGGCAGGTACCAGGGCGGCAGGAGGGAGTCCCGGGGACCGAGGGTGAGGGTCACGGCTGACGGACCGAGAAACCCCGCAATCAAGGTCAGAACGGTGGCTCCGATGATGCAGCCGAGGGCGAAGCGGTGATCGCAGTGCCAGGCCGGAGGCTGATAGGTCTGCTTCGGCGGCGTGGCCGGGTTGCCGCGGCTGCCGCGTCCTTCGTGCTGCGGACTCACCGTTTGAACCGCTTGATCAGGTTGGCCACACCGCCTGAGTCCTTGAGGTCCTTCAGGCCCACCCCCACCAGACCGCGGGCGGCTAGGGCCCGGGACACATCGCGCAGCTGGCGCGCACGGTGCAGCTGACCGGCGATGTCGGACCCGGACGCGCGATGGAACAGGTCGACCTCCACCTCCTCGATCCGCAGACCGGCCCGCAGGATGTCGATGGTCATGCCGACCTCCACGCCGAAACCCGCTGCCAGCGGGCTGGCCAGCTCGAACGCGCGCCGGGTCAGGCAGCGCTGACCCGACAAGGGTGCACGCGGGGTCCAGCCGGTGAGCTCGGAGATGCCCTTGGACGCCGCTGACATGACGATGCCGAACCCGCCCGGCTCCTCGCCGGCCGCAGTGCGCTGCGGTGGGAGCACTGCGATGGTGAGGTCGGCACGGCCTTGGACGACCGGGTCGATCAGTGGCGCGCAGTTGGCCGCGCTGGACTCCAGGTCCGCGTCGAGCAGCAGCAGCGCCGTGGCCTCGGGCCGGCCGTCGCGCTGCTCGAGTACACCCAGCGCATTCACCGCGGAGTCGAGCGCGGCCGCCTTGCCCCGGTTGCGGGAGTGGGAAACCACGATCGCGCCGGCGGCGGCGGCGTGCTCGGCCGTCTTGTCGCTGCTGCCGTCGTCACAGACCACGACGAGGTCGACATGGGGAAGATCACGCGCGGCGGCGACCGTTGCGGCGATCCGCTGTTCTTCATCCTTGGCGGGGATGATGCAGGCAACACGCGCGTCGGTCGGGCTCACCCGCCAAGGCTATAGCGTGGCCGACGGGTGCCGAGCGGATCAGACTGGGTCCCTCCCCCGGAGGCGAGGGGGCGGCGGGCATGGCCTCCCACTCAGCACCGCTATCGTCGCAGTCATGGCCGAGACTCAGAGTGCTGCGTTGGGCGTCCGGTCCGAGGTGGGTCGGCTGCGTACGGTGATGCTGCACCGGCCGGGCAACGAGCTGCGCCGGCTGACTCCCCGCAACAACGACGCCCTGCTGTTCGACGGCATCCCCTGGGTCGACCGGGCCCAGGAGGAACACGATGCCTTCGCCGACGCGCTGCGCGGCCACGGCGTCGAGGTGCTGTATCTCAGTGACCTGCTGGTGGAGGCGCTGCATCAGGAGGCGGCCAGGGCCCAGGGGATCGACCTCACTCTGACCGACCTGCGACTCGGCGACCAGCTCCGCCGGCAGCTCCGTCGCCATCTCAGCGAGCTGAGTCCGGAGGACCTTGCGGCGGTCCTGATGGCGGGACTGCGCAACGACGAGGTACGCGGCACCGGGCTGGTGTCGGCGATGCTGGCACCCGACGACTTCCTGATCGACCCGTTGCCGAACCTGCTCTTCACCCGCGACTCCAGCGTCTGGATACAGGACCGGGTCACCGTCACGTCGCTCGCGATGCCGGCCCGGACCCGGGAGACGCAGCTGACCGAGCTGATCTATAGCTTCCACCCGCGGTTCGCGGGCGTGGACCAGATCCACGGCTGGGAGAAGGAACACCTGGAGGGCGGCGACGTACTGGCGCTGGCCGACGGCGTACTGGCGGTGGGCATCGGTCAACGCACCACCCCGGCCGGCGTCGAACGGCTGTCCCGGACTGCCTTCGACCTCGGGCTGGCGCACACCATTCTGGCCGTACCGATCGACCAGGACCGGGCCACCATGCATCTCGACACCATCTGCACGATGGTCGACACCGATGCTGTGGTGATGTACCCGAATGTGGCGCACCGGCTCTCCGCGTTCTCGATCCGGCCCGGCGAGGACCGCGAGCTGATCATCGGCGCCGAGCAGCACTTCCTGGAGGCGGCCGCCGCCGCAATGGGGATCGAGCGGCTCAGGCTCATCGACACCGGCCTGGACCCGGTGACAGCCGAGCGCGAGCAGTGGGACGACGGCAACAACACCCTGGCGATCGCGCCCAAGCTCGCCGTCGCGTACGAGCGGAACACCGAGACCAACGCCCAGCTGGAGCGAGTGGGCATCGAGGTGATCCCGATCCCCGGCTCCGAGCTCGGCTCCGGTCGCGGCGGCCCCCGCTGCATGTCCTGCCCCATCTCCCGCGACTAACCCCGCCGAGGCGTCGCATCCTCCGGTTTTTCTGCGGCGAGTTGCTGCGCAGCTGACTAGTGGGCAGTAGGCGTCGGACAGCCTCGCGACCGGTCCTGCTGTGCCGCGACTGGTCAGTTCTGCGACGACGCGCCGCCAAGACGGCGGAAGATCCGACTAGTCGGCGGGATGGCGGGGAGGTGGGGTGAGGGTGAAGATGTCCAGCGCCTCGGCCACGCGCTCCGGATAGTCGGTGGTGAAGCCGTCGACGCCGAGGAACATGCACAGCCGGATGTCCTCGGGGCTGTTCACCGTCCATACGTGGACCTGGTTGCCGTGGGCGTGCGCCCGGGCTACGAAGTCCGGGTCCTTCTTGATCAGCAACAGGTCGGGTCCGACCGCCTGCACACCGTCGGGGAGATGCCCGTCCGCCCACGGGCCGAAATGCTGCTCGATCAGCAGGGTCCGTTCCAGCTCGGGCAGCAGATCCCCGGCGGCATGCACCGCCTCAACGGAGAACGAGATGATCCGGACCGGCGACCCCGCCCGGTCCCAGCCGAACTCGGCCAGCATCGTCGCCACCCGCTGCTCCACCGCCAGCCCACGCGGATTTGGGTGCTTGGTCTCAATCGCCAGGCTGATGTCGTGACCGTCGGCGCGGGCGTCCCGGACCATGATCAGCAGCTCCCGCAGGGTGGCCAGCCGCCGTTGGTCGGGGTCGGGGTCAGGCATGAACCACGACCCGAAGTCGATCTGCTGAAGCTCCTCCACCGTACGGTGGAAGGCCATCCCTCTCGCGTCGGACGTACGGTCGACCCGTAGATCGTGCAGGCAGATCAGCTCATCGTCGGCGCTGAAGTGGACGTCACACTCGAGGCCGAGCGGCCGGCCGTTGGCTGCCGCCCAGTCGATCGCCGCCCGGTACGCGGCGATGGTCATCTCGGGTTGGCGCGAGGAGAACCCTCGGTGAGCAAAGATCGGCTTGTCCGGATCGGTCACCGATCAAGTCTCACATAGCGCCCCACCCGCTGGCTCAGCGTCTGCGCTGCAGCCGACCGAGCACCAGCATCACCAGGCCACCGACGACGATGGCGGCCACCGAGGAGCCGAGCCACGCCGGCGCTACGAAGCCGATCACGCCGTTAAGACCGACCCAGAAGTCGGACCAGCCCGGCACGCTCCCGGGGTAGACCAGCTGGTACGCGACGAACCCGCACGCCCACGCAATCACCGGTACGGCCCGCAGCCGCGAGGAGGCGGAGACGTCCCAGCGCTGCCGGCTGACGCAGAAGAAGTCCACGGCCGCGACCGCGAACAGCGGCACAAACACCGACCCGATCAAGAACAGGAACGACTGGTACCGGCCGAAGTCCATCAGCCCGGCGAGCAGGGTCGCGATCACCCCGACGCCGACCGCGGCGAAGCGCCGGTCCAACGACGGGAACAGGTTCTGGATCGACATGGTGGTCGAGTACACGTTGGCAAACGCCTCGTCGACTTCATCCACCAGCAAGATAGCCAGCGCAATCGCCCCGGCCGGCAACGCCACCAGCGCGCCGATCACGTCCGTAGCGCCGAGGTTTGCCACAGCGAACACGCCGAGGGTGTAGTAGGCGATGGCGGCCAGGCCGTACCCGAGGGAGGCGCCCCAGAAGGCGGCTGGCCGGCTCTTGGAGTGCCGCGAGTAGTCCGCGGCCAGCGGGGCGAACGACACCACGCCGGCTACCGCCAGGTCAACCGCGGGCCAGAAGCCGAGGACTCCGTCCTGCGGGATCGACTGCCGCGGCTGCAGCAGCACCTGGACGAACAAGAAGACCGAGGCCGCGAGGACCAGCCAGACCATCACCTTGCGGAGCATCCGTACGCTGCCGAGCGGGCGTACCGCCATCACGGTCGCCGCGGCGCCGGCGAGGAGCACGAACGGCCACCGCCAGGCCTCACCGACGACGGCGGCCGCGGCCGTGGAGATCACGATGATCTCCATCGTGGCCCAGCCGACGTTCTGAGCGATATTGAGGACCGTCGGCGCGACCGACCCGCGGCGACCGAACAGACCGCGCAACGACACCATGGCCGGCGCGCCGGTGGTGGCCCCGAACACGGCTGAGGCGCCGAGCAGTGCGGCGCCCAGGGCGCAGCCGATCACGATGGCCAGGATCGCCAGCGTGACGGAGCCGGTGGTAGCGACGATCAGCGCACCGGTCAACGGGCCGAACAGGCTGATCCCGAGATTGCCCCACATGGCGAGCTGGTCACTCAGCCGGAGCGGCCGGGGCGGCTCGGTTGTCAGCACCAGCGGCGCCTCGGGTTTTGAGTTCGACCCGACCGGCGACTCAACCACGGACTTGGACGAAACAGACATCTGCAGACACTCCCTACGCCGGCATTACCCGGTCAGGTTCGGTCGGTCGGCGAACCCGCGCCTTGCGACGCACTTCGCCCTCTCAGCCCACCATCTGGTGTGAGCTCCCGAAGGATTGACAGTCTCAAACCTACACCGGCCGGTCGTCCTGGTTCCACGTGGAACGCTTCAACTTCTCCGGGTACGCCGAAACGCTCCACAGCGCGGCATTCCGCCGACGAGTCACATCCGGCGCGACACGCCGCTGAACCCGCGGACCTTCCGCCCAGTCGGCGTTAGAAGAGGCGGGTGGCCTGGCGGGCCAGGATCTCCCGCATCTCCTGGGTCTGCTCGTCGGGGTAGTACCCCATGATGGTCTCAATCTCGAGCCGCTGGATCGGGGTGCTGAAGCCGGCGAGCTCGCGCTCCAGCAGCCTACGGTTCTGCCGGGTGGCGCGACGGGCCGCTGCGTTGTTGATCATGCCGGACAGAAGGTTGGCCATGAGAGCCTCCGCGATTGGTGATGTGGGGGCGACTCTGCCTACCTGGACTGCGGCGGCTCCGAAGGAACCGCCACCCACCAACTTTAGGTGGTCGGCGCCGCGCAAAGCGCACTCAGGACATGATCTGCATCACGCCGGCCGCACCCGTCAGCGCTGGAGGCCGCCTCCCTGGGCGGCCCAGGCCTGGACACCGCCGTCGAGGTTGACGGCTTCCCTGCCCTGCGCCTGAAGAAACTGGGTTGCTCGGGCGGACCGACCACCCACGGCGCAGATACAGACGACCGGATCGGTGACCTCGTCCAGGCGGGCAACCAGCTCGTTCAACGGGATGTGGGTGGCGCCGGGGATTCGGCCCTCGGCCCACTCCTCGTCGGTCCGTACGTCCAGCAGCATCCACCCGGCTGCCTGCTTCTCCGCGACCTCCGCCGGACCGATGCTCGCCACCTCAGGTTGTCCCCACATATCTTCATCCTCTCCTGCGCTCACCGGGACCGGACCGGGAGGTGCTACTTCAGCAGCCGGGACATCCGCCGGTCGGCGAGCTTCTTGCCGCCCGTCTGGCAGGTCGGGCAGTACTGCAGAGCCGAGTCGGCAAAGGAGACCTCCGCGATGGTGTCACCACAGACGTCGCACTTCTCCCCCTTGCGCCCGTGCACCCGCAGCCCCGACTTCTTCTCGCTTTTCAGATCCTTCGCCGCGAGCCCTTCCGCGCGGGTGATGGCCCCGCTGAGTTCGGTCTTGATGGCTTGATAGAGCGTGGTCTGCTCCTCGGCTGTCAACCCGTTCGACGGTTTGAACGGGCTGAGTTTGGCAGCGTGCAAGATCTCATCGGAGTACGCGTTCCCGATACCGGCGAGGGTCCGCTGATCCCGCAGCACCCCCTTCAACTGCGCGCGACCTGCCTCCTTCAACACCTGCGCCAACGCCGCCTGGTCGAACTCGTCGGCCAGCGGATCCGGTCCCAGCGTCGCGATGTGCGGGATGGCCGCCGGGTCGCTCACCACGTAGACGGCGAGCTTGCGCTGGGTGCCGGCCTCGGTCAGGTCGAATCCCGAGCCGTCATCCAAGGTAAGCCGGAGCGCCAGCGGTCCCTTGCCGGGCCGCGGTGGCACGTCCGGCAGCGAGTCGCGCCAGCGCAGCCAGCCCGCGCGGGCCAGGTGGAACACCAGATGCAGCCCCTGGGCCGAGATGTCGATGAACTTGCCGTGCCGCGTCACCTGCTCGATCTCCAGACCAGCCAGCGCAGACAGTGGCGGGTCGTAGGTCTTGAGGGCGCTGAAGGCGGCCAGGTCGACCCGCGCAATCGCGTGTCCGACGCACTTGACGGTCAGGAAGCGCGCCAGCGACTCCACCTCAGGCATCTCGGGCATGTGCCCATTATGTGCCTCGGCTCCGATACCGGGGCCGGTTCTGCTGAGCGCTCAGCCCGCGCCGGGGACGCGTAGGTCCACCGACCAGTCCGGCCCCGGAAGCTGGAGTGCCCGCTCCAGCAACCGTAGGTAGTGCCGGCGACCCACCTCCACCACGCCGAGGGTTTCCAGGTGCGAGGTCTGCCACTGCACGTCCAACAGCCGGTCCTCGGTCCCTGCCGCGGACAACAGCCGCACCAGACCCATCAGGGCGACCTTGGAGGCGTCTCGACCGATCTCGGGGTGATGGAACATCGACTCGCCGGCGAACAGCCCGCCAATGCTCACCCCGTACAGGCCGCCGGCGAGCTGTCCGTCCGCAGTCCAGGCCTCGACCGAGTGGACCACCCCCAGTCGATGCAGCTCCCGGTAGACCGAACGAATGTCGCGGTCAATCCAGGCACCGGTACGCCGCGGGTCGGCGCAGGCGCTCAGCACCTGGTCGAACGCGGTGTCGACCCGGACCTCGTACCTTTTGGCCATCTTGGCCAGCGAGCGGTGGACCCGAAGACCCTCCAACGGCAAGATCCCGCGCCGGACCGGCGAGTACCACCCCATCAGACCGCGGTGCGCGGGCATCGGAAAGACGCCGTGCCGGTACGCCGACAGCACCAGCTCCGAGTCGAACTGGCTGGAGACGCCGATCAGGTCGCTGTTCCGCCAGCCTTCGGGCGCTCCGAACGGTGATTCCTGCACACCGCGATTCTGCCCTGCGGCTCCGAAGCCAGCGCGCCAACCGGTAGGCCGACGCTCAGGCGTTGGTCAGGGACCACCCCGGGTCGAACCCAGGGACGCGGAGCCGCGACCGGCTCGGCGCGCCACGTAGGCTTGTGGTCCAGCGTCCGCCTTGGCCGAGCCGGACGTGGCCGACGCAGTTCACCCACACCTGGAGGATCCGATGCCGTCAGCACAAGGAGTCGGGAAGATGATCGCCCGCGGGATCGGACCGATGGCCACCAAAATGGCTCCACAGGCCGCCGGCGGCGCGCTTCGGCGGGTGCTCGAGATCGCAATCGACGGCGTGGGCAAGCTTCCCAGCGCGAAGACTGTCGCGGCCCGACAGATGGAGCGCTATGGCGGCTCGGTTGATGAGGCCATCGACTCCATCATCGACATCCATGTCAGGCTCGGCTCCGCCCAGGGTTTCGTCACCAACCTCAGTGGCGCCGTCCTGCTGCCGATCGCCATTCCGGCGAACCTCGCCGGCATTGCCGTTGTCCAGGTACGCATGGTCGCCGCGATCGCGCACCTGCGGGGCTACGACCTGAACGACAGCCGGGTACGCACCGCACTGGTGATGTGCCTGCTCGGCGGCGAACAGGTCGCGCGTCAGATCGCCAAGGGCAAGCTGCCTACTTCGCCGATGGCCGTAGCGACGGCCCCGATCTTCGACCCGGACCTGGACCGGCAGGTCGCCGAAGAGGTAGTCGCGGATCTGATCAGTCGGGTCGGTGGCAAGAATCTGGCTCTGGTGGTGACCAAACGGGTCCCGCTGGTCGGCGGCGGCATCGGCGCGCTCATGGACGGCATCGCCACTCATCAGATCGGTAAGTACGCCAAGAGTGAGCTCGTGCAGCGTCGCGCGCTGCAGAGATGACCCGAAGCCGTACCCCGAGTCCCTCGAGCCCAACGCTGCCCAGCCCCTGAGTCGTCACTTCACCCACGAACCTGGCACTCCACCCACGTTATGTCGTGGGTGGAGTAACGGTTTCCCCCGGGCACGTGGGAAACCGACAGCCCCCCACGGCCGCGATGAAATCGCCACGAGCTGGGGAGAGGCGGCCTATTCTGCTGAGGTGATCCCGGATCAGGTCCGCAGCTGGGCCCAGCAGCACCTGAACCGGCCGATCGTCGGCATCATCCCGCTCGCCGGCGGTCTCACTGAGTCCATCTCGGCGGTTCAGTTCGCCAACGGTCCGGCCGTGATCCTGCGGTACCGGCACGACGACGCCTGGACGACGCTGGGCGCCACGCATATCCCGGCGGAGTCCCTGGCCACGTCATTGCTCCGGGGCCGCGGTCTGCCAGTGCCGGAGCTGCTGGCCGCTGACCCGACCGGAGCGTCCGCCGGTCGGCCGGCAAATCTGACCACCTGGCGGCCCGGGGCGATCCGGCTGGACCCTCTCAATGACACGGCGGTCGCCGAACTGGCGCGTGCCGCGGTCGGCATTCACGCGACCGACGTCCCGGCTGACCTGCGGCCCGCTCCGTACGCGCTCTGGGGACCTCCACGGCCGATCGTCCCGGACTGGGCCGAGGACCAAAGGCTCTGGAATAAGGCCCTGGACCTGGTGGCGGGCGCGCCGCCTCCGACGGCGCACGGCTTGATCCATCGGGACTTTCACCCCGGCAACCTGTTGTGGATCGGCGACCGGCTGACCGGCGTCATCGACTGGACCGAGAGTTCGTGGGGCCCGGCTGACTTCGATGTGGCGCACTGTGGCAACAACCTCGCCATGCTCCACGGTCTGGAACACGCCGGACGGTTCCGTCGCGCCTACCTGGCTGCAGGCGGCGTCCTGGACACCGACCCGCAGGCGGTGGGGTACTGGCAGGTCGCCGACCTGATCGGGTTCCTGCCGTCCCCCGAACACGAGATCCGGGCGTTGACCAGCTCCTCCACCCGGCCCCCTCCGCCAGTGGTGCACGACCGCACCGAGGCCCTGCTGGCGCAGGCGATGCGACACGTGAGCCCGCTTACTACCTGATTTACCTCAGCAGTCGCCCATCCTCACAGCTCGTGCAGATCGCCATCCAGCCGCCCGCAGCCGAGGTACCTTAGAGGCGAACCAGGAGGAACCGATGCCTGTCCGTCTAACGGGGTACGGGCTTCTCGTCGTCGTGCCGGCGAGCCTGCTGCTGATGCCGCTGACGGCCGGCTGCACCGGGAGCTCCCGCAGCGGCGCGGCCACACCCGGAAGCGGTACGGACAGCCGGCACCTCACGGTGCGGGCCACCGACGCTGCCTGCACGGTGACCCCCGACTCGGCACCCTCAGGCAGCCTGCGCTTCACCGTCACTAACGCCAGCAGCAGCGTGACCGAGTTCTTGCTGCTGGACCAGGACCAGCTGCGCATCGTCGGCAAGGTGGAGGACCTCGGCCCCGGGCTCGCGCGCGACCTCGTTGTGACCGCCGCCCCGGGTGCCTACTTCTCCGTCTGCAAGCCGGGACTGGCCGGTGTGGGGATTCGAGCTCCGTTCTCGGTGTCCGACTCGGGCACCAGCCTCGCCCCGGCGGCAAGCAACGCCGATCTCGTTAACGCCGCGACCACGAGCTACGCGGCGTATGTCGAACGCCAGACCGATCAGCTGATGGCCGGTACCGCCGAGTTCATGGCCGCCTATCTGGCCGGCCGGGACGACCAGGCCCGCGCGCTCTACCCCAAGGCGCGGACGCACTGGGAACGCATCGAAACCCTGGAGCGCTTCGCCGACCTGGACGCTCGGATGGACCTGCCCGAGGCCGAGCTGGCCCACGGCGAGCTTTGGACGGGCTGGCACCGGCTCGAGAAGGACCTCTGGCCGGCGCGGGCCAGGGGGTACCAGAGGTTGAGCAAGACGGACCGGAGACTGTACGCAGAGGACCTCGCGGAAGCCACGGAGCAGCTTCAGACCCGGGCCCGCACGACCAGGTACACCACCGCCCAGATCGCGAACGCGACAAAGGAGCTGATGGAGGAGGCAGCCACCGCCAAAGTGACCGGCCGGGCCGAGTACTGGTCCCGCACCGACCTGTGGGACCTCCAGGCCAATCTCGACGGTGCCCGGGCCGGATACGAGGCACTGCGACCACTGGTGCGACGACAGGACCCAAACCTGGCGGCCGCGATCGACACCAAAATGGCCGCACTGCAAAAGCTGCTGGACCGGCAGCGCAAAGGTGACGGTTTCGCCTCGTACGACAGCGTGAGCGAGGATGGACTGAGACAGCTGTCGGACGCCGTCAACGGGCTGTCGGAGCCGCTGTCGCAACTGACCGCGGCATCTCGCGAAGGGTGAGGAGATGAGAAGAAGACTTGCACCCGCCGGTCAGCCGCCGCCGACCACAGCGGACTCGGCTGCGCTGCTGAAACCGGACCGGGAATCGGGTGGGACCGCTCGAGCTGTGTCACGACGAGGACTGCTCGGGGCCGGCGTCGGCGCAGCCAGCCTCGGGGCCGCCTTTGCGGGCGGGATGGGTCTGGGCCGCAGCAACACAACCAGCGGCACCGAGGCCCCACCCGTGCCGCTTCAGTACCCCTTCTACGGCGAACACCAGGCCGGCATCTCCACTCCGGCACAGGACCGGCTGCACTTCGCCGCCTTTGACGTGACCACCTCGTCCAAGGCCGAGTTGGGCGCTTTGCTGAAGAACTGGACCAGTGCCGCGGCGCGGCTGACTCAGGGGCTCCCGGCCGGAGTCGTTGGGCCGACGTCGGGGGACTACGACGCTCCCCCGGACGACACCGGCGAGGCGATTGGCCTGCCGCCCGCGGGACTGACCCTGACGTTCGGGTTCGGCCCGTCATTGTTCGAGGCCGACCGCTTCGGGCTGGAGTCCCGGCGACCGGCGTCGCTGCAGCAGCTGCCGCACTTCCCGGGCGATCTGCTGGACCCGCGCCGGTCCGGTGGCGACCTGTGCGTCCAGGCCTGCTCGGACGACCCTCAGATCGCCATGCATGCGGTTCGCAACCTGGCCCGAATCGGCTTCGGGACCGTCTCCTTGCGCTGGACCCAGTTTGGGTTCGGCCGTACCTCCTCGACAGCCAGCGGGCAGGTCACTCCGCGGAACCTGTTCGGTCTGAAGGACGGCACCGCCAACATCAAGTCCGATGAACCGACCTATCTGAACGATCACGTGTGGGTCAAGCGCACCCCCGACCCCGCGAAGGCATGGTTGGTCGGCGGCTCGTACCTGGTGGCGCGCCGGATCAACATGAACATCGAGACCTGGGATCGGCAGTCATTGCGTGAGCAGGAGCGGGTCACCGGTCGCAGCAAGGCCGAAGGTGCCCCGATGTCGGGCGGCACGGAGTTCAGCGAGCCCGACTTCAATCTGACCGGCCGCAGCGGCGAGCCGCTCATCGCCGATGACTCGCATGTCCGGCTGGCGCATCCGGATCAAAATAGCGGCATCCGGATGCTGCGCCGCGGCTACAACTTCGTCGACGGCAACGATCCCCTCGGACGGCTGGATGCCGGCCTGTTCTTCATCACCTTCGTCACTGACCCGGTCACCCACTTCATTCCCATGCAGGCCAGGCTGAGCCAGCACGACGGGCTGCACAAGTACCTGCAGCACACTGCATCAGCGGTGTTCGCCGTTCCGCCGGGGGTCGCCGAGGGCGAGTTCGTCGGGCAGGCGCTCTTCGCCTGAGCGGCTTGTTACTGCACGGTGGTCACAATGCTGGTCACCGCTGGCGCGGACGGTGTTGAGCCGAACCCAAAGGTGACCGGCGGATGGACCGGTTTCAGCTCGCCGAGGTCGGTCCCCCGCCAGGAGCCGCGCAGATCGACGACGGCGTGCACGTCCCACGCCCCGTAGTACTCCCGACGCCTGTGCCCGGCGGAGCCAGAGGTGCGCACGCCGCGCATCAGCAGCCGGGCCACCGGGTCGATCACGGTCAGCCAGCGAGGCCAAATGGCAAGCCGGCGAGGGACCGCCCGCAGCAGCCAGCCGACCCAGCGGCGGCGTCCGGTACGGAACTCCAACACCAGCCCGGGCGCCGTTACCCGCCGGGTGTCCGCACGACGGCTCACTACGACCGGCCCGATCCTGGTCTCGTCGAACCGGTACGTCGTAGCGATGAAGGCGGCGACCGGCTCGCTGGGGGCCAGCAGCACCCGGTGACCGTCGGGTTGCTGCACCATCACATCTGCGAAGCTGCCGAGCGGGGTGTCCCGCCACATGCCCACCACGATCCGCACGCCCGAGCCGGTGCCCATACCGGCGATCTCGCCCTCGAACCTCATCCGCCGCCTCAGCCCAATCCGCCGTCGGTACGGACCTGGGTGCGTGGCACAACGGCGGGAACCGGTCGTTTAGCCGTCACGTTCCTGCTGTACGGGATCCCCCGGATCCCCTTCCCGAGCCACGGCGCCAGGTAGTGCACGGCCCAGTCGATGTCCCCGACGAGCTGCTCGCGCGGTCGGGGTCGGACCACCTCCTGCTCCAGTGCCTGGGTCCACGCCCCATCGGCTCCGTCGATGCCGAGCCGCCAGGCCAGCGCGGCCGCTACCCGTTCGTGCCCGAGTGAGTTGCCGTGCAACCGGTCCTCGAACCACAGCCGGGGATCCTCGGCGATGGGAAACTGTTCGAAGTCCACGACCAGCGCCTCGTAGCGGTCCGCCTCGGTCCGGATGATGTCGTTCAGCCGGTACATCCGGTCCCGAAGATGGCGGCCAAGCGGGTTGATCGCGGTCGGGTCCGGCATGGTGAAGGTCAAGACGGTGATGCCGGCGTCCCGCCCATGACCGAAGACCGCGGCATAGTCGGTACGGATGGCGGCGAAGTCGCAGCGCATTCCGATGGCGTCGTTGACGCCCCCGAAAGCCGTCATCAGGTCGGGCTCCAGGGCGAGCGCGTCGTCGAACTGGGTGGTGCGGATCTCGTGCATCTTGAGCCCGCGGACCGCCAGGTTGGCGTACTCCAGCGGTTCGGTCTGCGCGTTGGCGATGTGCTCAGCGAGTCGGTCCGCCCATCCCCGGTACCCGCCCAGACCGTCCGGATCCTCCAGACCCTCGGTGGTGGAGTCGCCGATCGCTACATAGCGGTGAAACATACTCACGTTCCGATTGTCACCCACTGTCAAAGGGATTACGGCCGATGGAGAAAGTTCCCGGATCGATGCATCCCGGCGTGGGCGGCACCGAACTATGATCACCCAAGAGGTGGTACGGATGACGCTCACGCCCCGTGATGCTGCATTTGCAGCGTTCGTTGACCGTGATCGCCCGCTGCTGCTCGGATCGGCCTACCTCATCCTCGGTGACGGGCGGCGAGCCCGCGAGAAGGTCGAAACGATCCTGGCTCAGGCCTACCGCGACTGGCCCCGGATGGACGACGCCCGCGCTGCCTGCTTCCAGGCGCTGCTGCTGGATGCCGCGCCGGTAGGTCCGCAGCCGTGGCGCCGGCCAGGCGGTTTCGAGCTGCTTGACACCACGCCTGCGACCACCGAGCCGCCGGACGACATCGTGGCCCAGCTGGGGCTGTTGCCCAAGCTGGGCCGGGAGCTGGTCGTGCTCGAGCACTATGCCGGTCTGCGGCCGGCAGTCTGCGCGGCCCTGACCGGAACCGATCCTGCTCGAACCCGCGAGCTGAGTCGGTCCGCTCGCGAGATCCTGGCCGAATATGACCAAAGCCGAGCCGAGGACCGCAACCTGAGGGCCGAGCTGGCTGCGGCGGTACGGCACGAGCTGGGATCAGAGCTGAGCTCTTCCGACGACCTCCTGCACGGGCGGATGCTGCAGCGTCGACGGCGGCTGCTGCGCGGGCTGGTCGCTGCCTCGGTGGCGGTCGTGCTGACGATGACCGCGGGACAGGTTCTTGGTGGACGAGTGCACTCGGCGCGGAGCGGCATTGCGCCGGCCGCGGCGACCGCGTCGGCGTCGCCAAGTGAGCCGGCCTGCTCGGTGTCGGACGCCGGCTGCCGGGTGCAGGTGACCCGAAGCTGGCGGGACGGGGTGTCCCAGGTGTCCCGGTCCTATCTTGATCCCGACCGGGGCTACTTCACCGGCTACAGCTACTCCTACGACCGCTCGTACGACTCCGACGCGCTGTGGGCCGGACGCGGTGGCGCGCTGGGTCTTGACCTGTTCAAGCTGGAGAACGGGGCCACCCAGGTATTCGTCCAGATCGCCACCGCTGAGAAGTTCGCGGCTCGCTGCGGCAAGGCGACCTCGCAGAACTGCGTCACCATGCG
The DNA here is from genome assembly GCA_025965155.1 of Propionibacteriaceae bacterium. Classification (GTDB taxonomy): domain Bacteria; phylum Actinomycetota; class Actinomycetes; order Propionibacteriales; family Propionibacteriaceae; genus Microlunatus. Next base: position 32,468 of record JAOPXN010000090.1, read on the forward strand.
GTTCATGGACGGGAATCTGTTTACGTTGACCGAGACGACGCACGTGAGCGAGGGGATCGAGGTCCAATACTCCCCAGACGGCGGGCAGGTGATCACGCTGGTGGCTCGGAACGTGTCCCGCGGCAACTCGATCGACATCACCCGCGGCGAGCTCATCGCGCTGGCACAGGACCCGCGACTTCGGCTACCGAGGGTGTGAGAGCGGCGGTCAGGTCACCAGATTCATCGGCGGGCGGGGAGGACGGCGCCGATGTCTGAGCGCGGTGGAACCTCGGTGCTGATGCGCCGGGAGCTCGATCATGGTCGGGATGACCGCCAGCAGACCCACGATGACGATGCCGACGACAGCGGCGGCGACGAGAAGAATATGCGTGATCTCCATGAGTCAATGGTGCGCCGAATCACTGTGAAACCCAGGGGGCAGCGGCTATGAGTTCCCTGTGCGGGCGCCTATCGGCCCAGCTGGACTGGCCGGTCTGAGACCCGGTGGGTCAGTCCGCGACGCCGCGCCGGTGCTGCTTCAGCTGCGACCGACGCCGCTTGGCATCCAGCCGGCGTTCGACCGCGCCTCGGGTCGGTCGAGACGGACGACGGACCCGAGCTGGTGGCGTGGTCGCTGCCTGAAGCACCGTCTGCAGCCGTTGCAACGCGAGCCGGCGGTTCTGCAGCTGCGACCGGGTCTCGCTCGCCGCGATCGTCAGCACACCGTCGACCAGCCGGTCACCCAGCCGGTCCACCGCGCGCTGGCGTAGCGGCTCCGGCAGCGTCAGCGACCCCGCTACATCGAAGCTGAGCTCCACCCGGCTGTCCGCAGTGTTCACCGACTGACCACCGGGTCCGCTCGAGCGGGAGAAGCGCCAGGACAGCTCACTCGCCGGGATCACCGTCCCACGTACGGCCAGCGGCTCTTTCACCCAGCCACTATGCCAGGTCCGGCTGAAGTAGCGTGACCCTCGACCGGTCCGGGCCAGCGACGAAAGCCAGCCGAGCTGACCCAGCAGAGGGAAAGGGGCCACAAGTGGGCATCGAGGCGCGGCTGACCGAGGCCGACATCGCCTGCTGGGTGGTCAAGTCCCAGAAGGCTCCCACCACTGTGGCTCCGGGGTGGAGACCAGGCTCGGTTCAGCAGCTGACCCGGTGTCTGCGGCGCTCCTACCGGCTGGAGCTAATGCGGCCCGGGCAACGCTGCCTGTTCTGGTTGAGTGGTCGCGACCAGCCAGGAATCCATGCGATCGGGACGCTGGCCGGCTGGCCGCCGACCAGTGAGGCGGAGGTCGCCGTGTCGCTACAGCGGCTGCACTCCCCGGTGCGCCGCGCCGACCTGGTCGCCGACCACGTCTTCTCCCGCGCCGAGGTGATCCGGATGCCGGCCGGAAGCAACCCCTCGTACCTGAGCCCCGACCAGCTGGACCGGCTGCGTGACTACATCGAACCCGAAGACTGGAGTTCGGCCGGCTGGTGACCCAGCGCCCCGTCAGGCGGCGCCGGCGGAGCCCGAGTTGAACTCGTCGCGGTACTGCAGCCAGTCCCGCACCAGCGCCAGGTCGTACCCCACCCTTCCGTCCGTGCTGACCGTGATCAGCCTGGTGCCGATGCCGATCAGTCCCTCCGCCATCTCGTCTGGACCCTTGTCGGCGCCGGTGGATCGCTCGATCTCGCCAGGATCGCGGCCGACCTCGACACACCAGTTGTTGAGCACCTGGTTCTTGCGGCCAAGAGTCTCGACGTCGCCGAACCCGTGCCAGGTCGACGCGTACTGCGCCACCAGCTTGAGCGTCTTCCGCTCGCCGCCGCCACCGATCAGGATCGGGATGTCCCGCGTCGGCGGTGGGTTGAGCTTGGTCCACCGCTCGGTGATTCGGGGCAGCCCGTCAGCCAAGGCAGCCAGACGGCTCCCGGCGGTACCGAACTCGTAGCCGTACTCGTCGTAGTCACGCTGGAACCAGCCGGCACCGATCCCGAGCACCAGTCGACCGTCACTGATGTGGTCGACGGTACGCGCCATGTCGGCCAGCAGCTCGGGGTTGCGGTAGCTGTTGCAGGTCACCAGGGCGCCGATCTCCACCCGCTCGGTCTGTTCGGCCCAGGCCGCCAGCTGGGTCCAGCACTCGAAGTGCAGACCGTCCGGTTCACCGCTGAGCGGGTAGAAGTGGTCCCAGTTGAAGATGACGTCCACGCCCGCTTCTTCGCACTCGTCGACGGCCCGCCGGAGCTCGGCGTACTCAGCGTGCTGAGGCTGGAGCTGAACTCCCACTCGTAGTGGGCGGTTGGCGTACGGCTGCTCGGTCATGCCTCTCCTCGATCCGTTTGTTGTTCGCAGAATTTTTCCACCCTAGTGAGGCGATTCGCCCATCCGGGACCCGGCGCCCTGTGGATAGCGTCCCACTAACCGTTAGGGCCCGATACGGCAGCCGTCGAGGCCACCATTTTCATGATCATCCGCAAGGCAGCCACTGACCCTCAGGTGGTTCGGTTACCACCCGACCAAAATGTAGCGATGGGCAGAACCGAACGATACAAGGAAACGCCACGCACTGGACCCCTATTACATGATCATCTTTTGACGTCATGATCTTGAAAACAACTCCGTTACCAATGTTGCGCCCCTGGCTGCGGGACTTCTCGAAAAGAGCCCGGGCACTGTCTGACACCGCTATGAAGCTTGTGCACTTCGTTTCATAGGTAGCCTCTGTTTGATCCGCCTTTTTCATGGATTTTCAAATATAACGGAATGGTCACGGTTTCCTGTGAGGTGATCGACACGCCGATGTGACCTGCTGTTGTACGTGCGGGGGAAGTGTCGTGATGACCCCTGGCTGGACCTTCAACATGCTGTGGTCCGGCGTCGCGCTAGCTCGGGGGAGCAGCTATGTCTATCCACGTAATACAGCCACGCCTGCTTAGATCCAGCCAATCACTCGTGGATCGAATACTTCCGATCCCGAAATCCGCGATCGTGGGCGTTCTTGCATTTACCCTCATCTTCACGCTCGCACGTCCAGCTAATACCGCTACGGCGGCTCCGGTGGGCCAGGGGTTCACCGTGACCACCAGCGATCTTGCGTTCATCCTGAGGCAGATCAAGATCGCCGAGGCGCACGTCGCCAACACCACCTCAGCGACTGGGCCGTGCGGGGCGTTGATCGGCCCCGGTGCCGACCATGTACCGGATGCACTGACGTCCTACGGGCTGCGCACCGTCGACGGCACCTGCAACAACCTGATCCAGGGCCGGGAGAAGTTCGGAGCCGCCGACCAGCTCTTCCCGCGACTCACCGCGGCCAAGTTCAACACCGCCGATGAGCGCTCACCGTTCGGTCCTCCCGGGCAGTCGACCTATGCCCAGAAGTCGGGCAGCGTGGTCGACAGCCAGCCCCGCGTGGTCAGCAACCTGATCGTGGACCAGACCTCCACCAACCCTGCCGCCATCCACGCGGCGGGGTTCCCGGTCCGGTCGCAGCAGGCGCCGGGCAAGTTCCCGTGCACCACCGATCCCGACCCACTGGCGAATCCGCCGATCGTAGGAGTTCCGGGCGGCTGCGTACCCACTGGGGAGACGTTGTTCGTTCCCAACATCACCACCGATGTGGGTCTGTCACCGCCGTACAACTCGCTGTTCACCCTGTTCGGTCAGTTCTTCGACCACGGTGTCGACCAGACGGTCAAGGGTGGCGGCACTGTCTTCGTACCGCTGAAGGAGGACGACCCGCTGCGCACGGTGGGCCCGGACGGCAAGGCCGGATCCGGTGACGAGGTTTCGCCGCAGCAGGCCTTCATGGTCCTGACCCGGGCGCAGAACCAGCCCGGCTCCGACCCTGGCACCGCCGATGACATCCAGGAGGCCAAGAACACCGACTCACCGTTCGTGGACCAGTCGCAGACCTACACCTCCCACGCATCCCACCAGGTGTTCCTGCGGGAGTACGCCAACAACAACGCAGACAAGCCGGTGTCCACCGGCAAGCTGCTGGGCGGGCCTCCCGGCCGGACCGAAGGCGGCATGGCCACCTGGGCAACAGTCAAGGCGCAGGCGGCATCACTGCTCGGCCTTCGACTGGAGGACAAGGACGTGCTGAACGTCCCGCAGATGGCGGTTGACCCGTACGGCAAGTTCATTCCCGGGCCGCTTCGTGGTCTGCCGCAGTTCGTCACGCCGACCGGACTGGTCGAAGGCGACCTAGCCAACCCGGTGCCTGTCCCAGCCAACGTGGTGTACTTCGATACACCGTTCCTGACCGACATCGCACACAACGCCGATCCCAGCCCGCAGGACCTGGACCGCAATCCCAGCACACCGCGGACCGCTCCGGTGGCCGACGACAACACCACCGCGGCGAACCCCTTGTCCGCCCAGCCGGCCGGTACCTATGACGACGAGGCCCTGGCTCTGCACTTCGCCGCCGGCGACGGACGGGTCAACGAGAACATCGGGCTGACCGCGATCCACCAGGTCTTCCACTCCGAGCACGACCGTCTGGTGGCCGAGTTCAAGAAGACTCTCGAGGCCGACACCAGCGCTAAGGGCGTTGCGGCCTTGGCCGAATGGAAGCTCGCGCAGGGCGCTGCCGGATGGAACGGCGAGCGTCTGTTCCAGGCGGCCCGGTTTGTGAACGAGATGGAGTACCAGCACCTTGTCTTCGAGGAGTTCGGCCGCAAGGTGCAGCCCGCTATCGACCCGTTCGTCGCCTACCACATCGATGTCGACCCGGCAGTCAAGGCGGAGTTCGCCCACGCTGTCTACCGCTTCGGTCACTCGATGCTGACCGAGACCATCTCGCGGACCAACCCGGACGGAACCGACAACTCCATCGGGCTGCTGGAAGGGTTCCTGAACCCGGCCGAGTACACCAATGCCGGCACTGATAAGCCGGCTCTGAGCTCGGAAGAGGCAGCCGGCAGCATCATCATGGGGATGAGCGACCAGGCAGGAAACGAGATCGACGAGTTCGTCACGGACACGCTCCGGAACAACCTCCTCGGCCTCCCGCTGGACCTGGCCTCGATCAACATGGCCCGTGCCCGGGAAGCAGGCATTCCCTCGCTGAACGAGCTGCGACGTCAGATCCACGCCGAAACCAACGACGCCCAGCTGGCCCCGTACACGAGCTGGGCGGACTTCGGGCAGAACGTGAAGCACCCGGAGTCGATCATCAACTTCGTGGCCGCCTACGGCACCTACCCGACCATTGCAGCCGCGGCCAACGTGGCCGACAGGCGGGCGGCGGCCAAGGCCATCGTCGACCCCGGTCCGCAGGCGACTGCACCGACAGCCGACATGGTCGACTTCGTGAACAGTGCCGGCACCTGGGCGGGCAAGGAGACCGGGCTGAACAGTGTCGACCTGTGGGTCGGCGGTCTCGCCGAGAAGACCAACCTGTTCGGCGGTCTGCTGGGCAGCACCTTCAACTACGTGTTCGAGAACCAGATGACCGACCTGCAGAACGGGGACCGGTTCTACTACCTGGCCCGGACGCCCGGGATGAACCTGCGGGCGGCGCTGGAAGGCAACTCGTTCGCCGAGATGATGATGCGCAACACCACGGCAGAGTCGCTCAAGGCCGATGCCTTCGCCACCGCCGACTGCAAGTTCCAGCTCAAGAACCTGGCCGGTACGCCGGAGGGCTATGCCGCATTCGGGGCGACCGTCGCCGACGATGCGAACACGGAGTGCGCAGAGAACCTGGTGCTGTTGCGCAAGCCGGACGGCACCATCCAGTACCGTGAGATCAACCCGGCTGACCCGCCGGGAATCAACGGCCAGGCCGTATATAACGGCACCGATGCGGTGGACCGGGTCACCGGCGGCAATGACAACGACACCTTCCTCGGCAACGACGGCAACGACATCATCGAAGGCCAGGGTGGCGACGACATCGCCCTGGGCGGTGACGGCAACGACCGGATGACCGACCTCGCCGGTAACGATGTCACCAAGGGCGGCCCTGGCAACGACTACATCAACACCGGCATCGGGCTCGACATCGTGATGTCCGGTGACGGCAAGGACTTCACCGACGGTGGGGCCAACGACAACGAGACGTTTGCCGGCGAAGGCGACGACTTCATCCAGTCTGGAGCTGGCACAGACCACACCTTCGGTGACGGTGGTGACGACTGGATTCAGGGCGGCTCGGGCGTCGATCTGCTGATCGGTGACCACGGTGCCCCGTTCTTCGACGACCCGGCGGCCAACAAGCCAGGACATGACGTCTTCGTCGGGCAGGTCGGCGACAACGACTACGACGCCGAGGGTGGCGACGACGTCATGTCGTCCAACGCCGGCATCGACCGCTACTCCGGTGCAGCCGGGTTCGACTGGGCCACCCATCAGTACGACACGGTGGCAGCCGACGACGACATGATGATCAACAACAACCTGATCGGTGTCCCGCTGCCAGTCGTGGTCAACCGCGACCGGTGGCAGGAGGTGGAGGCCAACTCGGGTTCCACGTTCAACGACCTCATCCGGGGCGATGACGTGGTTCCCAGCGCCGTCGGTGGAGCCGGCTTCACCGGCTGCGACGTCCTCGACCAGGCCGGCATCGACCGGATCGCCGGGCTGGACGACATCCTGCCTACTCCGACAACGCCACTGGCTCCGATCGAGGCAGCATCAGCACTGGGAAGCTGCCCGCTGGAGGGGCCGGTCTGGGGCGATGGCAACATCCTCCTCGGCGGTCTTGGCAGCGACACCATCGAGGGCCGCGGCGCCGACGACGTGATCGACGGCGACCGGTACCTCAAGACGCGGATCAGCGTCCGCAACAGTTCGGGCGACGAGATCGGCAGCACCGAGCTGATGGAGCGCCCGTACCAAGCCCATCACACCCGCACTCTGGCCGCCGACGTGGCCAGTGGGCTGATTGACCCGGGCAACCTGTTCGTCGTTCGGGAGATCGTCACCCCGACCGCCACGCAGGTGACGGGCAACCGGGACTCCGCGGTGTTCTCCGACATTCAGGCCAACTACACCGTCACCACCACCGGCGGGAACGGAACTCTCGGTTCGCCCGGGTCCACGACCACCGTTGTGCACAACGGCGGTGGCGCCGACGGCACCGACACGTTGCGCAACATCGAGCGGCTGGTCTTCTCTGACACGGTCGCGCCTACTGCCCCGGTGATCGGCGTTGCAGTGGCCGGAGATGGTCAAGCAACGGTGAACTTCACGGCACCGACCGGTTCGATCAGCCAGTTCTCCGTCCGGGTCGTCGACCCCGCCGGGGCGCAGGTGGGTGATCTTCGCACCGTTCCCGCGGACGCCGGAAGCATCGTCGTCACGGGCCTGACCAACGGGACCGCTTACCGGTTCCAGGTCTCCGCTACGAACGCCGAAGGGACGAGCCCGTACTCGGCTCTGTCGGTCGCGGTCACTCCCCATCGCCAGCTCGCTCCCGGAGCAGCCAGGATCGGAACGGTGACCAGAGGAGACACCGAAGTCACCGTCAACTGGTCAGCGCCGGTGCCGGTAGCCGACACGGCGGCGGCCAAGACACCGGCCATTACCGGCTACGTCATCCGTACCTTCGCCGGCACGACGCTGGTGCGCGAGACAGAGGTCGGGACTGTGACCAGTGCCGTCATCGGCGGACTCAACAACGGCACCGCCTACACCTTCGAGGTCAGCGCCGTGAACCCGGTCAACACCGGAGCTGCCTCGGAGCGGTCCGCGAGTGTCACTCCGGCGGGACGTCCTGGAGTACCCGTCATCGGAGTTCCAACCGCTGGCGACGGGTCGGTGACTGTCCGCTGGACCGCTCCCGACAGCAACGGCATGTCGATCACCGGATACTCGGTGCGGGTCTTCACCGGGCCGACGCTGGCACGGACGGTCACCATTACCGCCCCGGCGACCTCCACCGTCATCACCGGGTTGACGAACGGCACTGCGTACAACTTCGACGTCGCCGCCACCAATGGCGTCGGTGACGGGGCAAGGTCGGCCAACTCGGCAGTCGTCACCCCGACGGCGCCGGGCGTCCGTCCGACGATCACGGCCAGGACCCCGGGCTCGGGCGCGTTCGCGGTCAGCCAGACCGGGAACCTCACCGCCACGTTCAGTGGTGCCGTCACGACGGTGAACACCACAACGTTCGCCCTTCGGCTCGGCACCGCAACGACCGGGGCCTCGGTCCCGGCCGGGGTGACGTACAACGCGACAACTCGGGTTGCCACTTTGAACCCGACCCCCACGCTGGCGGCAGACACCAGATACACCGCCACGCTGTCTGGGATCGGATCCCCGGCGGGCACCCTGCCGACCAGCTCGTGGACCTTCGTGACCGGACCGGCGGCCACCCTGACGGCACGTACACCAGGCACGTCGGCGACGGGCGCTTCACTGACAGCCAACATCACAGCCACGTTCAGTGAGCCGGTGACCAACGCAACTCAGGCGGGACGAGTCGTGCTTCGGCTGGGATCGACGACGGTCCCCGCAGTGGTGACGTACAACGCCACCACCAGGGTGGTGACACTGAACCCGAACGCCAACCTGACGGCGGATCGCAGCTACACGGTGTCCGTCTCGGGGGTGCTCGATGGCGCGGGCAACACCATGGCTACGGCTACCTGGCCCTTCATCACCGGTCCTCGACCGACGATGAGTGCAAGGTTGCCCGCCTCCGCAGCGACCGGCGTGGCCAGGAACGCCAACGTGACGGCCACCATGAGTGAAGTCGTACAGGGGTTCAGCACTACCTCGACCACGACTAGCTCGGTCCGGCTGATCCGGGTGTCCAACGGTGGGGCGGTACCCGCCGCCATCACCTTCAACACCACGACGCGGCAGTTCACGGTGAACCCGAACGCCAGCCTCGCTGCCAATGTGCAGTACCGGGTCACCTTCACCGGGGGCACGTCGGCGATCCGGGACCTGGCGGGCAACCCGATGTCCACCCAGACGTGGACCTTCACCACGGGCGCCGCATAACCGGCGGAGCCGCAGATCGAACCACTACAACCCACTCACGGCCGGACACCCTGCAGGTGTCCGGCCGGAAGTGCGTCTGCGCCGCATCCGCCTGCGAGTGACCGCGATTGAACCGCAACTGCGTCCGCCTCGTCTAAGCAGTTGAAGCCATCCCCCGCGACAGCGGGCGTGGCTCCAGGCCCTGGCACCTACGTCGGAGGTTCACGATGTGTGGCGATCCGGTGCAAGCCCAGGCACATTCATCCCGCACAACGACCGGTGCTGGGCGCCAGGCCACAGCCAGGTCGAGACCAGGAGGTTGTCATGCGTAAGCTCGCTCGTTGCTCGGTCGTAGGCTCCGCAGTCGTACTCGTCGCTGCTCTCGGGCCAGCCGTGCCGGCCCTCGCCAGTGGCGGCTCAGACGACCGCGAGCACCACGGCAGGGCCGGTGTTCTGCTGAAGGCGGACCTGATCGGCAGTCTGACCAAGGATCCTAAGCTGTTCGGTGTAGCGCCCGGCGGAGCCGACTGGACCGTCAGCAACAGCCGGGTGAAGGTCAGGACCGACGGCCGAGTGGACGCCAAGGTGCGCAGGCTGGTACTGACGAAGACAGGCGAGAACCCAGTGCCGATGATCTCGGCAAGCCTTGTTTGCAATGGAAAGGTCGTCGACACCGTTGGCCCGGTGGCCTACAACATGAAGGGCAATGCCCGGATCAAGGACACCTTCATGGTGCCTCGTCGATGCCTCGCCCCAGCCGTGCTGCTGCACCCCAACGAGGTCTCGGGGGTCTACATCGCGGCGAGCGGCGAGGTGCGCTGAGCCACAGTGGTATCCAGGCGGGACACACCTGGGCTCGTTGAGGTGAAGAGGAAGAACCTGAGCAAACCTTGAGGTAATCCCGAAGTTCCACAGTGGGCGCCCAAAGGTTGAAGGTTCAAGGTTACTGAAGTCGGACCCACGGGTCCGGCGTGCGCTGGAATCCAGCTTCGGCGCACCGGGCGACGCCTTAGCTGTCGGGGGACTGCGGCTCGCCCAGGGGAAGGTGGGCAGGGCTCGGCGATCACCGTCGCCGGGCCCTGCTCTTGCCTGGCTGACCCAATCCGACACCAAAACACGGTATGTGCAAAAGCCCCAGATCACGGGATGCGACCGGGGGGCCGTTCGATGAAGTGTGAGGTCTGAAGACCGGACCTGGCGAAGGGCCGCGGTTCGGCATGTCGACCCACATTCGGAGGCAGTGATGACGGAACCCAGCACACAGGCCGGCACGGATACGACGGTGGCTAGTCCGGCAGCGACCGGCAGCGGTGAACAGGCGGCCGCCGGCTTCGATGGCTCTCACACCCTCGGCACCAACCCGCCGACCACAGGCGCCCGGACGGTGACCGACGATGATCGGGCCGTCATCGCCGTATTCCCGGCTTTGGACGCCGCACACTCGGCAGTCATCAAGCTCGCCCGGGAGGGTTTCCCGGTCGACAAGGTCTCGATCATCGGCAAGGACCTGGAAAGCGAGATTCGGGTCAACGGATTCGTCACCACCGGCGATATCGCCGGCCCCAGCGCAGCAACGGGCGCCTGGGTGGGCGGGCTGTTCGGCGTCCTGAGCGGCACTGCCTTGCTGTTCATTCCCGGCGCCGGCCCACTCGTCGTGTTCGGTCCCCTGGTGGCAGGGGCCGTCGGCGCCGCTGAAGGAGCGGTGCTGGGCGGAGTAGTGGGCGCCCTGCTAGGCCATTTCGTCGAGAAGAAGCATCTACCGAAGTACGAGGAGCTCGTCCGCACCGGCAACTACCTCGTCGTCGTCCACGGCACAGAAGAGGAGGTGAGCCGCGCACAGCGGCTGCTCGCCGACATGGGCAGCACCGATGTCCAGCGGCACGACCAGTACCGCGGTGTCATCGACCGGATCGGGCCGATCGAAAAGGTCTATGAGGGCATGCGGGTTGTAGACGCGAACGGCGAGGAGGTAGGCAAGGTCGAGTTCGTCAAGCTGGGTGATCCGCAGGCCGCGAGCATTGAAGGTCAAGACGAGGATCTGATGCCGGCTCTGCCACCCCCATTCGCCGAGCGGCTACTCCGCATCGGCTACGCCTTGGTGGACCGCAAGGGACTGTTTGCTCGCGACGCATATATCGCCGCGACTGACATTGAGCGAGTGGAGGGCGACACCGTGTATCTCAACGTTCCAAAGGACATGCTGCTGACGAAACAGAGCTAAGTAAGAGTAGAAAGTCCACTGACTGCAGCTCGACCCTCGGCTAGTGATCGGCCCCGGAGTCAGCGTACGCTGAGACCAGAAGTGTCTTCAGATGAGTGCGACCATGCACCGAACTTCACGGGGTGGGCCGGTCAGTTCCCCGGCCCACCGGATCTCTTTGTGAGCAGCCGAGGACGAGGCATCTATTGTGCTTGGGACCACCGCCATTCCGGAGGAGATAGTGCGGCCAGGGGGACACCTGTGCGCTTTCTTCTCCGGTCCACAAGAGCTCGAAGGGCTGCTGTTGCCGTTCCTTCGGGCCGGGCTGACCGACGGCGACAGGTGCCTGTGCCTGCTGCATGAGAGCAACTCTTCTGACGTGTTCGGTCGCGCGCGTGATGGTGGGGAATGGTACCCGTCGCAGGGCTCGCCGCAGCTGGAGATCGACAGCGCGTCCCGCATGTGCGTGCAGTCCGGGCGGTTCTCGGTACACGAGATGATCACCTTCATCGGAGCCGCCGCGGCCGCGGCCGCCAGGAAGAGGTTTCCTCGGTTGCGGTTCGCCGCCGAGATGTCATCAGTGCTGCCCGGACCGCCTGCGCCGCAGGCCTTCTGCGAGTATGAGGCGGCAATCATCGGTCTGGTCGAGCGCACGTCGGCCAGCCTGATGTTCTTGTACGACCTTGAACGATTCGGTACGCCCATGCTGATGGACGTACTCAAGACCCACTCCAGGGTTCTGCTCGATGGTGCTGTTCTCTACAACCCGACCTATCTGACGCCACAGCACTACCTCACCTCACACCGCCGCACCTCCCGCGAGAATGATGGCTACATCGTGGGTCAGGAGGCGGGTGCCGTCCTCACTGCGTCTGATCACGGCCCGTCGGGTGATCATCAGTGCACAGGTCTGCCGCAGCCACCGCGCCGCACGATGCCGACCCGGGACAGGTCTACGACCCGACGACACGACGGCTGGGACACCCTCACGGAGGCGGAGCGCCGCGTCACAGGCCTGGTTGCCACCGGGCTCACCAACAGACTGATCGCTGAGGAGCTCACTCTCTCCTCCCATACAGTCGACGCCCACCTCAAGCACGTTTATACGAAGCTGGACATCCATTCCCGCGTTGAGCTGACTGTGGTGGCCCTCCGGCACAGGGTCCGCCCAAACACAGCGAACCCTGCTCCGCCGAACAGGAACCGTCGGTGATCTTGGTGTACCGGAACGCTTTTCCTTTGTAGCAAGCGGTTCGCGTCGCCACGCACGGCCACAGACCTCCGGCGCGGGTCCGAGCCGGTGATCATCAAGAACGTGACGCGGAAGGTCAGGCAGCTCCTACTAGCGTGTTGAACTCCTGCGGTAGCTGGGACGTGATGTCATCAAACTCGCCCGAGGTGACGGCCTGGCGAATCGTCGTCATCACCGCCGCGACGCCCTTGCGCGCGGTGTCTTCATCGACGCCTGCGCGCTCGGCGACCCGGCGGACGAACTCGTTGACACCGAACCGCTCAGCGGTTTCTGGTGCCGAGGTGAGAGCAGCCTTGAGCTCCTCGGGTAACTGCGCCGCGAGGTCCAGCGCCTCGCCGCCGCTGATTCGCTCCGCCAGTGTCTGCAACGTTGCCTCGGTGAGGGCCCTCGCTTTGTCAAAGCCCACATCTGCCCGCCCAGCGACCTGCTCGGTGAACTCGTCGGACTTCATTCCTGCTCCTTGGAAGTATTGGCCGGCACGACGCCGGCAAGAGGTCTATATGACCGCCGCTGGTTTCAGGTGCAGAAGGCGGCAGATCGGCCATCGAACCTCGCTCATTATGTGAAAGAGGCGAGGCTTTTCAACTGCTGCGCTCCTTCCAACTTTCCTCCCCCAGATTGGAAAAGTCCATGCGTGACTTCGACTCCCTATCCTGGCAGTTCTGCCGATAACCGGGGTATTTCACCCACCGCCGACTGGTCGCATCCGCCGCGCTTCTTGCGGAGTGTCGGGGCGGTGGTGGCTACTCGGCGCCAGCGTCGGCCAGCAGCCGCGGTGATCGTCGGACTCAGCCGGCAGCCCCGTGTCTGGATTCCGCGGCGCCTCAGCTCGTCGGCCGGCGTACGGCCAGCGGGTTGCCGGGCCAGCGCCGACCGAATCCGGCCGCGAGCCGGCTGAGATGGTGGAGGCCGAGCTACCCTGCTTCGGGTGCCCGGCCTCCACGACGGTGGGCGGTGCCCACACTGCTGTGCGCGAGGGGGGATTTGAACCCCCACGTCCTTGCGGACACTGGCACCTGAAGCCAGCGCGTCTGCCGTTCCGCCACTCGCGCTCGGTCCGTACCTCTCGGTGCGAACCAGCCGGGAAAGGCTAGCACGACTCACCCCGACGGGTGGAATCCGGAGTCCGCTCCGGCGTCCGGATACGATCGGGTTGCATCACGACGGCTCAAACGACAACGTTGCGTTACGAAAGGAGGGACATGGGTATTCTGCAGCGCTTCGAGAAGAAGGTGGAGGGCGCGGTCAACGGCGTGTTCGCGCGCGCCTTCAAGGGTGACGTCCAACCGGTTGAGATCGCCGCGCGGCTGCAGCGCGAGCTGGATTCGGAAGCCAAGCTCATGTCCCGGGACAAGCGGCTGGTCCCGAACGAGTTCGTGATCGGGCTTTCCCAGCACGACCACGACAAGTTGGCGCCGTATAGCAAGACCTTGGCCAGTGAGCTCGCGGCGTCCCTGAAGAGCCATGCGGAGTCCATGGGCTACGTCTTCAACGGCCCGATCATGATCCACCTCGAAGCTGACGACTCTCTGCCGGTCGGCAGGTTCACCGTCGAGTCGGACGCAGTCGCCGGCGTCGAGGCTCACGGGGACCGGGCCAACCCAGCCGCGGTCAGCCGAGCCCAGCTGGTCCTCGAGGTGAATGGGATGCGGCATCCGCTACACCCTCCCGGACTGGTGATCGGGCGCGGCACCGAAGCCGACCTGCGGATCAACGACCCGGGCATCTCGCGGCTCCACGCCGAGATCCGGGTCAGCGGCAGCGGCGCGGCCCTCGATGTGGACATCATCGACCTCGGCTCCACCAACGGCATCGTTGTCGACGGGAAGCGGGTCCGGCAGTCGGTGCTCGGCGAGGGCTCGCGGATCGAGATGGGCTCCACCCGGATGCTGGTGCACGCACCCGCCGGACGCTGAGGCGCGTCATGTCCGAGATCGCTCTCACCATCATCAAGGTGCTGTTCCTGGCGCTCCTGTGGCTGTTCATCCTCTCAGCGGTCTCAGTGATCCGGAGCGACCTGTTCGGCAAGACCGTACCCGCCCAGGACCAGCCGCAGCCGCGCCAGCTGGAGGCTCCGCCCCCACCGCCGAAGAAGACGCGCAGGACGCGGGGCGACCCTCGGGTGTTCACCATCACCCAGGGCCAACAGACGGGCGAGTCCGCCGAGCTCGCCTCCGGCACGGTGATGATCGGTCGTGGCGCAGACTGTCAGCTGATTCTGGACGACGACTACGTCTCCACCCGGCACGCACGGGTGGTCGCCGGTGAGAACGGCTACTACGTCGAAGATCTCGGCTCCACCAACGGCACCTACGTCAACGGTCAGCGCATCACTGCTCCGACCTCGATCACTCTTCAGGACACGGTGCGGATCGGCAAGACGGTACTGAGGCTGCAACCGTGAGCCAGCCGACCCTCCGCCTGCGCTTCGTGACCCACTCCGAGATCGGTCTGGTGCGCAAGAACAACCAGGACTCCGGCTTCGCCAGCCCTCATCTGCTCGCGGTCGCGGACGGCATGGGCGGCGCGGCCGCCGGGGACCTCGCCTCCGCCGTCGCCATCGACACCTTGAGCACCGTCGACCACGCGCCGCAGAGCGGCGACATGCTGGACGTCCTGGCCGATGCCATCCACCTGGCCAACGAACGGATCGCCATTCTGGTGGAGGACGACCCCTCGCTCGACGGCATGGGCACGACCGTGACCAGCGCCCTGTTCGACGGAGCCCAGCTCGGGCTGGCTCATATCGGGGACAGCCGGGCCTACCTGCTGCGGGACGGTCGGCTTGAGCGACTCACCCACGACCACAGCTGGGTCCAGTCGCTGGTGGACGACGGCAAGATCAGTACGGACGAGGCGGCCATCCACCCACACCGGTCGCTGCTGCTCAAGGTGCTGAACGGCCAGCCGTCGAACGAGCCGGATCTGACCGTGGTGTCACTCCGCGCCCGCGACCGGTTGCTGTTCTGCAGTGACGGAGTCTGTGGGCTGGTTGACGATCCCGAGATAGCGGAGGCGATGCGGCTCGGGGACCTCGACGACGCGCTGCTCCAGTTGATCGAGGCGTCGCACGCCGCCGGCGGCATCGACAACATCACGGTCATCCTGGCCGACGTTGTCGAGGCTGACGGTACGGATGGCACGTTCGTTCTCGGTGCCGCCGCGGAGCGAGAGATCCCGCCCATTGCGGCCACCGTTCATGGCGCCGGAGCCGACCTCGACGATGATGGGCAAGCCCGAAACACCGCCGTGACTGCTGCGGGCGCCGCCGCTACCGGGGCTACCGGTACCGGCGAACCAGGCGTGGCCGACACCGGCGAGGACGACGAGGCCCGCTACACACCGCAGCCCCCGGCCAAGCGCCGGCTCGGCCGGACCCTGGCTGGCGTGCTGGTGCTGGTCCTGGTGCTCGGCGCTGCCCTCGCCGCCGGCTACGCCTGGACCCGTACCCAGTACTACGTCGCCGACGCCGGCACGAAGGTGGCGATCTACCAGGGCCTCCCCGACGGCGTCCCCGGCATCCCGTTGTCCCGGGTGTACGAGGTGCAGGACCTGGAGCTCAGCTCGCTGCCGCCGTTCTACCAGCAGATGGTCCGGTCCGCCATCGAGGTGGAGGGCCTGGCCGCCGCCCGCGAGACCGTCGCCGCCCTCGAGGCCACCGCCAAGCGCTGCGAGGGACGACCGCCACGCACCGACTCCCCGTCGACCAGCGGCAAGCCGACCGCCAGCAGTGCCCCCTCCAGGTCCTCAGGTGCCGGCACCGCGCGACCGACTCCGGGGGCCGCGGCACCCTCCACCTCATCACCCGCCAGCGAGTCGAGCCGACCGAGCACCCCTGCTGCTCCGAGTGCACCGAGCACCACGACACCGGACCAGAGCTGCTGACGATGAGCGACGTCGCTCCCCCGGTCACCGTGATCCCACGCAAACGACGCGGGGTCGAACTGCTGTTGATCCTCTTCGCCGTAGCCATCGCGCTCACCGCGTACGTGATCATTGACCTCAACGTGATCGGCGAGATCTCGTCCACGTTGCCCTATCTCGCCGCGTTCGGGATCCTGCTGCCGCTGCTGGCGCACTTCGCGATCCGCTGGCGGCTGCCGTACGCCGATCCCGTGATGCTTCCCTGCGTGGTGCTGCTCAACGGGCTGGGGCTGGCGATGATCCATCGGATCGACCTGATCAACGACCCGCCCGTGTTCGGAGCCCGCCAGCAGCTGGTCTGGACGACCCTGGGCGTGATCTTGTTCATGCTGGTGGCTGTGGTCATCCGGGACCACCGGCCGCTGCAGCGCTTCACCTACACCCTGTTCCTCGGCGGTCTGGTGCTGCTCCTGCTTCCGCTGGTGCCGTTCCTCGGGGTGGAGAAGTTCGGTGCGCGGATCTGGATCAGCGTGGCCGGCTATAGCTTCCAGCCGGCGGAGGTAGCCAAGATTTTGCTGTCGGTTGCCTTCGCTTCGTACCTGGTGGAGAAACGGGACGTACTGGCACTGGCCGGCTACCGCTTCCTCGGGATCGACCTGCCGCGCGCTCGGGACCTCGGGCCGATCCTGCTGATGTGGCTGGCCAGCTTGGCAGTCCTGGTCTTCCAGAAGGACCTGGGAACCTCGCTGCTCTTCTTCGGGTTGTTCGTGATGATGTTGTACGTAGCGACGGAGCGGGCCGGATGGCCGATCCTTGGGACTCTGCTGTTCGCGGCTGGGGCCTACCTCGGTTATCTGCAGTTCGGCCACGTGAGGATCCGGGTCGGCGCCTGGCTTGACCCGTTCTCCGACTACGACTCCTTCTACCAGGTGATCACCGCGCAGTTCGGGATGGCGTGGGGGGGCATTCTCGGTACCGGACTGGGCGAGGGCCGTCCGGGGCTGACCCCGCTGGCCCGCAGCGACTTCATCGCCGCCGCAATCGGTGAGGAGCTCGGCATCACCGGGCTGATGGCGGTGGTGATGATCTACGGCCTGATCGTCGCGCGTGGCCTGCGGGTCGCCCTGCAGTGCCGGGACCCGTTTGGGAAGCTGCTCGCCGCCGGACTTTCGTTCGCCTTCGCCCTGCAGGTGTTCACCATCATCGGCGGAGTGACCCGGCTGCTCCCGCTGACCGGTCTGACCACCCCGTTCATGTCCCAAGGTGGCTCGTCGCTGATCGCCAACTGGGTCGTCGTCGCACTGCTGCTGCTCATCTCCCACCATGCCCGCAAGCCCATCGCCACCGTGGTTCCGGTGGATGTCGACTCGGAGACGACCCAGCTGGTCAAGGGGCTGGCACGATGAGGAGTCCAACGTGAACCGCCCGATCCGCAGGGTCGCCTTCGTCGCGATGATCATGTTCGCGCTGCTGTTCGCCAACGGCACGTACATGATCTTGTTCCGGCAGGCCTCGCTGGACGCTCAACCGCAGAACCGACGCGTCCGGGATGCCGAGTTCGCGCAGGACCGCGGTTCGATCCTGGCGGCCGGAAACACCGAGATCGCCACCACGAAGGTGGTCAAAGACCGGTTCGAGTTCCTCCGTACCTACCCCGAGGGCGAGCTGTACGCGCCCATCACCGGCTTCTACTCCTATGACCATGCCCGGACCGGGCTGGAGAGCAGCTACAACACCGAGCTGGCCGGTACCGACGACTCGCTCTTCGTCCGCCGGCTGATCGACCTGATCAGCAACCGCACTCCTCGCGGCGCGAACGTGGAGACGACGATCCTGCCGGCGGCGCAGAAGGCTGCCGCGCGCACGCTCGGTAACAACAAGGGAGCCGTGGTGGCGCTCGACCCACAGACCGGCGCGGTGCTGGCTCTGGTCACCAGCCCCAGCTACGACCCCAACGACATCGCCAGCCACGACCTCGAGAAGGCCGACAAGGCGTACCGGAAACTGGCCGCCGATCCGGACCGGCCGCTCTCCAACCGTGCGGTGCGGGAGATCTATCCGCCGGGCTCCACCTTCAAGCTCGTCACCGCCGCCGCAGCGTTGACCGATGGGAAGACCGCCGACAGCAAGGTCGCGTCCCCGAACCGGTTGAAGTTGCCCAACACCAACACGTACCTGGGCAACTCCACGAACTGCGGCGGCAAAACGACCACCATCGCTCACGCGCTGGAGGTGTCCTGCAACACCGCCTTCGCCAACCTCGGAATCGAGCTAGGACAAGACAAGCTGCGGGCCCAGGCCCAGAAGTTCGGCTTCGACCGCCGGCACCTCAGCGACCTCAGCGGCGTGGCGAGCCAGTTCCCCGACAGCATGGACGCGGCACAAACCGCCCTCAGCGCGATCGGCCAGTTCGACGTCGCGGCCAGCCCGCTGCAGATGGCGATGGTGACCGCGGCCATCGCGAACGACGGGGAGCTGATGGACCCGTACCTGGTCAGCCAGGTGCAGGCGCCCGATCTAACTGCGATCCAGACGCACCGGCCGCAGCGGCTGTCGCAGGCGATGACTGCCGCGGACGCGCGCGAGCTCAAGCAGATGATGGTCGGGGTGGTCGAGAACGGCACCGGTGGCAACGGCGGCATCTCCGGGGTCGAGGTGGGGGGCAAGACCGGCACCGCGCAGTCGGACCCGAACCGCAAACCGTTCGCCTGGTTCACCTCCTTCGCCCCGGCCGACAACCCTCAGGTGGCGGTCGCGGTGGTGGTTGAGGACGCCGACATCCCGCGCCAGGACATCGCCGGCGGACGCGTCGCAGCCCCGATTGCCAGGGCCGTGATGCAGGCGGTGCTGGAGCAGTGACTGGCCTGGTGGGTCGGCGGGGACCGGGTGCAGCCGACCTGTCGCGGCCTGGACGAGCATTTCGCGACGCTTGGGGTCATCGTCCACAATGGCACGGGGTCAGGAAAGGAATGCAGCGATGACAGGCGACCCGAAGACGGTCGGAGGACGCTACGAGCTGGGCGACCTGCTCGGACGAGGCGGCATGGCGGAAGTCCGCTACGCCGTCGACACGCGTCTCGGCCGGCCCGTCGCGGTCAAGCAGCTGCGGACCGACCTGGCCAGTGACCCGACGTTCCAAGCGCGGTTCCGCCGGGAGGCGCAGTCCGCGGCCGGCCTGAACCACCCCACGATCGTGGCCGTGTACGACACCGGCGAGGAGACCGACCCCACCACCGGAGTCTCCATCCCGTACATCGTGATGGAGCTGGTCGAAGGTCAGACGCTGCGCGACGTCCTCCGAGACGGCCGCAAGATCCTGCCGGAGCGTGCGCTCGAGCTGACCCAGGGTGTCCTGGACGCGCTCAGCTACAGCCACAAGGCCGGCATCATCCACCGCGACATCAAACCGGCGACCGTGATGCTGACCCCCACCGGCGGGGACAAGGTGATGGACTTCGGCATCGCCCGCGCAGTGGCTGACACCTCGGCCACGATGACGCAGACCGCTGCGGTGATCGGCACGGCGCAGTACCTCTCGCCCGAGCAGGCCCGCGGCGAGACGGTGGATGCCCGCAGTGACATCTACTCGGCCGGCTGCCTGTTGTACGAGCTGCTCGTCGGGCGGCCGCCGTTCGTCGGTGAGTCGCCGGTCAGCGTCGCGTACCAGCACGTCCGTGAGATGCCGGTCCCGCCCAGTCGGCTGGACCCGGTCATCACCCCCGACATCGACGCCATTACCTTGAAGGCGCTGGCCAAGGACCCCGACGACCGCTATCAGTCTGCCCGCGAGATGAAGGCCGACCTGACCCGTGTGCTGGCCGGCCAGCAGGCGACGGCGGTGGTGCCGCGGGTGAGCGAGCAGGACCAGGCCACCCGGCTCGTGTCGCCGGTTCCTGCCGCGTCGACTGCGGTGGCCACCGAGTCGACCACCGACGAGAACGGCGAGGAGCCCCGGAAGCGCCGGGTGGGTCTGGCGCTGTTCATCGCGGGGCTGATCGCAGTTGTCCTGGGCGCCGGCGGCTATGCCCTCTACCAGATGACGCGGCCCACCGCCCCACCTCCCGTCGAGATGGTGCAGGTTCCGTCGGTGATCGGGTTCACCAAGGCTCCGGCGGAGAGCACGCTGCGGAACGCCAAGCTGGTGCCCGAGTTTAAGAACGTCAACGGGCCGGACGACAACACAGTGGACACCGCCATAAGCCAGACCCCTCCGGGCGACAACCAGGTGGCGGCCAACAGCACAGTCACGGTGGCGATCAACGTCGGCCCGAAGATGGCGAAGGTGCCCAACGGCTTGGTCGGCAAGGATGTTGACGACGCCAAGAAGGCGCTGGAGAGCGCCGACTTCACCGTCAAGGTACAAGATGCCCAGACGGAACCCGCGGACGCGAAGAAGGACGAGGTACTGACCGTCGAGCCCGCCGAAGGCGAGTCGGCCCCGCTTGGCAGCGAGGTCGTCCTGACGGTCGCCACTGGGCAGTCGGAGGTGCCGAACTTCATTGGCTCCTCCCGTCAGCGAGCTGAGGATGACGCCAAAGCCGCAGGCTTCGACACACCGAGCTTCACGGAGAAGGAGAGCGACCAGCCAGCCGGCACGGTCATCGAGCAGGATCCGAAGGCTGGCACGAAGGTGTCCCGGAACACCGATATCAAGCTCACCGTGGCGATCCCCAAGCCTGAGCCGAGTCCCGCTCCGGAACCGTCCAGCACCAACGCTCCGCCCGTCCCGACCCCGACACCGAGCGGCGACCCGACCGCGAGCGCGTCTAGCACGTCTGGGTGAGCTGAGGCCTGACTTATTCGAACGAGTGGGCGAATTGTCCTAGACTGTCGCCATGTCCATTCTGGGTCAGGATTCCTTTCTCGGTCAGGGGTCGCTGTTCGACCTCGGTGACGACATCGAAGTGGGCCCGCTGGCCGGCCGGATCCGGCGGGAACAGCTCAGCCGTGGCGCGTGGATCGACCTGCTGCCCGGCTGGCTGACGGGTGCTGACTCGCTGTTCGAGGATCTCGTCGACGGCGTACCGTGGCATGCCGAGGAACGACAGATGTACGACCGAGTCGTCGAGGTGCCGCGGCTGCTCTGCTTCTACGGCGAGCAGGACCCGCTGCCGCATCCGGTGCTGACGCATGCCCGCGACCTGTTGAGCGCCCACTACGCCGAGGAGCTGGGTGAGCCGTTCAGGACCGCTGGCCTGTGCCTGTACCGCGATGGGAAGGACTCGGTCGCCTGGCACGGCGACACCATCGGGCGCGGCAAGTCCAGCGACACGATGGTTGCCATTGTGTCGCTCGGATCACCGCGCTCCCTGATGCTGCGGCCCCGCGGCGGCGGGCCCGCGATCAAGCAGAACCTCGGGCACGGCGACCTGATTGTGATGGGCGGGTCCTGCCAGCGCACCTGGGAGCACGCGATTCCCAAGACCAGCAAAGCCGTCGGTCCCCGGATCAGCGTCCAGTTCCGCCCCCGCGGAGTGCGCTAGGCCCGTCGGCCCCCAACCAATCCCGCTGACTAGTCGGAACTTCCGGGGTCTGGGCGGCGTGGCGCGGCGGCAGTGACTAATCGGCGGGGTGGAGCAGGTTTGCGGCGCCGTCAGTCGGATGCTACGGGCGGCGCGGGTCGGCTGGACGATGTTCAACGGGTGTGCGGCAGCGCTGGCCCACCGGTGCGCCGGAGGGTGGCCCGCCGGTCTCCGCCGGTGAGCCGAGCCCGTCTGGCGGGTTCGGCCGGCGAGACCTGTAAGCGCCCGTCCGCTGGAGAAACGGCCCAGCGTCCACGCGTCACTTCAGCGGCGACACACCGCCAGAACTGCGGAGGAGGTGACGCGTCGGCAGAGGGGCGGCGGCGGAACGGGGGGTGGCTCGGGAGCCTGCGACAATGGAGGGGTGCCTGCCGTCAAGATCTTGGTGATCGACAACTACGACTCCTTCGTCTACAACCTGGTGCAGTACCTTGCCCAGATTGGCGCCGAAGTCGAGGTGTGGCGCAACGACGATCCACGGTTCGCCGACCCTGACTTCGCGGCCCCCTTCGACGGTGTGCTGCTCTCGCCCGGACCCGGCACGCCAGAGGAAGCCGGCGTCTGCATCGACGTTGTCCGAAACCTGGCAGGCACCGTGCCTATCTTCGGCGTCTGTCTCGGACTGCAGTCGATTGGCGTCGCCTACGGCGGAGTGGTCGACCGGGCACCTGAGCTGCTGCACGGGAAGACGTCGCTGATCGAGCACAGCGGCGCAGGCGTGCTGGCCGGCCTGCCGTCGCCCTTCACCGCAACCCGGTACCACTCACTGGCGATCGAGCCGGAGTCGCTGCCCGATGTCCTCGAGGCCACCGCCCGGACCGCCAGCGGGGTCATCATGGCGGTCCGGCACAAGACACTTCCGGTGGAGGCGGTGCAGTTCCATCCTGAGTCGGTGCTGACCGAAGGGGGCTACCAGATGCTGGCCAACTGGCTCGCGACCTGCGGAGACGCAGAAGCCCCCGAGCGGGCCGCCGGTATGGCACCGCTGATGTCGACCCGTTCCGCCTGAGCCGCACGGCGAACGGGCGAGATCGCATCCAACCTCTTATCCGCCGAGTAGTCATTGCCGCCGCGGCGCGCCGCCCGGAGCCGGGAAGTTCCGACTAGTCAGCGGAAGGGTTGGAGCGGACCGCCAGGGGTTCGAACCCCGGCGAGTAGTCACTGCTGCCGCGGCACGCCGACCGGGGCCCGGAGGTTTCGACTAGTCAGCGGGGGGTCTCGGTGCTGGTGGGAGGGTCCTCGCCCTGGTAGGAGCGGGCATACTGCAGCTCCAAGGCACCCTCGTGTGCCGGGAGCTGGGCCCGGGCCTCGGTCCGCTCGTCGTAGACCAGGCCGTACGCGGCCACGTACTGCTTGTAGATCCCGATGAAGTCCGACTTGTTCAGCGACGCCGCCATCCGGTCCTGGCTGCCGACAGCCCGAATCACGTACGGGGGTGCGTACGGGATCCCGTGCAGCACCACCGTGTTGCCGACGCACTTGATGCCTGTGGTCGAGATCACTCGCTGACCCTGAATGGTCATCGCCTCCGCACCGCCTTCCCACAAGGCGTTCACCACGGCCTGGATGTCCTGCTGGTGCACCACCAGGTAGTCAGCCTCGACGCCTTCGGCAATGACGGAGGTGGGGGCGTCGTCGAGGGTGACCGTGACCGCCGGTCCGGTGACCGCCTGCAGCCCCGCGTACCGGGCCTGCTCAGCCAACTGGGGAGAGAGGTCGGTGTCGGCGTTCCGGTCAGCAGTAAGGGCGTCGACCTGCGCACGCAGCCCCGTCAGCTGTCGTGCCAGCTCCGCGTTGCGCCGCGACTGGGACTGCACCAGGCTGACCAGGTCGGTGTTGCGGCCGGGCCGCAGGTCGATCCCCCGAGCATTCAGCGCACTGACGACGACCATCAGCCCGGCCAGCAGGCATACCGTAGCGGTCAGCAGCCGTCCGGTCGCCGTCCGGTCGGAGTTGCGCCGTCGCTGCCGGGAGGAGGC
Source organism: Propionibacteriaceae bacterium (assembly GCA_025965155.1). Taxonomy (GTDB): domain Bacteria; phylum Actinomycetota; class Actinomycetes; order Propionibacteriales; family Propionibacteriaceae; genus Microlunatus. The sequence goes on from JAOPXN010000090.1 coordinate 56,196, forward strand.
ACGGAGCAGGACGCGGCGGCCCCGCGCGAATACGTCGGCGGCGGTTCGACTGGACACCTCACTCCCTTCCTCGACCCGCGACATGGAAGGCCGGTCGGCGCACAATGGCTAAGGTTACGTGTCATTGACTACGCTACCCAGTCAACAGCAAGGAGAGAGTGTGCCCGAGTCGAGAACGCGCAAGTCCGCTGAGGCCAAGAAGCAGAGGGCCAATGCCGAGGCCCAAGCCAAGAAGGTGAAGGCTCCGAGCAGCCGACGTTGGGTGCCGCCTGTCTTCATCACGGTGGGCCTGCTCGGGGTGGCCTGGTTGATCACCTACTACGTCGCCGGTCAGTACATCCCGTTTATGAGCGACCTCGGCAACTGGAACATCCTGATCGGCATGGGTGGGATGGCAGCCGCCTTCGGCATCGCCACGCTCTGGAGGTAGCCGACAGCCCCACCCGCTCACGCCGTCGGACCCCAGCGCGGCACGCCCGTCAGCACTGTCGGTGAGCGCAAATGACACGCCTGTAATTCTCCACAGTGTGGAAGAACCTGTGGACAACTCGGGCCAGACGGTGGATAGAGTCCCCTGCCGCGCCAGGTGGTCAGTCGGCAATTTTGGGAAGTTGGCCGGCCGGACCGGCACCGGCAGGGGACTCCTTCCGCCATGGTGACAGCCGATGATGGCAGTTCTCGGACCCTGCCTGGCGAGTTTGCTGTGAATGCTGCGGATCCTTCGGAAGCGGTGCCGAGGTCTGGGGATGATCGCCAACCACTGGAGTAGCGTCGAACAGATACCGATCCCCACCGCGAACCCCCGAGGAGTGATGATGCCGACCGATCCGTCCGCGCTGCTGAACCGAGTTCCCTCCGGACTGCTGATCGGCGGGAAGTGGGTCGACGCCACTCAGGGCCGCACGCTGGATGTGGAGAACCCCGCCACCGGCAAGGTCATCAAGTCGGTCGCCGATGCCGACGCCGACGACGCCACCCGTGCGCTCGACGCGGCGGTAGGGGCGGCCGAGGATTGGGCTGCCACGCCGGCCAGGCAACGAGCAGAGATCCTGCGGCAGGCGTTCGATCTCCTACAGGAACGCCGGGATGACATTGCCCTGCTGATGACGCTCGAGATGGGCAAGCCGCTCGCCGAGTCCGGCAGCGAGTTCACCTACGGCGGGGAGTTCCTGCGCTGGTTCTCCGAGGAGGCGGTACGGATCACCGGACGGTACGGCGCCAACCCGGAAGGAACCGGCCGTACTGTGGTCAGCCGGCACCCGGTGGGGCCCTGCTTCCTGATCACGCCGTGGAACTTCCCGCTGGCGATGGCTACCCGCAAGATCGGCCCCGCTCTAGCGGCCGGGTGCACCGTGGTCGTGAAGCCGGCGGCCCTCACCCCCCTGACCACCATGTACGTCGCTCAGCTCCTGGTCGACGTCGGGCTCCCGGACGGGGTGGTCAATGTCATCACCACCAGCACATCCAAAGACACCTCGGCCGCAATCCTGAGCGACCCCCGGCTGCGCAAGCTGAGCTTCACCGGATCCACGCCGGTCGGGGTGAGCCTGCTCAAGCAGGCAGCCGACAACGTGTTGCGGACGTCCATGGAGCTCGGCGGCAATGCGCCGTTCCTGGTGTTCGAGGACGCCGACCTGGACAAGGCGATCGAGGGCGCCATGCAGGCCAAGTTCAGGAACATGGGCGAAGCCTGCACAGCCGCCAACCGGTTCCTGGTGCACTCTTCAATCGCCGACGAGTTCAGCCAGCGGATCGCGGAGCGGGTGAGCAGACTGAAGGTTGGCGACGGCACCGACCCGGACACCGACATTGGACCGCTGATCGAGCCGAAGGCGGTACAGAAGGTGGCCGATCTGGTGGAAGACGCCGTCAGCCGCGGCGCCACCGTACTGACCGGAGGCCAGCGGATCGAAGGCGATGGCTACTTCTACCAGCCCACAGTGCTCGTGGACGTGCCGGCTGATGCCGCCATCAACTCAACTGAGATCTTCGGCCCCGTCGTCGCAATCAGGCAGTTTTCGGACGAGGACGAAGCGGTTCGGCTGGCCAACGACACCCCGTACGGACTGGTGGGCTATGCCTACACCGACGGACTGGCACGCGGGCAGCGGATGATCGAACGGCTGGAGACGGGCATGCTGGGTCTCAACGCCGGAGTCATCTCCAACGCGGCGGCACCGTTCGGCGGCATCAAGCAGTCGGGGCTGGGCCGAGAGGGCGGGTTCGAGGGGATCAATGAGTACCTGTCGATCAGGTACACGATGACACCGAGCCCGGTCTGACCGGTGCTGCGGGATGCCCCCGGCCATGGGGCACCAGGGCCTGATACTGCTAAACGGTGACCACCGCTGTGCCGCCCTCGACCCGCGCACTGGACCGGGAGATCTTCGCGCTCGCGATCCCGGCCTTTGCCACCTTGGTGTCTGAGCCGCTGCTTCTGCTGGCCGACTCGGCCATCATCGGGCACCTCGGCACATCCCAGCTTGCCGGTCTCGGAATCGCTGCCAACGTGCTCGGGGTGCTCACCGGTCTGTGCATCTTCCTGGCCTACGGCACCACCGGGATGGTGGCCCGCCGGCTCGGAGCCGGCGACCGACCCGCCGCGCTCGCGGGCGGCCTGGACGGCTTGGCGCTGGGGCTGGGCCTGGGCGTGGGGCTGTGCGTGCTGCTCCAACTGCTGCTGCCGACCATCATCGGCTGGTACGCCGTAGCTCCCGACGTGGCGACCCACGCGACGACGTATCTCCGGATCGCGGCGTGCGGGCTCCCCTCCATCCTGCTGCTGCTGGCCAGTACCGGCGTACTCCGAGGGCTGCAGGACACCCGGACACCGCTCTACGTCGCCATCGCCACCAACCTGGCCAACATCGCCCTCAACTTCGGCCTGGTCTACGGTCTCGGTCTCGGTATCGCGGGATCGGCGGCCGGCACGCTGATCGCCCAGACCGGCGCCGCGGTCTACCTGGCAGCCGTCGTCGTTCGCGGTGCGCTCCGAGAACATGCGGAGATCCGGCTACGACTGGGCGGGATACTCACCGCGGCACGGTCGGGGGTCTGGCTGGTCGCTCGTACAGCCACGCTGCATGCCGCAATCACCCTGACCACGCTGGTGGCGGCGACCGGCGGGGCGGTCGCATTGGCCGCGCACCAGGTGGTCAACTCTTTGTGGGTGTTGCTGGCCTTCGCGCTCGACGCCCTCGCAATCGCCGGGCAGGCCATCATCGGCCGACTGCTCGGTGCCGGCGAGGTGGGGCTCGGGCGGGCAATGACCAGCAGGATGGTCGGCTGGGGTGTCTTGTGCGGCGTCGTCTTCGGTAGCGCGGTGCTCCTGGCCCGTCCCTTGTACGTGGGGTTGTTCAGCCCTGACCCGCAGGTGCAGGAACTGGTTGGACACGTGCTGGTTGTCGTGGCACTGATCACCCCCGTTGCCGGGGTGGTCTTCGTCCTCGACGGAGTTCTGATCGGCGCCGGCGATGGCCGGTACCTGGCCTTGGCTGGACTGCTGGCGCTGCTGGCGTACGTGCCGCTGGCGCTGGTCGTCAACGCTCAGCACGCCGGTCTGCTGTGGCTGTGGGTCGCCTACGGAGGCTTTATCACCGCTCGGATGGTGACCCTGGTGGTGCGGGCACGCGGCGACCGCTGGATGCGGGTCGGCGCCACTGTCTGAGACCAGGACATGCTCTGGTGCACAGGCGGTAGAACGGGTCTGTGTCGCAGAACAGCAGAGACCGGGATGCCAGCGGACGCGCCCGGAACGCGCGCCCACGCGACGGGCTCGGACGTCCGTTGCCACATGGCGTGGAGGGGGTGCCGCGCATTCCCGATGACCTGGTCCTTCCCCCAACGCCAGCCCTGGTCGAGGCACAGCGGCTGCTGGATCACGGGATGCCCTTCCATGCCCACGAGATCTTGGAAGGTACCTGGAAGTCGGCTGCGGCCGAGGAGCGTGACCTGTGGCAGGGCCTTGCTCAGCTTGCCGTGGGCCTGACCCACGTACTGCGCGGGAACGCGGCCGGGGCAAGGACTCTGCTGCTGCGCGCCCGGGCCCGGATCTTGGGGTACGCGGAGGCCCCGCCGTACGACATCGACGTGGATGGCCTGGTCGACTGGACCGATCAGTTGCTGGCTGGGCTGGCGGCTGGCGAAGGCGGGGTTGGCACGGACATCGAGCCCCCTCGGCTTCGCCGTCCCGCGGCCGGCGGATGAGCTGGCGCTTCCCCGAACGTCAGTGGCACTCGATCAGCGTCGCCGTTGGCATGTCGCACGGCCAGGCTGTCCCGCCGGCGGCGACAGCGCGTACCGCGTCGACCAACTGGTGCGGGCTGCCACCCTTGGCCAGGAATCCAACTGCGCCGGACTCTGCCGCCGCCTCCATGTTCCGCCTGGTGCCCGACGCCGTCAGCATGACAACGCGCACGTCCGGCAGCTCAGCCACCAGGTGCCGGGTCGCGTCGATGCCCGAAGTGATCGGCATCCGAACATCCATTAGCACCAGGTCAGGCTGCACCGTGCGGGCGACACTCGTCACCTGGGCTCCGTCGGAGCACTCCCCCACAACCTCAATACCTTCGGCTGCGTTCAGAACCGCGGCTACGGCGGACCGCACCAGCGTGTGGTCATCGACTAACAGGACGCGGATCATGGGGACCTCTTCTTGGGGGACTGTCGTTCCTCTTGCTTGACAAGCGTCCCCGATTGCCGGCCAAAGGAGCACCCCTAATAGCGGTTCTCGCGCACCCCTAGAACGTGGGACCCGCAACCTCACACCTGACACGGCGCCGGCGACCAAGATCACCGTGCGATGCAACGCCTCAATCCCCGTCCCCCCGCAGGGGGGGTTGCCGGAGGACGGGGACTTGGGCCCGAACACAGCGACGAGGTGACAGCTCGCCGCCTTTGCAGGTGGGACTGCGGGTGTCAGGCGAAAACCACTCTGCCGGTCCACCCTTGGGAAAACCTTGGCTGGCCCGGCCGAAATCCAGCGACAAGACGGCCGCCCGTCCGGACCCGGACTCAAGGTTTTCCAAAGCCTGATCATGCAACCTTGGGACACTCGGCTACCGCTCTGGGTCACACGACCCCCGGTAAGCCAACACGACCTCGGGGGATAGATGCCAGATCAGCATGCCCGCGCCCAAAAGCGGGAAAGAACTGCGCGCTTCGGCGGACTCACATCGTCGGCCGCGCGCAAGCTCACGTCCGGCCTGACAGCACTCGCACTGGGAGTAGGGCTGCTGCCCGCCGCTCTTGCGCCGAGCGCTCAGGCCGCGCCAGTGGGTCAGGGACTCACACTCAACGCAGGCGACCTCCGCTTCATCCTGAAGCAGATCAAGATCGCCGAGAACCACGCCACCAAAGAGGATTCCGAAGGAAAGCCGGTCCCCGGCCAGCCGCTACTGGGCCCCGGGCCGTATCAGATCGCCAACCCGCTGCTTCCGTACGGCCTGCGCACGGTTGATGGATCCGACAACAACCTGGTAGCTGGCCAGCGCACCTTCGGCACCTCGAGCCTGCCGTTCCCAAGGCTCGCGGCGCCCCAGTGGCGAACCACGGCCGGCGGTCAGACGTACAAGTCGGTGAACCAGAACCTGACCGACGCCGAGCCTCGGTTCATCAGCAATGTGATCGTCGACCAGACCGCCACCAACCCGGCGGCAATCGCAGCCGCGGGCAAGGCACACCGGACCGTCAACGATGAGCCGACCGCGGTCCCCTGTGACGCCAACGGCCTGCCTGCCGGTTGCGTCGAGGAGGGTGAAACGCTGGACATTCCCAATGTCACAACGGATTTCGGCCTGTCGTCGCCCTACAACGGCATGTTCGCGCTCTTTGGTCAGTTCTTCGACCACGGCATCGACTTCACCAAGAAGTCCAAGAAGTACGTCATGATGCCGCTGGCCGCAGACGACCCGTTGATGGTTGACGGCAGCGCCGCCCGCGCGCCGTTCATGATCATGAGCCGCGCAGAGAACCAGCCCGGACCGGACGGCGTGCTGGGGACGGCCGACGACATCCAGGACGGAACCAACACGAACTCGCCCTGGGTGGACCAGAGCCAGACCTACTCATCCCACCCAGCGCATCAGGTCTTCCTCCGTGAGTACGCCATCGACGCGGCCGGGAAGCCGGTATCCACCGGCGGCCTGCTGGAAGACGCTGCGGGCGGCTTGGCAACCTGGAAGGACCTCAAGGCTCAGGCAGCTGACAAGCTCGGAATGCGACTGTCCGACACCGACGTGGCCAACATCCCGATGGTCGCCACCGACCAGTACGGTCGGTTCCTCCGCGGCCCGAACAAGCTGCCCCAGTACGTCACCAAGGACCTGAAACTGGTGGAGGGCAATCTCGCCGATCCGGTGGCCCCACCGGCAGACGTCCAGCGGATCGGGATCGCGTTCCTGGACGACATCGCCCACACGGCTGCCCCGTTCCACTCCCAAACCGGCGCGCCCCTGACCGCGGACGACAACACCGACCAGACGCCGGTGACCGGGCAGCAGCCGGCAGGCAGCTACGACGACGAGATGCTCGATGCCCACTTCGTCGCCGGCGATGGTCGGGTCAACGAGAACATCGGCCTGACCGCCATCCACCAGATCTTCCACTCCGAGCACAACCGGCTGGTGACCTACGTCGAAGAGCTGGTGACCTCGCTCAACCTCGACCTGAACGAGTGGCAGCTCGCGCCGGGTGTGTGGAACGGCGAGCGTCTGTTCCAGGCGGCCCGCTACGTGGCCGAGATGGAGTACCAGCACCTCGTCTTCGAGGAGTTCGCCCGGAAGATCCAACCAGGCCTGAACCCGTTCAACGCCTTCACTCAAGCCGACAGTGGCATCGACCCGGCCGTGATGGCCGAGTTCGCCCATGCCACGTACCGGTTCGGCCACTCGATGCTGACCGAGACCGTCGACCGTAGGACCAGCACTGGCACCGATATCGGCATGCCACTGCTGCAGGCGTTCTTGAACCCGCCCGCGTACTACCAGAGCAGCGCCGGCACCCTCACACCGTCGACGGCCGCCGGCGCGATCGCCAGGGGCATGACCGACCAGGTCGGCGCCGAGCTCGACGAGTTCGTCACCGACACTCTTCGCAACAATGTGCTCGGGTTACCGCTGGACCTTGCGTCGCTCAACATTGCCCGCGGTCGGGACACCGGTATCCCATCGCTGAACAACTTCCGCAAGGACCTGTACTCCAAGACAGCGGAGTCCTCGCTCAAGCCGTACACCGACTGGGTCGACTTCGGCCAGGCACTCAAACACCCAGACTCCGTCGTCAACTTCATGGCGGCCTACGGCACCCATCCCAGCATCAAGGAGGCAACCTCCATCCAGGCCCGGCGGGCGGCCGCTCAGCTGCTGTTCGACATGAACACCGAGAACGCCGATACTCCGGCAGACGCCTTCGACTTCGTCAACAGCTCTGGAACGTGGGCGAATGACGGCGCCAACTCCAAGACGGGGGTGGATGCGATCGAGCTCTGGGTCGGCGGACTGGCCGAGTCGCAGAACCTCTTCGGTGGCCTGCTCGGGTCCACCTTCAACTACATCTTCGAACGCCAGATGACAGACCTGCAGGACGGCGACCGGCTGTACTACCTTTCCCGCACGTCCGGTCTCAACCTGCGTACCCAGCTGGAAGGGAACTCCTTCGCCGAGTTGATCATGCGCAACACGGATGCGACCGCATTGAAGGCGGACGTCTTCGGGGTCGCCGACTGCGAGTTCGAGATGGCCAACGTCGTCGCCACCACGGGTAACAACGTCGCCGACGACCCAGCGTCCGCCTGCGACGAGTCCAAGCTGTTGCTGCGGATGGCCGACGGCACGATCCGGTACCGGGTCAGCAACACCGTCGACCGGCCGGGACTCAACGCGCAGTCCACCTACAACGGCACCGATGGCGCCGACAAGGTCTGGGGCGGCGTCGACAACGACACCTTCTGGGGCAACGACGGCAACGACGTGATCGAAGGCAACGACGGCGCCGACACGGTGCTGGGCGGCGACGGCAACGACAAGATCACCGACTCCCACGGCGACGATGTGCTCAAGGGTGGTAACGGCAACGACGCCATCGACGCCGGCCCTGGACTGGACATCATCATGTCCGGCGAGGGCGACGACTTCTCCAACGGCGGCCTGAACGGCAACCAGACCTTCGCCGGCGAAGGCAACGACCTGGTACTCGCAGGCGACGGCCCCGACACCGTGTTCGGTGGTGGCGGTGACGACTGGCAGGAGGGCGGGAACTCCAACGACCTGCTGCAGGGAGACAGCGGCGCCCCGTTCTTCGACGACCTCAACAGGCCCGGGCATGACGTGCTCATCGGAGATAGTGGCGAAGACGACTACGACGCCGAAGGCGGGGACGACATCATGGTCGCCGGGCCCGGCATCGAGCGTAACCATGGTCTCTACGGGTTCGACTGGGTCACGCATGCCCGATCGATCGAAGCGGCCGACTCCGACATGCGGATGGTCGTTGTCGAAGGTCCGAACGCGCTCAGGGACCGCTTCCTGCTGACCGAGGCACTCTCCGGCTGGGACAAGAACGACATGCTACGCGGAACCGACACTGCACCGTCGGACCCGGACACCGAGGTCAGCGTTCCGGGCATGACCAACACACTCGATGAGGAGGGCATCAAGCGCATTGCCGGCTTGGCCGACCTGCTGCCGGCCGGCGCCCAGGAGTTCGGTGCCGGCAACATCATCCTCGGCGGTGCCGGCAGCGACCAGATCTGGGGCAACGGGGCTGACGACATCATCGACGGCAACAAGTGGTTGAACGTCCGCCTGAACGTCCGCAACGCGGCAGGCGAGGAGATCCGGTCCGCCAACTCCTTGAAGGAGCTGCAGGCCGACATCATGGCGGGCACCATCGACCCCGGCAACGTTGGCATCGTCCGGGAGATCCTCAACACCTCGGTGGCGGCCGACATCGACACCGCGAACTTCTCCGGGCCGCGGTCTGAGTACGACATCACTTCCAGCGATGGAGTGACGACCGTTGATCATGTACGCGGGACGGGCGCCGACGGCACCGACCGGATCAGCAACGTGGAACGGCTGCGGTTCACCGATCTGACGGTCGGCCTGGATGTCGCTGTACCGGTGATCGGTACCCCGGTCGCCGGCGATTCCCAGGCAACGGTCAGCTTCAGCGGGCCAGCAGGTGCATCCTTCCTGGTGCGAGTGGTGAATGCCGCTGGGGCGCAGGTCGGCGCACTCCGGCCGGCCCCGACAGGTGCGACCAGCCTGGTCGTCACCGGCCTCACCAACGGGACGGCTTACCGTTTCCAGGTGGCGGCGGTCACCGCCGACAGCACGAGTGACTACTCGGCTCTGTCGACGGCGGTGACTCCGGTGACAGCGGCAACGGTCGCCGGTGCACCGACGATGGGCACCGTGACCGCCGGCAACGCGTCCGCGACCCTCCGCTGGACCGCACCGGCCAACACCGGTGGAGCACCCATCACCGGCTACTCCATCCGAATCTATGTCGGGTCGAGCAGCACGCCGCTACGGACCACGGCTGTCGGCAACGTCACCTCTACGGTGATCGACACCCTGACCAACCAGACGGGCTATACGTTCGACGTCCGCGCGATCAATGCTGCCGGCACCGGAGACCCGTCGGCTCGCTCATCGGTGACGACACCGCGAACCGAGTTCGTCGCTCCAACGGTCACGACGCTGACCCCGGCCGACGGCGCCCGGTCGGTCAGCCAGTCGGGCAACGTCACCGCCACCTTCAGCGAGGCGGTGACCGTCGGCGGGGCGAACTTCGTCCTTCGGCTGGGCACCGCCCTGGTCCCGGCGGCGGTGTCGTACAGCTCAACGACCAGGGTTGCGACGCTGAACCCGACCAGCAACCTGCTGGCGGATCGGACCTACACCGCGACGCTGACCGACGTTCGGGATAGCGCCGGCAATCCCATGCCGGCGAGGACCTGGTCCTTCACCACCGGACCGGCTCCGATCATGGGCACCCGGTCTCCCGCCGCGGGCGCGGTCGGGATCCGCCGAAACAGCAATGTCACGGCGAACTTCAGCGAAGCCATCACCGGCTTCAACGCGACAACGGTGCGGCTGACCTCCGCCACCACGGGCGCAGTGATCAGTGGACAGGTGCTGTTCAACACCAGTTCACGGGTGCTCACGCTCGACCCTGGCGTGACTCTGGCCAGTAACACCCGGTACCGGGTCACCATCACCGGCGGCGCCACAGCAGTACGGGACCTGGCAGGGAATCCCATGTCCACTCAGACCTGGACCTTCACCACAGGATCAGCGCTGTAGCTGCAGATGATCATGAACGACCGGGCACCGCTGGTGCCCGGCCGTTCATGATCTTGGTCAGCGGTGGTCGGGACCCCGCCCGCAACCAAGATCAAATTGTGAACCAGTTCACCGGTTCGGCTCCGAAGATCGGCACTCTCTGACAGGATGTCCGGGAGTGTCTTCTGGCGTATTCGGGGGAATAACGTGGAGCGAGCGCAAGACAGCAGTATGCCCATCTCCGTCCAGCTGATCGGCAACCTGAGGATCCACACCGGAACAACGGTGCTGACCTCTGCCGACATCGGAGGGGTCAAGCCGCGACGGATTTTTGAGATCTTGCTACTGCAGCTCGGCACGCCCATCTCCAAAGCGGAGCTGATCGAGACCCTCTGGGACGGGCGCCCCCCGGTAGGGGCGACGAGCACGCTGGAAAGCTATGTCAGCGTTCTGCGCCGCAGCATCCAACCTGGACACACCAAGACCGGTCCGCTCCGCACTTCCCATGGCGGCTACTGGCTCGATCCGGCACTGGTCCGACTGGACCTCCACGACTTCGAACGCCTTGTCCGCCAGGCCGAACGGGCGACGCCGTCCGAGGCATACCCGGCTCTGGTGCAGGCGCTGGAGCTGCTCCGAGGCCCACTGCTCGGTGACGAGCTGCTGCCGGAATGGGCCGAGGAGGCGCGCGCCCGGCACGCCGCTGACACCGTCAAGGCGAAGATTCTTGCCGCAGAAACCGCCACCGCGCTGGGGAGGACCGACGATGCGATCCGCTGGGCGCAACACGCCACTGCCACCGACCGCATCAACGAGCGGGCTTGGCTCGCCCTGCTGGGCGCGCTGGAACAGGCCGGCCGCTACACCGAAGGCCTGAACGCCTACGACAGGTGCCGGCGGATCTTCGACGACGATCTTGGGAGCAGTCCCGGGCCCGCTCTGCGCGCAGCGCACCTGCGGCTACTGCACCAGACCGCCGACAGCGACACCGAGTTCTCCGACGTGCTGTCGGCATTGCTGTATCTCGATGAGCACCTACGCGATGGGCCCGCACCTTGCCGGGGCCGGCGCGACCGCAGGCTGAATCCGAAGACCGCCCACATGATCGTCTCGTCCTTCCTGATGCGCGCCCGCGTACTTGCGCTGTGCGGGGTCGCGTTGCTGGTCAGCCATCCCGAGCTGACCGGTGTGGCCTGAGCGAGGCGGGAGCTACCTAGTCGGTCGGGCAGCCACAGGAGGCGCGGAGCACCACTGTTGTCGGCAGGATCTGCGGCGGGCCCGGTGGCGTACCGGCCACTCGGCGGTGCAACACCTCGGCCGCCAGCGCACCCATCTCGCGGACCGGCTGACGTACCGTGGTAAGTCCCGGCGCCACATAGCGGGCTGCGTTCACGTCGTCCCAGCCGACCGCCACCATGTCGTCGGGGAAGCTCACGCCACGGCGCTGCAGCCCGGTCATCAGCGACAGGGCCAGCTCGTCGTTGGCGCAGACGAGCCCGTCGATGTCCTTGCGCCGCTTGAAGATCCGCGAGACGGCGGCCGCACCGCCGTCCTCGGTCTGCGGCACCCGTACGCCGGCCGCTCGGGCGCGCAGCCCGAGCGCTCGGTGGGCTTCGACGAAACCGCGGTAACGGTCCCGCACATCGGTCGACCCGTCGGGGTCGCCGGCGAAGAGCAGCTTGCGCCGGCCGTGGCTCAGCAGGTGGGCGGTCAGGTCGGTGGCGCTGGTTAGATTCTCGCTGGAGATCAGGTCGCAGCCCGGGACCTCGTCCCGTCCCACGACGACGACCGGCATCGTTTGCCCGAGCCGCTGTATCGCCTCGGAGGCGACGGCGAAGTGGGCCATCAGCACCCCGTCGACGCGGCCACGGACATTGCGTACGTCGGTCAGCGGGTCCTGCTGAGCATCGGCCACCACCAGCACCACGCTTTGCCCGTGCCGCGCGGCGGCGGCCTCGTAGCCCATGATCAACTCCGAGTAGTACGGGCCGGTCATGGCCCCGATCACCATGGCGTGGGCGGAATAGCGGCGGGTCGCCAGGCTCCGTGCGGAGTTCTGCGGTACGTAGTTGAGAGACTGGGCCGCCTCGAGCACCTTCTGGGTCGCGGTGGCGGACGCCGTGTCGGTCCCTCGCAGTACCCGGGACACGGTGGCAATGGAGACGCCGGCACGCTCGGCCACGGAGTAGATGGTGGCGGTCGCGGAACTCTCCGGCTGTCGGCTCACGCAGTTCCACCTCGCTCCTCGGGCAGCCCCGTCGGTTCACATGGCCGTAAGCGCTTACATTGCCAGGTCGAAGCGCCCAGCGCAACGATCTGCGCCAAGGTCCGGCTTCAACGGAACAAGTTCCGCGCGGCCGTGGTTGAGCCAGACAGGTGGTGCCGACGCCGTGTCGGCACCTATGAGGACCACGCTGCCGGCTTGCCCGGGGCCCTTCCAGGAGCGCTCATGACTGACACCCTTTCCTCCACTGCCGTGGCCGAGCAGGCTGCTACCAACGGCACCCGCGACCGTGCCGACTTCTGGTTCGACCCGCTGTGTCCGTTCTGCTGGATCACCTCCCGTTGGGTCCTGGAGGTGGAGAAGGTGCGGAACATCGAGACCCAGTTCCACGTGATGAGCCTCTCGGTCCTGAACGAGGGTCAGGATCTCTCTGACGACTATCGAGAGGCGATGGAGAGGGCATGGGGTCCGGTCCGGGTGGCCATCGCCGCGGCGCAGCTGAAGGGTGACGAGATCTTGTCCCCGCTGTACACCGCTCTGGGGACCCGCATCCACAACCAGGGCAATAAGGACCTGGCGTCGGTGGTCGCGGAGTCGCTGGCCGAGCTGGACCTGCCGGCCGAGCTGGCGCAGGCCGCGGAGTCCACCGAGTACGACGATGCCCTGCGGGAGAGCCATCACGCGGGCATGGACAAGGTAGGCAAGGGCGTGGGCACACCGACCATTCACGTGAACGGCGTCGCCTTCTTCGGCCCGGTGATCACCAAGATTCCGCGCGGTGAGGAGGCTGGCGAGCTGTGGGACGCCACCGTGACGCTGGCGAAGTACCCGTACTTCTTTGAGCTCAAGCGTGAGCGCACCGGCGAGCTGGACTTCAGCTGAGCCCTTTCGCCTACTGCAGCTCCGGCCTCGCCTGGAACCAGGAGTAGTCGATCCGGTCCTTGGCTCGTCGCGCCGAGATGATCAGCGCGACTCCGGCCAGCAGGGCCGGCAGCCAGGCATAGCCCAGCAGAGCCGGGACACCCGCGGCCCCGATCAGGACGCCGCCGACCACGCTGATGACCGCCCCGACCGCGAGCAACCAGCCCGCCACCACCATCATTCGCCAGAGCCACCGGTTGATGTCCTCGGCGGCGACGATCCAGAAGGTGACCAGTGCGAGCAGCAGGCCAAACTGGTGCAGCGCGATGCCGAGGTAGGTGACGTTCAAGGCGAAGGCCAGCGCCGACGACCCGGCCGGGCCGAATGCCGCCGCTTGGACGTTGAGAAAGTACACACCCGCCGGGAGCAGCGATCGTCCGGGACCGGTCTGGTCCTGGATGCCGACATGAGGTAGCACCAGGCTGAGGAACAGCAGCAGGCCGATCCCGGCGGCGAGCAGTCGTCGCCGCATCAGCAGGCTGGCGGGGTCCACCGGGATGCTCACCCCTCGACCCTACGGCCCCCGCCGGCGCTACGACGCAGCTGGCCGTGAACGCACAAAGCACCAGCCTGCGCCGGAGCGCAGACTGGTGCTGTGGATGCGTACGGCTCGGGTCAGCCCTGAGCGACGAGCGTCAGCGGCACGTGCGCGGTGACCGCGTCGTGCAGCTTCACACCCACGGTGTGGGTGCCGATGTTCCGGATCGGCTTGCCGATCTCGATCGACCGCTTGTCGACCGACGGACCGCCGGCCTTCTTGATCGCGCCCGCCACGTCGGCGGCCGTCACCGCACCGAAAAGCTTGCCCGTGCTACCGGCACGAACCGGCAGCTCGATGGACAGGCCTTCGATCTGCTGACGGACCTCCTGAGCGTGGTCGAGACCACGGATCTCGCGGGCGTCACGGCTCCGCTTGATGCCATCGATCTGCTTCTCGCCGCCGCGGGTCCAACGAATGGCGTAGCCACGCGGGATGAGGAAGTTGCGGCCGTAGCCGTCACGCACCTCCACCACGTCACCGGCATCGCCAAGCTTGTCGACGGCTGCAGTCAAAATGAGCTTCATGTCTGTGCCTCCTCGACTCAGCGGGCCGTCGAGGCGTACGGCAACAGCGCAACCTCGCGGGCGTTCTTGATGGCGATGGCGACCTTGCGCTGTTCCTGAACAGACAGCCCGGTCACCCGGCGGGCGCGGATCTTTCCACGCTCGGAGATGAACTTCCGCAGGGTCGCGGTGTCCTTGTAATCGATGTTCTGGCCGGCCTTGAGAGGGTTCGACTTCTTCTTGACCTTGCGCTGAACAGGTGGGGTACTGGCCATTGTGGTGCTCTCCTTTCGAGCCCGGCCGGGGACCTGTTTCCCGTGGCCGGAATGTGCCTGATGCTGTTTCTTACCTAGCTGTTCGGATCCGGGAACGGATCAGAACGGTGGCTCTTCACTCTGGGGCGTTGCCCAGGGGTCGGAGCCGGAGGAACGGGAACTCCCCTGTTGGCCACCACCGGTGCTGCCGGTCGCCCAGGGATCGTCCCCGTAGCTGCTGCTGCCGCCACCACCGGACTGCCGACCGCCGCCGCCACCTTGGCCGCCACCGCCACCCGAGGAACGGGTGACCTTCGCCGTGGCGTACCGCAGAGCGGGGCCGATCTCGTCGACATCGACCTCGAAGACCGTACGGCGTTCACCCTCGCGAGTCTCGTAGCTTCGAGACTTGAGCCGTCCCTGCACGATCACGCGCATCCCCTTCTGCAGGGACTCAGCGACGTTCTCCGCAGCCTGCCGCCAGACGGCGCAGTTGAGGAACATCGCGTCGCCGTCTTTCCATTCGTTGGTCTGACGGTCGAACGTCCGCGGCGTCGAGGCCACCGTGAAGTTGGCCACGGCAGCGCCGGAAGGGGTGAAGCGCAGTTCCGGATCGGCGGTGAGGTTGCCGATCAGGGTGATGGGGGTTTCGCCTGCCATGTAGGTCTCCGTTGAGCGTTGGTGTTCGGGTGGCTTCCGCCTGTGTTGGAGCGGAGGTCAGTGGGTTCCCAGCGTGCCAGGAATCACTGACAGCTGAGCAGCCAGATCGCCGATTGGTGGATCAGCGAATGTCCGGACGAATGACCTTGGTCCGCATGATCGACTCATTGATGGTGAACTGACGATCCAGCTCGCTCACATCGGCCGGCTCTGCGGTCAGCTCGATCACCGCGTAGATGCCCTCGGACTTCTTCTGAATCTCGTACGCCAGACGGCGACGCCCCCAGATGTCCAGGTTGTCAACGGTGCCACCACCCTTGGTGATGACGGTCAGGTACTGCTCGAGCGTGGGTTGGACCGTACGCTCATCGGTGTCGGGGTCCATGATGACCATGACTTCGTACTTACGCATGCGCGAACTCCACCTCCTCTGGTCTTGGCGGCCATGGGACGTCCCCATGGCAGGAGGGCGAATGCTTGATCCGGACCGCTCTGCGGGCCCGCATCGGCTGGCGGAGTGCACCTGGTGGGGTGACGCCGCCAGCGGGCCACGATACCGGCTGGACCCACCGGGACGCGAATCCGCCAGCGGCCCCCGCCGAAGAACGTGCACAGGGACTTCGTAGCGTGGGCCTTTACGAGGTATCTGACTATCGGGAGCCAGGTCCACCATCGATCCTAGGAGTCCCATGCCTGTCATCCTTCGAACCGCCCAGATCACCACCTACAGTGACGCGAACGGCAACAGCATCACCGGGACGCCGGCTGCCATCGCCGGGTCCTTGGTTGAGTTCAAGGGCTCAAACTGCAGCGTCGTCTTCGGCGACGCGGTCATGTTCCACGGCGTCATCATTTTCCACCGGGACAACTGCACGGTACGGATCGGTTCCCGGTCCTCGTTCCGCGGCCGGATCACCCTGGGCCTGGGCTGTCACGTCAGCCTGGGAACCGACATCTACTGCGGGCCCGATCTCCAGATCAACTCCGCCGAGGGTGCCGACGTAACTATCGGTAACGACCTGCTGATTTCGACCAAGATCAGGGTCAAGGCCGACGACTCGCACCCGATCTACGACGGGGTCACCGGTGAGCGGATTAACAAGTCGGCGTCCATCACCATCGGGGACCACGTCTGGATCGGCGAGGAGGTGTTCATTCTTCCGGGCAGCAGCATCGGCTCCGGCAGCGTGATCGGGGCGCGCAGCGTGGTGACCAAGTCCCGGCCCATCCCGCCGGACTCGCTGGCGCTCGGTACGCCGGCCCGGGTCCACCGGTCCAAGATCTACTGGGCCCGCAAGCACCTGCAGCAGAGCCCGGACATCGCCGCCAGCGTGCCGCCCCGGTTCGAACCGGACGAACCGGACGAGCCGGACAGCCCTGAGGACCTCGCGCTACTCGTAGACAACTTACTCATAAAAAAACAGGGCGTCTCCGGGGAAGATCCAGCTGAGCCCGTCGCGTAACCGGTCCCGCCAGGACTCCCAGTTGTGTCCGTCGCGGGACTCCACGTAGTTGACGGTCATTCCGGTCTCGGCGAATACCGGCAGCATCGACCGATTCGGCACAATCAGCGGCTCGAACACCCCGCAGGAGATGAACAGCCGTTCCGCCACCCGGGTCGGCCTGGCCCGGTAGCGGTTCACGAACTTCACCACCGGGTCGAAGGCCGGTCCCTCCCCGTGGTCGTCGCCGACGTCGGTGAAGACGAACGAACCCGACTGGAGTAGCAGTGACCCGAAGGTCTGCGGATACCGTACGGCAGTGCTGAGGGAGGCGACCGCGCCGAAGCTCGACCCCATCAGGCACCGCGCCGACGGCTTCGCCAGCAGCGGGAACTGGGTCTCCAGCTCCGGGATCAGCTCGTGCGCGATCCAGCGTGCGTGCGAGCCACTGTTCGGGTACTCGGCCAGCCGATCCCCCGGCGAGGTGAACGCGACCACGGTCTCGGCCATATCCAGCCGGTGGATCAGGTTGTCCAGCACCGTCTTCATCGAGGCGTACTCCAAGAAGTCGGCACCGTCGTGCACCACCAGCAGTGGGTACCGGGCGGTGTCGCGGAACCGGGCCGGGAGGTAGAGGGTCACCCGGTTGTCCCGGCGCTGCGCCTGGCTGCGGATCTGCAGCTCGAGCAGCTCGCCGGGTCGCGCCTCGGGGTCGTACTGGGCCCAGTCCGGCACCCGGTACCCGGGGCCGAAGCAGACCGAGGAGTTGCCGACCGGGCTGCGGGCGATCCGCGGGTTGGCCGGGTCGTTGAACCGTTCCCAAACCTCGCCACGGCGCAGCTCGAACTGGTACTCCACCCGGGAGCTGGCCGGAAGCTCGACCACCGCGAACCACAGGTCGGTGTGCTCGACCCGGCGCATCGGGAGGTTTTCGGGCAGCCCCAGCACCCGATGCCGGACAAACACCTCATCCGCCTCCGCTCGCACCGCGAACGTGCAGCTGGAGCCCTCGACGATCGGGAAGTCATGGCGGTCGAAGAAACGCCGCAGCGCGGCGTCATCGAGCGTTGTGTTCTCGCGCAGCCGGTTAACGGCCAGCTTGCGCCGTCTCGCCTTGGTGCCCTCCATCACGCCGCCGGCAGCCAGCGGGCGCCGGCAGGAAACGGCTCGTCGTCGCGCAGGTCCACCCGGACTCCGTCGAGCAGCACCAGACAGCGGCGCGGTGAGAACCTTTGCGCCATCTGCCGTACATGGTCGGGGTCGTCCAGCCGGAGCCGTCTGCGCGCGTGCGGGAACGGCAGCACTCCGGAGTAGATGCCCAGCCCTTCGGCGAACAGCTCCGCCGGCCGCAGCTCGAGGCCGGCCGACTCGGGCGGAACCAGATGATCATGGAAGAGCACCACCCGGTCCGAAAGCGCCATCGCCCCGGCCGACCAGGTGATCAGCGGTCGGTGCGGCGCCTCGGTGATCAGTCGGGCGAGGCCGAAGACGTGCAACACGTGCAACAACACGCCGACATGGCCGCCAGTGACGACTAGGCCGCTACACCCGGCGACCTGGTCGGCGATCTCGGACCGATGCCGCGCCACCGTGGCCCGCTCGCCCAGCCTGACCCGGGTGTAGAACTCGGTCCGGGCCCGAGCCACCGCGTCCAGGTGCCACCGGTCCAGCGCCTGGATCGCTGCGATGCAGTCGTCCCGCGCGCTCGCGGCCACCTGCGGCAGCTCCCGGCGCCGGGTCACTGCCTGCAGCGCGGCCATCGCGTGCCGCAGCCGGATCGTGTAGAGGCTCTGCAGCTCGTTCAGAGTCAGGGTCAGCGTGCGCTCCTCGTCGGCGTACCCGGCGTCCTCGGCGATCAGCTGCTGCCAGCGCCGGTACAGCTCGAGGTTGCGCATCCGGCCGCCCAGCACGTCGGACAGCTCCGCGGAGTCGGACTCTCGTTCGCGCCAGCCGGCGTTCACGGTCGCGATGGCACCATCGGGCATCAGCTCCGCCACCGCCGCACGGGCCGCGGCTACGTTGCGCTGCGGCCCCAACAGGGTGACGTTCATCCGGCGTGCACCGTGACGGTGCGACCGACCTCGTCCAGCATGCTCCGCAGTGTGTCGTAGTCCGGATGCTTCATCCGTACGTACGCGTTCGCCATGTAGCCGGCCTCGATCGGCTGGGTCACGGTACCGGCCGGTGGCAGGTGCGCGTCCAGCACCCAGTGCCCGTACTGCTGCTGGATGGCGTCCAACCCGGAGTAGCCGGAGATGGTGCCGTCGGCTTCGGGACGGAGCGCGATCAGGCCGGCCGCGAAGGCGCGGCTGGGATGGGTGGTGGTGGTGCCGTGGACGACCGCGGAGGCCCATTCCCGGTAGATGTCCAGCTCGTTACCGGCGGCATACAGATCCCAGGCGCCGACGCCGGCCGGGCGGCAGCCGATCTCGGAGAACCGCAGGCCTTTGGGCCCGAAAAACCATTCCATGTGGGTCGCGGAGGTGCCGATGCCGAGCACCTCGTTGACGCGGCGGCCCATCTCCTTGAGCTCGTTGTAGTCGGCAACCTCGTCCACCCGGTTGGTGGAGACGAACTGCGGGGAGATCCACCGGTTCCGCATCGCCTCCAGCACGTTGGGAAAGTAGTGGCAGACGAAGTCCATCGCCGGTACGCCGTCGACCGACACAGTGTCGTAGAACGCTTCGTGCCCCTCGACGAACTCCTCGACCGCGATCGAGGTCGTCCCCTCCGCCTCGTACACCTCGAGCGCTCGGGCCAGCTCGTCGTCGGAGTCGACCCGGATGGTGCCGGCGGCTCCCGCGCCGGCGCGCGGCTTGGTGATCAAGGGGTAGCCGACCGCCGCGGCGAAGGCGCGTACCTGGTCCGGATGGTCGGCGGCCGTCGAGGCCGCGGTCGGGATGCCCGCCTCCCGGAGCGCCTGCTTCATCGACGGCTTGTCCCGGCACAGCCAGGCGGTACGGCGGGTCGTCCCCGGAATGTGGCAGGCCTGCCGTACCTCGGCCGTGGTGAGGATGTGCGCCTCAATGGTTGCTTCCAGCCGGTCCACCCAGATCTTGCTCTGGATCCACTCCACCGCGGCCTGTAACGCCGCCCGGTCGGTCACCGAGCCGATCTGGTGATAGTGCTTCATCCAGCCGCGGAGCTCGTCGTCCAACCACTCACCCGGCCGGTCCCCGATCCCGATCACCGTCGCACCCACCTCGGCCAGCCCACGGACGAACTGCCGCTGGTTGGCCGGGAACGCGGGGTCGACGAAGATCACGTTCATGGGCGGAACTCTATGCTCTGCGACGGACCAGCGGACTAGATTCAACCCCATGAGCTACCAGAGCCGGCGGGCCATCCAACGAGGCCGAATCAGGTTCCCCGACCTCAGCCCGCGTGCGTACGAGCATCCGGCTGACCGCGGCGCGCTGGTGGCGCTCCGGGCGATTCCCGGGTTCGACGGAGTGCTCAAGACCATCTCCGGCGCGATCGGTGAGCGCAGCATCCGGTTGCTCTATCTCGCGACCTCGATCCGGGTGTCACCACGGCAGTATCCCGAGCTGCACCAGATGATCACCGAGTGTGCGACCACCCTTGACCTTCAACCGGTCCCCGAGCTCTACGTGTACCGGGACCCGATGCCGAACGCGATGACGATCGGGCTGGACAAGCCCCTCATCGTGATCAGCACCGGGATGCTGGACCTGCTCGACGACGACGGCCTTCGGTTCATCCTCGGGCACGAGGTCGGCCATGTCCTCTCTGGTCACGCCGTCTACCGCACGATGCTGATCCAGCTGATCAACATCTCCGCCTCGGTGCAGTGGATGCCGATCGGTGCCTGGGGGATCCGGGCGATCATCCTCGGCCTGAACGAATGGTTCCGCAAGTCCGAACTGTCCTGCGACCGGGCCGGGTTGTTGTGCGGCCAGGATCCGCAGGCTGCGCTGCGTGCCCACGCCTCCTTGGCGGGCGCACAGGACCCGGACGAGATGGACGTGGCCGGCTTCCTCGACCAGGCTTCGGAGTACGAGTCCAGGGGTGACCTCCGGGACAGCCTGTTGAAGATCCTGCAGATCAGCTCGCAGACCCATCCGCTCGCCGCTCAACGGGCCGCCGAGCTGCAGAAGTGGGCCGCCGGCCCCCAGTACGCCGGCATCCTGTCCGGTGACTACCCGCGGCGGTCCCAGGACAAGGAAGCACCGATGAGCGAGGACGTGAAGGCGGCCGCGAGCTCGTACCAGCAGGGCTTCACCACCTCCTCCGACCCGCTGTTCAAGGTGGCGGGCAAGGTGGGCAGCCTGGTCGGCGGCGTCGGCGGGATGGCGGCCGGCCGGATGAGGGACTGGTGGCAGTCGGGCACCGGCGGCGGCCGCTGACCCCCGCTCCGGCTGACCACCTGAGTGCACGGGGCGATAAGTGCACGGGGCGATTGCGGACGGAGATTCGGTGCGTCACGCTTGTGATCGACGGGTGGGGTGTGTTTTCATGGCTGTTATCGACGTGCATCGCTCGTTGATTCAGATGCTGCCCCGGACCCGGTAGTACAGACGACTGTACGCGGAGAGATCCGGGGTTTTTTTCGTTTGGACCGCAACAGCCCCGGTCTCATCGCCTAGATCACCTTTTCGGCCACCACACGCCCCTCAACCGATGCCGACTGAGGACGTGGCCGGGGAGGGCAAGGCACCGGAGTCTGGCTCAGGTTCAGCAGCGCAGCCTGGGTCGGGCGACGGCCCTTGCCGGCAGTTAAGGTCGGGGGGTGACCTCAGAACTTCGACAGCTCCAGATCGGCGGCCACGGCGACCAGGCGGACCCCATCGCGGAGGCCGTGGAACGCAGGGCGACCCTGGCGCAGTTCTTCCTTGGCGACCCGCAGGGCTGGAAGGGTCCGACCATCCAGTACGCCGGCGGAGCAGCGGCCCTGAAAGCGGCGGCCGAAGCGGCGGGTATCGCGCTGTACGTGCATGCGCCGTACGTGCTGAACGTCGCCACCAGCAACAACCGGATCCGGATCCCGAGCCGAAAGCTGCTGCAGCAGACAGTCACCGCGGCCGCCGAGATCGGAGCCCGCGGGGTCATCGTGCACGGCGGCCACGTGCTCAAGAACGACGACCCTGCGACCGGGTTCGACAACTGGCACAAGTGCATCGATCGGCTCGAGCTGCCGATTCCCCTGCTGATCGAAAACACGGCCGGCGGAGACAATGCGATGGCCCGGCGGCTGGAGCGGATCGACCGGCTGTGGGACGCCATCTCCCCTGCTGCGGGGGCCGACCGGGTCGGGTTCTGCCTGGACACCTGTCATGCACATGCCGGTGGTGAGGAGCTGCTCGGTCTGGTTGACCGGGTCCTCGCCATCACCGGTCGGATCGACCTGATCCACGCCAACGACTCCCGCGACAGCTTCGACTCCGGCGCCGACCGGCACGCCAACTTCGGCCAGGGGAACCTGGACGAGGATGCGCTGGTCGAGGTGGTGCGCAGCGCCGACGTCCCGGTCGTAGTGGAGACTCCCGGTGGCGCCGACGGCCAGGGCGAGGACATCGCCTGGCTGCGGGACCGGATCTGAGCAACCGGGTCTGAGCGGGCCGATCTCGCTAGACGGCTCGGGTCAGCAGCACCGCGCGCGCGGGGCACTCCTTGGCCGCTCGACGCGCCATCGCCACCAGCTCATCCGGTACCGGCGTCGCATCCACGATCGGATATCCCCATTCGTCCAGCTCGATCCGCTCCGGGAGCCAGGCCGCGCAGAGACCGTGGCCGGTGCAGGCGACCGGGTCCACTCGGACCGACGACGCTCGACCGGCGGTCACCAGGCACCAGCCAGGAAGGGGGCGGCTGCGGCCGCGACGCTGGGCCGGACGCACTGACCCGACAGATGGAAGTCGATGTGTCGCGCGAAGACAGACAAGGCGCTGGCCGCCTGGCGCACCGCACCGTCTGGATGCCGGCAGGCCCCCCGGCCGCTGATCACCGGTAGCCGGCGGGCGAGCCGCTGCCGTGCGGCCGCCGCCTTGGCAGGATCCAGCAGCTGCACCCAGTCGGTCGCCACGGCCGGCAGCCCGAACATGCAGGGCCCACACTGGCCGGCCGACTCGGCAGCGAGGTAACGGAGGATGACTCCGACGACGGCGACGGGGCATTCGTCGGCGATCAGATAAACCAGACCCGCTCCGAGAGGTACTCCGGACTGCGCGAGACTGGCGATCGTGTGCTGACGCGCCGTCGACCACGGCAGCCAGGTCCCGCCGTAACCGCCGAGCAGCACAGCCTGCGGTTCACCGAACCCGGGCCGAGCCAGCTCGGCCAGCTGGAACCGGTCGTCCACCTCCAGCACGCCCGGCCGCCGGACCGCCCCGGACGCGGTGATCAATCGGGTGAGCTGGGCCCGGGGCGGTCCGGCGCTCCAGATGACAGCAACCTGGGCACAGGTCTCGGCATTCAACACCAGCACCGGGCTGCCACCGACACCACCGTGGGTCAGCGGGACGGACCGAAACCTCGGCCGGGCCTCGCCGTCCATCGCCCGGGACGCCAGTGACGACTCCTCGCTGGAGACGTACCGGGCAGGCACAGCCATCACGCGGGACGGCGGCAGCAGCTGCCCCTCACGTCCGAGCAGCGCCCGCAACGCCGCCTCGGTGGGAGTGTCGGCGTGCACGGCGAACACCACCTCGCGGGCCTGGGTCGCTGCGGCGACCAGCGCAACACCGTCGATCAGCAGTCCCGGGGAACGGCTCACCAGGACTGCGTCCTTGCTGACCAGTGGCTCACCGTCGCAGACGTTCACGATCAACATCGGGCGGGACCCGAGGCTGGATCTGATCTTGGTAGCGGTCGGGAAGCCGGCGCCACCACGGCCGCGGAGATCGGCGTTCTCCAGCGCCTGCAGCAAGCGTGCTCCCCGATGGTCGCGGTCGGGCTGCTGGTGGAGGTCGGACCAGTTCAGCCGCGCAGGCTGATTCGTCAACAACGCCATAGTCATCTCCATCCCTGTAGGCCGGCCAGCTTGCGTTGTCTGCGGTCCAGGTCCACAGCACACAGGCGCCAGACGCCCGCGGACAGCACCGCTACGCCGCAGCTGGCGGCCAGCCCGAGCACCAGCGGCTGGTCAGCGGTGGACGCACCGATCCCATGCAGCACGGCGATCGGCCAGAGGGCGTACGCGGTCCAGTGCACCAGCTTCCAGGCTCGGTGCGAGATCCGCTGCCGCAGGATCGAGGTCACCGTGACGGCGATCAGCAGGTCCAGCGACAAGGTGCCGAGCCCCACCCAGAACCGGTCGTAGCTGGAGGAGAACGGAACCAGCGCCGACAGCCAGCCGATGTCCACGTACGTCTCGATCACCGAGGTCAGCACATGGGCGGCGACAAAGACGACCATCACCAAGGACAGGGTGCGGTGCAGCGCAGCGCGGACGAACCTGCCCTCGGCCAGCGGTGCCGAACGACCCGACGTCACCATCCCGAGCACCAGGCTGGTCGTCAGCAGAGCGAGTGACACCAAGGCGCTGGCGCGGGTCAGATACCACAACGCCGCGTTCATGCCGACCGACGTTTCAGGTGTGTCTCGTCGTCGGGCCAGCTGCCGACGAAGACGGGTATGCCGCTGGCGCTCATCAGCCGCGCCGGCAGGCCTCGACGAGCCAGCCACTGAGGCGCCTCGGGGCCGAGCACCACCGCCGCGGCCGAGGCGGCGTTGGCCAGCTCGCAGCTGGCCGCGGTGACCGTGGCCGCCTGCCACCTATCGGTAGCGCTGTCGCCGGTGCGCGGGTCGATGATGTGGTGCACCCGCCGTTCGCCGGAGCGCCAGGCGCGGCGCCGAGTGGACGACGTCGCCATCCCACCCCACCGCAGCGTGACCACCGGCTGCTCGTTAGCCGGAGTGGTCCCGTCGTCGATAGCGATCCGCCACCCCGCAACCGGCGCCCGGCCTGCGATGGCGAGGTCTCCGCCCAGGTTGACCAGCACTCCGGCGTTGAGCTGGCGGGCGCAGGCACGCGCGATCCAGTCCGCCGCCCACGCCTTGGCGCTGGCCCCGACGTCGACGGTGATGTGGTGCGGGATCAGGACCTGACGGCCGTCGCGGTCCAGCAGGATCCGGTGCGCGCCCGGCACCACCTGGCGCCGGGCCGGCGGCTGGGCCGGGCCGCGCGCCCGTACCGCTTCGAAGTCTGTGTCGTAGCCGAGCGCGATCACGGCCTGGCCGACAGTCGGGTCGACGAGCCCGTCGGTCAGCCGGGCCGTCCGCAGCGCGGCTGCCAACACCTCGGCCAGCAGCGGACTGATCGGCTGCCAGGACCCATGCGGCAGACTGCTCAGCTCGGAGTCGGTCCGGAACCGGGAGACAGCCTGGTCGAGCGCCTGCACCCGGTCTCCGGCGATGGCCAGCACCTGGTCGACGGTGGCCTCGGATTCGGCCAGCACCTCGCACCGGGTGCCGATCGCCTCGAAGGTGCGCGCACTGACCATCACGAGCCGCCGGACCTGGTGTTCGAGCCGGCGGACCCCGAGCCCGAGCCGGGGGTGTTGGTCTGCCCCCACTGGTTCTCCGGCGACTGGCTCTGGGAGGTCTGGCTGCCGCCGTCCGACGAAGCCGCAGTCGCCGAGGTCGTGCTGTTCTGAGCCGCCGAGGACGTGGTCACTGCCATCATTCCGGTCAGGCCCGCGGTGACCGCGGCGGCCGACACCGCTACGCCCACGGTCACCCGGCGGATCCTCGACATCCCGGCTGCGCGGGCCGCGACCGCGTTCTGCCTGTGCTGTGTGTCATCCATGCAGCCAGCGTGTCGGCCGACCCTGTGCCTTCGCTGTGCGTGGCCTGGTTCGACCGTGTGGGTTCTTGGGTGCGACGGCAGACGGCAACGCTAGTCTCCAGGAATGACTCGTAGCGTCTATGTCGCGTCGGTCGAGGGGCAGACGGGGAAGTCGGCCGTGGCTCTAGGTCTCCTCGATGCCTTGACCCGCGAGGTGGGGTCGGTTGGCGTCTTCCGACCGGTGGTGGATTTGTCGCACGGAACCGACCTGATGGTCGACCTGATGGTGAGCCAGCCCGGTATCAACCAGACCTACGAGGAGGCGCTCGGGGTCACCTATGAGGCCGCCCGCGAGGACCCAGACGAGGCGATGCACGTCATCGTGCAACGGTTCGGTGAGCTGAGTGAACGCTTCAAGGTGGTGGTCGTCCTCGGCTCCGACTACACCGACGTCAGCACTGGCACCGAGCTCACCCTGAACGCCCGAATCGCGGCGAACCTGGGATCGCCTGTGGTGCTGGTGGTGCACGGTCGAGAACGCAACCCGGAGCAGGTTCGGGCCGCGGCGGAGGGGGCGCTGGCCGAGCTCCGGGCGAACCACGCCCGGACGGTCGCGGTGGTCGCCAACCGAGTGGACGCGGACATGACCGACGAGGTCCGGCAGGCGTTGGCCGGGATCGACGGTGTGGTGGTGGCAGCCGTACCGGAGAGCCCGATCCTGTCTGCCCCGACCGTGCGTTCGTTGGCGGAAGCGGTCGACGCCGAGCTGGTGCAGGGCACTGACAGCTGGCTGGACCGGGAGTCGCTGGGGCTGGTGGTGGCAGCCATGAGCCTGCCCAACGTGCTGAGCCGGCTGACGCCCGACGCCACGGTGATCGCGCCGAGTGACCGGACCGACCTGATCCCCGGACTGGTGCTGGCGCACCAGTCCGGCACCTTCCCGTCCCTGGCCGGCATCGTGCTGACCGGTGGCTACCCGATCCCCGACTCGATCCGCCGGCTGTCCGAAGGCGTCGAGCAGGACCTACCGGTTGTGACCACCACGCTGGGCACCTTCGCGACCGCGGAGCGACTGTCCCGAGTGCGCGGCCCGATGACCAAGCGGTCGCTGAACAAGATCGAGACCGCCCGCAGGGTCTTCGCCGAACAGGTCGACCAGGATGCGCTGCTCGCCGCCATCGACGTGTCGGCCTCGGAGGTCCGCACCCCGCTGATGTTTGAGTACCAGCTGATGGAACGGGCCCGGGCCGATCGCAAGCACATCGTGCTGCCGGAGGGCCAGGAGGACCGGATCCTGGCGGCGGCGGCGATCCTGCTCCGCCGCGGCGTCGCCGATCTGACCCTGCTGGGTGAGGAGAACAAGGTACGGGCCCGCGGCTCCGCCCTCGGCCTCGACCTGGACGCCGCTGCGGTGGTCTCCCCCACCGACCCCGAGCTGGTCGAGCGGTTCGCCGTCGAGTACGCAGCAGTCCGGGCCCACAAGGGCATGACCGTGGAGAAGGCTCGTACGGTGGTCACCGACATCTCCTACTTCGGCACGATGATGGTGCACCTGGGGCTGGCCGACGGGATGGTGTCGGGAGCGGTCAACACGACCGCGCACACCATCCGGCCGGCGCTGGAGTTCGTCAAGACCCGCGAGGGGGTGAACACCGTGTCCAGCGTCTTCTTGATGTGCCTGGCAGACCGGGTCCTGGTCTACGGCGACTGTGCGGTCATCCCGGAGCCGACCACCGAGCAGCTAGCCGACATCGCGATCTCGTCGGCCGACACGGCGCGCCAGTTCAACATCGAGCCCCGGGTCGCCATGCTCTCCTACTCCACCGGCAGCTCCGGCTCCGGTGCCGATGTGGAGAAGGTGCGGTCGGCGACCGCGCTGGTCGCCCAACGACAACCGGATCTGATGTTGGAGGGACCGATCCAGTACGACGCCGCGGTGGACCCCGAAGTGGCCCGGACCAAGCTGCCGGGGTCGGCGGTAGCCGGACGGGCCACCGTGTTCATCTTTCCGGACCTCAATACCGGCAACAACACCTACAAGGCTGTCCAGCGCAGCGCGCACGCCGTGGCCATCGGGCCGGTGCTCCAGGGCTTGCGCAGACCGGTGAACGACCTGTCCCGCGGTGCCCTGGTGGACGACATCGTCAACACGGTCGCGATCACCGCCGTCCAGGCCCAGGCGGTCCAGGCATGACAGTCGGCAGCGCGCTCACCGGACCCGTGCTGGTGCTGAACTCGGGCTCCTCCTCGCTCAAATATCAGCTGCTGATCCCGGCCACCGCGCACGTACTGGCGTCGGGCAGCGTGGAGAGGATCGGCGAGCCGATGGGGCTTGTCTCGCACCGGACACCCGAGGGTCGCTACGACTCCGAGCAGCCGGTGCCCGACCACGGTGACGCGCTGACCGTGCTGCGTCAGCAGTTCAGCAGCCACGGCCCCGACCTGGCGACGGCGAACATCGCCGCCGTCGGGCATCGGGTCGTGCACGGTGGCGCCACGTTCTTGGACCCGGTCCTGATCGACGACCTGGTGACCGCCCAGATCGAGGACCTCAGCCCGCTGGCACCGCTGCACAACCCGGCCGCGGTGGCGGGTATGCATGCGGCCCGCGGCAGGTTCCCCGACGTCGCCCACGTCGCCGTCTTCGACACGGCCTTCTTCGCCACGCTGCCGCCGGCCGCGTACACGTACGCGATCCCGCGGGCACTGGCCGAGAAGCACCGGATCCGCCGCTACGGCTTCCACGGGACCTCCCACGCCTACGTCTCCCGCGAGGCTGCCGCGTTCCTGCACCGGGACTACGCCGACCTCAACCAGGTGGTGCTGCATCTGGGCAACGGCTGCTCCGCGTCGGCGATCCGCGGCGGCATCGCCGTGGAGACCTCGATGGGCCTCACGCCGCTGCAGGGCTTGGTGATGGGGACCCGCTCCGGTGACGTGGACCCGGGCCTGCACCGCTTCCTGGCGGGGTTGGGGATGTCGATCGAGGAGATCGATGACCTGCTGAACAAGGAGTCCGGCCTCAAAGGCCTCGCTGGCGTGAATGACTTCCGGGAGCTGGAAAGACTGCGGCACTCCGGCGATGAGGCGGCCCGGCTGGCCTTCGACGTGTACGTACACCGGATCAAGCACTACCTGGGCGCCTACCTGGGGTTGCTCGGCCGGTTGGACGTGCTGGTCTTCACCGCCGGCGTCGGGGAGCACAACCCGGCCTTGCGCGCCGCGGTGCTGGAGGGGCTGTCCAGGCTGGGGCTGGAGATCGCCCCAGCCTTGAACGAGGGGGCATCAACGACGACGCGGGTGATCTCGACGCCGTCGTCCTCGACCGCGGTTCTGGTGGTGCCGACCAACGAGGAGCTCGCCATCGCCCGCCAGACGATGGAGCTGATCAGCTGAGCGTAGGGTCAGACCGTGCTCATCATCGGTCTGACCTCCCGCGACAGGTTACTGCTGACCCTGGTCTTCGGCTGCGAGCGGTGCGGTCGGCAGGCGGCACACCAGCTGGTCAAGCGGGTGCGCAGGTTCACGGTTTTCTTCATTCCGCTGATCCCGATCAGCACCAGATACCTCGACACCTGCACCGCCTGCGGCCGGGTCGTCGACGTCCCCCGCGAGGAGGCGGAGCGAGCACTCCGCAGCGGCGGACCCCTGAGGCCGTAATCATTCCCGCCGTAAGGTGGGCGCCATGGCAACTGCTCTGGTCACCGGCGGCACCTCCGGCATCGGGGCGGCTTTCGCCCGCGCGCTGGCCCAGCGCGGTGACGACCTCGTCCTGGTGGCCCGCGACACCGACCGGCTCGACGCGATGGCGGCGGAGCTCAAGGAGCGGCACCGCGTCGGCGTCGAGGTGCTCGCGGCCGACCTGTCAGACCGCCAGGACACCGAACGGGTGGCCCAGCGGCTGCGCAGCACCGACTCCCCGATCGACCTGCTGGTCAACAACGCGGGCTTCGGGGTCCACACCAAGCTGCTGGCCGAGGACACCACACCGCACGAACGCGCGTTCGACGTGATGTGCCGAGCGGTCCTGGTGCTCAGCGCCGCGGCGGGGCGAAGCATGC
This sequence comes from Propionibacteriaceae bacterium, assembly GCA_025965155.1. Taxonomy (GTDB): domain Bacteria; phylum Actinomycetota; class Actinomycetes; order Propionibacteriales; family Propionibacteriaceae; genus Microlunatus. The sequence continues at coordinate 85,834 of JAOPXN010000090.1, forward strand.
AGCAGCGTGGCCACGGCGCGATCATCAACGTCTCCAGCACCGCCGGCTACATCACCATGGGCAGCTACTCCGCCATCAAGGCCTGGGTGACGGCTTACACCGAGGGGCTGGCGGTAGAGCTCTCCGGCAGCGGCGTCACCGCCACCGTGCTGGCGCCGGGCTGGGTCCGGACCGAGTTCCACGAGCGGGCCGGAATCGGGGTGTCCAAGATCCCGGAGCCGCTGTGGCTGGACGCCGACGAACTGGTCGCGCACGCCCTCGCCGATGCCGCCGAGGGCAAGGTGATCTCCATTCCCTCAGCCCGCTACCGGGCGCTGATCTTCCTTGCTCGGCACGCCCCGAGATCGGTGATCCGCGCTGTCTCGGGGAAGATTTCCTCCAGCCGTCGGCACGAATGAGGTGTCAAAGAAGCAACGCCGGTGGGCTTAAGGTGTGAACGTGTCGAACCACAGCCGTTACACATCGCCGGTCCATGCGGGTGCCCGTTTCGTCGCTCAACGGCTGTTGCTGAAGCCCTTCGTGTGGTCGATCACCGACATCACGGTGTTGGGTCGGGAGAACTTGAAGCGGCTGTCGGGCCCGTTCGTGGTGGTGTCCAACCACTCCAGCCACCTCGATGCCCCGCTGATCATCGGCGCGCTGCCGCGTAAGCTGTCCCGCTATGTCGCGGCCGGCGCGGCGGCCGACTACTTTTTCGACGTCTGGTGGCGCAAGGGACTGACCTCGCTGTTCTTCAACGCCTTCCCGGTGGACCGGACCGGCCTGCGCGGCAGGCGAGGGATGGCGACCGACCTGCTCGACGCCGGCGTACCGCTGCTGCTGTTTCCCGAGGGCACCCGCTCTCGGACCGGTGAGATGGGCCAGTTCAAGCCCGGTGCGGCTGCACTGTGCATCAGCCGGGACGTGCCATGCGTGCCAATCGCCATCGTCGGTGCGAACGAGGCCATGCCACGCGGCAAGGTGCTGCCGCACAAGGGCCGACCGCAGATCTTCATCACCTTCGGCGAGCCGATGATTCCAGAAGACGGCGAGACGACGCTGCAGTTCTCCGACAGAATCTCTAAGGAGGTGCGGGGCCTGGTCGACTACACCATGGCCTATCGCGCCGACCATGCCTGAGCACGAACCGCGGCAGAGCAGCACAGAAAGAGGACCGATGACAAACGTCAAGCACATGAAGTGGTGGGGCTGGGGAGTCGATGGAGTCAGCTTCCACCACGAGGACAAGCCCCACCTGGTGCCGTTCGTCAAGCGGGCCGTCGGCGTTGACCTGAACGCGACCCCGGATCCGCCGCTGTCCCTTGACGACCTGCCGGTTCCTGATCCGATGATCGGGCCCGACCTGCTCGCCGAGCTGACCAATGCGGTCGGCGCCGAGCACACCCGCAGCGACCGGCTGGACCGCATCGTGCACACCTACGGCAAGAGCATCCGCGACCTGTTGCGGCTGCGCGCCGGTGATATTCCCCGGGTTCCGGACGTGGTCGTCTACCCCGCCGATGAGGCGGAGGTGCAGGCAGTGGTGGACGCCGTGGTGGCCGCCGACGCCGTACTGATCCCCTTCGGTGGCGGCAGCAACATCGCCGGATCCCTCGAGGCCCCCGCGGACGAGAGCAGGCCGGTCGTCTCGATCGACCTGGGCCGGCTCAACAAGGTGCTGGCCATCGACGAGGGGTCGGGCCTGGCCCGGATCCAGGCCGGAGTTCTCGGCCCGGAGATGGAGGAGCAGCTGACCGCCAAGGGCTGGACCATGGGGCACTTCCCGGACAGCTTCACCCACAGCACGCTGGGCGGCTGGGTTGCGACCCGGTCCTCGGGCATGCAGTCGGACAAGTACGGCGACATCGCCGACATCACCCGTGGTGTGCGGGTCGTCCAGGCCGGGAAGGTGCTGGTTCTGCGGCCGCTGCCGAGCACGTCCACCGGTCCGAGCGTGCGGGAGATGATCCTGGGCAGCGAGGGCCGGCTCGGCGTCATCACCGAAGTCACCGTGCAGGTCCACCGCATCCCGGAGGAGCGGGTCGTTCTCGGCTACTTCTTCCCGAGCTGGGAAGCCGGTCTGGCCGCCATGCATGAGATCTCGGTCAGTGACGCGACCCCGTCGATTACCCGTGTCTCGGACGCTAACGAGACCGAGTTCTCCTTCTCCACCCGCAAGAAGAGCGCCGGAATCTCCTCGCTGGTCAGCAAGGGTCTGATGAAGGTGCTGGAACGCAAGGGCTGGGACCTCAGCAAGATCTGTCTGTCCTTCATCGGGTACGAGGGCGGCAAGGCCCACGTGGCCCGCAACAGGGCCATCGTGAAGGGGATCGTCAAGAGCCACGGCGGCATCGTCGTGGGCAAGGGGCCTGGCGCCCTGTACGACCAGAAGAAGTTCGACACCCCGTACATCCGGGACTACCTGCTGGACCGTGGCGCCGCCGCGGACGTGTCAGAGACCGCCGCACCCTGGTCGCAGCTGCAGCCGCTCTACACCAACACGATCGACGCGGTGAACCGCGCGTACGAGGAGATCGGGACCAAGGGGTGGGTGATGTGCCACCTCTCGCACTCCTACCACTCCGGCGCCTGCCTCTACTTCACCTTCGCCTTCCGGCATGACGGCAAGGACCCGCTGGCCCAGTACGAGGTGGTGAAGTCGGCCATCCAGCAGTCGTTCGTGGACAATGCGGGCACCTTGTCCCACCACCACGCGGTCGGCGTCGAGCACTCACGCTGGCTCGAGCAGGACATCTCGGCTCCGGGTGTGCACATGATCAGTGGCCTGCTCGGCTCGGTCGACCCGGGCGCGAACTTCAACCCCGGCAAGATCATCGCCAAGTAGACCCGCTGGCCTCGGCGACGAGGGCGTCCAGCACGACCCTAACGGCTCGACGGGCCGCCCGGTCGGGTCGGAGCAACGCCTCGATCTGCCGGCCGGCCCGGATGTCGGTCAGCGGCACCAGGGCGAACGAGCCGGCCGCGTGCTCGGCGCTGGTGTGCCGTGGCAGCAGGGCCACCCCGTGCCCGCGTGCGACCAGCTTTTCGGTCAGAGGCAGGTGAGTAGTCCGTCGGACCACCCGGACCGGTGATCCCGCCCGGACCGCGATTGCGGTCAGCACCCGGTCGATCGGGAAGTCCTCCGGCGGTGCGATCCAGTTCTCCGAGATCACGTCCGCCGGCGACACGCTGGCGCGCTGTGCCAGCGGGTGGTCCAGCGGCAGCGCCACGTCCAGCGGCTCCCGGATCAGCGGTACGACGGTCAGGGCCGAACGGCGCGGCCCACGCCGGTCGTCGGACCGGTGCGCCACCACGATGTCGTGGTCGACGGTGAGCGCGGCGAAGTCGTCTTCGGAGACGTCCTGGTCCACGCTGTCCAGGGTCACCGCCGGGTACTGCGCGAGCCGGTCCAGCAGCCCCGGCAGCAGCAGCTCGGCGGCGGAGTTGAACAACGAGATCCGTACCGTGCCCCCCGCCTCGCCCAGGTAGTCCTGCCAGCTGGCTTCGGCTGCAGCGATGGCCGTCGCAATGCCGACCGAGGCCTCCGCCAGGGCGCGACCGGCGTCGGTGAGCCGCACCCCGCGGCCGACCCGTTCGATCAGCACCACCCCGGCCTCCCGCTGCAGCGCCTTCAGCTGCTGCGACACAGCGCTCGCGGTACGGCCGGTCGCGTACGCCACCTCGGTCACACTGCCGCGGTCGGCGAGCTCCCGGAGCAAGGCAAGGTGGGTCACCTCCATGTAGTGATCCTACAAAGACGCTTCAGTCTTATGCGCTTGTGCTTCACGATCGGGTTTGGTCACCATGGGTGCATGCCGCTCCGCGATCGACTCCTCGCCTGCTTCGTCGCAGTCTGCTGGGGCATCAACTTCCCAGCAACTGCCCTGGCGCTCGACCACTTCCCGCCGCTCTTCATGGTGGCGCTGCGCTTTGCGCTGGTCGCTGTGCCGACGGTGCTGCTGGTGCCGCGCCCGCAGGTCAGGCTGCGCTGGCTGTTCGGCGTCGGGCTGGGGATCGGGCTGCTGCAGTTCGCCTTCCTCTACCTCGGCATGGCGGCCGGGATGCCGAGCGGGCTTGCATCGCTGGTGCTCCAGGCCTCGGCACCGTTCACCGTGCTGATCGCCGGCTTCTGGCTGGGCGAGCGGCTGTCCCGTCGGCAACTCATCGGCATCGGTCTGGCGGTTCTCGGCCTGGCCGCCATCGCGGTCCACCGCGCCCAGGTCGCTGCGCTGCTGCCGGTGGCGCTGACTCTCTTCGGCGCCCTCGGCTGGGCCATCGGCAACGTCTGCAGCCGCAGAGCCGCTGCGCCTAACCCGCTACACCTGACGCTGTGGATGTCGGTAGTACCGCCGATCCCGATGCTGGCGCTGGCGGTGCTGGTCGAGGGACCGGGCCGGGTCTGGGCCTCTCTGGCCACCGCGGCGACCCACGCCGCGCTGCCTTCGGTGCTCGGGCTGCTGTACATCGTGGTGGTTGCCACTGTTCTCGGGTACGGGCTGTGGAACACCCTGCTGTCCCGCCACCCGTCGAGCCAGGTGGCACCGTTCTCGATGCTGGTTCCGGTGGTTGGGGTGATCGCCTCCTGGCTCGCTTTCGGTGAGCTGATCGACCGGGTCGAACTGGTGGCTGGCCTTGCTGTCGTTGGTGGCGTGCTCTACGCGTCCATGCCTGGTCGGAGCCGCGCTCGTACCGAGGCCGAGCCGCTGCCCGCACCCACCGCGGCAGGGGTCGGTTAACAGCGGCGACATATTTCCGCGCTTGAATTGCAGGCGTGGATCTGAACACGGTGACGTCGGTGGTTTCGGCACGGACCCGGGCCGACCTGGCCGGGCTCAACGCCTCCACCGCGGTGCTGGCCGGCGGGTCCTGGCTGTTCTCCGAGCCTCAGGATCATCTCAGCGGGCTGATCGACATCACCACTCTCGGCTGGGAGCCGGTCACCGTCACCGAACACGGCCTCAGCATCGCCGCCACCTGCACACTGGCGGAGGTGGCCGCCACCGAGCAGCAGCCCGGCTGGCGGGCGCACCCGCTGTTCTTCCAGTGCTGCACCGCGCTCTTCGGCTCGTTCAAGGTCTGGAGCGTCGCGACGGTAGGCGGGAACATCTGCAGCTCACTCCCCGCCGGACCGATGACCGCGCTCGGCTGCGCGCTGGAGGCGGATGCCGTGATCTGGAAAGCCGACGGCACGGACCAGCGGCTGCCGGTCGCCGACTTCGTCACCGGCAACGCCACCAATGTGCTGGGCACCGGAGACGTACTGCGGTCAATCGAGATCGGCTGGCCGGCGCTGCAGTCCCAGACCGCCTACCGCAAGATCGCGCTGTCGCCGCTCGGACGTTCCGGCGCGGTGCTGGTCGGGCGGCTGGCGGCGGACGGCACCTTCGTACTGACGATCACCGCAGCCACCAGCCGGCCGGTCCAGCTCCGCTTCGGGGCGCTGCCGCGGCTGTCACAGCTCGACGCCGCAGTAGCTGAGGTCGACCAGTGGTTCACCGACGCCCACGGCGCCGCGGACTGGCGGCGCGCGGTGGGCCGAGTGCTGGCCGCAGAGATCGCGACCGAGCTGGCGGCGGGTGCGCGATGACGTTTGTGATCAACGACGCGCAGCTCGAGGTCACTCCGCGCCCCGGACAGTGCCTGCGGACGCTGCTGCGGGAGACGGGCCACCTTGAGGTGAAGAAGGGCTGCGACGCCGGCGACTGCGGCGCCTGCACCGTGCTGATCGACGGTTCGCCGGTGCACTCCTGCATCTACCCCGCCACCCGGGCCGACGGCCGGACCGTCACGACCGTCACCGGGCTGGGGACGGCCGAGCACCTGTGCCCGCTGCAGGAGAGCTTCGTGGCCGCCGGCGGGTTCCAGTGCGGCTTCTGCACCGCAGGCATGATCGTGACCGCTTCCGCCCTGACCGAAGCCGATCCAGCCGACCTGCCGCGGCTGCTCAAGAGCAACCTCTGCCGGTGCACCGGCTACCGGTCGATCGCCGATGCGATCGCCGGCGTACGCAACACCGACGAGCTAGCCGGGCCGGGTGTCGAACGGTCTGGTGTCGGGCGGTCAGGTGTCGGGCGGTCGGTCGGTGCACCGGCCGGGCGACGGGTCGTCAGCGGGCAGGAGCCGTACACGCTGGACGTGGCCGTTCCCGGGCTGCTGCACCTGGTGGTTCTCGGCAGCCCGCATCCGCATGCGCGGATCGTCTCCATCGACACCGCGGCGGCACGCGCGTTGCCGGGCGTGGTAGCGGTGCTGACTGCACAGGATGCACCGGACACGCTGTTCTCCACCGCACGTCACGAGAGCCGGCTGGACGACCCGGACGACACCCGGATCCTGGACACAGTGGTCCGGTTTCGTGGTCAGCGGGTGGCCGCCGTCGTCGCCGAGTCGCTGGCCGTGGCCGAACACGCCCGCCGGGTGATCGAGGTGGAGTACGAGATCCTGCCGGCGGTGTTCGACCCCGAGACCGCCCGGTCACCCGGTGCGCCGAAGCTGCATGCCGACAAGGATGACGTGACCAGCCGAATCGCCGATCCCGACCGCAACGTCGCGGCCCTGCTCCACGGCGAGTACGGCGACATTGCAGCAGGGCTGGCCGAGGCCGACGTGGTGGTCAGCGGTCGATGGCAGACCTCGCGCGTGGCCCACGCCCAACTCGAAACCCACGCCACTGTCGGCTGGTTGGACGACGACGGCCGGCTGGTGCTGCGGACCAGTTCGCAGGTGCCCTTCCTGGTCCGGGACGAGATAGCGCGGCTCTTCGAGCTGCTGCCCGACCAGGTCCGTGTCTTCACCGCGCGCGTCGGCGGCGGCTTCGGCGGCAAGCAGGAGATCCTGACGGAGGATCTGGTGGCGCTGGCGGTTCTGACCACTGGTCGTCCGGTGCAGTACGAGTTCACCCGTACCGACGAGTTCACCACCGCTCCGTGCCGGCACCCGTTCCGGGTCGACGTCACGCTCGGGGCCACGACCGACGGCATGCTGACCGCAATGCAGGTGGACGTGCTGACCGACACCGGCGCGTACGGCAACCACGGACCGGGTGTGATGCACCACGGCTGCCACGAGTCGATCGCCGTGTATCGGGTGCCCAACAAGCGGGTCGACGCTGAGGCGGTCTACACCAACAACCTGCCCAGCGGCGCCTTCCGGGGCTACGGCCTGGGCCAGGTGATCTTCGCCATCGAGTCGGCGATGGATGACCTGGCCGACCGACTCGGGGTGGATCCGTACCAGCTCCGCAGGCTCAACGTGATCCGACCCGGTGACCCGCTGGTAGTGATCCAGCCGGGCGGGGCCGACCTGATCTTCGGCTCCTACGGCCTGGACCAGTGTTTGGACCTGGCCGAGGCGGCGCTCCGCCGCGGCAACGGGGTGGAGCCGCCAAGTGGTCAGCAGTGGCGTACCGGAGAAGGGGTCGGGCTGGCCATGATCGCCACCATCCCGCCGCGCGGCCACTTCTCCGAGGCAGCGCTCGCGGTGGACGCCGACGGGAGGTACACAATCAGCGTCGGTACGGCGGAGTTCGGCAACGGCACGACCACCGTGCACACCCAGATCGTGGCCAGCGCAATGAACACTCAAGCCTGTCGGGTCAGCATCCAGCAGTCCGACACCGATGGCTCCGGCTACGACACCGGCGCCTTCGGCTCGGCGGGGATCGTGGTGGCCGGCAAGGCGCTCCTGACCGCGGCGTCCGCGCTGACCTCCGTGCTGCAGCAGCGCTGCGCCGTACGGTCCGGGCTCCCGGCCGGCCGTTGGGCCCCTTATCCGGACGGGATGCGCGCCGGGGACCGGTCGCTGTCCTTCGCCGAGCTGGTCGATGCCGGCCAGCCGTTGCAGGCGACCGGCCGGCACGACGGCGACCCGCGGTCGCTGGCCTTCAACGTGCACGGCTTCCGGGTAGCGGTGAACACGGTCACCGGTGAGGTGCGGGTCCTCCAGTCCGTCCAGGCCGCCGATGCTGGGTACGTGATGAACCCGGAGCAGTGCCGCGGCCAGATCGAAGGCGGTGTTGCGCAGGCGATCGGCAGCTCGCTGTTCGAGGAGATGATCATGGATGGGCAGGGCCGGGTGACGACCTCGGTGCTGCGGAACTACCACATCCCTCAGCTCGCCGACCTGCCGACGACGGAGATCTACTTCGCCGAGACCCACGATGATCTCGGTCCGTTCGGCGCCAAGTCGATGAGCGAGTCACCGTACAACCCGGTGGCTCCCGCACTGGCCAACGCGATCAAGAACGCAATCGGCATCCGGCCCTACGAGCTGCCGATGTCGCGCGACCGGATCTGGCGGCTACTCCGGCGGTGATCAGCCGAGTTGGTCTTGGATGAAGGCGGCCAGGTCGGCCAGCTCGGTTGCGTTGACGTTGTGTCCCAGGCCTGGGTAGGTCCGCTGAGTCAGGGACGTGTGCCGCGACAGCCACGCTTGGGTTGCCTGGACCAGGAACGACGGAATGATCGGGTCGAACTCGCCGCGCCCCCAGAACACCGGGGGTCGACGGCTCCGCAGCTCCGCGTCGCCGGCGGCCGCACCAGGGACCACGAACCCGGACAGCACTACGCCGTAGTCGATCCAGGCAGGCGCCAGCCGCATCGTCTGAAGGGCGATGGCGGATCCCTGGGAGAAGCCGAGGACGCCAACCGACGAAGCCGCCGGCTGCTCCTCGAGCCACTCCAGGACTCCATGGGAGACGTCGTCGATCTGTTCCAGCGAGAGGGTGGCGTCCAGCGGGAACCAGGCGTAACCGGGACCCGCCCGCAGCGGCGCGCGGATGGAGGCGATCACCAGGTCCGCCGGTAGCTGGTGGCGCAGGTCGAAACCCACCGTCTCGTTTGACCCGTGACCGTGCATCATCAACATCAACGGCCGGCCGGCCCGCTCCGACTCCGGCGCCGACCATACGACGCGATCAGGGTCAATCCGCATCAGCAACTCCCTCCTGTCGTTCTTCGGGCTCGGATGGCTGGTACCCGACCCGCGCCGGCTGAGTCGTAGGCTGCTGAAGGAACCGAACCGAGGAGGAGCCGTGGCTGGACTGGCACTGGACCTGACCGGAAAGACCGCACTCGTCACCGGCTCCACCCAGGGGATCGGGCTTGCCATTGCCGAGGGACTGGCCACCGCCGGGGCCCGGGTCGCCGTCAACGGACGGTCGGCCGAGAAGGTACGAGCCGCTGCGGAGTCGTTGCGCGCGGGCCATCCGGGTGCCGACATAGTCGAAGTGGTGGCTGATCTGGCCGGCGCGGACGGCGCCGAGGCCGTCATTGCCGCGTTGCCGCAGGTGGACATCCTGACCAACAACCTAGGCATCTTCGGTGCCAAGCCAGCGCTGCAGATCACCGATGAGGATTGGCTGCGTTACTTCGAGGTGAACGTGTTGTCGGCGATCCGGCTGATCCGGGCGTACCTGCCAGGAATGATGGCGGCGGGCTGGGGTCGGATTCAGAACATCGCCAGCGACTCCGCCGTGGCGACGCCGATCGAGATGATCCACTACGGCATGAGCAAGACTGCGCTGCTCGCCGTGTCACGCGGGTTCGCCAAGGAAGCGGCGGGGACCGGAGTGACCGTCAACTCGGTCATCGCGGGCCCGACGCACACCGCCGGTGTCGAGGGCTTCGTCTACGAGCTCGTGGACAAGACGCTGCCTTGGGCGGAAGCGCAACGGGAGTTCATGCGGGTGCATCGGCCACAGTCATTGCTGCAACGACTGATCGAGCCGGAGGAGATCGCCAACCTGGTCGTGTACCTCAGCTCACCGCTGGCTTCCGCGACCACCGGCGGTGCCGTCCGGGTAGACGGCGGGTACGTCGACTCGATCCTGCCCTGAACCACCGGTGGCACTGCCGACTCTCCCAGCCAGGTGCATTCGTGTGGTCCGACATGTGGTGATCGCCTTTCAGTAGGGCAGGTCGACCGACGGGCGGGCCTGATGCAGGCAGGACAGACGAACCGGGCAGCTTGAGGTAGCGGTTGGCTCACCGGCAGCCGCGGCGGACGCTGGGGCGTTAGGCATCGAACAGCCCTCGGTTTGGCGCACCCCGATCGGAAAGGCCGAGCCAGCAGAGCAGCGAGGCCGCCCTGGCAGAGTCAGGCTGCGCTCGTCACGCGCCCGGCTGTGCGAGCCGGGGCGTCTAGCTTGCGCGCGGCCTTCCAGACGGCGTGGGCGAATGGGTTGTTGCCGAGGTCGTGGGTGCCGGTATTGGTGGCGAGGTAGATCCAGCCGTGGGGTGATCGCCACAGGTAGAGGCCGGGTTGGGGTTGGAGGACTCTCCAGCGGCTGAAGGTTTTGAGTCGGTGTTGGCTGCGGGAGAGTGGT
>JAOPXN010000002.1 GCA_025965155.1 Propionibacteriaceae bacterium
CGAGGGCCGTTCGGTCAGCGGATCAGCGATCAAGATGCCCTCACCCTTCAGCTTGTCGCGCAGCTGCTGGAGACGGCGGAGGAGACGGCGAGGGCTAACCCGCTGAATGCAGCCGACGTCATCTGAGGCTCCCGATCTGACCCGCCATCGCGACACACCTTGAGCATTAGACGGAAGTGGCATCGTCTAGCGTCCTACATGCTGGTCGGGAGTCTGCTGACTGAGCCTAGCCAGGGCGGCGCGCAGCGGGGCGAGGACACGCGCAGCTGGCCGAGCGGAGCGAGCCCTTGATCCACAAGACCCTATTTCCGCAGTGAGTGAACGTATGGCGATGTCCTGTGCCGGGTGATGTGCGACAGTTCCTCGCCAGTTGATCTGCGACAGCCGGGTCCGTTTCGGCCACGCTGACCGGTAGGTGTCTTCGTGGGGCACCAGTCGGGTCAGGGGGCCGGGGATGGTGCTGGTTGTCTTGTCTGTCGTTGAGCAGAGGTTGGACGCGGTTCGGGCGGTGTTGGCTGGGGAGAGTGTGGTCGAGGTCGCTGCCCGCTATCGGGTGGCCCGGTCCACGTTGCATCGTTGGATCGGCCGCTATCTGGTGGGGTCGGTCGCGGGGCTAGCGGACCGGCCGCACAGGCCCCGGTCGTGCCCGCATCAGGTGGAGCCGCTGGTAGACGCGGTGGTCGCGGAGATCACGAGGACGCCACCCGGACCCTGTCGAACTGGCCGTGATGGGGGACATGCCGTACGTGCGGCCGCCGATGACCGAGCAGACGCTCATGCCTTAGCTCCTCTGAGATTCGGGTCAAGTGAGGTTGAGCGGTGGCCCGGCAACCACATGGGCCACGAAATCGGCCCGGAGTGGTTGCTCTCAGCCACCGCCCAATCGCTGGGTGGTGCGTCACGCCAGGTAGTTGCCCAGGGCCTCGAGCAGGCCCCGGCTGCCTCCCTCGCGGTTCGGCCCGTCGGCCCAGAACTGGTCGAAGAAGACGCCGTGCTCGACGTGCGTGAACCGGGTTCCCTCGTTGACCGGCTCGAACTCGAGTGACGCCACCGACGTCGACATGTGGACTCCGTCGAGCCACATGTCGTACGTCGTGACAATGCGGACGTGCTCGACGATGTCGGTGTAGGTGGCCTCGTACCGCGAGACCGGACCGTCGTGGAACGTCCCCTCGGCGACGTCGCGTCCGCCGACGCGGAAGTCGAACGCCCACTCGCCGGGCTGCATGGCGTCGCCAGCACCCCACCAGGCCAGCTTCTGGTTCTCTTGAGCGAACGCGTCCCAGACGCGCGCGACGGCAACCGGGTAGTCGCGGGTCAGGGTGAACCCGGCGCGGGCGAGTCGGCGTTCTATCGTCATTTGTGGGTCCTATCGGGTGAAGGTGACGTGGATCGTGCCGCTCTCGGCCACTTCCGTCGTCACCTTGTGGGTGAGTTCGAGGCCGCGCAGGTCGTCCCAGAGGCGGTTACCCCGGCCGAGCAGGATCGGGGCGATCATGACGTGCAAGTGGTCGACCAGGCCGGCGCGTAGGAAGTCGCGCGCGGTACTGACCCCGCCGCCGACGCGCACGTCCAAGCCGCCGGCCGCCTCGATCGCCTCGGCCAGCACGTCCTCGATTGCGGTGCTGCGGAAGTGGAACGTCGTGCCGCCCTGCATCGGGATCGACGGACGCGGTGCCGTGTGGGTGAGGACGTAGACCGGATATCCGAACGGCGGCTGGTCACCCCACCAGCCCTTCCAGTCCGGGTCGTCGGGGAACGAGTGCAGGCCGAACATGGCCGCGCCCATGATCTCGGCGCCGACGCCCTCGAAGTGCGCGGCGGCGTAGGAGTCGTCGATGCCGGTCGTGCCGGTGCCGCTGGTGTCGCCGAAGACGCGCTCGTGGAAAGTGCGGGTCGCGGCCCAGGCTGCCGTGAGGCGCCCCCAGTCCTCGCCCATTGGATTTTCCGGGGTCTGGCCGGTCGGGGTGTAGCCGTCGAGCGAGGCGAACAGGTCGATGCGAACGCGGGTCATGTCTGGTTTCCTTCGGGTTGGTACGGGTTAGGTGGATGCCGAGCCGGTCGGCTTGGCGTTCTGCGGGGGTTCGTTGCTCGTCGAGCCACAGGTGCATGACGTCGAGGGCGCCTGGTCGCAGGCTCGCGGTGCGGACGCGTCCGTGCTTCTGCGACGTGATCAGTCCCGCGTCCTCGAGGACGCGCAGGTGCTGCATGAGCGACGGCAACGCCATCGAGAACGGTGCCGCGAGCTCGGACACGACGGCTGGAGACTTGGCCAACCGTTCCACGACTGCCCGGCGCGTCGGATCCGCGAGAGCGCGGAGCACGGCATCGAGCTTGGCATGATACTTAGGCACACGCCTAAGTATTATGGATGGGCAGGGTCTAGGGATAGGCCTGGGCTGCAAATTGCTCCGACTTGGGCCTGATCGAGCCTGGACTCCGGAGGAGGCGGGGCGTTCCTCAGGTCGGCACAAGAGGACCGGCTCTACGCGTTGGTTCGCGGTCGGGGTCGGCGTGGGGATGCGGCGTGGTGAGCTGCTGGGGTTGCGGTGGTCCGATGTCGACCTGAATAAGCGGGTCTGTCTGCACGCGCGGCACACGGCACAGCGGGTGTAGGGGCACGGCATGGTGTTTGAGCCACCGAAGTCCGCGAACTCACGGCGCGACAGTCCTCTGCCGGCGGATTCGGCTGCACGATATGCGGCACACGTGCGCCTCGCTGCTGCTGGCGCAAGGGGTGCAGGCGCGGGTGGTGATGGAGGTCCTAGGGCACTCGCAGCTAAGCATCACCATGAACCTCTACTCGCTCGTGATGCCCTCCGCTCTGCGCGAGGCGGCCGACGCGATCGACCGCGTGCTCGGGCCCCGGGAGGGCGGTCAGGAATGACCGTTGCTGTCAGCGCTGCTGTCAGGCGGGGCCTGCCCGTTGAAGCCTCAAGCGTGAACCTGCCTGCGACAAGGGCAACGTGGAGCTGGCGATCGGACTCGAACCGACAACCGCCTGTTTACAAGACAGGTGCGCTACCAATTGCGCCACGCCAGCGGTGCCGGCAAAGACTATCGAAAATCCCGACCGGTGGCGAAGATGACCGGGTCCGAGTCAGTCCTCGCGCTCCGACGCCGGGTGGCCGGTGTTCAACGGATGAGTCGTCTGGTCGGATCCGTCGATACCCGGCGCGGCGACGAAGAGAGTCCCATCGCCCTGCACTTCCGCGTCGATGTCGGTGGCCTGGAGGAAGGCCGCCTGACCCCGGGTGAGGGTGAGCTCCGCATCCGCTGACCGAAGCGTCGCCGTACCGTCGGTGCACAGCACCACCCGCCCGGAGCCCTCGCCGGGCAGGGTGGCCGGCTCGCTGCGGCTCTCCACCCGCCAGAGCGCGAACTCCGGCGCTGGCGTCGGGTAGGCGAACACGCCGGGCGTCTGCTCCACGCCCTCGATCAGGTCCGGGCGGCCGGGCGTGAAGTCCAGCAGCTTCAACAGCTCCGGGACGTCGATGTGCTTGGGGGTAAGTCCGCCGCGCAGCACGTTGTCGGAGTTGGCCATGATCTCCACGAAGGTTCCGTGCAGGTGCGCGTGCAGGTTTCCCGCCGGCAGAAAGATCGCCTGGTGGCGTCCACACGACACCCGGTTCATCAGAAGCGCCGCCAGGACCCCGGCATCGCGCGGGTAGTGCTCCGCCAGCTCGGTCGCTGTGCGGGCGAACAGAGCAAGATCACCGTCGGCCTTCACCTCGGCGGCGGTCGCTGCGCGGGTCACTT
>JAOPXN010000097.1 GCA_025965155.1 Propionibacteriaceae bacterium
CGGCAGGGAGAACTGCAGGTGCTTGGTGATCAACACCGGATCCAGCTGCTCCCCGTCGGGCCCGACCCGCGCGGTAACTACGCCGACCGCCTCAACGGAGGGAACGTCCAGCCGGGTCAGGTCGCGCAGCAGCCGGTACTCGTGCAGCGCGAGGTGCTCCAGCACCTCCTTGGCTGCGTACACGTCACCGCCGGCCTTCACGAAACGGACCACGTGCCGGGAGATACCACGCGGCAGCGCCACCAGCTTCTCCTCGGGCCACTCCGCCAGCGGCGTCTCCCACGGCAAGGTGATCAGGCGCGTATCGGGCTTGGCGGACAGGAACCGAGGCATGCGGCTCATTTTGTCACGGCAACCCGTTGAGAGCAGTGCTCAGTCGGTGAACCTGCGGGTTCTGGCGCCGACGCGTCACTTCCGCTGCGCCACGCCGTCAAAAGCGCGGAGGATCCGACTACTCGGCGTTGGGGCGGACGGGGTACCGACCGCACGCCGCGGCGGCGCGCCACAAACTAGGCTGTCGGGGTGTTCATCCAGTCGGTGCTGCCCGAGGCGACCTGGCAGGCGGCGCGCCGGACCCACGCCGACCGGGTGGACGGCTGGCTGGCTCAGCACCGGGACCGGCGCAGCCGGGCCGTCGAGCATCCGGTCGAAGACTTCCTGTTCGAGTACTACAACTACCGGCCCTACCAGCTACGTCGATGGCATCCCGGGCACGGGGTGGTGCTGGCCGGGAAGGCGGCCGAGGAGCTGCTGGGCTGGCGGGACTACGTACGGGTAGACCAGGGTGTCACCGTCGACACGGCGGCAGTGGTGGCGGTCCGGGCGAAAACCATCCGATGGGTGTACGACCTGCTCAGTCGGACCGCGCAGCGCCCAGGGTACTTCGGCTGCTTCGGCCTGCACGAGTGGGCGATGGTCTACCGGCTCGCGCCGGACAAGGTACGGCACCCGGACTGGCCGCTGCGGTTCGCTGCTGATCGGGTGGCCGCGGTAGTGGAGGAGCGCGGGGTCCGGTGCGCCCACTTCGACGCATTCCGCTTCTTCACCCCGCCGGCTCGACCGCTGAACGCGCTGCAGCCGACCCGCGCCAGCCAGCCGGACCTGGAGCAGCCCGGCTGCCTGCACGCCAACATGGATCTCTACAAGCATGCCTACAAGCTGTCGCCGCTGGTTCCCTCGCGGCTGGTCGCGGACACCTTCGCGCTGGCCCGCGACATTCGGGAGCTGGACATGCGGGCCAGCCCGTACGACCTGTCCGCGCTGGGCTTTGAGCCGGTGCCGATCGAGACTGCGGAGGGACGGGCCGCGTACGCGCAGGCTCAGCGCGAGTTCAGCGCCCGGTCGGCGCCGCTGCGGCAAGCCTTGATCGACGTCCTGGGGCGCGTCATCGCCGACACCGACGAGCACCGGACCAACGACGAGCACCGGACCAACGACGAGCACCGGGCCAACGACGAGAGGCAGGCCCGTGCCGGCACGCTTTCCGGCCGGTGAGCCGTACGCAGCCGGGCTGCTCGACGTCGGCGACGGCCACCGGATCTACTGGGAGGAAAGTGGCAACCCCGAAGGGCTGCCGGCGGTGTTCCTGCATGGCGGTCCGGGGGGCGGAAGCACGCCCGGCGCCCGTCGAAACTTCGACCCGGATGTCTACCGGGTGCTGCTGTACGACCAGCGCGGCTGCGGTCGGAGTCGTCCGCTGGCGGAGGAGCCGGACGTCGACCTGAGCACCAACACCACCGCCCACCTGGTGGGCGACCTGGAGCTGCTGCGGCAGGCCCGCGGCATAGAGCAGTGGACGATGCTCGGCGTTTCGTGGGGGACCACGCTGGGTCTTGCCTACGCGGAGGCGTACCCGCAGCGGGTTCGGCGGCTGGTACTGGCTGCCGTCACCACGACCTCCCGGCGTGAGGTGCAGTGGATAACCGAGGACGTCGGCCGGGTGTTCCCCCGCGAGTGGGAGCGGTTCAGAGCCGGCGTACCCGGTCATCTGGCGGCCCTTCCGCTGGTGACCGCCTACGCGCGCCTGCTGACCGACCCGGATCCGCGGGTGTGCGCGACAGCCGCAAAGAGATGGTGCGAGTGGGAGGACGCGCACGTCTCCTTGACCCCCGGACACAGTCCGAGCCTGCGCTACCAGGAGCCTGACTTCCGTCTCCGCTTTGCCCGACTGGTCACGCACTATTGGAGCAACGCCGCCTTCCTGGCGGAAGATCAGCTCGTCGGTGGGGCGGCGATCCTCGATGGCATCCCGGGAGCGTTGATCCATGGTCGTTTCGACGTCAGCTCCCCGCTCGAGACGGCCTGGCAGCTGTCGAAGGTCTGGACCACCAGCACGTTCCAGGTTGTCGACGACGCCGGCCACGGCGGCGGGGGATTCGCCGAGGCGATGATCAGCGCGCTCTCGGTCCGCCTCTAGAAGACGTCAAAGAAAAGCAGCAGGCCCCCGCCGCAGCGGGGGCCTGCCGTGTGGTTCAGTCCCGGTCTACCTCAGAGCTGTGAGCGTCAGGAGAGACGGTCACCGGTCTTGGTGGAGAACACGTGGAAGTGCTCCGCGTCGGCGGTCAGCCGGACCGTGGCGCCACGGCTCGGTGGGCGCCGCGAAGAGATCCGCGCAACGATCTGCTGGGCGTTCAGCCGCGCGTCCTCGGGCAGGCCCGCCAGGGTGCCGTACAGGAAGGCGTCGGCGCCGAGCTCCTCGACCACTGCCACGTCGAGGCCGATGCCTTCGCCGCTGTCGGCAATGGAGAAGTTCTCCGGCCGGATACCGAGTGTCAGCTTGGTCTCGCCAGCCGCCTTGGCCAGCCACTCCCGCGGAACCGGCACGGTGTAGTCGCCGACCTGGATGCCGCCGTCAACGACGGTGCCCTCGATCAGGTTCATGGCCGGGGAGCCGATGAAGCCGGCAACGAACAGGTTCTTAGGGGTGTCGTACAGGTGCAGCGGGCTGTCGACCTGCATCAGCACGCCGTCCTTCATGACTGCCACCCGGTCGCCCATGGTCATAGCCTCGACCTGGTCGTGCGTGACGTACACGGTGGTGACGCCCAGACGGGTCTGCAGTGCAGCGATCTGGGTACGGGTCGACACGCGGAGCTTGGCGTCGAGGTTCGAGAGCGGCTCGTCCATCAGGAAGACCTGGGGCTGGCGCACGATGGCGCGACCCATGGCGACACGCTGCCGCTGGCCACCGGAGAGGGCCTTGGGCTTGCGGTTGAGGAAGTCCTCCAGGCCAAGCAGCTTGGCGGCTTCCATCACTCGCTGCTGACGCTCGGCCTTCGGCACGTTGGCCATCTTCAGGGCAAAGCCCATGTTGTCGCCCACGGTCATGTGCGGGTACAGCGCGTAGTTCTGGAAGACCATCGCGATGTCGCGGTCCTTGGGCGGCAGGTCGGTGACGTCCCGGTCACCGATGTGGATGCTGCCCTGGTTGACCTCTTCGAGGCCGGCGAGCATTCGGAGCGAGGTGGACTTCCCGCAGCCGGAGGGGCCGACGAGGACCATGAACTCGCCGTCGGCGATCTCCAGGTTGAGCTTGTCGACTGAGGGGTGATCGGCACCCGGGTAGACGCGAGTTGCGTCATTGAATGAAACGGTGGCCATGCCACACTTCCTTTCCACGGGCAGGTACGTGCCCGACGATCCGTAGTGGAAATAACAGGCAAAGAGTTTCATGCCCTGCGGAGCAGAGCAACCCCTTCGCCACGCTTAATGTACGTCATTCACGTCACACATGTGAACGCTCACTCGCGGAGGCCGCGAAACTGCGGTACCGCAACGGCCTCCGGGTCAGCGCAGCTGCACCAGTTCCCGGCCGTCGTCGGTCGGAAACTCATCCACCACGGCGGTCACCTCGAGCCCGGTCAGCTGCAGCCCAGACCAGTAGTTGGTGAGGAACGCGGTGTCGGCCGCGTCCCGCCCGGTGGCCACCCGCAGCAGGCTCTGCCGAGGGGCCAGCCCGGTCGCATCGACGACGTACCAGCCGCCGTCGACGAACGCCTCCGCCACGGCGTGGAACTCCATCGGGCTCAGGCCCGGCGCGTAGACGGCAGCCAGCCTGGCCGGCACGTTCAGCGCGCGGAGCAGGGCGATGGACAGGTGCGCGAAGTCGCGGCAAACCCCCTGGCGGGCCATCAAGGTACGTACCGCACCGTCGGTCGGCAGACTCGATCCGGTGACGTAGACCAGCTTCTCCGCCACCCAGTCCCGCACCGCGGAAAGCAGGTCCATGCCCAGCAGGCCACCGAACTCGCTCGCGGCGGTGGGCCCGAGTGTGTCGGACTCGCAGTACCGGCTGGGGCGTAGGTAGGTGATCAGATCGAGGTCGAACACCGGCGGCGGGTCCGCCTGGCCGACCACCACTGCGTTGTAGTTGAGGGTCACCTGCCCGCCGTCGGCCACCAGCTGGTGCAGCCGGGTCCCGTGCGCGTCGGCGATCTCGACCGGCTGGACCGACGACCCGTTGACCATGATGCTGAGCGACTCACTCTCCAGGGTGAGCCCTTTCGCCGCGGCGACGCTGTAGACCATCTTGGTCTGTCCGGCGAGCTGGACATCGAGATAGGCGGAGACGGTGCGCTTCATGGCCCGAAGTTTTACACCACCGATTTGCGATCACGTTACGCCTGCAGCAGGACTGGACCGGGTGCCTCCCACCACCCGGCACCTGCTATCGCTGGGTACCACCCATCCCTCAGCACTCGACGATGTTGACGGCCAGGCCTCCGCGCGCTGTCTCCTTGTACTTGACCTTCATGTCGGCGCCGGTCTGCATCATCGTCTTGATCACCTTGTCCAGACTGACCGTGTGCCTGCCGTCGCCGTACAGAGCCAGCCGGGCCGCCGTGATGGCTTTTACCGATGCCACCGCGTTGCGCTCGATGCATGGAATCTGGACCAGCCCGCCGACCGGGTCGCAGGTGAGACCCAGGTGGTGCTCCATCCCGATCTCGGCGGCGTTCTCGACCTGCTCGGGGGTGCCGCCGAGGATGGCGGTCAGTGCACCGGCGGCCATCGAACAGGCGGTACCGACCTCGCCCTGGCACCCCACCTCGGCACCGGAGATGGATGCTGTCTGCTGGTAGATGGAGCCGAGCGCTCCGGCGACCAGCAGGAAGTCGATGATCGCGTCGTCGTCGGTGTCAGGTACGAAGCGGACCGCGTAGTGCAGCACCGCCGGGATGATCCCGGCCGCACCGTTGGTGGGTGCGGTGACCACCCGCCCTCCGGACGCATTCTCCTCGTTCACCGCCAGCGCCCACAGGGTCACCCAGTCCATCGCAGCCAGCGGGTCCACCTCGTTACGGAACCGGCCCGCATCCTCGACCAGCCGTCGGTTCAGCTCCGCGGCCCGGCGCCGTACCTTGAGGCCGCCGGGGAGAACGCCGGTGGTGGCGCAGCCTTGCCTCACGCAGTCCGCCATCACCTGCCAGATCCGGAGCAGACCCGCCCGGACCGCGGCTTCCGGCCGCCTGGCGCACTCGTTGGCCAGCATCAGCTGGCTGATGGAGAGCCCGTGCCGCCGGCACAGACCGAGCAGCTCTGCCCCGGTACGGAAGGGATAGGGAACCTGTGTCGGGTCCGGAAGTACAGCCGGCTTGCCGGACCCGTCGTCGTCCAGCACGAAGCCGCCACCGATCGAGTAGTACGTCCGCTGCTCCAGCACAGCGTCGCCGGCGTACGCGGTGAAGGTCATGCCGTTGGGGTGGAAGGAAAGCGATCGCCGGCGGTGCAGGACCAGGTCAGCCTCCGGGTCGAACGCGACCGGTGTAACGCCGTTCAGGGTGATCCGGCCGGTGGACCGCACCGTGGCAGCCCGTGCGGGTCCGCTGGAGGTGTCAACCGTCTCTGGGTTCGCGCCCTCCAGACCTAACACCACCGCGGCATAGCTGCCGTGACCGTGCCCGGTGGCGCCCAACGAGCCGAACAGCTCCGATCGCACCCGGGTGACCGAGCCGAGGGTGCCCGAGTCGGCCAGGAACGAGACGAACCGACCTGCGGCGCGCATGGGGCCGACTGTGTGGGAGCTGGACGGCCCGATGCCGATACTGAACAGGTCGAACACGCTGACGCTCACCTCTTTAGTGTGCATCCCCGGCGGCAGGCCGCGGTGCGGACTGCAACTGCCGATATATCGTGCTCTCGTAGGGAGAGGAGAACCCGTTCCTGCCAGCGAGAGGACAACAATGGCAGAGCATGCGCCAGAGGACGAGCGATCCTGGGATGCCTTGTACGAGGAGAAGCCTCGGGTCTGGAGCGGTAACCCCAACCCCCAGCTGGTGGCAGAGGCGGGTTCGCTGCAGCCCGGGCGAGCGCTGGATTTAGGATGCGGCGAGGGCGCCGACGCTGTCTGGCTGGCTGAGCGGGGTTGGCAGGTGACTGCGGTGGACATCTCAGCCGTGGCGCTCGACCGGGCCGCACGACATGCGGCGGATCGGGGGCTGACCGACGAGATCACCTGGGTCCACCAGGACCTGACCGTCTGGACGCCGCCACAGGAGTATGACCTGATCTCGGGTCAGTTCTTCCATCTGCCCCAGGAGCAGCGCGATGCGGTCATCCGTACCGCCGCCGCGGCTGTCCGTCCCGGCGGGACGTTGCTACTGGTGGGGCACCACCCCGACGACGCCCACGCCCAGTCCGGCCACCGGCCGCATCTGGAACGTCTCTTCAGGCCCGAGGAGATGGTCGACCGCCTGATGCCGAGCGCCGATGTCTGGCGGGTCGACGTCAGCGAGGCCCGACGGCGGCCGTTCGCCGCCGAGGACGGAACTGAGGTGGCGCTGGTCGACAGCGTCTTTCGCGCCACCCGGACCTGACGCTTACAGACCCAGCCCTCCGAGCTTGTCACCTAGCTTGTCGCCGAGCCCGCCAGGAAGCTTGCCGAGCAGGTCTTCAGCGTTGATCCCGAACTTGCTGAGCAGGCCCGCATCCTTGTCCGTGTCGACTGTGTCGGGTAGCTCTGAGTCGGCCTGAGCGGCCTGGTCCTGATCTCCACGGGACCTGAGCAGTTCGATGATCTGTTGCTTGTCGATGTTCATGCGTCTCCTGTCCGGTCTTCTGTCCTCGGATATGACCGACCAGCTCCGCCGAGCCAGGCTGGCGGCCCCGGTGGGTTCTGGTCACCCTTTCCTGCTACCCGGCGGAAGGGCAGGCAAACAAGCAATGTGCGGCGCACCGGCCCCGGACCAAGGCGGCAGGGCCGGTCCGGGCTGCTCTGCTGAACCCAGACCGGCTTCTACGGCTGATACCCGAAGTCGCGTCGCGCTAGCACGGTCGGGGTCTTGGACTTGATCAACCTCCGCACGGATGTGCTCGATCTGCAGGGTGGAGGGCGCCGCCGGCGTGCTCTTGGCGAATAATGAGAGGTGACGACTCTGTCGCCTCAACCGGGCCCGTTCGCGGAATCCTCGAGGGCTCGATCGCAGAAAGGTGGATGATGCTGTCTCGCGAAGCGCAGATCAGCCAGTTGTTCGTCGAGCTGGCGGACACCTTGGTGGACGACTTCGACGTGGCGGCTCTGCTGCACCGGTTGGCCGAGTCCTGTGTCGAGCTGCTCCACGTTGATGCGGCGGGCCTGATGCTGGCAAACGGGCGAGGAGGCCTAGGGCTGATCGCCTGGTCCCCGGACAGTATCGAGAAGCTCGAGCTGTTTGAGCTGCAGTCCGATGAGGGCCCGTGCCTGGACACGTACCGTAGCGGGAGAGCCAACGTGAACGTGAACGTGCTCGCTGCGCAGCAGCGTTGGCCCCGTTTCACCGCCGCGGCGTTGGCTTCCCACATGAGGTCGACTCACGCCTTGCCGCTTCGCCTTCGGGGTGAGCGGATCGGGGCGATGAACCTGTTCTCTACAACCGACCGGGCATTATCCGCCGAAGACATCGTGCTCGGTCAGGCGCTGGCCGATGTCGCCACGATCGGGCTCCTGCAGCAGCGCGCGATCCGGGAACGGTCGATCCTGGCCGACCAGCTTCAGGTCGCCCTGAACACTCGCATTCTGGTGGAGCAAGCCAAGGGTATGCTCGCGGAGCGGACCGGGCTGACACCGGCGGAGACCTTCACCCACCTGCGGAGGTACGCGAGGAACTCCGGTCAGCCGCTGCAGGTGGTCGCGCAACGGGTCATTGATGGTGATCTTGGAAGCACCGAGCTGATGCCCAACCTAGATCGCTGAGGCGATCCTGCGACCTCAGGACCGGGGAATCCGAACCCCGCCAAGTGTCCTGATCAGGTCATTGCCAACTTATGACAAGTTCTGACCGACACGCGTCGTAGATCGTTAGAGTCGGTGGTGCCGACGCCCCGCGCGGGCGGAAGGTCGCCAGGATCGGGGGATCTCGACCTTTGCGGAGATGCGGGGGATCTCGGGCGGGGCCGTTCGGGGTCCCCTGCCGCGCGACCGCTTTTTGAAGATTTGATTCCGATGGCCCACACTTGCGACGCACAGATTCGACTACCGGGGGTACTCGATACGTAGATCAACGGCGAACGCGCAGAAAGACAAGAGGACCCCGATGCCTGAACCTATCTCGGCCGCATCCACTCCGATGGACCTCTCGACCATCGAGAAGCTGCTCCGCGACATCAGGTGGGAGCTGCAACAGAGTCGCAAGTTCGCCGAGATCACCCGGAACGTGGTGGCGTCGGACACCTTGGAGGCCGTCGCTACGTTCGTGGCGGAGCGGCAGCTGTCATTTCGAGCCACGCTGGAACGGATCGCGGACTCAGAAGCTAGCTTCTCGCGGTTCGGCGACGGGGAGCTCCGGATGATGCTGCGGTGTGACTACGCGCTGGGCTTCCAGCCAAACTCCCCAGAACTTCAAGAAGACCTCCTCCGGACGTTTGCGTCGCCGCACGAGTCGGTGTTGCTCGGTTTTCCGCATGCCTACCGGGATCTCCACTGGACGACCGTGTGGACCGACATCTGGCCCAGCCTGTCCAAGATCATCCCGACGGACGTCAAGGAGTACGGGAACAGCCATGTCAGCAGGCCGGTGTTCTTCCAGTTCATGGGCAACGAAGGCGTGCGGCTGTGGCGCAAGGTCTGGGACAAGAAGCGGGTGTGCGTGATCACCGGCGCTAACTCGAGGTTCGAGCTCATCGACCCGCTCTTCGACAACGTAGCGTCGGTGGAACGGATCGACTCGACGCCGCAGAACGGGTACGGCGATCTCAGGCGCATCTTGGACGTTATCGAGGCGCAACCGGCGCCGGACCTGTATCTGATCGCTCTCGGACCTGCGGGCACCGTGCTGACGAACGAGATCGCCGTCCTGGGCCGCCGTGCCATCGACGTCGGCCACATCAGCGACAGCTACCTCAACGTGCACGCCGGCGGCAAGTGGCCCGAGCAGAAGCCGGCGATCAGATAGCTGGCCGCCTCCCGGCGAGTAGATAGCAGGCCGCCTCCGGCGAGTAGATAGCAGGCCGCCTCCGGCGGCACCGCACGTACCAGATCGCTCTCAGGCGGAGTCGCGGCGGATGACCGAGTGGATGTCGGAGCCGGGCCGCTTGGGCGATGGCCTCCCGTTGAGCTTGCGGACGATGGTGTCCGCGATGTAGTCGGAGAGGGCCTGCATGTCGGGCTGGACGGTGGTCAGCGGGGGAATGGCTATCGCCGCGGCGGGGATGTTGTCTGCGCCGACGACGGCGATGTCACCTGGGACGTCGATGCCATGCTGTCGGGCGCCGGCGAGGACGGCCAGGGCAACCTCGTCGTTGTAGGCGCAGATCCCTGTGACGGCGGGTTCGGCGGCCTGCCAGGCCCGGACTGCCTCGGCGGCCCCGTTCGGCGTGAGCGGCACGGTGAGCACATGGGGCTCTGCCAGGCCTAGGTCGGCGCAGGCCTGGCGTACCCCCGCCAGGCGCGGTTCCGCGAAGGTCAGGACGCGGGGGTCGTCCGGCCAGGCATAGCCGAGGTGACGGTGACCGGCGATGGCCAGGTGCTCGGCTTGCAGCCGGCCGGTGCGTTGCTCCGGGATGTCCATGGCTCGTGGCCCCCGGAGGCCGCCGAAGAGCGCCACGGTCAGCTCGATGCCGGCGGCTTGCAGCTTCTTCGTCTCGATGTCGTCGAGCTCTTCGAAGGTGACGACAGCAGCCGGGGTGATGGCTTTCCACACGTCCGATACCGGGCGTCCCGCTGACCGCGGATGGGCGACGAAGGTGAGGCCGTGCTCGGCCAGCGCGGTCGACAGCTCTTCGAGCAGCTGGCCCACGGTAGGCCCGATGGGCCAGTCCGGAAGCAGCAGCAGCACCACGTCGGAGCGGCCGCTGCGCAAGGCGCGTGCGGCTACCGACGGGGAGTATCCGAGCTCGGCCGCGGCGGCGAACACCCGCTGCCGGGTGCGCTCGGGGATGACCTGGTGCGGAGTGTCGTTCAACACATAGCTGACCGTGGCTCTGGACAAGCCGGCCGTGCGAGCGACGTCCGCAGCGGTCGGGCGCCGACGCCGCTGACCGGTTCGTCCTGCACCGTCGGTGTTCACTTCTCTTGCCATGTACGCCACATTGCCTTACTGTACTGACACGCGCAACTGACGCGTTTCACTGGCTCGGTTCAGGTGCCAGTGCCTCGGGAACTGAAGGAGCATCTGGATGAGTACTCTCGGTAGTCCGTACGGCGAGCTGCCGCCGACCGACGACGCGGCCACGGCGCTGGACGTCAAGGATCCGCACGAGCATCACTGGTTCACCGAACCAACCAAGCCGGTCAGCTCGAAGTACGTAGCGGGGCTGCTTTTCGCTCAGTTCGTCTTCTTCGTCGCGCTGTTGGGGCCCGCAATCATCGGCATCGCGGTGAAGGTGCAGACGATCGTCCCGGACGAGCAGAAGACCTCGGCCACCGGCCTGGTGTTCGGAGTCGGCGCGCTGTTCGCCGTCATCGGCAACGTGTTGTTCGGTCGGCTCTCCGACCGCACCACCTCACGGTTTGGCCGCCGTCGCCCCTGGATCGTCAGCGGCACCGTCGTCATGACCATCGCGTTCGCGATCATCGCCCTGGGTCAGACCGTCCCGATCGTCGCCGCAGGCTGGTGCCTCGCGCAGCTCGGCGCGAACGCGACCCTGGCGCCGTTCATCGCCACGATCTCCGACCAGGTGCCCAAGTTCCAGCGGGGCAGTGTGTCCGCCCTCCTGGGCATCGCGCAGAACGTCGGCATCCTCGGCGGCACCTACCTCGCCCAGCTGTTCGCCGACCAGATGGTGATCTTGTTCGTCGTGCCGTCGATCTTCGCGATCGGGGCGATGCTGCTCTTCGCCTTCATCCTGCCCGACCAGCACCTCAAGCTCCGCCCGCCTTCGATGACGCTCGGGGAGTGGATCACCACCTTCTGGCTCAACCCCATCAAGCACCGTGACTTCGCGCTCGCCTGGTGGTCCCGCTTCTTGATCACGCTGGCCACCTTCATGTTTACCGCGTTCCGCCTGTTCTACCTCCAAGACGAGCTGGGTCTGTCCCTCAAAGACGCGCCGGCCGCTGTCAGCACCGGCGTGCTGATCTACACGGTGGCGCTGATCGCTTCGGGTTGGATTGCCGGGAAGATCTCCGACCGCACCGGTCGACGGAAGTTCCTGGTGGCGGGGTCGACCCTGCTCTTCGGGGTCGGGATCGTCATGCTGGCGCACGTGTCGACGGTGAGCGGGTTCTACCTGGTGGAGGCTGTGCTGGGTGTCGCGTATGGCATCTACGTGGGAGTTGATCTCGCGCTGGTGGTCGACGTTCTGCCCAACCCGGACGACTCGGGTAAGGACCTGGGTGTGTTCAACATGGCCAACGCCTTGCCGCAGACTGTGGCGCCGGTGTTCGGCGCGGCGCTGCTCGGCATCGCCAGCGCGACCAACCAGAACTACGATCTGCTGCTCTACACAGCCGGCGCCATGGCGTTGGTCGGTGCCCTGGTCGTGCTCCCCATCAAGAAGGTGAAGTAAACCCGTGACGCTCAACATTGACCAGCTGCTGACCGAGCTAACCCTTGAGGAGAAGGCGTCGCTAACCAGTGGCTCCTCCTTCTGGTACACCGCACCGGTGGAGCGGCTCGGCATCCCAAGAATCATGGTCTCCGACGGCCCGCACGGGCTGCGCGCCCAACCCGGCGAGGGCGACCACGTCGGCCTGGGCGGATCCCTCCCGGCGACCTGCTTCCCCACCGCCTCAGCGGTTGCCTCGGCCTGGAATCCAGCGCTGCTGAGCCGGATCGGGCAGGCGCTGGCCCAGGAGGCCCGAGCCTGCAACCTGTCGGTGATCCTGGGGCCGGGCATCAACATGAAGCGGTCACCGTTGTGCGGGCGGAACTTCGAGTACTTCTCCGAAGACCCGTTCCTGGCCGGAGAGCTCGCCGTCGGCATCGTCGGCGGCATCCAGTCCCGCGGTGTCGGCACCTCGGTCAAGCACTACGCCGCCAACAACCAGGAGACCGACCGGCTCCGGGTGGACGCCCAGGTCGACGAGCGGACCCTGCGGGAGATCTACCTGCCCGCGTTCGAACGCGTCGTCAAAGCCGAGCAGCCGTGGACGGTGATGTGCTCGTACAACAAGGTGAACGGCCAGTCCGCGTCGGAGAACAGCTGGCTGCTGACCACGGTGCTGCGAGAGGAGTTCGGGTTCGAGGGCCTGGTCGTCTCCGACTGGGGTGCGGTGTACCACCGGGTTCCGGCGCTGCGGGCTGGGCTGGACCTGGAGATGCCGCCAGCCCTTGGCCGCAGTCCCGAGGCCGTCGTCGCAGCGGTCCAGGCCGGTGAGGTGAAGAGCGAGGTCCTCGACGCCCGCGTGCGGAAGGTGCTGGAGCTGGTGGCGAAGGGGATGCCGGTGCTGGACCTGGATGAGTCCTTCGACCCCGAGGCCCACCACGCCCTGGCCCGCGAAGCTGCCGCCGAGTCCGTCGTGCTGCTGAAGAACGACGGTCTACTGCCGCTGCCGGTAGACGCCAGCATCGCGGTGATCGGCGAGTTCGCCCGGACACCGCGGTTCCAGGGTGCCGGATCGTCCCAGGTGACGCCGACCCGGGTCGACGTCTTGCTCGATGAGCTGCGTGCGGTCTACGGCGATGTCCCGTTCGCCGCCGGCTACGGCGTCGGTGAGACCGTCGACGACGAGGCGCTGCTGGCCGAGGCCGAGCGGGTCGCGGGATCCGCCGACACGGTGGTGATGACCATCGGGTTGCCCGGAGCCGACGAGTCTGAGGGCTTCGACCGTACCCACCTGGATCTCCCGGCCAACCAGCTGGCGGCGCTCCGAGCGGTGGCGGCGGTCAACCCGAATGTCGTGGTGGTCCTGGTCAACGGCTCGACGGTGGTTCTTGGCGACGTCACTGTGCACGCGAAGGCGTTAGTCGAGGCGTGGCTCGGTGGCCAGGCTGCCGGTGGGGCGATCGCCGACGTGCTGACCGGTGCCGTGAACCCGTCAGGCCGGCTGGCCGAGACCATTCCGCACCGGCTGGAGGACAACTCGTCCTACTTCAACTTCCCGGGCGACTCGCAAGTGGTGCGCTACGGCGAGGGAATCTTCATCGGGTACCGGGGTTATGACAAGGCCAGCCAGGAGGTCGCGTTCCCGTTCGGCTTCGGGTTGTCCTACACCAGCTTCACCTTGTCCGATCTCACGGTGACCACCCGGGGATCGGTGGCCGAGGGCACCTTCGGCGCGCAGGTCAGGGTGACCGTCACCAACACCGGCACCGTTGACGGTGCCGAGGTTGTGCAGGTCTACGTGCAGGACGTGGACTCCACGGTGGCCCGTCCGGTGCGCGAGCTCAAGGGGTTCGCCAAGGTGTCGCTCCCGGCCGGGTCCTCTGAGTCGGTATCGATCGAGCTCGACCAGCGAGCCTTCGCGTTCTGGTCGGTCGAGCAGGGCCGTTGGGCTGTCGAGGCGGGCGACTTCGTCATCGGTGTCGGCGCCAACTCCCGCGATCTCCCGCTCACCGAGACCGTCACGGTCGAGGCGCCAAGACTCGCCGTGCCGCTGAGTCGTGACTCCACCCTGCAGGAGTGGATGAACGACCCGACCGGTCGAGATCTGATCGAGAAGGAGATCGCCAACGGGCAGTCGGCGGCAGCCATGGACGAGGAGCTCCTCGGAGTTATCGGCAACATGCCGATGAGCACGCTGGCCAGCTTCGGCGGCATGAGCCTCGACCACGACTCCCTCGACCGGGTCGCGGCCGCCTGGCGGGAGCAGGTCCAGGTCAGCTAAGTGCTGCCGGCAGCCACCGCTGTAGCGCAGTAACGCCTCCCCGCCCATCCGGGCGGGGAGGCGTACTGCTCCGATCCGGGCCTGCGGCCCAACCTGTCTCAGCAGTGTCGAGCGGAACGCCGGCCTACGATTCGTGCCTGGTAGGGCAGCGTGTGGGTGAGGACGTCGAGCTCACCGAGCTCGGCGACGATACGACGGAAATATGACTTCATGAGCGGTCTCCTTCGAATGACTTCGTGGAAGGCGACGGTGCCTCATCTACCGTAACAACGTCAGCGGCCCGATCCCGCCTGCCAGGCGTGTGTTCTGTCTCACTGCACGAGTGAGCGGGATTGCATGCGACCGCTCGCCATCCGTGTCGCTGGGCGCCCCGTTGGAGCCAGTTTCGGTTAGGCCAAGCGGTACTACGAGCCGGGCACCCAGGCGTGCTGACACGACACTCATCGCGGCTCTATGCTGTCGGTGACGGGCCGAGGATCCTACTGGGGGTGGGCTTCCTCTTCACAGCATTCGCTGTGTTCGATTTCAGCTCACCGCGATGGCTACCTTGGGTCGGCTGCCTATCGATGGCCGCTTTAGGACCACATTTTTGTTGCAAGGCATCAGTCAGCTGCTGCTCTGGAGTGGCTACGTACCTGGCGTTTCGGATCCTCGGGCAGCAGTTTGAAGCATGGGCGGTCGACGTCTTCTTGGTTTGGTGTTGCGCTGCAGTGCTGCTGACCAGCCACGGCAAGATGAGGCTGTTCGGGATTGGCGTGATGGCGCTGGCCGTTGGTGCGGAGATCTACAGCTACGTCGTGCGGTATAGCGGCTCCGGAGCGGCTGGAGTATCACCGCTGCTGAAACTCGTGCTGCTTCTACCCTTCGTGTGGCTTCTTTTGAAAGCAGCAAGAAGATCCCCCTTCCGGCAGGCGCAACAACGACCTGAGGTGGAGCCAGCGGACGTGCCTCTGGCTGCCGCCGGTCGAACCGCTGCACAGCGGATCCGCTTCCCGATCTGTGGGAGCTGAACCCCACTATGGCTGCATCGCGCCGGGATGGCTCAGTCGCAGCATCACCCTTTCTAGGTGATGCTTGAGGAGCTACTCGTAGCAAGACTTGCCTTGTCAGTGGCCGGCGTTCCCCCGCTCGAGCAACGAGCATCTCCTGAAAGTAGGTCATCATGTCTGAAGACACCCCCGTGCTGGACACACTCGCCGACATCACCGAAGTATCGGTGGTTCGAGGCAGCCTGGACCCACGTGAGCACATGCTCGCCCGCTTGGCCGCGTTGGTCGCGGCTGATGCCCCGGCAATGTCATACCTGTTGAACGTAGGCGTGGCGGCTGATGAGGGCGTGACGGCGGAGGACGTGCAAGGTGTGCTTATTGCAGTGGCTCCGATTGTCGGCACCCCCCGCATTGTGTCGGCGGCCCAGAACATCTCCGACGCCCTCGGCTTCGTCGTTACGATCGCCGAGGCCGAGGCCGAGGCCGAAGCCGAGTCAGCGGACGAGGATGCGCCAGCCTCGGTCTAGGTCGGCTTGCTGGTGAGGCCGCCTGCTGACCTCCGGGGGTGGAGCGCGCGAAGGTCGGTGAGGCCGTCCCGTTTCTGTGGCTCGTTGCTAAAGCGCGTTGACGCGCGCCGGTTGGAGCAGGAGAAGTTGATCATTGGAGGTGGCCACCCGATATCGTTGGGATCGAGAGCGTGCCCCGAATCACCCATTTCACTAACCCGGTAAGGCTGGGGATCACGTCGCGCGTATGCTCCGCGTGTGAGGGATGCCAAGTCAGCGAATACCACAGACGTCCTCGCTCTGGAGAACGATGTCTGCTTCCACTTCGCCGTGGCGTCTCGTCGGGTGATCGCGCTATACCGGCCGCTGCTCGACCCACTGCATCTCACCCTCCCGCAGTACCTCGTCATGGTGGCGCTCTGGGAGCTCGAACCGCTGTCCGTCCGACAGCTAAGCCAACGGGTCCAGCTGGATCCCCAGACGTTGTCGCCGTTGCTGAGACGGCTTGAGGCGCTCGGCTACGTAGTTCGCCAACGGGACCAGCACGACAAGCGCAACCTCAATGTGGGTCTTAGCCCCAAGGGATGTGACCTGCGTCAACAGGCCCTGAAGATTCCACCAGCCGTGATGGACCGCCTCGGCATGAGCGCCGACCAGCTCGAAACCTTGAACGCCATGCTGACCGAGGTCATCAGGAGAGCTCACCGTCCAGAGGAAGGTTGACCAGACCCGAGCGATGCCGCACCCAGCGGCCCATAGCGGAGGGACGGTCGGCTTGGCTGAGTCACTCAGGGGCGGTCAAGCTGTCGTCACGTTTGAGGCCAGACGCGCCCGGCTGACGGGTTGGTACCCCATTGGAGAAGATGATCGCGAGCAGGGCGCAAAGCGCTAGTACCGCCACCGCGGCTCGGAGACCGGCCAACCGGGACTGCTGGTTCTGCTGGACGATCGCATCAGCGGTATCCGGCGGAACGCCAGCATCGGTGAGTGCGGTTCGCAGGTCGGCGTCGGAGATGAACGGCGCGCCGCTGGCTAGTTCGACCTGTGCCGTTGCCGAGACCTGGTCTGGGACGGCGGGATTGTTCTCGATCCCGCTGAGGAAGGAGGTAGTCAGTGCCGAGATCAGCACCGCACCTGCCAACGCGGTACCGATGGAGGCGCCGAGGTTGGTGACGGTGTTCTGCAAACCACCGACCTCCCCGCTCTGCTGGTCCGGCACCGCGGACACGGTGACGCTGCCCAGCTGCGAGGCGAGAGCGCCGACACCGAGACCGGCTAGCAGCATCGGCCAGGTGATGATCTCCGGTCCGGCACCCAGCTCGAGCAACCCAACCAAGATCACGGTGCTGGCGAAGAGGGCGAGGAACCCGAGTCGAACCACTCGGCGTGGTGATGCGTTCGGGAACAGCTTTGGTACTCCGGCGGCGGCAAGCAACAGAGTGAATGAGAGCGGCAACAGCTGTACGCCGGTAGCGATGGCCGACAGCCCGAGAGCGACCGACAAGAACAGCGGCACCGCAAAGAACAGTCCCGCCTGAAGCAGGTACTGGAAGAAGAAGGCGACCAGGCCCCCGCGGAGGATCCGATTGCCTAGCATGGCCGGATCGATCAACACCGCGGCACCGCGAGCGAGCTGGCGGCGCTCCCAGCTGAGGAAGCCGGCCAACACGCAGCCCCCAAGCAGGATGAGCCAGATCACCGGCGAAAGACCAAACCACGCCGGAGCTCCGGGCTTCGGCAGGATCACTCCCCAGCTGCCCGAGCGAAGCACGCCGAACACCACCAAGGCAAGGCCTGCGGCGGACAGCGCAGTCCCCACCAGATCCAGCTTTGCACCCGCCTCGGCGGGAGTGTCACCCATCCGGCCGGCCAGAATCACAATGACGCCGACGACCAGGACCTCACCGACGAACACCCATCGCCACGAGGCGTATGTCGTGAACAGCCCGCCGATAAGCGGCCCAGCGGCCACGGCTATCGCGCCCGCTGAGGCGACCAGCCCGTAGGCCCTAGGACGGTCCGGTCGGGCGAAGTTGGAGGCGACCAATGCGACCACCGCAGGCATGATCAGCGCAGCGCCGATTCCCTCAAGCAGCGACCACCCGATTATCAGCGTCGCCAGGTTCTGGGACAGCGCGGTTAGCAGGGAACCGCATGCGTAGATCAGGCATCCGAGTGTGAACGCGCGCTTGCGGCCCAGGATCTGACCCAGCTTGCCGCCGGTGATCATCAACGAGGCCATCACCAGCGTGTACAGGGTGATGGCCGTCTGAATGCCGGTGACTGTGGTTCCGACGTCCTTGGCGACCGTGGCAATCGACACATTCATCACCGAGCTGTCCAGCGTCATCAGGAACTGCGCCGACGCCAAGGTGATGAGCACCGCGCGGGAACCAGTTGCCGCCTGCCTCGCCGTAGCTTGCGTCGTCATCAGGTCACCTTCCGTCCACGGAAACGCATGTTCTTGACGTTGTCTGCACTGAACTACTGATCCAACCCGGGGAAGCCGGCCGACGCGTCACCCACATCGGGTGAATTGACGCCTCGGGCGCGGAAGCTCCACCTTGTAGGTCACCTCTCAGCTCTTCGACCTCCATCGCAGTCCAGGCGCCGTCCGCTGCCGGCGTAGTCAGCGCCGGTGATCACGGAGACCGTGCTGTGAGCGACTCGGCTGTCTTGCTCTGGCGGCGCCAGAGTCAGAGGACTAGCGTTATCGCTGACACAACGCAGGGGGACCGCGATGACTGCAACCGGGGGCCACAGCAGCGACGCTGGTGGGACAGCGAGCGTGGGAAGAGTCGACACGAAGCTCGAGGTCGTCGTGATCCCCGTCTCCGACGTCGACCGCGCGAGGGACTTCTACCGGACACTCGGGTGGAGGCTCGACGTCACGCCGCCCGGCGTCGTCCAACTTACGCCGCCCGGCTCGGGGTGCTCGGTGCAATTTGGCCCGGACCTCGCCTCGGCCGCGCCCGGTTCAGCCAAGGCATACTTGATCGTCTCCGATATCGAGGCCGCTGTGGACGCGCTAGTGGACGCCAACATTGCCGTAGGCGAGGTGTACCACGTCGGTGCGGAGGGTCGGGTCAGCGGCCCGGATCCCGAGCGCCGCAGCTACCGCTCGCGGGCCTCCTTCAGCGACCCGGACGGCAATGAGTGGCTGATCCAAGAAGTCACGACCCGGCTTCCCGGCCGCATCGACGCTGGCGCGACTTCGTTCGGGTCCGCAGGCGATCTTGCGAGCGCACTTCGGCGTGCGGAGGCCGCCCACGGTGAGCACGAGAAGCGAACCGGCGAGGCAGACGCGAACTGGCCCGGCTGGTACGCCAAGTACATGGTGCATGAGCAGGCTGGCACCGAACTGCCCTCGTGAGGACAAGGACGTGGTCCTGACCAGTGGCGCCCGGGCGGGCCGGGCTTGCCACGACTGCGGCCGAACCGTTTCGCCTCAGTGTGGTCCGGTAGCAAGGAATCTGAGCTCGTCCAGTTCATGAGGAGACGAACTGCTGCCCACCGTCGATGTCGTACGTCGCGCCGGTAAGTGCCGTGTTGGTCATGATGTGCACGGCGAGCGCGGCGACGTCGGCGGCGGTAACGACGCGGCCGATCGGTAGCGTCGCCCGAAGCTCGTTCCGGCGCTCCTCGAGTCGATCTCCCAGCACCGATGCCGACAACGGGGTGTCGACAAAGCCTGCAGCGATGAGATTGATGCGAACCGGTGCGAGCTCGAGCGCGAGCGCGGCGGTGAACGGAGGCAGCGCGGCAGTCGCGGCGGAGGCGATCCCGAGGCCGTGACCGACGCGCCGACCACCGGTGCCACCCATGAGCAGCAGTGTTCCGCCAGGCCGGATCTTGTCGGCGGCGTTGCGTGCGACCTCAAGCCCGAGCACGACGTGCCCGCTGATGGCCTCGCGCACCTTGGCTGTGTCCATCTCGAGCAATGGCCCGTACGTCGGGCTGCCGGCCGTGACCATCACATGGTCGATTGGCGTCGGTAGGTCCTGGAAGAAGCTCTTCAGAGCAGCCGCGTCGTTGGCGTCGAAGGCGGCTGTGCGTTCCGCGCCAACTTCCAGCGCTGCTTGCTTGAGTCGGTCGGGATTGCGGCCGGTGATGATGACACGGGCACCCTCACCCCGGGCACGTCGAGCTGTCTCGAGCCCGATGCCTGCGCTACCGCCGATCACGACGACGGTTTGTCCGGCCAGTTCCGGTTCGAGGTGGGTGGGAACAGAAGTGGCTGCGCTGGTCATGATTCCTCCGATGCGTTGTGTCGGTGACCGATCACCGGGCTGCCGGGGTGCCTGAGTCGTTTGTCGGCGCACCACGACTCCCGTGCCGCTCATGAGCGGGTCCCGTAGCCCATGCAGCCTCGCCGATACGAGGCACCCACGGCGACCCCATCTCTCGCCGTTAGTCGAATGCGCATGCTTCTGGAACACCCGCTCGACCCGGCGCCTCGAGAGTGCGAGGCGTCCGACCCAGCCAGTATTGCAATCGAACCCGGTGAGGGACAGATGTTAAGCGATCCGTCGTACGGTCATCGCGAATCCGGCCGCGGTTCGCATCCACGACGATGTCGAAGCGCCAGTCAGACCCCGCGATGACGACGTCATCACTCACATCGGGTGATGACTCAAGGACTTGAGTGGTGGTTCGCTGCGAAGAGGTGCTGGTCTGGCCTGGCCGATCACGCCAAGGGAGGTTCAAGATGGCAGCGACGATGACGGAGAGCCGGACAGCGCCCACCCCGGCGGGGCAGCAGGGCGAGGGTCGGCGCGCCGCGGACGTCCTCGTAATCTTCGGCATTACAGGTGACTTGGCGAGGGTGATGACGTTCAGGTCGCTGTACCGGCTCGAGGCACGCGGCCTGCTGCAGTGCCCGATCATCGGACTGGCGGCTGATGACTGGACCGTGGACCAGCTGGTGCAGCGCGCGCGGGAGTCGATCGAAGGCACTGGAGAGGTCATCGAGCCCGCGATCTTCAACCGTTTCGTGGCGCGACTGTCCTACCTGCACGGAGACTTCGACGATGCGGCGACCTACACCCATGTTGCTGAAGTTATGAAGGGCGCCGCCAACCCGGTGTTCTATCTCGAGATCCCACCGTTCCTCTTCAGCGCTGTGGTCCGGGGGCTTGCCGACGCAGGTCTGACCAAGACGGGCCGGGTCGTGGTGGAGAAACCGTTCGGGAGCGACCGAACCTCCGCTCATGCCCTGGCCGAAGAACTGCATCAGTACATCGACGAGACGCAGCTGTACCGGATCGACCACTACCTGGGGAAGATGGGCCTGGAGGAGATCCTCTACCTGCGGTTCGCCAACACGATGCTGGAGCCGGTCTGGAACCGGAACTACCTGCAATCCGTGCAGATCACCATGGCGGAGGACTTCGGCGTCGAAGACCGTGGACACTTCTACGATCCCGTCGGTGCACTGCGCGACGTGGTGGTCAACCACCTCATGCAGGTGGTAGCCGCTGCCGCGATGGAGCCGCCATCCGGTGGCGACCCCGAGACGATCAAGGATGCACAGGTCGCCGTGTTCCGCGCCATCCACCAGGCCGATCCGGCGCATTACGTCCGCGGCCAGTACGACGGCTACCGTGGCATCGACGGTGTCACCGCCGACTCGACCACCGAGACCTACGCCGCGCTGCGGCTCGACATCGACAACTGGCGGTGGTCAGGGGTTCCGTTCTTCATCCGGACCGGCAAGAAACTCCCGGTCACCCAGACCGAGCTCCGGCTCGTCTTCAAGGATCCGCCCCGGTTGGGCTTCGGTTTCGGCAGAGATCGGCGACCGGATACGAATCAGCTCGTCATCAAGCTTGATCCATCGACGGGGATCAGAGTGAGCGTCGCTGCCCGGCGCGCGGATGCCGACGGCCCCGAGGCAATCAACCTCGACATGGAGTTCGCGAGCGAAGGGGGTGAAGGCCCTACCCCGTACGAGGTGCTGCTCCATGCCGCGATGGTCGGGCAGAGTATCCGGTTCACCCGCCAGGACGGGGTCGAGCAGGCGTGGCGAGTCATGCAGCCGCTGCTGGATGCGCCGCCTCCAGTGCAGCCTTACGCTCCCGGCTCATGGGGTCCAGCGGCCGCGGACCAACTCACTGCGGACACCGGCGGCTGGTACCAGCCCTGGGTGGGCTCATGAGCACCACCGCACCCCGGGAGCCGCGGGTGCAGAGCGCTTTGGCCGTCACCGTTCCCGGCCGGTTGCTGGACGAGACCGACGAGGGTTCACCTGGCGACCGAAGCATGCCAATGTTGACAAAGGGTTCGACCCATGTGGACCCATCCGACCTCGAGGGAGTTGATCGTGAGCACAACCGATGCGCCATTGGACCTCTACGTCGCTGCGTACAGCGATCCCGCTGCTGCCCAACAGGACTGGGACGGTATCAAACAGCTGGCCCGCGACAAAGTGGTGACCGTCGAGGCGTTAGTTCTGGTGAGCCGGGATGACGATGGCAAGATCCATGTCAAGGACAACGCCCACGAGGTAGGCCTGGGAGCAGCCGTTGGCGCCGTCGGTGGCGCACTGGTCGGGCTCATCTTCCCACCGGCTCTCCTGGCTTCCGCCGCGGTCGGCGCGGGCATGGGCGCCGGCGCCGGGGCTATCGTCGACCAGGTCCAAAAGCACCAGATCAAGAGCGACGTCGAACAAACCCTGCCCCCCGGAAGTTCCGGCATCGTCGCCTTGCTTGAAGAACGCTGGGTCACCGACGTGGAGCAGGCGCTCGCCAAGGCGGACCGCTCCGAGAAGCACCACGTCCACGACAGCACACAGACGAACACTTGAGCCTTCGGTAACCCACCTCCCGACCCGGTCGGTTGGGTGAAGGCTCGCATTCGTCTGCCAGCCTGCCCGACGGCCAGGTGGCACCTGGTAGCGGTACGGCGGAGACCCCCGCGTAGGAACGCCCCTCGACCGTGCTCACAGCCACACCCGTCGCGAGCCTGATCCCCTGCCTCGCCGGAGGAGATGGTGAGCGCTCGGTTGCGGCGAAATGCTGCGCCGCGCACGCAGACATCCTGGTCACCGGGCGCCTTCCCGCTGGACTACTGGTCACCCGTCGAGATTCTGAACACGCCACGACCCCAAGTCGCCGCGCCCCGGATCCGCTACGTGTACTACCCCGACACCGCACCCGTGTCTGAATGGCAGGCCGTAAACACCCGCAACCGGTCCTTCGGGATCGGGGCACTCGTCGACATCCCGGTCCCGGGCGCCGAGGGCGTGCTCTTTGCCATCGGGGCGCGCTTCGGTGGCCATGCTCTCTACGTGAAGGACAATCGACTGGACTACGTAAACAGCTTTATGGGCAGCGACGAGCAGATGATCATCGGGTTGGAGGACGTGCCGACCGGCGTGAACCTCATTCTCGCGGCATCGTTCGAGAAGGACGGGTCAACATTTCGATGGCGCAACCGGGGTGCTGTCGCTCTATCACGATGACCGCAAGGTCGCCGAGGGGCGCATCAAAACCCAGCTCGGAGGCTTCGCCCTCCGGCGCAGCCCTAACCGTCGGCCGTCAGAGCGGTGAACCGGTGACCCAGGACTACCCGGGGGAGTCCCCGCACCGGTTCACAGGTGGCACGATCAGTTGGGTGGCGGTGGACGTCAGCGGCGAACCCTACGCCGATCTCAGGCGTGAAGCCGCCCTGGATGCTGATGCGTGAATAGGTGTTCGATGGCGGCAGCGCCGTGCGCGCCGCACGTCCCTGGCTGAGGACATGGCGCGGCCCGGCATCGGGTTCCTCGGTGTCTCCCTCGCCTTGGGGTTTGACCGTGCTGCAGGCGCGTACGCCGTAGGGCCGCTGTCCGGCGGCCAGTTCAAAGCGCCGTGACAGTTGGTCTGGCGATGGCGAGCCGGTTGGCCTGGAATGGGCTACTCAAGTCGTCGCTGTGACGCTAGCTGCCCCGGTGCTTTTCCTTATTGGTAACGGCAAGCCGGGATCGGCGCGATCGAGACGGGTTCGCATCCAAGGGATAAGGCTCCCGATCCCGGATGGGTACGGACTCGGCGCGGCGCTGCTGATCGAGGTGGCTGCGGCGTTCCGCTACGTCATCCCTGGGGGACCGACGACCGTTCAACAGTCCCAACGTCGGTACGGCGTCGACCGGGGGATGAAAGGTCGAACTCGTTTCATAGTTGCCTGAGCGCTGGCTGAGCGAGAGCAAGTCGCGGAGTTGCGCCCGCTGCAGGTCTCGTGGAGTTCGTCCGGCGGGGTGGTGGGCCCTGCCAGACGGCACGGGAGCGCATACAACCCGACGGCAGACGACTCGCCGACCCAACTCGCGGTGGATTCGAAACTACGTTCACAGGCTTACGGCAGCGGTCCCGGTAATCCTTCCAACGTAGAGCGCATATACGGCACCAGTCAGATTGCAGCCACCCTCACATTCGCGACGATGTTGTGCACAGACAAGACGCTCATGCGGATTCGAGCGAGGTCTGACCCGCACTCGAATCGGCATACGCCCTGAACCCGGAAAAGGGGGTGTACACATCATGGTCAAGATTTCAATTCGCAAGCCAGGCGCTATCCGCCTGACCACTCGCAGCTCCTGTTACTACTGCTGCTAATTGTGGGCCAGCGGTGGTGGAGCAGCGCAGATGTGGTTGTTGATCCACCACCGCTCACTAACGTCTTGAGCCGAAAGAAGGGCAGTGATCTCCATGAGTGCCACTGAGAGCGAATACGGTGTGATGTCACTGCACGCCTTGACCTTTGTGGAAGAGCCGCAGGGTGTCATGGTCGGCCGGCCGGAAACCGGCTCCTACGCCATGTTCCCAGAGGAAGGTGCGGAGGCTGTGCGGCATCTGCTGGCGGGCATGCCCCTCGCCGATGTTGGGGAGTGGTACGAGGCGCGCTATGGCGATCCGCTGGATCTGGAGGACCTGAGGGCCGCCCTCGCTGAGCTCGGATTTCTCCGCCAGCCAGGCGACCCGGACCCCCGACCGGTTCGTGGGCAGCGGCTGGGGCGGTGGGCATTCTCACCACCGGCCTGGGCGTTTTACCTGGCGGTCATCGTTGGCGCCAGTGTGTTGATGATGACGGACATCACTTTGCGTCCGTCCTACCGCACGCTCTTCTTCACGTCGCATATCTCACTCATCAACGTAAGCCTCGCGCTCGGTCAATTTCCCTGTGTCGCTCTTCATGAGTTCTACCACTCTTTAGCGGGCCGGCGCCTGGGGCTGCCATCGCGGTTCAGTGTCGGGCGGCGCCTCTACTATCTTGTGGCAGAGACGCAGTTGAACTCCCTCTACAGTGTGCCTCGGCGTCAACGCTACCTGCCCTTCCTCGCGGGCAGCCTCATGGACATCGTCTCGGTGTCGATCCTCACGCTTCTCTGCGCTGTGTTGCGCGCAACTGGCGCTCCGCCGTGGCTTGGCGGGTACGCGCTGGCACTGGCCTTCACAGGTGTGTTGCGGCTGTTGTGGCAAGGCCTGTTTTATCTCGAGACTGATTTGTATTTCGTTATCTCTACCGCCGTGGGGTCCACCGACCTGCAAAATGCAGCTCGTTACCTTCTCCGGTGTTGGCTCGGTCGTACATTTCGCCGCTCCGTCGAGATGGAACCCGACAGGTGGACCGATCATGACCTTAGGGTCGCTCGCTTCTACGCCCCTCTTCTTGTGCTCGGCTACGCCTTTTCGATCGCCACCATGCTGTGGGCCGGTTTGCCCGCGACCGTGCGGTTCGTCACGACATTGTGGCATCGGTTTGACGGTAGCCACCCGCTGACCATCGGCTTGTTCATAGACAGTGTTGTCTTCATTCTCCTGTCTGGAAGTCAACTCACCCTGCTCGGCTATTTCACAATTCGTGACTGGCGCGCCAAACGACGCACCAGCTAACTAGGAGACTCCCGTGACCACAACCTTTTCGACGCCTTCCACGCTCGACACCAACTTCGATTGTCACCGCCGGTTACGCGGTCCGTACTCCGGTGGTGGAGAGCTACTGCGAGTTCTGGTCCCTGATCTGATGCAAGTTGCGCCGAAAGCGGTGGCCTCGCAGGCAAGCGCCGTCGTCGTAGCGGCCCCGGACCTCGTAGATCAGTTGCCGCGGATAACACGGACCCTGACCTCGGAGGCGCCGGTGGGCGAGCGGACCCGTTACTGGTCGGCACAGCGGACCCGCGAAGTAGCCCTCGGAATTGTGGCACTGGTCGGAGAGTGGGGGCGACATTGTCACCCCGAGTTGCTGTGCCTCACTTTCTGGAATACCGCTGCCGCCGATCCCACCGACATGGAGCTCCTGGAGCTGCTGCGCGTGCGTGTAGACCCGACCACCGTGTCGGTGGTGGCTCATTCCGACTCTCGGGGGCGCCGCCACGACCCGACGGGCGACCTCGCGGACGCCTTCATTGCTGCTGACGGAACCTGCTCCGACCCTGAAGTGCTGACTGCATACAACTCACTCGCACCGGACGAGCGCCGTCGGCGTCATTCGGAGCGCGGTCGGATCCTAGTGGAACTAGACCGGCCAGGGACCCGGTGGGGGGCCGTGCCCTACCACCTGGAGCGTGGGACCGATCCCCTTTGCCGCGGTGTGGATGCGTTGCTGGAAGCTTTGCAGTCGTGCTTCAACGCCGGCTTTTATCACGCCTGCGTGGACTTCGCACAGCGGGGAAGGAAGCTCACCTCCTCAGCAGTCAGACCCGAGGATTATGTCCGCTTCACTCAGAAGCTCATCGCCGCCCTCTCATACCTGGATCGTGGAGAAGAAGCTCTGCCGATCATCAAGGAGCTGCGCGGCCTCGGCATAGACCCCACTGACCAGATGCGCTGTCAGTACCTGTTGGCCATGCTTTACACGCGGCATCTGCCGCCGGGCCAGCAAGATCAGGACGAAGCCCTAGCCTGTGCCAATACCGCGATCGCACTGGCCGACGGTCATTTCGATCATAAGAAGCGAGCATTCTTCGCCGCATTCATGCGCAATGCGGGAGCGCTCGTGGACCTGCATCGTGGTGATCTGCCGGGCGCCCTGGCCAAGGTAACCGAGGCGATCAACCTCACTGACGACGCTCTGGGCGACGACGAGCATCGGTTGCACCGAGCGGTGCTCGTGCACAATCGAGGCCGGGTACTCGTCGGGATGAAGGACTACGAAGGCGGCCTCCGTGACCTCGATGAGGTGGTGCGGCGGGACCCAGAGTACGACGAAGCCTACTTTGATCGTGCGGGCGCCCATCGTGCCCGCGGTGACTTGGAGGCGGCTCTTCGGGACTACACCTACGCCATCAATCTGAGCGTGAACTTTGCAGAGGCGTACTACAACCGAGCGGACACGCTACTGGAGCTTGGGATGGCCGCAGAGGCGCTCAGCGATCTGGACACCGTCCTGAGTTTAGTTCCGGACCATGCTGAGGCACGGCTGAACCGTGCAGGTCTACTGCTCGATCTGGGTGATCTCAAGGCAGCGGCGATCGACATCGATGCAGGGCTGGCTGCTCGGCCAGAGGACGCTCAGCTCTGGTCCGCGCGGGGTCTCTTGATGGCGGAAGTTGAAGACGTGGAACAGGCCTGGGACAGCTACTCACGGGCCCTTGAACTCGACCCAACTCTCACCGCCGCGCTGGGCAATAGAGCAGTTCTTGCCTTCTCACTCGGGAGAGTCGACGATGCCTTGGACGACTTGGGCCGGGCCATCGGGCTCGGCGACGACTCCTCGCTTCGGCTGAATCGGGGCATTGCGCGACAAGCTGCCAACGACCATGCCGGTGCGGTGTCGGACTTCTTCGCCGCGGCTGAGCTTGGAGGTGAGTCAGCCGAGCTGTGGTTCCGTCTGGGCTGTAGCCACGCTGAGCTCGCGGAGCATCACGCAGCCGAAGCGGCCTGGCAGAGGTGCCTCAACATGTCGCGGGAGGATCCTTCAGCCCAAGACCACGCCCAACAGATCACCGCGCTGCGCGCTCGCTACTCGACTGGCCCGGCGCTCCTGAGCATCGGCACAACAGGCCAGGCGGATGCACCATGACCTCAGTCAGTGAAGATCCGGAGGACTTGGTGCAGGCGGAGCGGTTCAAGCAGATTATGCGCCAGCACGCCAGCGGAGTGACGGTCATCACAACACAGGCAGATGGACCGGTTGGGTTTTGCGCGACCTCTCTCGCGTCGCTGTCGCTGTACCCGCCGATGGTGTCGTTTGCGGTTGCGGCCGCGTCGCGTTCGGGCCGTGCGTGGATGTCAGCGACACACGGCATGGTGCACCTGCTCCACGTCGGCCAGACATCACTGGCTCGGCGGTTCGCTCTTGCGGACTCGGACAAGTTCGGGAACCGTACCTCGTGGCACTGGGGTCCGCTCCATCTCCCCGTGCTGGACGATGTTCTTGCCATCATGCTCGTGCAGGTAGCGACCCGAGTGCGAGTGGGAGACCACCTGCTCGTCATAGCCGAGATACTCACCGGAGAGGTGAGCGGTGAGGAAGCGCCCCTTGTCTACCATGACGGAAACTTCGCTTCGCCCACACTGATCCTGCCCGATAATCGCCTCGGCCTCGTCGGGGTGCCGAAATGAGCTGGTTTTGGCAGCTGCGGCGACGATCTTCAGCGAGCTACCGAAGAATAAAGGTAAACCAAAGCACAAGACACAGGATCGAGTCATATGCGGGGGCAACAGTGAACCGTCTTACTGCTCTTATCGCCACTGTTGGTGCTTGCACAGTCGCTCTTTGCGGCCTAACTACCGCCGGCGCTGCAACAACGAACACCCGCGTCTCGGGCGGCTCCCCCTACGTTGCCTGTGCAACGTCAGATTCCGACAACATTGTGTACTCCAATGCGGAAGTGGAGCCCTACGTCGCGAGTAACCCGGCACGTCCAGAGAACCTGATCGCACTGTGGCAACAAGACCGGTGGGTGAATGGAGGTTCCCGTGGTATCACGGCGGCATACTCGAACGACGGTGGCCATACCTGGGCCCGCACGACGATGCCCTTCAGTCGTTGCGCCCCGGGCGGGGTGGACTATAACCGCGCCTCCGATCCGGTTGTTTCTATCGGACCGGACGGGACGGCATACGCGGCAGCGCTTGCGTTGGATTCTGGCAGCAGCCCGAGGTTCGCGGTAGCGTCGGCGGTCTCACGTGACGGGGGGCGTACCTGGGGCACCGTCCGCCTCGTCGTGCGGGACGACGACGGTGGTACCGACAAGCCGTGGATCACTGCGGACCCGAAGCGCATCGGTACTGCCTACGCCGTGTGGGATGACGTCAGCGTCGGCCTCGGCAACCACTTCAAAGGCCCCTCCTACTTCTCCAAGACCACCGACTTCGGACGCACCTGGAGCACTCCGATGACGATAGCCGCGACCGGCCAGGATGAGTTCGCGCTCGGCAATCAGATTCTGGTTGACCGCAAGACGGGGCGCTTGTACAACACCTACGCATTTAACCACTGCATCTGCTACAGCATTCCCAAAATCGCTTACGTCTACTCAGACGACGGCGGCCGGACCTGGAGTCATCAGCGCGTCATCGCCGACATGCTCACCGCAGGCGTCACTCAGCCCGGTACAGGCGCGAATGTTCGCGCGGGCGGCTTTCCCTTAGCTGCGATCTCCCGTACCGGAAAAGTCTTTGTCGTGTGGCAGGACAGCCGGTTCAACGGCGGGAGTTACGACGAGATTGCCGTCGCCATGAGCAAAGACCACGGCAAGCATTGGACGAAGCCGCACCGCGCCAACAAGCCCACCGGCCGCGCGGGCTTCACGCCCAGCGTCGCGATCAGCAGCAAAGAAGACGTCGCGATAACCTACTACGACCTGCGACGTGACAAGATCGCTGACCCTGCGCTCAGCACGAACGTATGGGCAACCACGACTCGCGATGGGGTCCACTTCCAACCGGACCAGCATCTCGGCGGCTCCTTCGACCTGCTCGCAGCACCCAACGCCAACGGTCTCTTCCTCGGCGACTATCAGGGACTGGCCGCAGTAGGACACAGATTCGTCGCCGTCTTCGTCAAGACCAACTGTCAGCAGAACGACTGCCCTGACAATCGCACCGATGTGTACAGTGCTCGTTTCTCACCCGCCCGCACCTCCCCAGCATCGACCGCAACAGCCACCGCCCTGGAAACCTCTAGAACCAGCGCGGTTCATCTCCAGGTGCCACGCCTCCTGGGATGATCGGGACCGCATCTGAGTCGAAATCACAGCCGTCTCCGACATCCATGTGTCCAAGGTCCTCGATCTATAGGCCTCCCATCCGTCGGTCGATACGTCACGTGGTGTATGTCCTGATTACCGTGATAGGCGGATGCGAGCCCGACAGCGCAGAGGCGATCATGAAACGGAGTCTTGCTGCGACGGGAGAAGCATCTCGTCGCTAGCGCAGGCAAAAGGGTCGCATGTCGAAGGAGGTGGAACATGACAATCCGATCGGTTCGTGACTGGAGAGGAATCAAGCACCATGTCGGTGATTACTCAACAGATGATCTGATCAGCTTGTTGAGTAATGCTCAGCACACCAGTACTGAAGTGATTCGCTTCATCGCTCTCGTCAACGCGGAGCTGGCCGAACGCAAGCATATGAGCCGGCAAGGCGCTTGACAACGACCAGCGACCTTGAGCACGTTGAAATGTTTTTACGCGCGCACACAGCCGCAAGCTTCATCGAGTCTGCAGTTCAAGGGCCACCTCAAATATGGCGCCGCGTTGTGCGGCCTCAAAACTGCCTCCGGCGGAGGCGACCCTGTCCCGCAAGCCGGCAAGCCCATACCCGGAATACGCCGTTATTATGGAATGCGAACCGGTATGCAGGACTGCGTTACTCACTTTGATCCTCAACGAAGCATCGGTCCACGTCAACTCGACCTCAGTTCTTCCCCGCGAGTCACCGTGTTTCATCGCGTTGGCGAGTAATTCCTGGATGGCGCGGTAGGCGATATGGTCCAAACCCGGATCGAGCCGGCGTCGTTCACCTCGCTCGACGAACTCCACCTCCACGCCTGCTGCCCGCGTCGTGGCGACTAAGTCCTGCACCCGGTCGAGGGTTGTCAGACGAGCCGGGATG
Source organism: Propionibacteriaceae bacterium (assembly GCA_025965155.1). Classification (GTDB taxonomy): domain Bacteria; phylum Actinomycetota; class Actinomycetes; order Propionibacteriales; family Propionibacteriaceae; genus Microlunatus. Next base: position 30,716 of record JAOPXN010000097.1, read on the forward strand.
GCGTCGGCTGCATCCGGCGCCGAGTGCAGCAGCCCAAGGAGCTGGCGAAGCTCGCGGAGCGCCTGAGTCCCGGCTTGCTCAATCCGGCCCAGAGTCACACCCACGGAATCGGATCCGAGAGCACGCCGGGCGCCGGCCGCTTGAAACACGATGGAAGTCACGGTATGAGCAACGATGTCGTGCAGTTCTCGGGCAAGACGCAGCCGTTCCTCCGCCACTGCCAGCGCCGCCTCAGCTGCTCTAGCTTGATCACGTAGCTGCGCAGTTCGGTCAGCGCGTTGCCCAGAACGGGCCGCGGACCAGACAATTCCCACGATTACGGCCCAGATAAGCGCGGCGACCATACTTCCCAGAGCTTTGTTGTGAGATGCTTGTCCCGCTTTGTAGGCGTTTAAACCGAGCGGGCCAATAGCACTCAAGAGAACCACCAGCGACGAGCTCAAACTCTCGCGTCGGGCGATCCGGTAGAGGCAGAGAAGTAGCCCTGTAAATGGCTCATAACCTCGGATAATGATGCCCGCTCCGACGCTGTATAGCCAGGTGAGGATGAACACCCCAAACGGCCACTGATCGCGAACGAGGAGTAGCACGAAAAAGGGAAGCGTCATCAACAAAATCGCATAGAGCGGAACCGATCTTCCCGTGGTCAGCGCCGGTGGATAATCCAAGGAGATGAAGTCGACGGCGAAGGCGATGAGGACCAGGGCGGCATCAGCAACCGACGGTCGGCTGCTTAACAGCCGACCAGCCAGCCTGGCCGGTGCTAGAAGTTGCTGTCCGGGCAACCCGGCCATGTTGGAAACGCTCCACACCACGGAGGACGAGGGGGTTCAGGGGGACGAAATAGGTTTGTCTCTCCTGGCGCGTCAGGTTCGTCAGTAGAAGTGGCAGCCAACGACGCCGGACTCAAGCGCGGTTCAGGCTGTCCGTCTGCAACCGCGTTGGCCACGAATCGCCCGATGCTGTCGGTCACGTCGGCCGCAGTGACTTCGCTCTGAGCGCTGCGCAGGGGAATCTCGTCGACTGCTGCTGTGGCGGCCTTGTCCAGCCAAACAAAGACTGGTGGATGCTCTATGCCTTCCTCGGCCACGAAGAGCCGGCCATTGATGACCTCCTCTCGGGAGCTGGGCCCCGCGCTGGACACGATATGCGCTCGGAGGCTTGATTCCTGGGGAAAGCCCCGAAGATGGTCGGAGGCCGGCGGGAGAACAAGGAGGATGCGCGACTGAACTAACGAGGCTGTACCCAAATAAGTCATGTCACCCAGCTCATCGACTGAGTACAGGAACGCATACGAGTTCAGGCTCATGGCAGACCATTCTGCACCTACGCCGGCTCCGACGTCTGCACCTGCCTGACGTTACTTTTCTTCGTCGACCTCGACGACCGTGTTGACACCATTGAACCAAAGCGTCAGAGACGTCTAGATGATTTACGTCATCGTCCGACCGAGTTGACGCTGGCTGTCGGCGATGGACCCGGACCAGTCGATCCTAGTTTCGATACGATGAGTCTGGGCCACTCGAACACACGGCTGCCTGCCGGTTGGGTGGCTGCGTCTGGAGGCGTTCTCCACGGGCCTTGGCCCGGCCGGGGACCGCGGTGCCGTGCCAGTCAACTAGGGATCAAGGCGGTGATGACGATGATCAAACTGCTGATCGCCGAGGATGAGGCGTTGGTTCGGGGCGGTATAACCATGCTGCTCTCGTCAAGCCCTGATATTGAGGTGGTGGGCGAGGCGGCCACCGGCAAGCAGGTACTTCAGATGGCAGCCCAACTGCGTCCTGACCTGGTGCTCATGGACCTGCGTATGCCTGGCCTTGACGGGGTCGCGGCCACCCGCCAATTGACTGCAGAGACCCACGACGCCGACCACCTGCTCAAAGTTCTGGTGCTCACGACGTTCAACGACGACGAATCTGTTTACAGCGCCCTCCGAGCCGGTGCCAGCGGCTTCCTCGTCAAGGACAGCGCGCCGGACCAGCTGGAGGATGCAATCCGCGCTGTTGCCTGCGGTAACTCATGGATCGATCCTTCAGTCGCCGGCCAGGTGATCCGAGCCTTCAGTTCATTGCCACGTTTGGGTTCGCCAACAGCCGGCCGGATCACAGAACTGACCGCGCGTGAGCGTGAGGTGCTCACGCTCATGGCGCAGGGACTGACCAATGCCGAGATTAGCGAGCAGTTTGTGCTGAGCGAGGCCACCGTGCGGACTCACGTATCGCGGATACTGATGAAAACCGGATCACGAGATCGAGCTCAGGCAGTTGTGCTGGCCTACCAGAGCCGCTTAGTCATCATCTCCTGACGTACATCTTCACTGACAGATTCAATTAGCATCGCGTGCACGTCGAAGAGCAGCCGTCCGACCGTAGGTGGCGTCGACGGCACCAGCCACCCGCGTCGGAGAAGCGCTCCGACATCCGGGGACTGGAGCGGCGCTCACCTGACCTGAGCGCTGCTCCAGCTCGCCGTGCCGGGCGCCTTTGTGAGTGACGCCTCCCACCATGGAATCGCGGGACGCCCGGCCGTGGATAGCCGTTGGACGCGCGGACGCGGCCGAAACGCGCAGGCGAGCTCGGGTCAACCGTGCGGTAGGCGACGCAGCGTCTCCGACGGTGACTCCTCGAACCGTGCACGGTATGCGGCAGAGAAGCGGCCCATGTGGAATAGGCCGAACCGAGACGCGACCGCCTGGACGGTTGTGGTGTGTGGTGAAGTCTGCTCCAACTCTTGGTAGGCACGCCGCAACCTGATATCGCGCAGGTAAGCCATTGGTGGCTGGCCGAGATCGTTCTTGAACCCCTCCTGCAGGCTACGCAGGCTGAGGTGGACAGCGCGAGCCAACGACGTACTCGACCAGGGGTCGCCCGGCCGATCATGCAGCAGGTCGACCGCCTGGGAAATCGACTTTCGCACCACGGGAGCCGGCCCGCCCCGGAGTGCCTCGCTGTAGTTGTGCTGGTGACTGATCAGCAGCCCGTCGAACAGCAACCGCTCCACGTGAGGCTCGGCCAGCCAGTGGAACGCCAGGCTCGGCCGGCCGGCCAAACCTTGATCCGCCCAACTCACCACATCTCGCCAGCAGCGGCCCAACGGTGTGGTGAGGTCCATCGCGAACTGGAACTGTAGTTGGCGGGTGACGGGGCGTCGAATTAGCTGTTCCAGCTCGAACTCCAACGTCGCCCTCGGGATCATGACACACAGCTGTACGCACTCTTCGGTCCAGTGGATATCGGCTGGTGCACCGGGGGCGAAAACGGCACCTTGGCCCGGCTCAGTCACCAGCGAGTCCGACGCTCCCGTCCGAGAGAGGGCCCGGCCGCTCATCGGCGTGTTGATGTGGAAGTGCCTCGCATCGTCGGTAATCAGGCGAATGGAACGTCCGTAGGACAGCCGGCCGACCGTGGCTTGACCGATTCGGGCCGCCGCCAGGTTCATCGCTACGCCATCGGTGCCTGGAGGCAGCTCGAGCCGGTTCGGCAGAAAAAGGCCGGTGACCACGGCCTCCGCCTCTTCCGGGTCGGTGGCCTGGGCCAGTGTCACCGGCTCCCGCCCATCGCCTAGATCGCCAGCGCCAAGTTCTCGCATGCTGCTCAATTCCTGACTGTGGTAGTTTTTGCGGTTCGGCGTGCACGTTACCTTCTAATAGCTTGAGCACTGGTTTCTCGTCGACACGAGATGGCCCTAAGTCGGGAGCGAGGCGGTGTCGGGGGAACAGTTGATGCGCAGGTCTGTCGATAGTGGCTGCGTGACGTCTGCTAACGCTTTCCCCACGCGCATCCCAAGTACCTGCCAAAGAAGCCGACCGTGCTTGGGTGTTGCGGGTAGGTCGGCTCGGGTTAGTCTGCTGTTGGGCTGCTCGGCTGGACGCAGCCTGGGACGCAACGCAGCGCCAACGAACAAGCATCACTCTGAACTTGAGAGTGCTGACATCCTGTCGTGGGGGGCGGCTCGTCCCTGGGAGGCCAGATGTATCGCCACACTGTTCGAACCGCCGTTCATCATAAAACCACCAAAAATCCTTGTATCGCTGCTGCTGGGCTGGTCGCAGCTTTGGCAGCACTGTTGCTGTTCGGCGGACTCGCCGTACAGGCACAGGCGCAGACCTCGAAAGCGTCGTCGGCTGGGGGCTCGTCCGGCTTGACTGCAGCCGGGCATCGCATGTTTGCCTACTACTACCTCTGGTGGAGTGCGGCGCACTGGCATGACGCCCTCGGGCAGAACTACCCGTACGGCGCAGCCACGCTGCCGCTTCCCGCATCCCTGGACTCGAAGGGTTGCAACGCCAAGAGCAACTACGCGGGGAACAGGCTGACCGACGTTCCGGCCGCGCTGTGGACCCAGGACGACGCCGCCACGATCGAACGGGACGTCCGACAGGCACTCACAGCTGGACTGGCTGGCTTCGCCGTCAACTGGGTCGGCACCGGGTCAAGCTTTCAGACGACCACCAGCAACACGTACAGCAAGCGGTTGGACACCCTGGTAAGGGTCGTGAACAAGGTCCGCGGCGAAGGCAGGCCCTTTTCTTTGTGGATTAGCTACAAGAGCTCCGCGGCCAAGCTCTCCACCCCTCACATCGTGAACGATCTTGCGTTCCTAGCTAGCACGTACGGCAAGGATCCCGCTTTTGACCGGTCGAACGGGAATCGCCCGACGCTAATCATGATGGGGAGCCGGAAGTACTCCACGTCAACGTTGGCCTTAGTCAGCACGAGTGCACGGACCAAGTTCTACCTGGTCGGCGACGAGAACGAGCAGACGTGGACGCCTGCGCGTGCCACCTACCTCGATGCCGATCAGTACTACTGGTCCTCCCAGGACCCGTTCAAGAACCCGGAGTCGTCTGAACAGTTGGGCGCCTTGGCACAGAAGGTGCGTTCCTCCGGGCTGAACCCCGACGGCAGCAGCAAGGGATGGTTCGCTCCGCTCGCACCCGGCTACAACAAGGAGATCGCCGGCGGGACCAACTGCGTCCCTCGCAAGTCCGGAGCGACCCTGAGGGCCTTGTATGCGGGAAACGTCCGGAGTAACCCGGACGCCTGGGTCGTCATCAGCTGGAACGAGATTACTGAAGGCACTTACCTGGTCCCGCTCGAGCGCTACAAGCGGCAAAGTGTCGACACGCTTCGCCGTATCGTCGATCGCTCGTGACACCTAGATGCTGTAGGCGAAGCCATCTGTGGCCAGCCTGAGAGTTTGTCGGCCGAGCGCCTGATTCCCCATGGGCGACCCATGGTGTTGGCCCCGAGCTCACTGCGACGACCTCAGATATGGCGGCGTCTTGCCCTAGCACGGTCGTTCGCGCCAACGAGGGGGGTCTTCGGCGAATTCGTGGGCGTCGTGCTCAGGCATTCAGGGGTACGTCCCTGCATGCCAGCCGGGCAGACATGATGCGCCAGGTAGTTGATCTTCCTTCCCGCAGCGGCCAACTCCCAAACCTGGGGCCAGACCTGTCAAACAGGTCGACGAAACGATAGCCGTGGCGCAGGTAGCCCTTGATCACCGTAGGGTGGACGACGACGTCGTTGCTGAGGTTCAAGCTCACCTGCGACCCCGGGTCGTGGTTGGCCTTCGCGACGTGCATCCACAATCGGGTGCTTCTGCGGGTAGCCCTTCCTCGGGTTGTTGATGATCAGGTAGGTGGATGCGGTGGTGGTGTGGCCAGCTTGCTTCCAGTCCATGGTGTCCACGCTGCACAGCACCGTCGACATGTGGTTCTTCGCCGCCTCAGCCAGCATGCCGGGGGCGCTGAACCCCTCCGGCGGCCGGAAGAAGCAGGTGTTGTGGCCGGTCAGCTTGAGCTGCTGGGTGTCGGTCTTGTGGAACTCGCTGTTCAGGTATCTGCGTGTGACCAGCCGCCGCGGACTGCGTTGGGGTACTGGTCGTCATAGGTGGTCGGCGACCATGTGCCCCTTCGGCGGCGATCTGGGTGGTCTGCGTCGGAATGAGCGGCAGCGTCGGCGGTTGTGGTGAAGCAACCACCAACATGGTGCCTGTGGCGACGTCGACCTCGACCGCCGCCAGATGCCACTTTCGCTCGAGTATCGGCGCAAGCGGCGTGGCCAGCTGATGCGCCTGGCTCGGCCTTAGGGGCGCACCGGGCAGCAGTGGCTCACCATGTTCCACGTGACCGCGTCTAGGGACATATCTAAAGTCACGCAGCCTGCGGTTTAGCGTAGGTCAATTCCGTAACTTAATGACAACTTGTTTAGACTATGGATTGAATAAATGGCACTTCGCGACCGTCTTGAAGGCAAGCTCGTCTCGTGCAAGTTTGTATTTGGCCCAACAAGCGTCCGCTTGGTGCAAAGTCCGCAGCCTCAGACCCTTACACAAGATCTCTTGTCGTTGCTGCGCCCTGAAGACTCCCAAGGAGCGCCTGTCAAATCCGACAGCCGTTTTGCGGCGAGACGTTGTCTACCATCGAGGCGGACGATCGCAGGTTTCGCTAGGGAAGAGGCGTCCCCGGCGAGCCGTACCTCCAGTCCTTGGCGTCACGTTCGAGGAGGTCGGAGCCTTAGGCGGCTCGGTCGCTGGGTGTGGTTTGTGTGCGGTGAGGGCAGCCGTTGGGCTGTTGCCAGGCTGCAGTCTGATGACATCGGCGATCGCCGTCCGCTGAGAGTTCCGGCAAATGCACCACATGACCGCATCGCTTCTTTGTCGCGATCATTTCCCTAAGACGGTCTTTGAGAGCATAACGTCTCTGTCACGATACCGCCGATGTGGACTGGCTCCCGAGCACTTCATTCCCCTTCTGATTTCGTGTTTGTCAAGAACTTTCACCATAGATAGCCACCACCTGGATGAGTTCCGACGCCGGACTGAAAGCCCGACCCGAAGTCAGATAGGCCCACCGGGGAAGGCAGCCCGGCGTGGGTATTTGACCGACGTTCCTTGTGTACACCGGTCGTGCTGTGACGCTCAGCGGCGTCGCCGGTTTAACGGCAAGTAAAGATTGGTAACTGGATTGTTAAATATGCGGACCCGTCCTTGTGTGGGCGCTACCCGGGTGAAAGACTCCGACTGCACTCGAGTGTGGTCGCATCTCGCGCACGGCACTCGGTGGTGCTTATGGGGCCCGAGGCGCAACGCCTAGACGGGCTAAGTTCGACGGGGGCCGCAGGAGGCGGTGCAGCGGCGACGGGCTCTCGTCATCAATCACACGGCATTGGGGCCGCGTTCGTCGCCACTATTCGCAGGCTTGGGCCATTACCCAGGCAACTGCGAAGAAATCCTCGGGTGGACTTCCAGGGGGAAGCACTGATGACATCAATTGATGCCCGCTCAGCACCGCGCGCCGACGTCACGAACTGGACGTCGGTCCGGGCGAGTGTGGACCTCATCGCGAGTAAGTGGGCACTGCCGGTCCTGGCGGAGCTGTCCATTGGGTCAAAGCGTCACAACGAGCTCTGTCGCGCGCTGGCCGTCGACAATAAGCAGCTGGGTCGTGTTCTGCGCAGACTGCAGGAGGCGCAAGTAGTGTCGAGGAAGACCGACGTCACGCGACAGCAGGTGCGTGTCTGGTATCAGTTGACTCGACACGGACGAGTGCTGCTGCCCTTGCTGAAGGAGTTGGGTGAGTGGGGTGATCAAAGTGACATGAGGAACCTTGAGGGCTGAGTCGCCGTTGGTCGATTGCCGGCGAAGCCAGGCCGGCTCGGGTCGGCGACCGTCTTTGCCGACGGGTTGCTAGTCCGGTGGGGGTGGCGAAGGAATGTCGGTTCGGGCGTCGCGCACAGCGCCCTCGAACACCGTGGGAATTCTGGGCACAGGGCAGGAATGCCGCTCATCGCCATGATCATCGGTTGGGGCTCGGGACAGTTGTCTTGTTTTGATCTTCGCCGCCAGCGCGTCCCGCACAAGCTCGGGTGTGTAGCCGTGGGACAGGTGCAGCAGCATCGTGCCCTTCCGTGGTCCGCTCGACCAGGGGGCCGATCTGTGGGCTGGTTCTTCCGACCGATGATCAGCCGCCCAGCTCATCAATGCGTGACCTGCCAGTGGTCTGGCCACTGACCAGAGGCTTCCCCGCCGTGGAGGGAGAGTTCGACTACTCCTCCCACGAACTCGTGCCGACGATCGGGAAACCTGCACAGGCCACGACCGCTATTGGCCTCCTTTGTCCAAGCGCCCGGGCACGGCGGGGTCATCCGCTTCGGCAGGACGCTCCGAGATGTTGATCATGTTCGGAGTCCGGTCCTTACGGTGACCGACCTTCCCGCCGCGGCCACCGAACTTAGCGGGTCGAACCACGCAGCCGGGGGTGGCAATCGTGTCCCCTGGTGACGTCGGCATCCTCTTGCGACTGCGGCGATTGCTCTGGTTCGCTAATTCTGCAAGAACTTCTTCACGTGCGACCCGAGGTAAGGCGCTCCGCCTTCCAGTCCTGCAGCAGAAGAACCTGGAGATATCGAAATGCCAATACTGTGTCGGCCGTCAGTGGCCGTTCCCGAATACATCGTCACTCAAGAGGAGACACTGGATTTCGCGCGTCGACTGCACGCCGACAACCCTCGGTTGCCGCTTGCGCTCAAGCTGATCACGAACACCGGCGTCCGCAAACGCCACTTGATCAGGCCCATTGAGGAGACGCTCAAGCACCCAGGCTTCGAGATCCGCAACCAGATCTACGAGGAGCAGGCGAAGGCCAGAATTCCGGCCGTCGTCCGCAAAGCCCTCGACAACGCCGGGCTTCGCTCCGCGGACATCGGCGTCATCATCTACGTATCGTGCACCGGGTTCATGATGCCGGCGTTGACAGCCTGGCTTATCAACACCATGGGTTTCCGGCACGACACAACACAGATTCCGATCGCGCAGCTCGGTTGCGCGGCGGGTGGAGCGGCGATCAGCCGTGCGCATGACTACTGCTTAGCGCACCCGGGTGAGAACGCACTGATCGTGTCGTGTGAGTTCTGCTCACTCTGCTACCAGCCCACCGACCACGACATCGGCTCCCTGCTGTCTGACGGTCTGTTCGGCGACGCCGTCGCTGCTGCCGTGGTCCGCGGCATCGGTGGGAACGGGGTACGGCTGGAGCGCAACGCCTCCTACCTGATCCCTAACACCGAGGACTGGATCTCCTACGCTGTCCGGGCGACCGGCTTCCACTTCCAGCTGGACAAGCGGGTGCCCACCACTATGGAACCGCTCGCACCGGTTCTGCGCGAACTGGTGGCTGCTGAGGGGTGGGACGTAGGGAAGCTTGCGTTCTACGTGATCCACGCCGGTGGCCCGCGCATTCTGGACGACCTGTGCCGGTTCCTCGCCGTCGACCGCAGCGCGTTCCGGCACAGCCGGGCGACGCTCACGGAGTATGGCAACATCGCAAGCGCGGTCGTGCTCGACGCGCTGGACCGGCTCTTCGTCGAGGGCGGGGTCGAGGAGGGCGGGCGCGGGATCATCGCGGGATTCGGGCCTGGCATCACCGCGGAAATGGCTATCGGCACGTGGGCCGGAGGCCGACGCAACGGTCGCGTGGCGCATGCTGCGACGGACGAGCACGTGCAGGTCGGTGTCTGATGGCTGGGCGGGCGGGCGGACGAGCCGCCGCTCCGGCACCTATCGCGGCCGGTGGCCGGGGAGCCTCCGGGCAGACCTCGGCTGCCTCGTGGAGGGCCTGCAGTAAGTGTCGCTCACTGGTCTTCATCAAGGTGTGGGACCGCTGTGTCGGCGTCTGCCCGGCATGCGGCGCGCACTCGGCCCTCACGGCCCGGGAGCGGCTGGCCGCGCTGCTCGACCCGGGCTCGTGCCGGCTCCTTGAGCCGGGCGATACCGTCGAGGACCCGCTCTCTTTCGCCGACCGCACGCCGTACCGGGTGCGGCTGCGCACCGCTCAGGAGGTGACCGGTCTGTCCGACGCCGTAGTCGCCGCGACCGGCACAGTGGACGGGAACCCTCTGGTGGTGGCGGTAATGGACTTCGCCTTCCTCGGCGGCAGTCTCGGGGTGGCGGCGGGGGAGGCGGTCACCGTGGCGGCCGAGCGCGCGCTGGCCGACAGCGTCCCCCTGGTCCTGGTCACCGCTTCGGGCGGCGCCCGCATGCAGGAGGGCGTGCTCTCCTTGATGCAGATGGCGAAGACCGCCGGGGTCATGGCCGTGCTCGACGAGGCCGGGCTGCTGACCGTCACGATCGTCACCGACCCGACGTACGGCGGTGTCGCCGCGTCCTTCGCAACGCTGTCCGACGTGCTCATCTGCGAGCCGAGCGCCCGGATGGGCTTCGCCGGTCCCCGGGTCATCGCGCAGACGATCTGCGAGGAGCTGCCGGAGGGTTTTCAGACCGGCGAGTTCCTGCTCGAGCGCGGTCTAGTTGACGACGTGCGGCCGCGTGCCGAACTGCGCCACGTCCTGGCGGTGCTGCTGTCCGCGGCGGCGGCGGCCCGTCGCCCGACGCCCCCCACGGCGCCTCGGTCGGCGCAGCTGGTACGCGACCCTGGCCGGCTCCCACGCCGTCCGTCGACCGACGTCATGGCGTCGGCGCGCAATCCGGGACGGCCCACGACGACGGATCACCTCGGGTATTGGATGGACTCGTTCGTCCCGCTGCACGGCGACCGTGCCGGCGGTGGTGACTGCGTGGCGATCGTCGGTGGCATTGGGATCGTGGAGCGCCGCCCGGTCATGGTCATCGGCCACCAGAAGGGACACACAACGGCCGAGTTGGTGCGCGCCAACTTTGGCATGGCCTCGCCGTCCGGCTACCGCAAGGTGGCCCGGCTCGCCCGGACGGCGGCGAAGCTCGGGGTGCCCATTGTGACGCTGATCGACACTCCCGGCGCATACCCTGGCGTCGACGCCGAGCGAGGTGGCCAGGCCGGGGCGATCGCGGAGTGCCTGCGTGTGCTCAGCA
>JAOPXN010000099.1 GCA_025965155.1 Propionibacteriaceae bacterium
TGGCCCGGATTGTCGACGAGCTTCAGATCGACGTATTCGCGGTCGGCATCCTGACCGACTTCCGGACCAAGATGTTCCCCGGCTCGCAACGCCTGGTCGAGCTGTGCGACAAGATTGAGATCCTCCAGGTGCGGTCGCTGTGCTGGTGCGGCGAGCGAGCGACCCACAACGCACGCACCGTGAACGGCGTGATGGTCACCGAGGGTGACCAGGTGGTCGTCGGGGACACCGCCGAGGATCAGGCCATCGTGGGCGGCGCCGCCGGCCAGACCGACGTCGACGGCGGAACCGCCGACGGCGATGCGGAGATCGTCGCCTACGAGGTGCTGTGCCGGCGGCACCACCGGCGGCGGCTCAGCCGCGCCGTGGCCCGGGCCACCTTCTCCGACCCGCTGCCGTTCGAGCGCGAGGACGTCGAGGACTTCAGCTCCTGACCGGTGCAGGCTCCCTCGGTGCGGCTCGGCAGCGCCCGCTAGGGTCGAGCCGAACCGGTGGCAGGAGTGAAGTCACCCGAGTTGGAAGGTGCCCCATGGCTGATCTGATCGAAGCGTCCGAGCTGGCCCGGCTGCTTGAGACTGGCCCGATGCCGGTGTTGGCCGATGTGCGCTGGACGCTCGGCGGGCCGCCCGGGCTACCTGACTTCGAGCGAGCCCACCTGCCCGGGGCCCAGTACGTGGACCTCGAACAGGAGCTCTCCGCTGAGCCGGGGGAGGGCGGTCGCCATCCGCTGCCGGCTCCCGCGGTGTTCCAACAGGCCATGCGGAGGATCGGCGTCAACAAAGACTCGGTCGTCGTGGTGTACGACGGCGGCAACGCGCTCGCGGCCGCGCGGCTGTGGTGGATGCTCACCGACGCCGGGCACACCTCCGTGCGGGTCCTCAACGGCGGTGTGGCCGCCTGGGCCGCGGCCTCGCTGCCACTGGAGACCGGAGCGGCGGCGCAGGTCGCCCCGGGCGACTTCGTCGCAGCCCCCGGGCACCGGTCCCTGCTAGGGGCCGCTGAGGTGGCCGCGATGCTGGGACAGCCAAGCTCGGCGTCGCTGATCGACGTACGGGCTGCTGACCGGTACGCGGGCGAGTCGGAGCCGATCGACCCCGTTGCCGGGCACATTCCCGGCGCCATCAACCTGCCGTCGATGGCGAACATCGGTCCCGACGGGCGGTTCCTCGAGCCGGCCGTGATCGCTGCCCGGTACGCCGAAGTCGGGCAGGCGCCGGTGGTGTACTGCGGGTCCGGCATTACCGCCGCCCACACGCTGCTGGCGTTGTACGAAGTGGGTGTCCAGGATGCGGCAATTTACGCCGGATCCTGGAGCGACTGGATTACCGATCCCAGCCGACCGGTAGCCACCGGTCGCACCCCCTGACAGGGCCGCCGCGCGACTCACCCGGGTCAGCCCGGCGGTGTCCATTTTTCGGCCGCTCATGGTCACCGTGGGCAGCGACACACCGGTCGGCGGGTCCGGCCGCGACGACGAGGGGTCGATAACTGGACGCCAGTGGTCCAGCAGCGTTCAGCTGGGCCGCTTAGGCCCGCCGAACATGATCTCGTCCCAGCTCGGCACCGAGGCCCGCTTGCGCTTCGCCGGCGGCTTCTTCGGGGCGCCGGGATGAGCCTCCGGCTCCGGTTCCCCCTCGGACGCGTCCAGCGGGAGCGGCTGAGCCGCCGGCTCCGCTGGTACCTCGGTGGCCTGCACCGGGGTCTCCGCCGGAGCGGTCGGTAGCGCCGGCTCCTGTGAAGCGGTGACTACTGCGGGGTGCTGCGGGGAGGTGTCCACCGCGGGTTCCTGCGCAGCCGTGTCCCCTGCAGGCTCGGTCGGAGCCGGGTCCGCTGCGCGTTCAGTCGGAGCAGTCTCGGGTACAGGCTGGTTCGGAGCACTCTGCCTCGACGGCTCTCGTGGAGTAGGCGCCTTATAGGCGGTGGACTCAGGGATCTCCCGCTGCATCGTCGTCTCAGGGACTTCGGGCTGCAACAGTCCCGGCCAAGCCTCATCCTCCAAGGGCGGGTTGAGCGCGTGGGCGTTTGACTCCGTCATCGTGGTAATTGGGGAGCCGCGGCGCCATTCGTCATCCGGGGTTTCGGGGTCCAGCGGGTCGTGCTCGCTGGGCTCAACCGGGTAGTCCACGACGATGGCGGGCTCCCAACCGGCATTGTCCGTCTCCGGGACGGCGCTCGCATCACTCAGGCCGCTGTAGACCCGAGGAGAGTCCTCGGCGTAGCCGTCGCCGCCGAGCATCCCGTAGAGGGCCTCGAGCTCGGAGCGCTCGGCCGCCGCCTCCTCCTCCAGCGCCTCCTCGTGCTCCTGGTCCCAGGTCAGTGAGGACACCTCGAAGTGCGCCGCCTGGTTGAACTCGCTCCGGTCGCCCGCTTCGAGATCCTCCAGCTCGCCTTCGGTGTCCTCAGCCTCCACGTCGGCCTCGGTGTCCGCGCCGACCGCAACCGCTGCGCTCGCCTCGGTTGCTTCGCCGTCATCGCTGGCAGCGGTGGCTTCCTGCACACGACCGGTGTCCCCGTCGCCTTCCGACTGCCTCGCCGAACCGTCGGTCGCCGGCTCCCGATCTGACTCATCGGACTCGTACCTGCCGAGGTCGGCAATCTCGGCTTCGACGGCTGAGGCGACCGCATGCAGCCGGCTGACCGACGCGCTCGACTCCTCGACCGGCGGCAGCGCTGGGGGCAGCGGGGGTGGGGCGGGCTCCTGGATCGCCCGGACCAGGGCCAGCTCGTCGCTGAGGTCAAGCGTGGGCTCGGTGTCGGGTTCGGACGCCTCAGGGCGGCGGCGTCCGGGCTGAGGACCCTTGACGGAGGAGTGCTCGCCGAGCACCCAACGGGCTTCGTCGTTCCCGGCCACCGAGAACCGCCCAGCGATGTCGTAGTAGAACACCGCCTCGCGTTCGGCTTCGCCCGAGCGGTACGCCGCGCTCACCGACCAGCGGCCATCCTCCATCCGGAACGAGTCCCACTCGACGGTGTCGATGTCGACGCCACGAGAGACAAGGCGTTCGGTCAGGGCGAACCGCAGGTTGCGGTGCCCCGAGGTCTCGCCGCGCCGGCGCACCGACGCCGCCATGGCCAGCCGGGCGACGTGATCCCGTTCGGCCAGTACGGGCGCCGCAAAACGTTCTACTCGATCAAGCGGAATACCCGCGACTCGGGCCACGTCCTCGAGCGACTCCCCGGCCCGGATCCGCGTCTGAATGTCGCGAGGTGTTAGTGCGCTGTCCATCTCGATCTCCAGTTGTCCGAGTCGTGGTCGGTCGCCGCGCAACGCTGCGCGCAGCCGATCGTCGGCCGGTATACCCAGTTCCTCACCTGTGTCGGTCACCACAATCAGGGTCTGCCCGTCTTGGCTCAGTCCCACAAGTCGCGCAGTGCGCATTGATCGGGCCGCTCCTCGGTGTGGTGTCCATCGTGTGCAGCCAACCTACTCTGCCCACCCAGCAATTGCCGGAGGCACTCACCTCCTGAACCGTCCGGGACAGTTAGGGTTCTACCCGTGCGTTTCACGTCGCTGCTGCACTCCTGCTCCGCCCCGGGATCGTAGCGCGGATGAACACTGTGCAGGTCTCCCTGGACCTCGCCGGGATCTTCGTCTTCGCCCTCTCCGGGGCGCTGGTCGGTATCCGCAAGGACCTGGACGTGCTCGGCGTGCTGGTGCTGGCCGGGGTCACCGGCCTCGGCGGTGGAATCCTGCGGGACGTCCTGATTGGTGCCGTTCCGCCCGCCAGCCTCGGGGACTGGCGTTATCTTGTGGTCCCAGCCGTGGCCGGGGTGGTGGCTTTCCGGTTCCATCCGCGCCTGGCTCGGATCGAACGGCACATCAACGTCTTCGACGCCCTGGGGCTTGGCTTGTTCTGCGTCACCGGTACGGCGAAGGCGATGCTGTACGGGCTCGGCCCGGTCCCGAGTGCACTGCTCGGGATGCTCACCAGCATCGGCGGTGGCGTCCTTCGGGATCTGCTCGCCGGACGTACCCCGCTGGTGCTTAAACAGGAGGTGTACGCCCTGCCGGCGCTGGCCGGAGCGACGGTCGTGGCGGTCACCTGGGAACTGGGGCTGTACCGGTCGTGGGTGGCCATCGTTGCCGCCGTTCTGTGCATCACGCTGAGGCTGCTGGCGATCAGGTTCCGCTGGGACGCGCCCAAGGCAAACGGCCTGGTCCGGTGAGCTGAGCCGGTAGTATTCGGGCACGTGGGGGCAACGGTCAGTGAACACCGGGCCGTCGCCTCCAGACCGGTGGCGCCGGACCGTACGTCGACGTCTCGAAACGGTCGCCGTTTCCGAGCCGACATCCAGGGGCTGCGGGCGGTCGCCGTCTCCCTCGTCGTGGTCTATCACCTCGTCCCGGCCTCTCTGACGGGGGGTTTCGTCGGTGTCGACGTGTTCTTCGTCATCTCCGGCTTCCTGATCACCTCCCACCTCGTCAGCAAGCTGCCGCGCAACGGTGCCGACCTGGTGAACTTCTGGCGCAGCAGAATCCGCCGGTTGCTGCCTGCCTCCCTGCTGGTGATCCTGGCGGCCCTGGTTGCCTCCCGGCTGGTGGCGCCGGCGACCCGCTGGCACGACGTCGGGATGCAGGCCATCGCCTCGGCCCTGTACGTGCAGAACTGGACCCTGTCGGCGCAGTCAGTGGACTACCTGGCCGCCGAGAACGCCGCCACCGCGCTGCAGCACTTCTGGTCGCTGTCGGTGGAGGAGCAGTTCTATCTGGTCTGGCCGGTGCTGATTCTTGCGGCCGGCGCGGTTGCGTCGCGCCGCGGGCTCCCAGCTCTGGGGCTGATCCGGGTTGTGGTGGTCGGCGTGTTCGCCGCGTCGCTGCTCGCGTCGGTGATCCTGACCGCGGCCGAACCGGCCAGCGCCTACTTCGTCACCCCGACCCGGATGTGGGAGCTTGCTGCCGGTGGGCTGGTCGCTGTGTTCCCGACCGCTTTCGCTCGGCTGTCGGCTCCGGCGGCAGGCCTACTGGCCTGGGTCGGCATCGGCGGAGTCGTCGCCGCCGCCGTGCTGTACGACGGCTCGGTCCCGTTTCCCGGAGTGGCCGCCCTGCTGCCGGTGCTGAGCACCGCGCTGGTCATCGGCGTCGCTGCTCGGGCCAGGTTCTCCCCCGCCGGTGCCCTTGGCATGGGCCCGGTGCAGTGGCTCGGCGACGTGTCCTACTCCGTCTACCTGTGGCACTGGCCGCTCATCGTCTTGGTCCCGTACGTGAGCGGCGGCTCGCTTGGTGCACTGGACCGCACCGTCATTGTCATCACCACCTTGCTGCTGGCGGCCGCCACGAAGGCCTGGGTCGAAGACCCGTTCCGTAGAGCGCGCGTCGAGGACCCGTTCCGTAGAGCGCGCGTCGCGGGCCCATCCCGTACCGGCGCGCTGCCGCTGGCCCCACTGCGGTTCGCCCTCGCGGGCATGGTGGTCATCTCCCTGTTGGCGGGCCTGCTGCTGCTGGAGGTGCGGCACCGGGAGCAGGTGGCCGTGGCCCGTCTCAGCGCAGCCGTCAACGGCGACGACCCCTGCTTCGGCGCGGCGGCGCTGCACGCGGGTGCCGACCGCTGCCCCGTCAACCCCTCCGCACCGGTGGTCCCGACCGCCGAGCTGGCGGCCCGGGACAAGTCAGCTGCCTATGCCGACGACTGCTGGACCGGGGCGCCGTACGATCGCCGCCGAACCTGCACCTACGGGGACGGGCCGACGCAGGTGGCGCTGGTGGGGAACTCCCACGCGGGCCAGTGGCTGCCGGCGCTGCAGCCGTTGGCCGATGAGCTGGGACTGACCATCACTACCTACCTGGTCTCCCAGTGCAACGCCTCGGATGCCCCGCTGCGCTTTGACACTGCTGAGAAGACTCAGGGATGCCTGGACTGGGGCCGGTGGGCGCAGGGGCAGACTCAGGGGGACCGCTACGACCTGGTGATCACCTCCGAACGCAACTCGCTTCCGGTACGGGGCGTGGCCGCCGCCGAGCAGGAGGACGCTGCTGTCCAGGGCTACGCCGGCTACCTGGCCCGCTGGTCGGAAGCCAAGACGAAGATCCTCATCATCAAAGACACCCCCGACCCCGGCCGCACCCTGCGTTCGGTACCCGACTGTGTGGCTGCCAATGCTGAGAACTGGGCTGTCTGCTCCGGGTCCCGGTCGGAATGGGCGTCGCTCGATCCGCTGGTGACAGCCGCGGCGAAGGCGGACGATGAGCGGATCCAGACGGTCGACCTGACCGACCTGATCTGCGACCCCGAGCGGTGCAACGGTGTGACTGGAGGAGTCGTCACCTACTTCGACGCCTCCCATCTCACCGCAACGTACGCCGCAACACTGGCGCCGTACTTGCGTTCTGCGGTGCAGGGTGCCCTCGACTAGCGTCTTTTTCCAACGAAGCAGCCCGAACACTAGGATTTCCTCTCATGCTTAAACAGTCGGTCGCCCGGTCCCTGCGCCTTGTCCAACTCCGGGTGCAGCGCCGCACGACGGCGCGCCTGGTGCTGGCCCGCGCCCGAGCGCGTCAGGTCTTCGGTCGCGCAACACCGCGGTCAGTGGCGGGTTCGACGGCAGCAGGAAGGGTGCAGGGTCCGACCGAGCAGCGGCGAGCCGACACGGTTGTGGTCAAGCTCCAAGGAACGCCGGTCGAGGCTCGGGTCGACCCCGGGCTGCACCTCTCGACGCAGCGGCGGGCGGCCTTCGACCTGGTCAAGTCGGCCCTGGTCGACGCCGGGCTCCAATGCTGGCACCTTCCGCGCATCGGTATTGGCCGGCTGGTGCTGGGAGTCGATGCGGCTGACCGGCAGGCGGTCCAGACCGTGTTGGCAGAGCACCCGGTACTGCGCGACTGGTACCGCGATCGGCTCAACCATCGCGGACAGCTCACCTCTCGGCTCGAGCGGGCCGGGGACGGACTGCCGGACTCGGTGCCGGCCATCGCGGTCTGGGAGCACGTCGTCGCCGACCCGAACTCGTCGTTCGGCGCCTCCGAGCTGCAGGGAGTCGAGATCCAGTTCTGGACCCGGCCAGAAGACGCACTTGAGCCGACCTTGATGAGCCCGGTGCCCAGTGCCACCGTGACGCTGCTGCTGGAGTCGGAAGTACGCGACCTGCAAGGCGCGGCGCCAGCGATGTTCAACCGCCGGCACGCCAGCAAGGTCGGGTTCGACATCGACATCGTCTACACCTGGGTCGACGGCTCGGATGAGACGTGGTTGGCGCAAAAGCTCGCCGCCTCCGGGCGCCCGTCCGGCAGGGTCCACACCGAGCGCGCCCATGACGAGTCCCGCTTCGCCGACCATGACGAGCTCCGCTACAGCCTGCGCTCGGTCGAGCAGTTCGCCCCATGGGTCAACCACATCTGGATCGTCACGTCCGGGCAGCGTCCGGCCTGGCTGGCGGACCATCCGAAGGTCACCGTCGTCAGCCACCAGGAGATCTGGCCAGACCAGGAAGGCTTGCCCACCTTCAACTCGCATGCCATCGAGGCTTGCCTGCACAGGATTCCGGGCCTGTCGGAACACTTCCTCTACCTCAACGACGACATGATCTTCGGTCGACCGGTGGCGCCGGAGCTGTTCTTCCAGGGCAGTGGGCTGGGCAGGTTCTTCTGGTCGCGTGCTCTGGTCGACTACCTACCCAGCTACCGTGGGGAGATCGCCTCAACCTCCGCCGCCAAGAACGCCCGCCGGTTGATCGAGGAACGTTTCGGGGTCACCTTCTCTCGGAAGTTCTTCCACGCCGCGTACCCGCTGCGGGTCTCGGTGCTGGAGGAGCTGGAGCGCGAGTTCCCTGACGTGTTCAAGGCCACCCGCCGAGCCTCCTTCCGGACCACCGATGATGTGGCTGCGGCCGGGTCGCTCTACTTCAACTACGCCTACGTCACCGGGCGCGCGGTCCCGGGCGTGATCCGCTATGACTACGTCGATCCGGCGGTGCCGATCGGTCTGGCGAAGATGGACAACATCCTGCGGAACCGCACGTTCGACGCGTTCTGCATCAACGACGGCGGAACCCCGCAGACGATGGAGGAGCGGCAGGACACCGACCGCGAGATCCGCCGGTTCCTCGCCACCTACCTGCCGGTCCGGTCCGAGTTCGAGATCGAGCAGTCCTAGAGCGCTCGGATCGCCGCCGTAACGCGTTCGCAGCACTGACCGTCGCGGTCGGGAAAGGCAGTCTCGACCCTCGCCGCGTAGGGCGGCTGGGTCCGGCGGCCACTCAGGATCGTCTCGATGACCGCCGTCTCGGCCCCAGGTAGCGAGTACGCGACCGGTCCAAAGCCGTCACGTTCGTAGTCGAAGTAGCCCTTTCGGCCAAGGTGACCCCCCATTTCGACCCGCTCTCGATCGAACTGGAAGTAGACGACGGGCCGGTCGACATAGGCGGCGTTGAACGCCACGGAGGAGTAGTCGGTCACCAGGACCGCCGCCCGGGCGAACAGGCTCTGCACGTCCTCACGGTCATAGGAGAGCGGCTGTACGTAGTCAGGCAGGTCCAGGGTCGGCAGGATCGACTGCAGGTTCGGGTGAGGCAGGAAGCCGACTCGCAGTCCCTCGTCCTGGCACAGCTTCCTCACCTTCTCCGACCGGAGCAGTCCGATCCAGTTCCGCGCGTACTCGCTGTCGGCGAAGTCAGACACTACTTCCCGGCGGTACGCGCCAGGCTTGAGCGGGTGGCTCAGCCAGTTGCGCCAGGTCGGAGCGACCAGGATCAGATCCTGCTCCGGCTCGCTGACCTTGCTGCCAAGATCGCGGAGGCGGTCGAAGCGCGGCAGGCCGGTCCGCTTGACCTCCTTGGAGGTGAAGACGTAGCGGTTGTTGTCACCGGCAATGGAGTCGTGCTCGGCGGGTGTACTGGTGATGAAAAGGTCGATCTCCTTCCGGTTCAGCCAGCCGGAGATGTCGTCCTTGATCACACCATGCTGCAGGAAGGTGAAGCGCCAGGACGGGGTGGGCTGCAATGCGGCCATCAGGGGCGGCCGGTAGATCGCTGCCTCCACGTGCGAGGACACCAGATGCTTGCAGTTCAGCATCAGCAGCTTCCAAGGCAGCGTGCCGTAGCCGACAAGCCGCCGGTGACCGTCGGCCCGGAGCCGTTTCCAATCCGGGCTGTCCTTCTCCACCACGAACCAGGCGTTGATCGTGGGATGCCGATCCCGCAGGAAGCGGAACAGGCGCTCGCCATTGTCTCCGGCGTCCCCGACTCGATCCATCAGCACCCAGGCGTTACCGAACAGCCGTCGTACCCCACGGGTTGCGGCGAGCCGGGTGATCCACCGCGTCTCCCGGTCCTGGTGGGACTGGTCTGGCCGAGCCTGATCGTCGGGCTGTTCCAGCACACCGAACTTCTGCTGCAGCGCGAAGGGTCTGATGGCGGTCGGCGCGAAGTCGGCCCAGTCGTCGCGGAGCTCCACCATTCGCCCGTCCAGCCTGACCCGGATGCTGGCCTTGGCAGATACCCAGGCCAGCCGCTCGCGCATCAGAACGTGGTCGAAGTAGCTGTGCACCCGGACCTTGGTGGCCACCGGCTCAACCACCTTCCCGCGGACCAGCACCTCGAAGGCCGGCTCCGGGCCCGTGAACCGGTACGAGATGAGCGCTTGCTTCTTTCGGGCGTCGTAGCGGTGGATCACAACGAAGGGGGTGTGCCAGGTCTGCTCGACCAATCCGAACAGCAGGATCTGACGCCACTCCGGCCGTAGTTTGCGGACAGTGAACGCCCGGATCACCTCCTCATCCAGCTCCGCCCGGATGGCGCGCAGCAGGCACACGAACTCCTCGGCCACAGCCCCGTGGCACGCAGTGGCAGCACTCCAGCCAGAGTCCTCCGGGCTGATGTAGTACGACAGCTCGTAGATGATCATGTTCTGCAGCCACTCGGGTGCTCGGCCGCCGTTCGTGGCGGCGCCTTCCTGGAGGAGCTCAAGGTAGCCGTGGCGTGGCACCTCGATATACCGGCTGGGTCGAAGAGATCCGGTCTGCAGGGTCGACGTCTGATCCAGCCGCTTGCGGTAGTGGTACTGCGCCGACCTCAGGAACGCCACCAGCCGCCGAGGGCAGCGGAGCAGGTACCGCTGGGTGAAGTGACCGTCCTCGAAGTTGGGCTGGATGCGGTCGTCGAAGCGGAGCTGGTGCTCCTCGATCAGCGCGCTCCGGAAGAAGGCGGCCGGGGCGCTGCCGTGGAAGAAGTCGGGGAACTCGTCCAGGTCCTTGAACTGGTCGCGGTGGGCGAACATGGCCCTGAGCGGGTGCCGTTCGATTAGCTCCCCGGTCTCGTCCACCAAGATGATGCGGTTCGTCGCCACCATCGCCAGCGTGGGCTCCTTCTCGATGGCCCATGCCACCCGACCGAGATACTCCGAGTCGAGCACATCGTCGGGGTCGGTGAACGTGACCCAGCTGCCGGTGGTGTGCTCCAGCCCGAGGTTGCGGGCGGAGCCCTGACCCCCGTTGGGTTTGGTCAGGACGCGCACCAGGTCCGGTCGGCGCAGCTGCCAGGCACGCAGGACGTCGAGAGAGTCGTCGGTGCTGCCGTCGTCAACGGCGACCACCTCGACCCGACTGAGATCCATGGTCTGTTGCTCGATGGACTCGATGAAGTCAGCCAGATACCGGCTGACGTTGTGCACGGCCGTCACGATACTGAAAAGTGGCCGAGGGTCGGCAGGGCTAGACAGTGGCCGAGGGTCGGCAGGGTCCTGAGTCATCGGATCTCATTCCTCACTTTCAAGAACGGTGTGCCGAGCAACGAGCGCACCCATCGTGGGAGCTCGCTTCACAGCCGTACCGCGGAGCATCCAGCAGGTTACCGTCCGGCCGCCGCTGGCGTCGGCTCCGGGCAACGGGGAGCGCAGCAGCTCTGTTGACCTCCTCGTTCAACCACCAGCACTCTCTGCCGCCCTTGACCGCCGGTCGTAGTGTCGTCGTCATGACTGGAACTGAGCATCCGCGCGCCGCAACCGTCGGGCAGCTGCGGGAACAGGGATACCGGACGCGGACGGTCAAGGAGGAGATCCGCGCCAACCTGCTGGACCGGCTGCGCGCCGGTGAGGATGCCTTCCCGGGCATCGTCGGTTTCGGGGACTCGGTGCTCCCGGAGCTGGAGACGGCGTTGCTCGCCGGCCACGACCTGGTGCTGCTGGGCGAGCGCGGCCAGGGCAAGACTCGGGTGATGCGCACCCTGGTCGGGCTGCTGGACGAGTGGAGCCCGGTGGTGGCCGGCTGCGAGATCAACGACGACCCGCTGACGCCGGTCTGCGTACGCTGCCGCGGCCTGGCCACCGAGCAGGGCGACGACCTGGTCGTCGGCTGGCGGCACCGCGACGACCGATACACCGAGAAGCTGGCCACCCCGGACACTTCGGTCGGGGACCTGATCGGCGATGTTGACCCGGTGAAGGTGGCGCAGGGGCGAACTTTGGGCGACCCGGAGACCGTCCACTACGGGCTCGTGCCGCGGGCCAACCGAGGCTTGTTCGGGCTTAACGAGCTACCGGACCTCGCCGAGCGGATCCAGGTTGGGTTGTTCAACGTCTTGGAGGAGCGCGACATCCAGGTGCGGGGGTACTCGCTGCGGCTGCCGCTGGACGTCTTCGTAGTCGCCACTGCCAACCCTGAGGACTACACCAACCGCGGCCGGATCATCACGCCGCTGAAGGACAGGTTCGGCGCGGAGATCCGGACCCACTACCTGACCGAGCTGGCGGATGAGGTGACGCTGCTCCGGCAGGAGGCTCACCTGGTCGCCACCGTCGACGACCACCTGCTGGAGGTGTTGGCGCGGTTCACCCGGTCCCTGCGGGAGTCGGCGTCGATCGACCAGCGCTCAGGTGTGTCCGCACGGTTCACCATCGCCGCAGCGGAGGGCGTTGCCGGATCCGCGCTGCGACGCGCTGCCCGGGCCGGCGAGGCACAGGCGGTGGCGCGGGTGGGCGACCTGCCGATCGTTGTCCCGACCTTGATCGGCAAGATCGAGTTCGAGATGGGCGAGGAAGGCCGGGAGGCGGCGGTGCTGGATCACCTGCTCAAGCTGGCCACAGCGGCAACTTTCCGTGACCGGCTGTCCGGGCTCGATCTGTCCGGCTTCACCGAGGTGTTCGCCGAAGGCGGCATCGTTGAGACCGGTGACCTGGTCCGGGCCGACGACCTGCTGCGGCAGCTGGGGACCGTACCGGGCCTGTCGAAGGTGCTGGACCGGCTCGGGTACGCCGAAGCGCCGACCCCCGGACAGGTGGCGGCTGCCGTCGAGTTCACCCTGGAAGGTCTGCATCTGACACGGCGGATCGAGAAGGAGCACGTCGATGGCCGCACCATCTACGGCGCAGTCTGATGCCTGACGACCGCTGGGCCTATGGGGAGCACTCCGGACCTGACGACCCCCACCACGGGCACGAGCAGGGCCGCACGCACGGCCGCTTCCGGTACGGCCCCTGGCGGGGCGGTCCGGACCCGCTGGCCGCGCCGTACGACGTTCGGGCCGCAGTGGACCAGATAGGTCGGGACGTGCTTTCGGCCGGCAGCGTCCGGGACGCACTCCGGGACCTCATGCGGCAGGGGATCGACGGCCGAGGCGGCCTGGACCGGCTGGCGGAGCGGATCCGGAAGATGCGGGCCCAGGCCCGCAGGCGCGGTGACCTGGGCGGCACCTTGGACCAGGTCCGCTCGGCACTGGACCAGGCTCTAGCCGCCGAGCGAGACACCCTGTCGGGCGAGGATGGCGTCGATGCCCGGCTGGCTGAGATGGAGCTCGACACGCTGCCGGACGACGTCGCTGGGGCGGTCCGGTCGCTGGCCGACTACAACTGGCACTCCGACGAGGCCCGGGCGACGTATGAGTCTATTCAGCAGATGCTGCGCCGGGAGGTGCTGGACGCCCAGTTCGCCGGGCTGAAGCAGGCGCTGGAGTCCCCAGATCCGGAGGTTATGCAGCGGATCAAGGACATGCTGGCGGACCTGAACGCCCTGCTGGCCGCTCATGCGCGCTCCGAGGACACCTCCGACCAGTTCGCTGACTTCATGGCCAACTACGGCGACCTGTTCCCGGAGAACCCGGAGACGGTGGAGGAGCTGATCGATGCGCTGGCCCGCCGGCAGGCGGCAGCGCAGCGGATGATGAACTCACTGACCCCAGAACAGCGGGAACAGATGGCCCAGCTGATGAGTCAGGCGCTGGCCGATGCCGATCTGGCCTCGGAGATGGCTCAGCTGTCTGACAACCTCCGAGCGCTGCGGCCTGGTCTGGATCGCGAGTCCGGTGTCGGGATGCGTCCCGGGGGTGAGTCACTCGGATACAGCGATGCGGTCGAGGCAGTCGCTGAGCTGGCTGACTTGGAGGCACTGGAGGCCCAGCTGTCGCAGACCCACGCGGGAGCAACCCTCGACGACGTCGACGTCGAGCTGGTGGAGCGCCGGCTCGGACCGGGGGCCGCCCGTGACCTGGAGGCGATTCGCCAGCTCGAGCGGGAGCTGGAGGAACAGGGCTACCTGGCCCGCGGCGACGATGGGCTGCGGCTGACGCCGCGCGCCGTGCGCCGGCTCGGGCAGACGGCGCTGCGACGGGTGTTCGAACGACTGGAGGCAACCGGGATAGGGGACCACTCCGACCATCGCACCGGGGCAGCGGACGAGCCGACCGGGCTGACCCGGCAGTGGGTGTTCGGTGACGAGCTACCCATCGACGCTGCCCGCACGGTGGCGAACGCGCTGCGGAGGAAAGGTCTGGGCACGGGCGGGGTGGCCCTGGAGGTCGACGACTTCGAAGTGACCGAAACCGAACGCCGGACCACCGCTGCGGTGGCGCTCTGCGTCGACCTCTCGTTCTCCATGGTGCAGGACGGCCGCTGGGGCCCGATGAAGCAGACCGCGCTGGCCCTGTCCCACCTGATCGAGACCCGGTTCCGGCAGGACGCACTGCAGATCATCGGGTTCAACCGGATGGCGCGGGTCCTGTCGCCGGTGCAGCTCGCTGAGGCGGAGCCTGATTTCCTGCAGGGAACCAACCTGCAGCATGCGCTGATGCTGGCCAGCCGCCATCTACGGCGGCACCCCGACGCCGAGCCGGTGATCTTGGTGGTGACCGACGGCGAGCCGACCGCGCACCTCAGTGGGGACGGGCATGCGTACTTCCAGTGGCCGACCACCACAGCCACCCTGCACGCGACCATCCACGAGGTGGACGAGCTGGCCCGGTACGGGGCCACGATCAACACCTTCATGCTGGGCGAGGACGAGGGGCTGGCTCGGTTCGTTGATGCGATGGCGCGCCGGGCAGGCGGTCGGGTCTTCACCCCTGACATCGGCAGGCTGGGGGAGTACGTCGTCTCGGACTACCTCCGGGTGCGGCGCGGTCGCCGCTGAGCGCCTGGCTCAGCGGCTCCGCCACCGGCCGACCGTGCGCCGGAGGGCTCTCAGCTGCCGCTTCGCCCGGTCGGCTCCGGCCGCCTTACTCGCCGCCGCGGGTACGGATCCGGCTCCGCCGACCTTTGCCGACTTCGCGGAGGCGGGGCGGGTGAGCCGTTGGATCTCGGTCACGACCCGCTCAGAACACCGGCCATCGCGGAGCGGGAACGTGTCGTCGATTCGCCGCTGGTACTCCGGCGACGGAGCAGCCCCGTCCTTCAGCGACTGGACGATGGACTCGACCGCGGACTCCACGTCGTAGTTGACCGGACCGAAGCCGTCCCGGACGTAGTCGAAGTACCCTCGCCGCCCCACATGACCGCCGTTGAGGACCAGATCGCTGTCGAACTGGAAGTACACGGTCGGGCGGTTGATGTAGGCGGCATTGAAGGCGATCGAGGAGTAGTCGGTGACCAGCAGAGCCGATCGGGCGAAGAGCTCCTGGACGTCGTTGTCGTCGTAGCTCAGCGCCTTGACATGCGCCGGGAGCGTGAGCTCGGCGAGCACCGACTGGAGGTTCGGATGCGGCAGGAAACCGATGGTCAACCCATGGCGGGCGGCGGCGTCGGCCAGCTCGGGTGACTCCAGCAGTGACAGCCAGTTGCGGGCATAGTCCGTCGCCAGGAAGTCCGCCAGCTGAAGCGTCCTCCGCTGTGATCCGGACGTCAGCGACGGCAGCAGCCAGTTGCGCCAGGTAGGCGTAATCAGCAGCAGGTCACGGTCGGCGGGACCGAACCGGTTGCCCTGCTCACGCAGCCGGTCGAACCGCGGCAGTCCGGTGAGCTTGGTCTCCTTGGAGCTGAACACGTACGGCGAGTGGTCGCCGGCAATGGACTCGTACTCCGGCTGGGTGCTGGTGATGAACAGGTCGATCGGCTTCGCGTTCAGCCACCCCGACAGGTCGTCCTTGATGACCCCGTGCTGCAGGAACGTGAAGCGCCACGTCGGCTTGGTGAAGCTCAGGATCGCCGGCGGCCGCATGACCGGCACGTCGGCATGCGATGACACCAGGTGCATGCAGTTGGCCATCAGCAGCTTCCAACGCAGGGAGCCATGCGCGACCACCCGCCGGTACCCCTCCGACCGAAGCCGCTTCCAGTCCGGGGTTCCTTCCTCAACGACGAACCAGGCGTTGATGGACCTGCGTCGGCGACGCAGGTAGCGGAACAGCTGCTCGGCGCTGTCGTCGGCGTCGTGGATCCGGTCCATCAGCACCCAGGAGCCGCCGAACAACCGGCGGGCCGGCCAGGACGCCGCCAACCGGGCGACCAGCCGATCGGACCCGCTCAGCGGCTGAGGGGACCGTCGGATGCGGGTGGCAGCGGCTTGAGCCGGCGGGGGTTTCAGCGACCGGAGCACGGAGCTGACCGGAAGCGTGTGCACCGGGAACGCCGGCGCGGAGAACCGCAGGTCGACGTAGCGGCCATTCAGCTTCAACCGCAGGACTCTGAGCGGGAGCCACGCAATGCGCTCCTGCAACAGGGTCCGGCCGTGATAGCTGATGTCGCGGATCTTGGCGTGCCGGGGCGTCAGCGCAGTGCCGCGTCCGAGGAACTCCTCCTCCGGCAGCTCCCCGGTGAAGTGGTAGCTCACTCTCACCAACTGCTGCTCCTCGTCCAACGGACCAACGACGGCGAAGGGGGTGTGCCACGGCTCCGGCTGGTACGCGTGAAGCAGGACCTCCTTCCAGATGCGCTTCAGCGGCCGCACGCTGAAGCTCGCGATCAGGTCATCGGAGAGATGCTCGACGATCTGGCCGAGCAGGTCGTGGAACTCCTTTGCCACCGCGCCGCTGGCGGCGGTCATCGCACCGGCGTGCAGATCCTGGGAGCTGAAGTACCAGGACAGCTCGTAGAGGACGTACGTCTGCAGCCATTCCGGCGCCTCACCGGTGGCCGCCGAGCTGTCCCGGAGCAGCGCCAGATAACCGTTGCGCAGAACCTTGGTGTACCGGTCCGGATTCGTCAGGCTCTGCTGCAGCGTGGAGCTGGAGTCCTGGCGCTTCCGGTACTGATAGCGCGCAGTGGCCACGAACCCGACCAGTGGCGCGTCGTCGGCCAGGAGGTACCGGCAGCAGAGGTGCCCGTCCTCGAAGTTCGGTCGCACCTGCGGGTCGAACCGCAGCCCATGCTGATGGAGCAGAGCGGTCCGGAAGAACGCCGCCGGCGCGCTGCCGTGGAACCGGCCCGGGAAGTGGTCGAGGTTCCGCAGCACGTTCCCCTCGGCGAACTGCCTCCGGAGCGGATGGTTGTCAGTCACCTCGCCGGTGGCGTCATTGAGCATCACCCGGTTGGTGGCCACCATCAGCGTCTGCTGGTTGGCAACCAGGAAGCGGTCCACCTCGCTGAGATAGTCCGGTTCGATCACGTCGTCGGGGTCGGTGAAGGTGACCCATTCACCCCGTGCCACCTCGACGCCCAGGTTGCGGGCAGTGGACTGACCGCCGTTCTCCTTGGTCAGTACCGTCACCAGGTCTGGCCGGCGGCTCTGCCATGCCCGCAGCATGGCGAGAGAGTTGTCGGTGGAGCCGTCATCGACGGCTATCACCTCGAACCGGTCCGCGCTGAAGGTCTGCGCATCGACAGAGGCGATGAAGTCGTCCAGGTAGGAGGCCACGTTGTACACCGCGGTAACGATGGAGAACCTGACCGAGCCTTCGGACCCTGAGACGAACTGCGTCATCGTATGCAGCAAACCTTTCATCGTTGTCGGCGTGGGATGTCGTACCGGACCGCACCCAGAGGCAACAGCGCGTCCGGCGTCGGTCGACGGCTAGACGATACAGGGATATGGAACCGTGCGCCTCGCACCTTCGGCTGCGCCGAGCGGGCCGACCACTAGGGTTTGGGTCATGTACTACATCCCGTTCCTGACTCAGATCCACCGAAGGCTGGCGCCGAAGGCCTACCTGGAGATAGGGGTCCGGGATGGACGAAGCCTGGCGCTGGCGAAGTGCCGCGCTATCGGGATCGATCCTGCGTTCTCCATCCGGGCCGAGCTCGACACCGACGTGGCCCTGTTCAGGACCTCCAGCGATGAGTACTTCGCGCGTCCGGATCCGCTGAACGCCACCGACGGTCAGCCGTTTGAGCTGTCGTTCATCGACGGCCTGCATCTGTTCGAGTTCGCGCTCCGGGACTTCATCAACGCCGAGCGGCACAGCTCGCCGCGAGGGTTGATCGTCTTCGACGACGTGCTGCCCCGGTCGGTCGACGAAGCGGCCCGCGAGCGTCACACCACCGGGTGGACCGGTGACGTGTACTCCATGCTCGAGGTCTTGTCCCGCTACCGACCTGACCTGATTGTGCTGCCCATCGCGACCAACCCGACCGGGTTGCTGCTGGTGACCGGGCTTGACCCTGACAACACGACGCTGGCGGACAACTACGACGCGATCATGGCCGAGTTCCGGCGGGCGGACCCGCAGCCGGTACCCGCGGAACTGCTGGACCGGCTGACCGTGCTGCCGCCGGCTCGGCTGCTGGCCACCGACCTGCTGGAAATGCTCGCCGGGTCGGAGGCCGGCGCCACAGCGGCCGACCTCTCGCCGCGGCTGCACCAGCTGGTCGCTGCCTCGCTCGGCTCGGGATACGCCTCGGCCGGGCGTTTTGTCGCGGTCACTGAGTGAGCTTGCGGTAGGCCCATCGGGCCGGCGCTAGGCGGGCAATGCGCCTGACTGCGGGCTCCAGCGGCGACGGGACGCTGGCGCGCAGCCGCTTCACCACCGGCTGCGGTCCGGACGGCTTCTTCGCGGCCGGCCGCGCCGCGCCGGCGCCGGCTCCGGACTGAGTCGTGCCGGTCTTCTTCGTTGTGCCGGCCTGCTTTGACGCAGCCTTGGGAGCAGCCTTCGAAGCGGGCTTGGCCGCAGTTGCCGGCGTCGTCACCACCTTCATCGCCCCGACCGCGGAGATGTCCAGGCTGAGACCGGTGGGGATCGGCTTGGCACCGCCGAACTGGACCGACAAGGCGGCCCTGCCTGGTAAGCCGCTGACGTAACACTCCACGAACGCCTGCTCCCCATCACAGACCAGCGTCGCCGGCAGCGGCAGTGAGCCGATCAGCAGATGCCCAGGGTAGGTGCCTGTTCCCTCGACGTACAGGGCGGGCACCATCAGCTTCAGCAGCGAGCCGGCCACGCTCTCGGTCACCTGGGCGTCGTCGGCCGATGCGCGCCCCACCAGTCCGTGCTGGACTGCGCCGACGTCCAGGACCATCCGGCCGTCGGAGCTGGTGACCACGAAACCCCGGCCGTCCAGCAGTGCAGGTGGCACCTCTGCCTGGGCCAGCGTGATAGCCCGCTCCCGCCCCGCGACCGCGATCCGGACGACGATCTGCCAGAGCCCGTCGGGGAGGGTCTGGCCCAGCGCCGCCTGCTCCGGATCGATGAGCGCGTCGAGCGACCAGCTGCCGTGGCGGGGTGAGCCGCCGGTCGAGCCGGCGGTGTCCGGAGCCGGAGCGTCCGCCGAGCTCTCCTCGCCGGTCTGGAAGGTCAGGGCCGCC
This sequence comes from Propionibacteriaceae bacterium, assembly GCA_025965155.1. Classification (GTDB taxonomy): domain Bacteria; phylum Actinomycetota; class Actinomycetes; order Propionibacteriales; family Propionibacteriaceae; genus Microlunatus. The sequence goes on from JAOPXN010000099.1 coordinate 18,870, forward strand.
GGTACGGCGAACTCCTCGCCCGTCACCGAGTGCTGCAGGGCGACGACGATCCGCGCGTCCTCGGCCGGCTCGCCGGCCTCCCGCTCCACCGTGAGCTGCAGCTGCAGCTGCGCGTCAACCCAGTGCACGCTCGGATGGCCCCCTGGTGGCACCTCGATCCCCTCGGCATCGGGCCCCAGCAGCACGGGATAGTCGGCGTAGCCGGCAACAGCGTCGGTCCGCGCCAGTATCTGGTCGGCGAAGCCACGCTGGCCGGGAAGCCGGTCGACGTCAAGCAGCAAGGATCGGCGCACCAGAACCGCGTCGGCAGCCAGCGAGGGAGCCAGGTCGTCGCCGAGGATGCGGGGTCGGTTCGCCGGCACCAGCGCCAGGTCGCTGGCACCGTTGCGGATGGTACGTCCGACCACGACCTCGGCCTGGTGTTCTTCGGCGAACTGCACCAGGCGCTCCAGGGCTTGGGGCAGCAGCCGGTGCGCGGGTTGCACCACCAGCACGTAGTCGCCGGTGGCCGCGGCCAACGCCACCATGATCAGCTCCTCGTCGGTGGCGTTACCCGGACCGCCGGTGAGCTTCACGTTGGGGCGGCTGGCGGCGAGCCGGCGCAGCCGCTGCAGTGTGCCGTCGGTGGAACCCCAGTCGGCGTAGACCGTTTCGAACCGGTCGTACGGCAGGCTCTGCGCGTCCAGTGAGTTGATCAAGCTAAAGGTCGAGCTGTTGGGGTTACGGGTCGGAACGAGCACGCTCACGGACTCAGGCATGCACGCATTGTGCCATCCGCTCCCAGGTCCTTGACTCTGTTGCTGGACCGGTGTCGGTTTCACTGGGTCAGACCGGTCTGGTGCCGCTCCAGGATCGCCAGCAGGTACTTTCCATAGCCTGACTTCTCCAGCGCCAGCGCTCGGGCTCTCAGCTCGTCGTCGGTGAGGAAGCCCTGACGCCAGGCTGCTTCCTCCGGCGACCCAACCTTCAGTCCCTGTCGCGCCTCGAGCGTACGGACGAAGTTGTTCGCATCGTTGAGGGAGTCGAACGTGCCGGTGTCCAGCCACGCCGTCCCTCGGGGAAGGACACCAACCTGGAGCTTGCCGGCCGCCAGGTAGGCGCTGTTGATGTCGGTGATCTCATACTCGCCGCGGGGTGACGGCTGCAGCTCGCGCGCGATCGCGACCACGTCGTTGTCGTAGAAGTACAGCCCCGGGACTGCGTAGTTCGACTTGGGCTTCTCCGGCTTCTCCTCCAGCGAGATGGCCTTGCCCTCGTCGTCGAACTCGACCACACCGTACGCGCCGGGGTCGGCCATCCAGTACGCGAACACGGCACCACCGTCGACGTCTTGGAACCTGCGCAGCTGATGGCCGAGCCCCGGACCGTAGAAGATGTTGTCCCCGAGTATCAGCGCCACCTTGTCCCCGGCGATGAAGTCGGCGCCGATCACGAAAGCCTGAGCCAGCCCGTCGGGAGAGGGCTGGACGGCGTAGCTCATGGAGACGCCGAACTGCGAACCGTCCCCCAGCAGCCGTTCGAACCCCGACGCCTCGTGCGGCGTGGTGATGACCAAGATGTCCCGGATACCGGCGAAGATCAGGGTGGAGAGCGGGTAGTAGATCATCGGTTTGTCGTAGACCGGAACCAGCTGCTTGCTGATTCCCAGTGTCACCGGACGAAGTCGGGTGCCGGAGCCGCCGGCCAGGATGATGCCACGCATGGGCCAAGTCTGACCTAGTGGCGTTCCAGATGGCGGATCGCGCCCAACTACGATGTGCGGCATGGCTGATTTCCTGGTCACCGGAGGTGCGGGCTTCATCGGATCCAACTTCGTCCGGCACGTCGTGGCCACCACGGACGCGACGGTGACAGTGCTCGACAAGCTGACCTATGCCGGAAGCAGGGAGTCACTCGCCGGGTTGGCCGAGAACCGGGTGACGCTGGTACGCGGCGACATCTGCGATGCCGAACTGGTCAACCAGCTGATGCCGGACCATCAGGTGGTGGTGCACTTCGCGGCCGAGTCCCACAACGACGCCTCGCTGAGCGACCCGACCCCGTTCGTACGGACCAATCTGGTCGGCACCTTTGAGCTGTTGGAGGCGGTGCGCCGGCACGGCACCCGCTTCCATCATGTCTCCACCGACGAAGTGTACGGAGACCTCGAGCTCGATGACCCGGCGCGGTTCACCGAACGCACACCGTATGACCCATCGAGTCCCTACTCGTCCACCAAGGCAGGCTCGGACCTGCTGGTCCGAGCCTGGGTACGTTCCTTCGGCGTTCGCGCCACGATCAGCAACTGCTCCAACAACTACGGCCCGTACCAGCGCGTGGAGAAGTTCATCCCCCGGCAGATCACCAACATCATCGACGGCGTCCGACCGAAACTCTATGGCGCTGGGCGAAACGTCCGTGACTGGATCCATGTGGCTGACCACAGCGCCGCCGTACTGCGCATCATCGATCAGGGCAGGCTGGGGGAGACGTATCTGATCGGAGCCGACGGGGAGAAGAGCAACCAGGAGGTGATCGAGGCGATCCTGGCTCTGATGGGTCAGCCTGCCGACGCGTACGACCAGGTGAGCGACAGGCCGGGGCACGACCTGCGCTACGCCATCGACTCCAGCAAACTGCGGTCCGAGCTCGGCTGGGAGCCGCAGTACCGGGACTTCTCCACCGGCTTGCAGCAGACCATCGACTGGTACGTAGCGAACGAGCCCTGGTGGCGTGGACAGAAGGCCGCGACCGAGGCGAAGTACGCGGTGGTGGGCCGGTGAAGGGCTCCGCGACAGCATGAACGAGCTGCGGGTCACCCGCACCCCGATCCCCGGACTGCTCCTGATCGACCTAACGGTGCACGGGGACAACCGTGGCTGGTTCAAGGAGAACTGGCAGCGCCAGAAGATGACGGCCGCGGGCCTGCCGGACTTCGGCCCGGTGCAGAACAACGTCTCCTACAACGCCAAGCCTGGGGTGACTCGCGGCTTCCACGCCGAGCCGTGGGACAAGCTGGTCTCGGTCAACACCGGCGCGGTGTTCGGGGCCTGGGTTGACCTGCGCGAAGGGCCGACCTTCGGCGTCTCCTTCAACGCCACCATCGGACCGGACCGGGCCGTCTTCGTCCCGAGCGGGGTTGGCAACGCTTTCCAGACCCTGGAAGCGGGCACCGCCTACTCGTACCTGGTGAACGACCACTGGAGCGCCGAGGTAAGGGAGTCTTACGTTTTCGTCAATCTCGCGGACGAGACCCTGGCTGTGCCATGGCCGATCCCGCTTGACCAGGCGGAGCTGTCGGCCGCGGACCGAACCCACCCGCCGCTGTCGGTGGTGCGTCCCACCGCTACGAAGAAGACGCTGATTCTCGGGGCGAACGGGCAGGTCGGCCGAGCGCTCCAACACGTGATGCCGGAGGCGGTGGCGGCGGGCCGGCTGCAGATCGACCTCACCGATCCCACTGCACTGCGGGACGTGAACTGGCGCCACTTCGACACGGTGATCAACGCCGCCGCCTTTACGGCTGTCGATGCGGCCGAGACCGAAGTGGGTAGGCGGTTGGCCTGGGAGGTCAATGTCGCTGCGGTGGCGCGGTTGGTCGACGTGGCCCGGGCGCACCGGCTGAGGTTGGTGCACATCTCCTCCGACTACGTCTTCGACGGGACCCGGGTGGTCCACCGCGAGGACGAACCGTTCTCGCCGCTCGGGGTCTACGGTCAGACCAAGGCGGCCGGAGATGCCTTGGTGGGCACGCTGGACCAGCACTACATTCTCCGCGCCAGCTGGGTGGTCGGCGAGGGACAAAACTTCGTCCAGACGATGGCTTCGTTGGCGGAGCGGGGTGTATCGCCGTCGGTCATCGATGACCAGTTCGGCCGCCTCACCTTCGCCCCCGACATAGCCGGGGCCATCTCACATCTGCTCCGTACTGGGGCCCAGCCCGGCGTGTACAACGTCAGTGCGACCGGCCCGACCATGACCTGGGCCGACATCGCGGAGCACGTGTACGCCTGGTGGGGTCGGGCTCCATCGGACATATCCCGGGTCAGCACGCAGGAGTATGCCGCCGGTAGGCCGTTCGCCCCCCGACCGCGGCACAGCACCCTGGAGCTGGAGAAGCTGGCACTCACGGGGTACCACCCGATTGACTCGGTGGCAGGGCTCCGGCGATATCTTGAGCTCAGCCACCCACGTCGGGGTCGCTGAGGCCGGGACCGCGCGAAAGGGCTAGCTGCCGACGGTGTCAGCCCCGGAGCGAATCAGCAGGCTCAGGTGCGAGTCCACCTTGATCGGCGTCGACTCATACTTGAAGGTGAGCTTGTGCACGAACGACGTGCGCAGCAGTGCCTGCAGCGATGCGTGAGTGCCGTCTTGATGCATCTTCTTCTGGATCTCGTGGGGCGGGTTCGACGACAGTGACGTGCTGAGATCGAAGTTTGCCCGGAACTCCTCATCCGCCCAGTAGAGGGCCTCGAACATGTGATGCAGCATGAAGTAGCCCTCCTTCTTGGTATGCGTCGTCCAGTAGCCGATCAGCGCCGAGTACAGCATGCTGGCGCAATAGCTGGGCTGTCTCGCCACCAGGAACCAGGTGGAGATGCGGGGGCCGGTGTACCGGAAGGCGAACAGGTCGTCCTCCGCGAACTCCTCGATGCGTTGCGGTGCCTCCGGGGTCACGAAGCAGGTGGAGTCCATCCAGACGCCGCCGTACCTGCTCAGCAGGGCCACCCGGAGGATGTCTGAGAAGTGTGCCCGGTCCGACTGGACCCGGTCAAAACACTCCGGAAGTTCCACGTAGTAGCTCAGGTTCGCCTCGTTCAGCATGTGTAGCGACTTGCCAAACACAGCCCTCGCCTGCATCGCACAGCGCTGGACCATCGGCGGCGCGGCTGCTTCGCCCTGCGCCCAGAAGAAGAAGACCGGGTCGGTCAGCCCGGTATCCGGGCCGGCCACCGGAAGCTGCTTTGCCCGGTCCCGAATGTTCGCCAGGTCGGAGTAGACGAAGTTCCCAATCCGCTGCCGGTAGAGGAAGTCACGACTCTCCATCTCCAGCATGTCGTACAGGAACGGGGCGTTGTCCGGGTTGCTGGCCAGCGCCTCGCGATAGACCTGCTGGCTCTCCGCGTGCCTCCTGGCCTTCTGCAGTGTCCACGCCAAGCGGTACAGCCACGACTCGATCGGGGTGCCCAGGTTGCAAGCCTCCTGAAACGCCTCGGCGGCACTGCTCCAGGCCCTCAACCGCTCCCGCATCAAGCCGAGCCGAAAGTATGCCTCCCGCCAGTCTGGCCTACCGGCAATGGCCTGCTCGTACTTCTCCGCCGCTGCCTTCCAGTAGCCTGACTGGTCACCAGTGTCGAGGTCGCCTCCAAGCTCGGTGACCCGGCCCACTAGATAGGCGTGCTCGGCTGCCGGCGCCTGAGCAGGATCGACGGTACTGAGAAGCTGTTGTGCGCGGCTCTGGTTACGCTCGGACACGGCTTTCCGCACCGCGGCAGCGATGGAGCCGAAGTCGGCAGATGGCGACTGGTCCACTTCAGATCAAACTCCTCAACTGGTTCAGTGTCCCCGCACGACAACCAGCTTCGCTGGGCGCGGACGACTCCTCGATGGACGTACTCACTTACTCAGGCAATGCTGTCGACCCGCCTGTCCGTCAACTCTTGACAGCGTAACGGGCGCCGGCCCCTTCGCACCGTAGCGGATCCGGGGGAGCATGCATGTCGGCTGCTGCACGCCTAGTCAGCGGCGCGGCGTCAGCCTCTGGCCGACGCAGCTGAGCCTTTGTAGTGCGCAGAACGCTGGCCTCTGTGTGGGCTCTCGGACCTGGCGGATGGCACCCCGAGCCGCGGCATCGTTGGTAGTCTCAGACCCCCAAGACGTCTTAGAACCGGAGTCCGTGATGGCCAGCCAGCCAGCCATTCGTATGGTTGTACACCCGACACCCGTTGTCCTACCTGAGGGTTCCTCCTTGCGACGGAACCCCCCGCGACCTGTTGCGCAGCGGCAGCCGGGCTACCTGGAGAAATTCGACGCGGACACCCTGTTCTACGACATCTTCCACGGCCAGCACTCAGTAATCCTGTCCGGTCCGCCGCTGCTCAACCTGAAGGCGGAGATCGATGCCGCAGCCTTCACGACTGACTCCGGTGAAGTGGTTCAAGCCTCACTCAATGATGCGGACAGGACGCAAGCGTCGTCGGTGGCAGCCCCGCCCCGGACAGCTTTTCTCAACTTCAGTGTCGGGGACCAACCGTTCACCGGGGCGGTCCATCCAAGTCTGCTAAGCGTGTTCGACGACAAGAATGTCTTGTTCACCAAGTCGAAGAACAACCGTCTTCGCTGGATCCACGACTGGGTGAAGTTCCATGTTCGTCATCAGCTGATCAACGGCGTGCTGATCTACGACAACGGCTCCACCGACTACCGACCCGAGGATGTACTCGAGTGCATCGGAGGGATCGCAGGAGTGGAGACAGCTGTCGTGGTCAGCTGGCCCTTCAAGTTCGGACCTCAGGGCGGTTCTTGGGAGGGTCTGAAGAACGCTCCCTGGGACTCGGACTTCTCTGAGTACGGCATCATCGAACACGCCCGTCACCGATTCCTGGCCAACGCCCACTGTGTCATCTCAGCCGACATCGATGAGCTGGTGATCTCCGAGGACGATGAGCCGGTGGTGAAGAAGCTGGAGAAGTCAGAGCATTCCGTGCTGTCCTACGTCGGCCGGTGGATTGAGGCAACTTCACCCGGCGACGTGGGAATCCCGAGCTTCACTGACTTCTTGTACTACGACAGCCGGCGCGGGCTGGCGACCCCGAAATGGTCCGCGTGTCCGCAGAAGATTCCCGATGCCCGGCAGTGGCGAACCCATAACGTGCTGGGCGTTCCGATGGAGACCACCGAGCTCGTCAGGCACCGCCACTTCATGGGAATCACCACCAACTGGAAGTTCGACCGCACCTCCGCTGCCAACCACTGGACCCAGGCCGCCATCACCGGCGGCCAGCATCTGGTCCTCGACCAGAAGCTGAAGGACACACTCGCCGACCTCGACCCGCTGGCGGTCGACGTGGCGCCCGGCGGCCGGCCATCCACGGCGACCACCGATGTCTCCGGGCAGCGCCTGATCGAGATCCGTGAACAGCTCCTCGCTGCCGAGCAGCTTCCTCAGCCGCTGGTCCGAGAGTGGTTCCACTCCCCATCAACTCTTGTCCTGGACTACCAGTGGGCCAGGGAGGGCATTGCGTTCGACATCCGTGCGGACGAGGAGGCCTTCAGCGTCACCCTGGTGGGGAGGCGACCCTCTGCGCGGGCGTACGTGGCGTCGCTGATGAAGGGGTTTGGCCGGGCGGTCGCACAGCCGGATGGCAAGTTCGTAGTGGCGCGGGTATCGGCCCACCTGCCGACAGCGGAACTCGCCCGGGAGATCCTGGCAGCGATCGCTGCTGTCTACGCCGCCGCCGCCAATGCCGTCCGAGAGACGGACCCAATCAAGGAGTCGGAGGTCCCGGCGTACTGGTGGGATGATCGGACCAACTTCGGCGACCTGCTGGCGCCGTGGGTGGTCGAGCTCGTCACGGGGCGACGAGCGCACAACACCAGGGGCCGTCCCGGAGCCGGCGACGCCTTGGTGTCGGTGGGCTCACTGATCAACCAGCTGGAACGACCAGGCCTGGACATCTGGGGGTCAGGGGTGATCGCCGCCTTGCGCCGGGACGCGATCGCTCGGCTCCGGACCAGGAAGCCGAGAAAGATCCACGCTGTCCGTGGCTGGTTGACTCGGCGGGAGCTGATCACGGGACTTGGCTGGGAAGTACCTGAGGTCTTCGGCGACCCGGCCCTGCTCCTGCCGCGGTTCTTCTCCCCACCGACACGTGCGGCTGCTGGTGAGACGCTGGTCATCCCGCACTACCAACACAAGGCCCTCTTCGCGGGTTTGCACGATGACGCGGCCAGGGTGGTGGATGTCGAGCGGGATGCTATGACCGTAGTCAGCGAGATTGCCGGCGCATCGCGCATCATCGCGACGTCGCTGCACGGCATCATCATCGCCCACGCGTACGGCGTTCCGTGGACCTGGCTCGCAGTGGGGGATCTGACCCTGGCCGGAGACCAGTTCAAGTTCGAAGACTTCTTCACGGTGCTCGACCGTCAGGCCGTCTCCCAGTCCGTCGCCTATCAGGCCGATATCCCGGAGCTGAAGATGAAGCCGCTCGCCGACAAGGCGACCGTGCCGGCCAGCCGGTACACCTTCGATGAGTTGCTGCAGGCATTCCCGGCGAACTTCCGGGGTTAACGGGTCCGGCTGCCCGCCGTTGAGGCCACCGGACCGGCGGCCGAGCCGGTGAGCTTCTGGTGCCGGACCCTGGTCGTCTGTGCCGCCGACAGCATTGCGTCGGCGAGAGATTTCACGTCGCGGGCTACCAGACTGACCCGCGCAAGCCGGAGCAGGTCGTCCGAACCTGCGTACTCGACGCTGATGATCTTTAGACCTAGGCTGCTGGCCTCGACGGCCTCGAGCGGCAGGGCGTCGTAGGCGCTGGAAAGGACGAAGCAGTCGCACGCCTGCACCAACGGCGCCGAGTCGATGGTCACGTCGGTGAGGAGCCGCACCGCTCCATCGAGCTCGTAGTTGTGGATCAGTTTGGCGATCCACCGCTCCAGCCGGCCGTGCCCGATGATCACCAACTGGCTGTCGGGGTTCGCCCGGTGCACCTGCGCGAAGGCACGCAGCAGCAGACGATGGTCCTTGCCCGGGCTCAGGTCGCCATGGGTCACGAAGGTGCAGTGGTCCGGCGCCGGCAGGCTGTAGGTCGCCAGCAGCTGACGCCGCTGCAGCTCCGCCCCGACCACGTCGAGCCCGACCTGCCGCACCAAGCTGTCGAGCACGGCCACCGCGTCCCCTCCATCGAACTCGAAACCTGCCCCGGCTGAGGCAAGCGGGCCCGAGGCCGCCCGGACGACCGCTGCCGGGTCGGCGCTGCTCGGCACCACCGTGCACTCGGCGCCGGGCACCCACGCGGCCAGCACCTCCTCGTTGACCTGCGCAGTGGTGACCGACTCGGCGACGAGCTCGGTGTAGGCAGTCATGGCCGACAGCAGCGCAGCCGGGTTGGGCTCGTCGCTGTTGCCTCGCCGCTGGAAGTCGTCCCGCCAGGCACCGAAGTCGGTCCGCAGCCAGAGCCAACGTTGCGGCGCTGGCGCCATTCCGAGGAGCCGGGCATTCAACGGGTCCGTTCCGTCGAAATCGATCACCCTTTGGAAGCGGGTGTTGCCGAAGCAACGGGACCACTCGTTTCCGAACACCAGCTCGACGGATTCCCGGTCCCCCTCATCCAGTCCCGCCGCACCATCTCTCAAAGCCTGCTCGACCGCCGCGGCGGTCTCCTCGTCGGTCTCCAGCTGACCGACGCGCCCGGTCACTCGAACTTCAGGCGGAAACGACGCAGCCACGTTCTCGAACTGCTGGCCTCGCAAAGTGCTGTAGACCGTGAGATCGAAACCGTCGTCCCGGAGGCTCGCACTGCGCGCGACAGCCGAGCGAAGCTGGGCCGGCTGACTCATCGACCCCACGCTGAGAAGCGCGGCCGGCGTACCGGTGGTCCGCGCTGGTCGGATATCGGTGGCGGCGCCAGCGCCGCGGAACACAAGGTCGAGGACGCGTTCAGTCGCGCCGCCATCCTCGCGGGGACAGAATCGCTGTCTGGCCTCGACGGTACGCGGGTCGGCCCCGGATCCGACGGATCCCTCGCCCCCGAGGGCATCGATGACGGACGAAGCAAGATCATCCGTCCGGTCGAACCGGGGGCCGGGCCACTCCGCCGGATTCAGGTAGACCCCGCGGGTAGCGACGTAGTGGTCGAAGTCAGGAGTGAGGAAGAAGAGCGGCCGGCCGGTGGCGAGGAAGTCGAAGAGGATGCTCGAGTAGTCGGTGACCAGCCCCTCGACGAGTCCCAGCAGCCGGTTCGTCGGACGGTCATTGGGAACCAGCACACCCTGCAGCGCCTTCTCCCGCTGTGCCGCCGCGTAGCTGCTCTGATGCACCTTGAGGAGCACCTGGATACCGGCGGAGTCCAGCCGGTCGTTCAGGGCGCGGACCCGCTGAGCCAGCAGGGTTGCCTCGTTCAACGGCGATCGGAACGAGGAACCCTTCCAGGTCGGGGCATAGAGGACCAGCTTGCGGTCAGGGTCGAGCCGCACGCCGGCCTCGATCAGCTGCTCACGTTCCGCGGCGACCTGCGCAGCCGACACGAACTGCCGGTCGATCCGGGGGGTGCCGGTCTCGATGATGGTGCCGGAGTAGAGGTCACGGAGCCGGTAGCCGTCGAGGTACATCCGCTCGGTCATGTACGGGCTGCTGCTCAACAAGAAGTCGGCCGAGAGGAAGTTCCGCAGCGTGTTGCGGGCCGACGTCCGCCCGTTCGGCTCGTCGAAGCCCATGTGCTTGAGCGGGGTGCCGTGCCATGTGTTCAGGTACGTCTGATCAGGGCGCTTCCGCACCGAGGCGGGAAAGGGGGAGTTGTTCACCAGGTAGCGCGCTTGCTCCATCGCCTGCCCGTACTCGGGTGACCCGGACCGGACGAAACGTACCCGGGGGTCCGCGGCGAACTCGGCCCGGGCACGGCCGAGCTGGCTCTCGTCCTCGAGGGCCCAGACGTGCGTCAGGTGCTGCTGGTCCGGGGCGTCGAGCAGTGCTTCGAAGATCGCCTCGGGGTTGCACAGCATTCCGGCCCCGAAGAACGACTCGTAGAAGACCGAGTCGGTGGCCCCAGCCGGACGGGCCCGGGGGTCGGGATCGGGGGAGGGGACCGGAGGTTCGCCGACGGCAGGGTCTGGCGACCCGGACGGGGCGCCACGGTCTGGCGAACCGGACCCTGCTAGCCGCCGGAGCGTGCGGGATAAGGACATCTCAACCGCCCGACATCCTCAACTCCGACCGGTGGCTCACTGGCCGTCGCGCGCTCCGTCGGAGCGCTGATCCGCAGGCCAGATCCGGTCGGCGACCCGCTTGGAGGCGGAGCCGTCGTCATTCGCCGCGAACGTGGCGATGAACTTCGCGTAGCGATCCTGGTACTCCCGCTCGTACTTGGGCAGGTCCCGCATGGCGGTGACCAGCTCTTCAGTCGTACGGCAGAGCGGGCCGGGTGCCATCGTCTCGAAGTCCAGGTAGAAGCCACGGGTAGTGTCTCGGTACAGCTCCAGGTCCGGGGTGAGGAAGAAGATCGGCTTGCCGGTCACGGCGAAGTCGAACATCACCGAGGAGTAGTCGGTGACCAGCATGTCAGCGGCCAACATCAAGTCGTTGATGTCGGGATGGCTGCTGACATCGATCACCGACGCCGGCAGTGCCGCTGCGTTAGCCGTCGTGTTGGCGTGTCCTCGGAGCAGGAACCGGGTACCGGACGGCAACCGGGAGCTCGCTACATCGAAGTCGAGATAGTTGACGAACCCGTAGCGGCGGTCCTTGGTCACCACGTTGTCGCGCCAGGTCGGCGCGTACAGCACCACGTTAGCGTTGCCCTCGATGCCCAGCTGCCGGCGGGTGGCGGCCCGTCGACGGCGCGCGGCGGCGCCCAGCAGCGAGTCGTTGCGTGGATATCCGGTGTTGACCACCGCTCCGTGGTAGTCGAACGCCTTTGCCATGGTGACCGCGGCGAATGAGTTCTGAGCCAGCAGGTAGTCCCAGTACCCGGACTCCCGCTTCATCAGCTCCCGGTAGGACAAGGACAGGTTGGCCGACGGCACGTCGTTGCCGATCCGCTTCAGCGGTGTGCCGTGCCAGGTCTGTACGTACGTCTGATGCGGCTTCTTCCGGAAGTAGAACGGGAAGTTGTTGTTGTTCACGAGGTAGCGAGCCGAACTCAACACCTCCATCCAGGCGCGCGAGTGGATCAGCAGCGGGGTCGCGCCCGCTGGGATGGGGAGCGTGTAGTCCGCTACCGTCCAGAAGAACTCGAGCCCGGTGTTCCGGGACCGGAGCTCCTCGAACAGCGCCAGCACCGAGTCGCCGCTGGACTTTCCGTTGAAGGACTCGAACAGCACGGCATCGCGAGGTTCGACCCGATGGTCGTCGGCGAACATCTGGTGCAGTTTGCGCTGGGCCAGCCGACCTCGCTCGTCCGGCTGGAAGGGCTTCCGGACGGAGACCCAGAGCGCGGCGGCCTGCTGCGTGCGGGTAGCGTCGATTCCCTGCGCTCCGACTGCTGAGTTCCAGGGGAACGAGCGTTGCAGGTCTTCGGCAACGGGGACCCAGCGTTCCACTGTCACTTCTTCGTGTCGTGCACTGAGCCGGAAGCTGTAGCCGCCGCTGGTGAACGGCCGGCCGTCCCGTTGCGTCAACGCGACGGTGACCTGGAAGCCACGTCCGTCGGAGTCCAGACGGACTGCGCTCGACCCGGACGACCCCTTGTCGTTGGCCAGCCGGGCCAGATACTGCTGGGCGGGTGGTCCGGAAACTCTTCCGCGCACCGTCAGCCCGGCCTCGGTCTGCTCCAGTTCCTCGACGCTGGCCCACCAGTGGTTCTGCTGCAGCCGCAGCGTACCCAGCCGGGAGCAGAGCAGCCGAAGTCGCAGATGAGCCGGGGAAGCAGCGGTGAGCTGGTGCGTTGACCCGGGCCAGATCAGCCGTACCGGTCGGTCGTCGACGACTGCCTGCACTGACCACTGGTGCTCGGACCGCTGCAGCCGGGGGTGGTGGATCTCCGGGAAGGAGAAGCGGAACACGGCCCGGCCGGGCTCGTCGGAGGAGTTCTCGATCTCCAGCGTGCGTCCGAGGGTCGGGCTTTCCAGGCGCAGGGTGCCGACCTCGGCCCCGGAGAGCACAACCTCAGCCTGCAGGTCGTTCAGCTCGAACTTCTCCACCGTCAGCTCATGCCTGGCCAGGTGCTGCAGCACGAGTCCCTGGACCGCGTCGAACGCGAGCGTCCACCGTCCTCGATCTCCGAGCTCGCCGACCGGCAGCCGGACGATCGGGCCACGCAGGTCACGGTCGATCAGCAGGCCGCTGCGCACGACCCCGTCGAAGTCAACGGTGGCGCGTAGGTGCCAGCCGAGATCTGCGTCCAGATCCGGGATCTGCTCGTAGAGCCGGTGCACATCCAGGGTTGCGGCGAAACCGGAGGCAGCGTAGGAGTTCCACGCATCACCGGAGGCCTGGTCGATGCCGTCCACCGTCAGCTGCTCGACCGGCAGCTCGATCTCGGTCCCGTCGTGCTGTGAGATCGCGTGTACGACGATCCGAGCGACGCGCTCTTCCTGGTTCAGGCCGCTGATGTAGGCAAAGCCGACCACCCGCAGGTTGGGACCGTCCCACCGCAGGTCGGTGACTCTGGAGTGGAACTTCAGGTCCGGATCGCTCACCCGCAGCAGCTCCCGCTCGGGCGAGGTCTGCAGGTCGTCGAGGTAGCGGGGGCCGAGGTATGCGACACCGTCCTCGACTACGCCCGGCACCCGCCAGGTGTAGTCGGACCGCTTGAGCATGAGCTTGATCACGTCATCGCGGTTGTCCGCCATGGCGGCAAGCGTCGGCAGCCGATCGATCAGCGGCACCAGCTGCCAGGTCTCCGGGTCGACTTCGGCCGTCAGCGAGGCGACCCCGGCCTGTAGCTGCTTCCAGTAGTCCAGGTCGGTACGGGGCACCTGCTCGTAGTAGGAGCGGAGGTCGAAGCCGATCGCCTTCGCCAGCCAGCTGCGATACACGTCGGGGTCGCTGGTATCGGCCATCACCGCCGAGACGTGCTGCTTGACCAGCAGCCGGTCGGCCAGGTCACGAGGATCCGACTTCTGCTGGGTGATGGATGTCCCGTCCTCGCGGACGCGCCAGTCGTAGACGACCTCGGTCAGCACGTCAAAGGTGCCGTTGGCGTACGCGCGTGCTGTCGGCTCCTGGTCTTCGTACCTGATGCCCTCGGGGAAGGACTTCACCACGGAGTTGAAGAAGTCTCTGTTGAACAGCTTGTTCCAGGCGAAAACGTCCTTCAGGATCTCCGGGTGCTCGGCCAGACGGATGCCGAACCGGTCGACGTTGTGGACCTCCTTGGCCCAGTTGGGGATCCACTTCCGGTTGCGTTCCATCCGGCGGGCTGTACCGACGACGAAGTCTGACTTCGTCTTGGAAAGGGTCCGCACCATCGTTTCCATCGCCGTCGGCGGCAGCACATCGTCTGAGTCCGCGAAAGCGATGTAGGCGCCGGTGGCATGCGCAATCCCCGTATTGCGGGCAGCCCCCAGCCCGCGGTTCGGCTGCTGCACGATCTGCACGCGTGAGTCCCGCTCTGCGAACTTGCGGGCGATAGCGATGGAGTTGTCAGGGGACCCGTCGTCGACCAGGATGATCTGGAGGTTGCGATGAGTCTGGGCGACGATGCTCTCCAGGCATTCCCCGAAGTAGTCGGCTACGTTGTAGAACGGGACGATAAGGCTGACCAGATCCGGGGACGGTGCCGCGGGCTCGGTCGCTTTAGTGCCGGCTAGCTTGGGGCCACTCAGCTTCGAGGTAAGCGCACCGCCGCTCGGGTGCCCGGAGCCGGTCTTCCATTCCTTCAGGGTGCGACGGGCCCGGCCTACCGCCTTCTTTACGCCAGGATGTGCCCGGCGCCGCCACTGCCGGCGAAGTTCCTCAGTGATTCCGCTCAACAACCTCACAGCCCCTTCGGATTCCGACATCTTCCAGGGTCACTATATTCACAGCAGATGTGGTGGCTTCCTAACCACATCGGCGGGTGGTGTGAGGGACACTCCAGTGGGCAACCGCGGGCTTGTGCGCCGCCACAGGCCAGGGGTTGACCCGAGGTTGAGGCTCGCTTGGACGAAATCAACGATTTTCGATAACCTTGGCCGCAGGAAACGTGGACGCAGCGGGCTTTGGGGTACATGTTTCAGGTTTGTTTCGAACCCATTCCAAAATGCGTGAGGAATCGCAGCGCAACGCACGATGGCTGAGATCGGGTTCGCGGAACTCTGGAGCCGACGAGGACTCTGACATCGATGTGCGCGGTACGCCGAGGACATCGTCGAACACGCTGAGAGGACGTTTCCCATGCGGTCGTTTACGCCCCGCTCTCCCTCCGCAATTGGTCACGACCTCTATGCACGGTTCTATCGTGTTATTCGCCACATTCACCGGACGCTGTTGGGCGTGTCGCGGCCGAACCGGGCGCGGCTCGAGGTGGCGACCGGCCCGGCCAGCCGAGCGGTCATGGATCTGCTGGAGGCGAGCCTCCACGACGCCGGAATCGGCTTCACCCGCGGCGACGGAGTGCGCGAGCTGCGGCCCCGGTACCACTTCCGGATCTCCGACGCCGACCTGGTAGCCGCGGTGCTGCTGGAGGTTGAGGCGGAGACCGGCATTGAGATGTCGTGGAAAGAGCTCCGCAAGCCCCGCCGGCCGCTGTCTGAGCTGCCCGCTGCGTGCGAGGTCGAGGACGAGGTGAGGACCGTCACCAACTTCGACCTCTGGATTGCTGAGCGCGGCTCCGCTGACGACGAAGACTCGAAGTCCTTCTCGGTGGTCCAGATCGACTTCTGGCGGGAGTCGGCGAGCGCCCTGCGTGGCAGCCAGTACACCGAGGCGCCGCGGCCGAACGATGTGGTCACGAGCATGCGCTGGGCCGAGTTCGACCGGATCATCGGCGCGGACCACGGTGACCGGCTGGTCAGCCTTGACGCCGCCGACGCAGCACCGAACCTGTACTCACGGAACTTCCCGATCGACGTCGTCTACACCTGGGTCGACGACAAGGACGCCGCCTGGCGAGCCATCAAGGCCGAGTACAAGGTTGACACTCAGGGCGGCGACGGGCACGAGGGCCGCGCGGACCTGGCGGAACGGTTCCGCAACCGCGACGAGCTGAAGTACTCGATGCGATCCATCGAGATGTTCGCTCCATTCGTCCGCAAGATCTTCATCGTCACCATGGACCAGGTGCCGGCGTGGCTGGACACCTCACATCCACAGGTTGAGGTCGTCTCGCACCGCGACATCTACTCCGATCAGTCGGCGCTCCCGACGTTCAACTCAAGCTCGATCGAGACGCAGCTGCATCACATCGAGGGGCTGTCCGAGCACTTCATCTACTTCAACGACGACATGTTCCTCGGCCGCCCTGCCTCGTGGAACGACTTCTTCCTGGCCAACGGCGCTCCCAAGTTCTTCCCGACCGGGCACTCGATCTCGGCCGAGGTGATCGATGACACCGCCGAGGAGTACCTGGTCGCCGATCGCAACGCGATCGACCTGTTCGCCCACCACTACGGGTTCGTCGTGCACAAGCCGATGGAGCATGTGCCGTACCCGGCTCGCCGCTCCATCCTGCAGGACATGGAGAACCAGTTCCAGGCCGAGTTCGACGCCTGCCAGCGGGCGCGGTTCCGGTCGTCCAAGGACATCCGGCCGATCGCGTTCATGGCTCCGCACTACGGGTTCTTCCACAACCGTGCTGTGCCGGGTCGCCTTGACCATCGCTACCTCGCGCTGTGGAAGCCAGTGATCGACGTGCAGCTGGCCAACGTGCTGAAGAGCCGGCGCTACAAGAGCTTCTGCATCAACGACGCCGGGGTCGACCCCGAGCGCGAGCCGCTGGTGGACGCACTGGTGGCCGACTTCCTCAAGTCCTACTTCCCGCACCCGTCGTCGTTTGAGCTGCCCTCGCCGCCTAGCTCCCAGTCCGACGGGCAGGGGTAGTACGCCTCCAGGAACTCGATCACCGCGGCCAGGTCGAACGGCCCGGCCACCGAGTTGAGGCAGAAGGTCTCGTAGTAGCGGTAGCTCAACAGCCCCTGCAGCCGCCGCCGGAACTCCGGGCGGTCCAGGTCGACGTAGCGGTACCGGATCCGTCCACTCTCCACCTGGTTGGTGGCCAGCCCGTAGGCGTGGTGCAGCCCACCTGAGACAGTGATATCGGTGGTGGAGCGGAACCTCGACGCTGAGGTGCGCTTGAACTCGTCGGCGAAGTGTTCCTCCAGCTCCGTCACCAGCGAGCGGCTGAGAGCCTGCGGGGTGTGCTGGTACTTCCAGGACAACTCCTGCCCGGTCACCCGTGCCACCAGCCGCCGGTTGTTCTTGCCTGAGGCGTCGGGGGCGAGGTCGCTGGGTACCGGGTCGCCGACCGGTACGGTCGTTGTGGAGAGGAACGCCTTCGGCTTCCCGTCAGGGGTGAAGAACTGTTCCGGGGAGACCGGGCGCCCGAGGAAGAAGTCGTCGTTGAAGTAGAGGTAGTGGTCCGCTAGGCCGCTGATGCGATGCAGGTTCGCCTCAATTGCCTGAGAGTTGAAGGTCGGGAGCTGCTCGGGCTCGGGCCAGATGTCACGGTGGTCGACCACACTGATCCGAGGGTCGTCCCTCAGCCAGGCGGGCCGCTGCCCGGCGGTGACGAGCCAGATGTGGTGGATCCAGGGTGCGAACTCGCTGATCGAGCGCAGGCTGAATCGCAGTTCGTCGGCCTGATGGAACCGGGCGCTCTCGGTGGCCGCCTGAGTCAGGTTGCGCCCTGGCGGTGTCGACAGATACGAGGCACGCCACTGCGGATCGTCCGCGTCCACCCAGGTGTAGACCGCGTCGATAGGAAAGTCGACCATCGCCGAGGGCGGTGCCGGGGGCGCGAAGCAGATCTCCACCCCCGCCTCCGTACCGATGGTGCGTGACCCGGTCGGATTCTGCACGTGCCGGGTCACCAGCCAGCGAGAGCCGGACGGCGGCGTTCCGGCCAGCTCGGCTGGGCGCCCGAGTGAGGTCAGGGGCAGCCGTGCTGCGGCGTACTCGATCCCGACGACCGTGGCCGTGGCCCGGGCAGCCAGCTCCACGGCCGGGGACGCAGTCTTGATCCGCTGCACCATCGTCCCGGGATGTCGCTCATGCATCGCCCGCAACACCTCGAAGACCTTGCTGCGGTCCGCATCGACGTACAGCACTGGAGGTTGACCCCACGGGCGGGCCCGCTGCCGGACCTCAACGCCCCCCTCGGCCAGCGCCGACCGCAGCAAACTCAGCCATGCCTGCCGGTGCCGGTCGAAGCGGGGGCAGGGCTCAGTCTCGGCGGAGGAGTCCTGGGAGGTGCCGAGGTAGACGCCATGCGGGCTGTGGGCCACGACCGACTGGGTCACGGACCGGGCGACGTCGCGTACCCGGTAGACCCACGAACGCCGTCCGCCGTCGCCGGGACCGGCTGCCTTGGTAAGGGGCTCGGGCGGACTCATGGGGGTGGAGGAACCCTTTCCTAGCGGGTGCGCCTTACCTTAGCGTGACGGACTCCCGCCGGGCGGCGGCGTCGACCGGCGTGGCGGGGGTCCGTACGCACAGTGCGGCCAGGATCAGCAGCAGCCCGATGGCGATGATGCCGGCAAAGCCTGCCTGGGCCCCCCACCGGTCGATCACCTGTCCGAGCGAGGCCGCGCCGGCCGCCACACCGCCGGCCATCCCGGTTGAGGTCCAGCCGAGCGCCTCGGTGAGCCGGCTGCGCGGCACAGCTTCTTGGGTGACAGCGACCGAGGCGATCAGGGTTGGTGCAATCGCGAGCCCGCTGAGCGTCAGCAGGACGGCGACCAGCGCCGGGTGGCTGACGAAAGGGAGTGGCAGCACCGACAGGGCCAGCAGCACCGCTCCGACCCGGAACCGGCGAGCCGGCGACACCTTCCACTGGATCGTGCCTGTCACCAGGCCGGAGATGAGGGAGCCGAACGCCCAGGCCATCACGATGAAGCCGGAGAACCGCAGTACCCCGGCCTCAGTGGCGAAAGCTACGACGACGACCTCCATTCCCCCGAACAGTGCGCCCAGGCTGGCGCAGGCGACGACGATCGGGACCAGCAGTCCCGGCGACAGCCGGACGGCCGCCGCATGATCGTCGTGGGCTGACATCACCGGGGGCTGCGTGCTCCGCTGCGCGGCCAACCACAGCGCGCCGGCCATGCCGAGGACGACGCAGACCGCCAGGCCGAGACCGGGGTGGAAGGTTGTGGCCAGCAGCGTCACCAGCACCGGGCCGATGATGAACACCATCTCGTCGACCACTGCCTCCAGCGCGTAAGCAGTGTTGAGCAGCGAGTCGTCCTTGAGCCGATGAGCCCAGCGGGCACGAACCGAGGAACCGGCGGAGGAGAAGCCAAGCCCGACACCGACCGCGGCCAGTATGGTCACAACCAGCGGCAGCTCGGCCAGCACGGTGACCACCAGCAAGCTGAGACTGACGTTGCAGATCAGCGCCGCGGTGATCAACACCCGGGCCTGCCCGGCCCGGTCGATCATCCGTCCCCACAGGGGCGCTGTGACGGCTCCGGCGAGCGTGGCGCAGCCCGTCACCAGCCCTGCCCAGCCGAAGGAGCCGGTCTCGATCGAGATCAGCAGCACGATGCCCAGGCCTGTCATGGACAGCGGCATCCGGGCGATGAAGCCGGCCAGGCTGAAACTCCGGGACGCGTGATCGGACAGAACTCGTCCGTACGCGCCAAACCCGCCCGCCACCCGTTTCTCCCTCTTTGCGAAGATCACTGTGTGAGTGATCCTGTCGAGCCTCGTCAGCCAGCTGGCAACCAGCTGGACCCGTACGACGCCGTGGTGCTGGTGTCGTTCGGTGGGCCGGAGAAACCCGAAGACGTCGTTCCGTTCCTAGAGAATGTCACCCGCGGGCGAGGCATCCCGCGGGAGCGGCTTGAACAGGTCGGCCAGCACTACTTCTTGTTCGGCGGCAAGAGCCCGATCAACCGACAGTGTCGCATGCTGCTCGATGCCCTCGGCGCCGAGTTCGAGCGGCGGGGGATCGACGTGCCGCTCTACTGGGGCAATCGCAACTGGCACCCTTATCTGACCGACACCTTCGCCCAGCTGGAAGCCGACGGCCACCGCCGGGTGCTGGCGGTGATGACCAGCGCGTACCCGTCGTACTCCTCCTGCCGTCAGTACCGGGAGAACCTGTTCGACGCGGCTCAGGGCACCGGGCTGCGGGTGGACCGGCTGCGCCACTACGCCCACCATCCTGGCTTTGTCACGGCCTCGGTCGATGCGACGCTGGCCGCGCTCGACCAGCTGGGCGATGACGCAGCCGACGCCCGGCTGGTCTTCGTCACCCACTCCATCCCGACGGCGATGGCGCAGACGTCGGGCCCGCCGCCCAAGAGCGCCGACGGTGGGTATGTCGACTGGCACCGTGCTGTCCGTGACGAGGTGACCTACCAGGTCAGCCAGTCTCGGGGCGCCGAGTACGAGGCCGACCTCGTCTACTGCTCCCGCTCCGGACCACCGACGCAGCCCTGGTTGGAACCCGACATCAACGACCACCTGACCGACCTCGCCGGTCGGGGCGTCCGCGCAGTGGTGGCCATCCCGATCGGGTTCATCTCCGACCACATGGAGGTGATCTACGACCTCGACACCGAAGCCAGCCAGACCGCGGCCGAGCTGGGCCTTGGTTTCGCCCGGGCGGCAACGGCCGGCGTCGACCCCACGTTCGTGGCCGGGTTGGCCGACCTGATGGTGGAGCGGGCCGGTATGGCGCGCGGCGACTCTGTCCCGCAGCCGGTGATGCGCGGCGGGACGGTCGGGCGGTACGAATGCCTGCCCAACTGCTGTCCGAACGGCCGACAGCCCGACCGCCCGTCGCTGTGTCAGAGCGTGTCGGCGCTCTGACCCGTCACTCGTTTCGACGCGCAGCGCTCAGACAGCACAACAGGTGTCAACCGAGTGCGGCGGCGGCCCGCCGGCCGGCCTCCACCAGCCACCGGTGTGGGTGGGCCATCGCCGGCGGCACAGCGCCGGCCAGGCCGACCAGCGACTCGGTCCACAGGTCGTCAGGCCGTACGGCAACCTGACCGGCGACCACGGCCCGCCGCGCCCCGTGCCGAGCGGCGAGGCCGAGCACATGTCCGACCACCTTGCCCTGCAGCGAGGTCGAGTCGAACCGGCCTTCACCGCTGATCACGATATCCGCGGAACGGACCGCATCGTCGTAGCCGGTCAGCCGGGAGATGTAGGCAGCCCCTGGCACCAAGGTGCCGCCCAGACCGGTCACCAGCCCGTAGCCGCAGCCGCCGGCGGCGCCCATCCCGGGCAAGTCGGTTGGGCCGCCCAGCACGGTCGCGAGCCGGGCCAGCGCCGCGTCCAGCACAGCGACCTCCGCCGGCAGGGCGCCTTTCTGGGGGCCGAAGACCGCGGCGGCGCCGGTCGGACCGAGCAGCGGTGAGGTGACGTCGGTCAGGATGGTCAACCGCTCCGGCCGGCGGACCGCTCCGCGGATCGAGGCCAGCCGATCCAGGGCGCTGCCGCCCGGCGGAAGCGGCCGGCCCGAGACGTCCAACAGCTCCAGCCCGAGCGCCACCAAGGCCCCGGCCGCCCCATCGGTGGAGGCTGAGCCGCCCAGCCCCACGATCAGATGTTTCACCCCATGGCTGACGGCGTCGTCGATCACCTGACCCAGCCCGAAGCTGGTCGCATTCAGCGGGTCCGGCGCCTGCATCAGCGGGAGCCCCGACATCTGAGCCAGCTCGGTCACGGCTGTCCCGTCAGCCAGCTCCAGCCAGCAGCCGCGGACCGGCCGTCCGTCCGGGCCGGTCACCCCATCCACCCAGTGCCGAGTCGACCCGGCCTGCGTCGCCTCGACAGCATCCATGGTGCCCTCGCCACCGTCAGCCTGCGGCAACAACACCAACGAGTCGCGTGCGCGCACCTCCCGCCAGCCCTGCGCGATCGCCGCCGCGACGTCCGCAGCCGCCAACGATCCCTTGAAGGAGTCGGGCGCAATCACCACCGACCGTTCCGTCATGTTTCTCCCTCTGCCGCGCTTTCACTGAGTGGTATTCGCCGAGGTCGCCGTCGAACGGGTCACCGTGGTGCGTCGTGCAGCACCCACGACGCCGTGCCCACTGGAGGCCGTACCCGGGGGTAGCTCGGCGACGTGGGATAGTCGCTGGGCGACCTCATCCTTCCTCGCAGTGCCATGCGGTGCGCCTTCGCTGCCTTGATGTCCCACCCGCGCGGCGAAGGTGATGCACTATTTCGTTTTAAAGGAGCCTTCCTGTGACCCGCCCAGAGTTCTTGCGCCCGACCGCCAGCGACCCCGATGCTCACACAGAGTCCGATTCTCACACAGGGCCCGATTCTCACGTGGCCGCCGCCGACCTCTCCGCGGCGCCCGAGGAGGCCACTGAGGAGCCGGGCGCCGGTGGTTCCCCGTGGGCGGACCTGAACGCCTACGTGGCAACCCCCCGCTTGGGCGGGTTGGTTCTGGGACCGGACGGACACCTGCTGGTCTCGGTGTCCGCACTCGACCCCACCAAGACCGCGTACCGCAGCGCCTGGTGGCGGGTGGACACCACCGGCGAAAGGCCGGCCCGCCGCTACACCCGGTCGGTTGAGGGGGAGTCAGCCGCGGCCTTCCTTCCGGACGGCAGCCTGCTGTTCACCTCCAAGCGTCCGGTGCCGCCCACCGGGGACGACGACTCCGACGATGTCGGCGCGACCTGGTGCCTGCCGGCGGGCGGCGGCGAGGCGTACGTCCTGGCCCGGCGCGACGGCGGCTGGCAGAACATCATCACCGCCCGCGACACCGGCTCGGCGTTGTTTGCGGCCGGAGTCCACGCCGGTGCCGCAGATGAGGCCGCCGATGCGGCGAAGCGCAAGCTTCGCTCAAAACGCAAGATCTCGGCCATCTTGCACGAGGGGTATCCGGTGCGTTTCTGGGACCACGATCTGGGGCTGGAGGAGACCCACCTGCTCGCGGTTGAGCTGGGTGCCGACAGCGAGGGCGACCGGAACGTACGCCCCGGGGACTTCCATGACCTGATCCCGGACGCGGGCCGCCGCATCGGCTCATCGGTGTCGTTGGCGGCGGACGGCCGGTTCGCGGTGCTGGACTGGTTGGATCCGCGCCCAGGCGGCGAGACCGTCTCCTCGGTCGCCGCAGTCGAGATCGCAACCGGCCATCGCGAGGTGCTGTCCGGCGCCGACGACGAGGTGGAGTTCGGCTCAGCGGTCATCTCCGACGACAGCAGCCTGGTCGCCTGCGTACGGGAGCGGCGGTCCACCCCGCAGGTCGCGCCGGACCAGGAGCTGTGGCTGGTCGAGCGCGAGACGGGTGCCGGCCGCCCGCTGGCACCGGAGTGGGATGCCTGGCCGAACCCGATCGGGTTCTCCCCGGACCGCCGCACCCTCTACGTCGTTGTGGACGAGGACGGCCACGGACCTCTGTATGCGGTGGACGTGGCCACCGGGGACCGTCGCCGGCTGACGCAGCAAGGTACTCACTCCTCGGTCCGGCTGTCAGCCGACGGGGAGGTGCTGTACGCGGTCCGCTCCTCCTACACCGACCCCGGCAGCATCGTCGCCGTGTCGACTCGCGACGCGACCTCGACGGTGTTGCCTGCGCCGGTCAGCTATCCAGAGCTTCCCGGGCGGCTGGAGAACGTCGAGACGGTGGCCGCCGACGGTGCCCGGGTCCGCGGCTATCTGCTGCTGCCCGAGGGCGCCTCCGAGGCCGAGCCGGTGCCGCTGCTGCTGTGGATCCACGGCGGTCCGCTGGGATCGTGGAACGCCTGGTCCTGGCGCTGGTGCCCCTGGCTGATGGTCGCCCAGGGGTACGCGGTGCTGCTGCCGGATCCGGCACTGTCCACCGGCTACGGCCTGGACTTCATCCAGCGCGGGTGGGGTTCCTGGGGCGGCGCGCCGTACACGGACCTGATGGCGATCACCGACCAGGTTGCACAGCGCAGCGACATCGACCACTCCCGCACCGCGGCCATGGGTGGGTCCTTCGGTGGTTACATGGCGAACTGGGTGGCCGGACACACGGACCGCTTCTCCGCCATCGTCAGCCACGCCAGCCTGTGGAACCTGGAGTCGTTCGGCCCCACCACGGATGCGTCGTGGTACTGGGCTCGTGAGCTGTCGGCGCAGATGCAGGCCGAGCACTCGCCACACCGGCACGCCGAGAACATCACCACACCGATGCTGGTCATCCACGGTGACAAGGACTACCGGGTGCCGATCTCGGAAGGGCTGGCGCTGTGGTGGTCCCTGGTCTCGGGCTACCAGGGGCCCCCGGAGAAGCTCCCGCACAAGTTCTTGTACTTCCCGGACGAGAACCACTGGATCCTTACCCCACAGCATTCCGTCGTCTGGTACCAGACCGTGCTGGCCTTTCTTCAGGCCCATCTCGGAGACGGGAATTTTGCGCGGCCGGAGACGTTATAGCGGGCGCAAGGCTGGGCAGTACAGAGTTCGTGTGATATGCATGCGCACGACCAGAGGTAGATGAGAACTGGGCATATGCCCCAGGGGGAAGGGAAAGATGGCGACAGATTACGACGCCCCACGCAAGACCGAAGAAGAGCTGAACGAAGACAGCATCGAAGAGCTGAAGACTCGACGTAACGATAAGAACTCGGGGAAAGTCGATGAGGACGAGGCCGAGGCCGCGGAAGCTTTCGAGCTGCCGGGTGCGGACCTGTCCCACGAGGAGCTGACGGTTCGGGTATTGCCCCGTCAGTCCGATGAGTTCACCTGCGCCGGCTGTTTCCTGGTCCGGCACCGCAGCCAGATCGCGGAGGAACGGCCGAATGGTGACGCCTACTGCTATGACTGCGCCGGCTGAGCTGGCGCGCCTTTTCGGATCCGGTCCCCAGCGAACCAGGAATACCGTCTCGCGCCGGCTAACCCGACGCGAGACGGCGCTGCCTGAACGGGCCGGAGTCTTGATGAGATCTTCGACAATAGAGCCGACCCCGTAGGTTGGGACTGTGCTCTTCCGTGAACGACTATGGGTCCCCGTCACCTGGTGGGTGCTGTCGGGCCTTTTCGCATTGTCGATGCTGCTGGCGTTCGGCCTGTACCTCGGATGGATCTGGGGCATGGCCGTCTGCGCCGCGTCGTTCCTGATCGCCGGCGCCGCTTTCCGGGCGTCGGCGATCTCTATCGCTGTCACCGACAGCGAGGTACGGGTCGGCAGGGCCCGGATCGAGATCGGCTACGTCGGTGGCTGCACAGCCCTGGACGTAGCGCAGACCCGGCGGCGCAGCGGACCTGAGGCGGACGCCCGGGCCTATCTGGTGCTCCGCCCCTATCTGTCCACCGCGGTCGAGCTGACCGTCGATGACGCAGCCGACCCCACTCCGTACTGGCTGGTGGGGACCCGTCGCCCGGTGCAGCTCGCCGCCGCGGTCAGCGCGGCGCTGGGGGCACGGCCCGGGCCGGAGAGCACGAGGCTGACCCAGTGAGCCCCATTCCGGTGGGCCGCGTCGAGGTCCTGCTACATCAGCTCGACCCCGAGCTGGAGCTCCCGGCGTACGCGCACCCCGGCGATGCGGGCGCCGACCTGAGGTCACGTGAGGACGTTGTGCTGGAGCCGGGGGAGCGGCGTCTGGTTCCAACCGGAGTCGCGATCGCCCTCCCGGATGGGTACGCCGGCTTCGTGCACCCCCGTTCCGGCCTGGCTGCGCGGCACGGAATCAGCATCGTCAACGCCCCGGGTACGGTCGATGCCGGCTACCGCGGCGAGATCAAGGTCTGCCTGGTCAACACCGACCGCAGCCACCCGGTACGCATCTCGCGTGGCGACCGGATCGCCCAGCTGGTTATCCAGGAAGTGGCGCGAGCAGTGTTCCTTCCCGTGGCACAATTGCCCGACTCCGTTCGCGGAGTTGGCGGTCACGGGTCGACCGGGGGAATACTGGGCAACTCCGAACATCCACAGGAGCAGCAAGCATGATCTTCAGGCGTGGCAAAAAGGCTGAGGTCGACCAGACCCCCGACGAGCTCGAGGAGTCCGAGGCGGCTGCCAACCCAGACGCCGATCCAACCGACGCCAATGCAGCTGGCCCCGATGCCCCCGACGCCGCGGACGCGGCTGCTGACGACACGGGCGGTGGGTCGGCGGCGACGTTGGATCTGGACGCACTGGACGCCCAGGACTGGCGCAGCGAGGGCCCCTGGGATGTGTCCGAAGTCGAGCTGGACGAGGAAGAGGACGAGGACCCGGCACCACATCCGCGGATCGACCTCGGCAGCATGATTCTGACCGGCTTCCCGGGTGCTGAGCTGCGGCTGCAGATGTCGGAGGAGAGCCAGCAGATCGTCTCCGCGATGTTGATCAACGACGACTCCGCCATCGAGCTCGGAGCGTACGCGGCCCCGCGTAGCGGTGGGCTGTGGAGCGAACTGCGGGACGAGATGATCGAGAACGCGACCGAGGCCGGTGGCTCCGCGGCGCTGGTCGAGGGACCGTTCGGTGTCGAGCTGCGCCGGCTGCTTCCCGTGTCGACTCCCGAGGGCGAGCAGGGGTACCAGCCGTCTCGAATGTGGGTCGTCGAAGGGCCCCGCTGGCTGCTGCGTGGCATCGTCTACGGGCAGGCCGCGCTGGAGGACGGTCTGGAGTCGCCGGTGGCGGAGATGCTCGAGGCCTTCCGCAGCGTCATCGTCCGGCGAGGGGATGAGGCGATGGCGCCCGGCGACCTGCTGCCGCTGGTTCTGCCGCAGGGACTCACCCCCGAAGCCGAGCCTGAGCAGGCTTGACGTCGGTGACATCCTTTTAGTGGGAAGTGATGATGGTCATGGTCATGGATAAGCCAGCAAACATGCTGCAGCGGGCGCTGCGGCGGCTCTCCTCCTCCAATGAGGAGCTCGAGTCGGAGGAACTGCAACGTTCGGTCCGCGCCTCGGGTGCGGTGCCGATCAAGAACTGCGAGGACCGTCAGCTGGTCCACCTCACCGGAACCGTGAGCCACGTCACGATCACTCCTCGAGCCGGGCATCCGGCTCTGGAAGTTGAGCTGCGGGACGGCTCCGGAGCGGTGACGCTGGTGTGGTTGGGCCGCCGGCAGATTCCGGGCATCGACCCCGGCCGGGCGATCAAGATCGCCGGGCGGATCAGCTGTCACGAAGGCCGCCGGTTGATCTACAACCCGCGGTACGAGCTGTTGCAGGCGCCGTCGGCTTCATGAGTCCTGACGTACCCGCCAGGAAGAGCACCGAGCTCTCCGACGGCCTGCCCTCGGGCGAACCCGAGTTCCGCTACGTCGAGGAGTTCGTCCGGCACCAGCTGTCCCAGTCACTGGGCGGTGTCCGAGGGATGCTGGAGTCCGCGCTGCCCTTTGTCGCGTTCACCATCGCCTGGGTGATCGGGCGTCAGCTCTACCCCGCGCTGGCAGCGGCGGTGGGTGTGGCTGTGGTTCTCGGCATCATCAGGGTGGTCCAGAAGCAGTCGCTCAAGTTCGTCGCTCAAGCCATCTTTCCGACCGCGATCGCCGCCCTGATCGCAGCACGGACCGGTCGAGCCGAGGACATTTTTCTGCCCGGGATTCTCTACAACGGGGTACTGGCGCTGATCTCGATCGTCACCATCGCGATCCGCCGGCCGCTGGTCGGGTACGTGATCGGGGCGGCCATCGGCGACCCGACGGGATGGACCGCAGACCGCGGTCTGGTCCGGATGACGTCCAAGCTGACCGCGGTGCTGGCGGTGCCGTACGTGCTCCGCTTCGTCATCCAGCTCCCGTTGTTCCTCTCCGGCAGCGTAATCGCGCTCGGCATCTCCAAGGTCGTACTGGGCTGGCCGCTGCTGCTGGCCGCACTGTTCGTGATCGGGCTGATGCTCTCCAAGGGCCGGACCCCGATGGAGGACTCCGCCTACGGCCGCCCCGCGGCCACCCCGGACAACCGGGCCTGACCCCGTCCGGGAGGACCGGGTGCGCGATCCTTACCTCAGATGTGCTGCACCCGTGGGGTCGGGGTGGTGGCCACCTGGATGGTCGAGTTGCGCGGAGCCAGCATGTTGGCCAGCTCGTGCTCGTAGTCCTGAGCGGTGATGAACAACAGCTCGTCCCGGGCCTCCAGCGACCCGTCCCGGTCCGGCGCCTGGGCATGGCCATCGCGGATGATCGCCACCAGCACCACGTCACCAGGGAAGTTCAGGTCGCCGATCCGGATCCCGACGCACGGGCTCTCCGCCGGGAGCGTCATCTCCACCAGGTTGGCCTCGCCCTCGTGGAAGGTGAGCAGCCGGACCAGGTCGCCGACGGTCACCGCCTCCTCCACCAGGGCGCACATCAACCGGGGGGTCGACACAGCCACGTCGACGCCCCACACCTCGTTGAACAGCCATTCGTTCTTCGGGTGGTTCACCCGGGCGACCGTCCGCGGGACGCCGAACTCGGTCTTGGTCAGCAGCGAGATCACCAGGTTCGCCTTGTCGTCGCCGGTGGCGGCAATCGCGACGTCGCAGGTGTCGATGCCGGCCTCCTCCAGCGAGGACAGCTCACAAGCATCCGCCAGCAGCCACTCTGCCTCCGGCAGCGTGCTGGACTTGATGGCACGGGGGTCGCGGTCGATCAGCAAAATCTGGTGACCGTTTTCCAACAGTTCTGCTGCGATGGAGCGGCCCACGTTGCCGGCCCCAGCGATGGCTACCCGCATCGTCATTCTCCCTTCGGTGGGTTGCCCAGGATGGTCTCCACTTCGGCCAGCCGGGCGTCTTCGACAGCGGCGAACGCCAGATCTCCGTCCTGGAAGATGGTGCTCGTCTTTGGCACCATGCCGGAACCGAGCCTGAACAGGAAGGGGATCCTGGCGCCGGTCAGTTCCTCCATCCGGCCGATGCTGCGGCCGACCCAGGCACGGTCGACATGCACCTCCATCAGCCGCACAGAGCCGCTCGGGTCACGCCAGTGAGGTTCGGACCCGGCGGGCAGCAGTCGTCGCATCACCTGGTCGGCGGTCCAACGAACCGTGGCGACGGTAGGGATGCCGAGCCGTTCGTACACCTCGGCTCGACCGGGGTCGTAGATGCGGGCCACGACGTTGGAGACGTTGAAGGTCTCCCGGACGACGCGCGCGGACAAGATGTTGGAGTTGTCACCGCTGGAAACGGCGGCGAACGCCCCCGCCTGCTCGATCCCGGACTCCAGCAGAACCTCGCGGTCGAACCCGACGCCCTTGACCGTACGGCCGGTGAAGTCCGGGCCCAGTCGGCGAAAGGCGTCAGTGAGGATGTCGATCACGGCCACCGTATGGCCGCGCTTTTCCAAGCCCCGGGCCAGGCTGGATCCCACTCGACCGCAGCCCATGATCACGATGTGCACTGCACAGACGCTACACCGACGCCCGCCGATTGGAAGCCAGGGCATGGACGCCCGATATAGGCTTTCGGTTCGTGAGTCTTTCGGATGTAAGCAAGCGGCTGCTGCTCGGCCGTAAGCTGCGCAGTACGCAGCTCGGTGAGACTCTGCTTCCGAAGCGGATCGCGCTGCCGGTCTTCGCCTCGGACGCTCTCTCCTCGGTGGCGTACGCGCCCGACGAGATTTTGCTGACGCTCTCGCTGGCCGGGCTAGCTGCGTACGCCTACTCCTGGAAGATCGCGCTCTTGGTCGCGGTCGTGATGCTGGTCGTGGTCGCCTCCTACCGGCAGAACGTGCGCGCCTATCCCTCCGGCGGTGGCGACTACGAAGTGGCCACGGTGAACCTCGGCCCCAACGCCGGCTTGACCGTCGCCAGCGCGCTGCTGGTGGACTATGTGCTCACCGTGGCCGTGTCGATCTCGTCCGGAGTGCAGAACGCGAAGTCGGTGTTCCCGTTCATCGACGGCCACGAAGGCTGGGTTGCCGCTATCGCAGCGCTGCTGCTGATGGCGCTCAACCTTCGCGGGGTGCGCGAGTCCGGCACGTTCTTCGCGATTCCGACCTACTGCTTCATGGTGGGCATCCTGGGCATGGTCGGCTACGGGCTGTTCCGCATCCTGGTGCTCGACCAGAACGTTCAGGCGCACAGCGCTCAGTACGGCATCGAGCCCGACCCCAGGTTTGCCGCTTTCAATGGGTTCTTGATGGTCGCGCTGCTTGCGCGCGCCTTCTCCTCCGGATGTGCTGCGCTGACCGGTGTGGAGGCCATCTCCAACGGCGTCCCTGCTTTCCGCAAGCCGAAGAGTCGGAACGCCGCCACCACGTTGCTGTTGCTGGGGACCATCTCGGTGACCATGCTGATTGGCGTCATCACGCTGGCCAACCTGACGAACCTCAAGCTGATCGACTTGGGCCACTCCTACTACACGCTGAACGGCCAGCGGGTGGACGTTCTTGAGGAGACGGCCATCGGCCAGCTCGCCAGGGCGGTGTTCTACGACAACTTCCGTCCGGGCTTCTACTTCGTCATCGCGGCCACCATGATCATTCTGTTCCTGGCCGCGAACACGGCCTTCAACGGGTTCCCGGTGCTCGGCTCCATCCTCGCCCGGGACGGCTACCTGCCCCGGCAGCTGCACACCCGCGGTGACCGGCTGGCCTACAGCAACGGCATCCTGGTGCTGGCCTTCTTCGCGATCGTGCTTATCCTCGCCTTCAAGGCCGACGTCACGGCGCTGATCCAGCTCTACGTGGTCGGGGTGTTCGTCTCCTTCACTGTCAGCCAGCTCGGCATGATGCGGCACTGGACCCGGCTGCTGAAGACCGAGCACCGCCCGGAGGTCCGCGGCCGGATGATCCGCTCTCGGATGATCAACGCGGTGGGTCTGACCATGACCGGCACGGTGCTGGTGATCGTGCTGCTGTCCAAGTTCGCGCAAGGCGCCTACATCGCCATCATTGCGATGGCGGTGCTGTTCGTGATCATGAAGCTGATCCGCCGGCACTACGACGCGGTGGCCCAGGAGACGGCCCTGGTAGAGGGTGAGGACCGGATGCTGCCAAGCCGCGTCCGGGCGATCGTCCTGGTCAGCAAGCTGCACAAGCCGACCGCCCGGGCGCTCGCGTTCGCCAAGGCGGCACGGCCGAGCACGTTGGAGGCGTTGACCGTCGACGTCGATCCGGACGAGACCGCGCGGCTGAAGAAGGTGTGGGAGGAGATGGGCATCGACATCCCGCTCAAGGTGGTGGCCTCGCCGTACCGCGAAGTGACCAACCCTATTCTTGACTACGTGAAGAACGTCCGCAGTGAGAGCCCACGAGACGTCGTCACGGTCTACATCCCCGAGTACGTCGTGGGGCACTGGTGGGAGCAGATCCTGCACAACCAGAGCGCCCTCCGGCTGAAGGGCCGCCTGCTGTTCACGCCCGGGGTGATGGTCACCTCGGTGCCCTATCTGCTCTCATCTTCCGACAAGGCCGAGCGGCGGATGCGCCGGGACGACGTGCCGGACGTTCGGCGGTCCCTGCACCGTTGATGGCCTCAATGAACAGCGTCGGTGAGATGGAGCTGATCGGACCGGTCGAGATCGGGCCGGTTGCGCACGGCGGCCACTGCGTGGCCCGGTATCAGGGCCGGGTGATCTTCGTCCGGCACACGCTGCCCGGCGAGACCGTCATGGTCCAGCCGACCGACACCAGCCACGACAAGTTCTGGCGCGGCGACGCGGTCGAGATCATCGACTCTTCCGCCGACCGCGTGTCCGCCCCGTGTCCGGTATCCGGGCCCGGACTGTGCGGCGGCTGCGACTTCCAGCACGTGAGCCTGCTGGGGCAGCGACGGCTAAAGACGGCGGTGGTGGCCGAGCAGCTCCACCGCCTGGCCTCCATTGAGTGGCAAGGCGCTGTCGAGGAGGTCAGCACGCCCGAGACCCCGGACGGCCTCCACTGGCGCACCCGGATGCGCTACCACGTCAACAGCGAGGGCAAAGTGGGGCTGCACGCCCACCGAACGCACAAGGTGATTCCAATACCTGACGACGGCTGTCCGATCGCCTCACCGAAGACCGTCGACGTCACCATCAAGACATTTCCGCCCGGGTCGGAGTTGATCACCGCGCCGGGGGTGCTGCTGGTGAACGGCGAAGTCGTAGCAGGGCAGCCGACGGTGCATGAGCACGCCGCCGGTCGCGACTGGGAGCTCGAAGCAGCCGGGTTCTGGCAGGTTCACCCGGCGGCGGCCGACACGCTCGTCGATGCTGTGCTCGACGGGTTGCAGCCGCGTGAGGGTGAGCGGGCGTTCGACCTTTACAGCGGGGTCGGCCTGTTCACCGGAGTCCTGGCTGACAGCGGCTGCGAGGTGTGGTCGGTGGAGCAGAGCAAGGCAGCGGTCCGGGCGGCGCACCGCAACCTCGAGGACGTGGCCGATCGGGTGCACCTTAGAGTCGGTCGGGTGGAGCGCCAGCTAGCCCGGATGCCACGGCGAACTGACCTCGTGGTCCTAGACCCGCCTCGGAGCGGGGCCGGTCGTGCAGTGATGCAGGCCATCGTTGCGCGGGCACCCCGAGCCATCGCCTACGTGGCCTGCGACCCCGCTGCTCTAGCCAGGGACCTGGGAACGGCGGCAGGCTTGGGCTATGAGCCCACCTCGATCCGCGCATTCGACCTGTTCCCGATGAGCCAGCACGTGGAGTGTGTGGCGATTCTTGCTGCGCGAGCCTGAGTGGAATGTTATCTTGATGTCAAGAGAGTTTTGATCCGACGACCCCCCGGAGTTGAACACATGAGTGTGACCAGTGCCAGCGTCAACAGTTTCGATGCCCGAGCCACCTTGGCCGTCAACGACGAGTCGTATGAGATCTTCCGTCTCGACGCCGTCGAGGGCGCGGACGCGCTCCCGTACAGCCTGAAGGTGCTGTTGGAGAACCTGCTGCGGACCGAGGACGGCGCCAACATCACAGCCGACGACATCCGTGGCCTGGCCGCCTGGGACCCTCAAGCCGAGCCGAGCCGGGAGATCCAGTTCACCCCGGCCCGGGTGATCATGCAGGACTTCACCGGCGTCCCCGCCATCGTCGACCTGGCCACCATGCGGGAGGCGATGGCCGACCTCGGGGGTGACGCGACCAAGATCAACCCGCTGGCTCCGGCCGAGCTGGTGATTGACCACTCCGTGATCGCGGACGTGTTCGGCACTCCGGACGCATTCCTCCGCAACGTCGAGATCGAGTACGGCCGAAACAAGGAGCGCTACCAGTTCCTCCGCTGGGGTCAAACCGCCTTCGACGACTTCAAGGTGGTTCCGCCGGGGACCGGCATCGTGCACCAGGTGAACATCGAGCACCTGGCCCGGGTCGTCTTCCCGCGGGAGGTCGATGGAGTGGTGCAGGCCTACCCCGACACGTGTGTGGGCACCGACTCACACACCACCATGGTCAACGGACTGGGCGTCGTCGGCTGGGGCGTCGGCGGCATCGAGGCCGAGGCGGCCATGCTGGGCCAGCCGGTCTCCATGCTGATTCCGCGAGTGGTCGGCTTCAAGCTGTCCGGTGAGCTGCCGGAGGGCGCGACAGCGACCGACCTGGTGCTGGTGATCACGGAGATGCTGCGCAAGCACGGGGTGGTCGGCAAGTTCGTCGAGTTCTACGGGCCCGGTGTCTCCGCCGTACCGCTGGCCAACCGCGCCACCATCGGAAACATGAGCCCGGAGTACGGGTCCACCATCGCCGTCTTCCCGATCGACTCCAAGACCACCGACTACCTCCGGCTCACCGGCCGCAGCGAGCAGCAGATCGCGCTGGTGGAGACGTACGCGAAGGAGCAGGGCCTGTGGCACGACGACAACCGGGAGGCGAAGTACTCCGAGTACCTTGAGCTGGACCTCGGCGCCGTGGTGCCCAGCATCGCGGGTCCGAAACGTCCGCAGGACCGGGTGTCATTGGCACACGCCAAGCAGGGTTTCCGCGAGGCTCTCGGCGACTACGTCAGCGTCAACGAGGATGGCTACGACGAGTCGGTGGCCGAAACCTTCCCGGCATCCGACCCGCCCTCACACACTGGTGACAACCGTTCCACTCCGCCGCACGAGTTCGGCGAGAATGTGCCCGAGGACATCGGTCGCCCGAGCGCGCCGACACCGGTCAAGCTGGCCGACGGTTCCGAGTTCGAGATCGACCACGGTGCTGTCGCCATCGCGGCCATCACGTCCTGCACCAACACCTCGAACCCGTCGGTGATGATCGGCGCCGCGCTGGTGGCGAAGAAGGCGGTGGAACGAGGCCTTACCCGCAAGCCATGGGTGAAGACCACGCTGGCGCCGGGATCCAAGGTGGTCAGCGACTACTACGACCGCTCCGGACTGACCCCGTACCTGGACAAGCTCGGCTTCAACCTGGTCGGCTACGGCTGCACCACCTGCATCGGCAACTCGGGCCCGCTCATCCCGGAGGTGAGCGAGGCGGTCAACGCCAGCGATCTTGCGGTCGTGTCAGTGCTGTCGGGCAACCGTAACTTCGAGGGCCGGATCAACCCCGACATCAAGATGAACTACCTGGCCAGCCCGCCGCTGGTGGTGGCCTACGCGCTCGCCGGCACGATGGACATCGACCTGCAGAAGGACTCGCTCGGCAAGGACCAGTCCGGCAACGACGTGTACCTGAAGGACCTCTGGCCGACCGAGGCGGAGATCGACGAGATCATCGCCACCTCGATTGGTGCGGACATGTTCAACGAGAGCTACGCCGACGTCTTCGCCGGTGACCAGCAGTGGCAGTCGCTGGCGACACCGCAGGGTCAGGTGTTCGAGTGGGACCCGAACTCCACCTACGTCCGGAAGCCTCCGTACTTCGACGACATGCCGGCCGACCCGCAGCCGGTGGTGGACTTCTCCGGGGCACGGGTGCTGCTGAAGCTTGGTGACTCGATCACCACCGACCACATCTCGCCGGCCGGTTCGATCAAGGCCGACAGCCCGGCGGGCAAGTACCTGACCGAGCACGGCATCGCCCGCCAGGACTTCAACTCCTACGGGTCCCGGCGGGGCAACCACGAGGTGATGATCCGCGGCACCTTCGCCAACATCCGCCTGCGCAACCAGCTGGCACCTGGGACCGAGGGCGGCTTTACCCGTGACTTCACCGAGCCGGATGCTCCGGTGTCCACGATCTACGACGCATCGCAGCACTACCTGCAGGCTGGGACACCGCTGGTCATCCTGGCAGGCAAGGAGTACGGCTCCGGCAGCTCGCGGGACTGGGCAGCCAAGGGCACGGCGCTGCTCGGGGTCAAGGCCGTGATTGCCGAGTCCTACGAGCGGATCCACCGCTCCAACCTGATCGGGATGGGCGTGCTGCCGCTGCAGTTCCCGCAGGGGGAGAACGCGGAGTCTCTCGGGCTGACCGGTGAGGAGACCTTCGAGATCACCGGCGTGACGGCCTTGAACGACGGCGAGACCCCGCGGACCGTCACGGTCACCGCGACCGGCGGCGACGCTCCGGTCACCTTCGACGCCCCGGTCCGGATCGACACCCCCGGCGAGGCGGACTACTACCGCAACGGCGGCATCATGCAGTACGTGCTGCGTTCGCTGCTGAAGAAGTAGGCAGTAGCCCTGTGATGTGGGGCTCTCAGCCGCTCGGCTGCTGAGAGCCCCGACAGGTCGGTGCGCTGGCGGAGCGGTGAGCCGCTGACAATGCGCGACAACCCCCGCCGATCCGGCCATCCAAGGCCGGATCCGCTCTAGTCGTGGCCGGAAATCAGCGCATCCATCGCGCTCACCGGTCCCGGAGCGTGCCTAGGACGAACTAGGCGCCGGCCACACGGCCCCGCCCCGACGAGCTGCACCAGCCCCGGGGCAGGACCGCCGAACGGCTTCTCGGGGGCGCGGGGACGCTAAGGGGCGCCGGCGGCGAGACGGACGCCATGGAAGAGCGCGCCAGACAGGTGGATCGACTGGTGCTGGGACGACATGGACGGGGACGAAGATGACGGTTCCCAGGATGACCGGCAGCGCCTCAGCTCGGCTGCTGAGAGGTGGAGGTGCGCGGGTACGTTGTCAGAACTTTGGCGCGGCTCAGCTGATCATGCCGCGTGCTGGCGGTGGCTGGGGGAGCCGCTGAAAATGCGCGACGACCGGCGCTCAACGGGCCATACCAGGTCGGATTCGCTTTAGTCGTGGCCGGAAATCAGCGCATCCATCGCGCTCACCGGCCCCGGAGCGTGCCGAGGACGAACTAGCCGCCGGCCACACACGCCCCGACGCGCTCCACCAGTCCCGGGGCAGGACTGCCGGGCAGCATCTCGGCGCGGACGCCGAAGGGCGCCGGCGGCGAGCCGGGGGCCATGGAGAGGGCGCCAGACAGGTGGATCGACCGGTCCTGGAGGGCATGGACCGGGAAGGGCGACTCGGACGAGCAGCGCCTCTGCTTCGGCTGCTGACAGGTGGAGGTACGCGGGTTCGTTGTTAGACGTCGAACCCTGGCGCGGCGCAGCTGATCACCCGGCGTGCGCGATAGCTGGTGAGCCGCTGAAAATGCGCGACGACCCGCGCTCAACCGGCCATCCCAGGCCGGATTTGGCTCTAGTCGTGGTCGGAAATCAGCGCATCCATCGCGCTCATCGGTCCGGAGCGTGCCGAGGACGACCCAGCCGCCGCCATACACGCCCGCCCCGACGCCCTCCACCAGTCCCCGGGGCAGGACCGCAGAGCTCGGCGGCGCGGACGAGCCGAAGGGCCCCGGCGGCGAGACGTGGGCCATGGAGGGGGCGCCAGACAGGTGGATCGGCCGGTGCTGGACGGCATGGTCCGGGATGAAGATCACCGTCCCGAGGATGACGAGCAGCGCCTCAGCTTCGGCTGCTGAGAGGTTGAGGTACGTGGGTTCGCGTCAGACGTCGAACCCTGGCGCGGCTCAGCTGATCATGCCGCGTGCTGGCGGTGGCTGGGGGAGCCGCTGAAAATGCGCGACGACCCGCTCTCAACCGGCCGTCCCAACTCGGATTCGCTCCAGTCGTGGTCGGATTTCAGCGCATCCAGCCCACTCACCGGTCCCGAAGCGGATGCCGGACCACGAAGTAGACGCCGACGACGCACATCCCCATCCCGACGAGCTCCACCAGTCCCGGGGCAGGACCGCCGAGCAGCATCTCGGCGGCGCGGACGCCAAAGGGCACCAGCAGCGAGACGGATGCCATGTAGACGGCGCCGCGCAGGTGGATCAACCGGTGCTGCAGGACGTAGACCGGGACATAGATCACGATTCCGAGGATGACCAGCAGCGCCAGCGTCTCGGCACTCATCGACCAGAGCTCGGAGAGCCGACCTGTGACCGCCAGGAGCACCAGCAGCAACACGGTGCCGGATCCGAAGATCCCTGGCAGCAGGTCCAACGGGTCGTGCCCTTGCGAGATCTTGGCGTAGTGCTGGCCATACACCGCGATGGAGACCACGGCGACCAGCGCTGCGCCGACGCCGAGCATGAGCGAGCCGGTGGCCAGGCCCTGCTTGATGGTGAAGCTGCCCAGAACGTAGAGAGCGGCACCGGCAGTGGCTAGGGCGATCCCGAGGTAGGCCGGGCGCGAGCCCACCTTGCCGAACCAGAGCATCCCCAAGATCATCGACAGGCACGGGGTGGTCGCCAGCAGCAGGTTCGGCAGTGAGACTCCAACCAGGGCGATCGCCTGCAGCGAGAACAGTGCGTACACCGCCACCCCCAGCAGCCCGGAGATGATCAAGGTCCCCGGCCGGCTCTTGATCATGGCCCAGGATCTACGGGCGGCCGCTGGACTGCGGCCGGCCAGCAGGCACAGTCCAAGACAGCTGAAGAAGGAGCGGCCCGCGGCCGTCACGTCCGGACTGGCGCTCCGGACGGCCAGATCGGAGACGACCCAGGTCAACGCCAGCAGGAGGGCGAACATGACGCTCATCACCGGCACGGTCAGCGCCGCCCGAGGAGGCAGGCGCCGACCGGTCCGGCGCGGAGCGGTCGTGTTCGTCCGGGCCGACGACCGGTCGGACGGTTCCGTCACGAGTCTGACCGGATCACTGGGCGAGCAGGAGTCACGGGCTCGACAGGGTCACTTCCCGGCCGAGCGCGGCCGACTCGTAGACGGCGTCGAGGATCTTCATGATCTCGGCACCGTGCCAGGCCGGGGCGACGCTTTCGGCCTCGCCGAGGCAGGTGCCGACGAAGTTCTCGATCTCGGTGCTGAACCCGTCGGTCAGGTTGAACGTCGAGGAGGAGAGCTGCGGGGTCACGTTGAGCACCGTCTGGTGCTTCTCGGTGGCGATCCGCAGGCTGGGCTCCAGCTCCGCGCCGCCCTTGTCGCCGAAGACGGAGACGGCCAGGCTGTCCTCGACTGCGTGCAGCGAGTACGAGGCATCCACTAGCAGCGAAGCACCGTTGTCGAACCTGATCACTGCGTTGACCATGTCCTCGACCGTGTTCTTGGTGGGGTCGTAGTCGGCCACCTTGTACCGCGGCATGGTCGTGATGTGCGACCGGTTGCCCAGCTTGGAGTAGGAGTTCGCACTCACCGACACGGCCCGTGGCGACCCCATCAGGTACCAGGCGAGGTCGATCACGTGCACGCCGATATCGATCAGCGGTCCGCCGCCGGCGATCTCCTTGTCCGCGAACCAGCCACCGGGGTTTCCCATCCGGCGGATGACGCTCGCCTTGGCGTAGTAGATCTCGCCCAGCTCCCCTTCGTCGATGAACGACTTCAGCACCCGACAGTTGGCCGAGTGCCGCCGGACGAAGCCCACCTGGAGTACCCGGTCGTGGGCGTCGACCACGCTCTCCAGCTCCTGTGCCTCCGCGTAGGTACGGCTCATCGGCTTCTCCACCAGGACATGCTTGCCAGCCTTGATGGCTTCGATGGCGAACTGGGCGTGGGTGTTGTTCCAGGTGCAGATGCTGACCGCCTGCACCTCGGGGTCGGCGAGCAGCTCCGCCGGATCACTGTAGGCGCGTGCCGCGCCCCACTGGTCGGCGACCGACTGGGCCCGCTGGGCGTTCATGTCAGCCACGGCGACGATCTGGACGCGGGGGTTGTCGGCGTACGCCTGCAGGTGCAGGCCGGCGATGCCACCGGTACCGATGACACCCACCTTGAGGATGGACACGTTCAGTTTCTCCTTGGTGATAAGGGATGTAGTAAAGGGGTCTCAGGCTTCGTCGTACAGCCGGATGGCGTTGGCAATGCCGCGGCTGGCTCCGATCAGGCAGTCCTCGTGCCCTTCGAACTCGATCGAGGCGAAACCGTCGTAGCCGGATGCCTTGATGCTGGACGCGACGCTGCGGATGTCGATGTCGCCGTTGCCGACGATCGCGCCCCGGAGGTACTTGCCGCCGCGGCTACGGAACCAACCTTCACCCGGGTCTTGATCGGCCGGCCGGATGTAGAAGTCCTTGAAATGCACGATCGAGGCGTAGGGAAGGTTGGCCGGTACGGCGGCCGTTGGGTCCTCGTCCACGCAGACGAAGTTGCCGATGTCCAGCGTGGTCTTGAAGTTGGGCTCGTCGACCGCGTGCACGATCCGGCGGACCCGGTCGCTGCTCTGGACGAAGAAGCCGTGGTTCTCCAGGCTGGTGGTGACCCCATGCTCGGCCGCGTACTGGGCTATCTCCTTCGAGGCGTCGACGATCTTGGGCAGCGCCTTCTCGAAGGCCGGCGTGTCGTCACCCGGGACGGCGCCGTGGGCGACGACGTCGTGGCGCATCAAGGTGATGCCGAGGGTCTCGGCCAGGTCGACGTAGGCCTTCACCCGCTTCACCTCGGCGGCGATCTCACCTGGGTCGTCGTGGGCCAGCACGGCACCGATGGCCATGTTGGACAGCGTGACGCCACGGTCGGCCGCCCGGGTCTTCACCGCGCGCACGTAGTCAGGGTCGGACTCGACGGTGGGGATCGTGTTCTGGGCAGAGTTGCTCAGTACG
This sequence comes from Propionibacteriaceae bacterium, assembly GCA_025965155.1. Classification (GTDB taxonomy): domain Bacteria; phylum Actinomycetota; class Actinomycetes; order Propionibacteriales; family Propionibacteriaceae; genus Microlunatus. The sequence goes on from JAOPXN010000099.1 coordinate 58,373, forward strand.
GCGAGCTCGAGGTGTTCGCCTTGGCTGTCGGCGACCCAGTCGATCACGTCGAACAACGACATGTCGCCGGTGCTGATTCGCTGGTGGAAGCTGTAGGAGCTGAAACCGAACTTCATCGTGCCTTCTCTCGCTGATGTGAATGTGGGCTGGTCGTCTCAGAGGTACGGGGGACTGCGTCGGGTCTCCAGGCGGGCCACGGTGGCGGCACGCCGGCGACGCCGAAGATCTCGGTGGACCACCGTTCGAAGGCCAGACCGAGAGCACCGCAGACAGCACCGTCTGAGGTGAGGTTCGAGGGAAGGAGGGTCGGCTTGTCGGGAGTCATCAGCAGGTGGTGCACCGCGTTGCTGAGCGGCTCCAGAAAGTGCCGTCCGGCTCGGGACAAGCCGCCACCGATGACCACCAGGTCGGGGTCGACGGTCAAGATGATGGTGGCGATCTTGGGCGCGATCTCGGCGCAGAAATCCTCGATCTCGCGCTGCGCCCGCGGGTCACCGTCGGCGGCGAGGGCAAAGACCTCTTTAGCGGTGGCGGCGCTGCGCCACCGGAGCTGGCCGCGGGCAGACGTAGCTGTCCACTTCATTCCGCGCAGGCTGCCGAGCTCCCCGGCCAGCCGGTGGCTGCCCTGCAGGATTGTGCCGTTCATGATCAAAGCCAGCGAGACACGGTGCCCGATCTGCAGGAACGTCAGGGTGGAGGCGCTGCGGTTGAGCCCAAGTCGGTGTTCGGCCAGTGCCGCCAGCTTGATGTCGTTCTCGACCGCGACCGGGCAGCCCCAGCCGGTCTGCAGCGCGGATACCAGCGGGTACCCCACCCATTCCGGCACGGTGAGGCTGCGGGCGATCCGGTCTTCATGATCAAGGATGCCGGGAACAGCGACGCAGGCGGCGCGAAGCGAGCTGGGCGGAACGGCCGCCTCCTCCAGAGCCTGCGGCAGGGATCCCCGCAAGGCAGCGAGCCGAGTGCCACCGTCGCGATGTTTGGGCAGTGGTGTGACTGTCTGGGACACCACCGCGCCGGCCAGGTCGCTGACTACCGTCTTGATGCTGTTGGACCCGACGTCGACACCGGCTACATGACCGGCTGCGGCGTCGAAGATTACCTGCCGGGCGGGCCGGCCAGCACCTTGGCGGGCCGAAGCTGGTTCGATCTTGATCACCTGGTGCCGGCCGAGCTCGGTCAGCACCGCATCAACGGTGGGGCGGGAGAGCCCGGTGCTGTCCGCGATCTCGGTGACCGTCAGCGGTTCAGCGGCCTCACGCAAGACGCGCAGGCAGATGGCTGAGTTGGCATGCCGAACTGCCGTCCCCGGCCGAAGGCGGGCTTCGCCGATCTCGTTGGAGGCGAGGTCCGGGCTCGACACAGGTGACTCTCCGTGAGGAAGGTTTTGCCGCCAGCCAGGCGAGGCGAGGAGGCGGCCGGGATAACGAAAGGGGGTTTGTTAATTAGCGCCAATCTGTCACGGCCGGAGCCGAGCGTCAAGGAAGCTGCCGCTGGAGCGCCTGTGAGATACGCAACGCGTACTCGTCGATCTCGCCGTCGGCGTAGCTGGTCCGCGGCCAGAAGAAGCCGCGCAGTCCGTCACCCTTGGTCCGCGGCACGACGTGCAGATGCATATGCGGTACCGACTGGCTGACGATGTTGTTCATGGCGACGAAGGTGCCTTGGGCGCCCAGCGTGTCGCCGATCGCGGCGGCTACCCGTTGGGCCAAGGTAAGCAGCGGCTGCATCAGCTCCGGCGGAAGGTCGAGCAAGGTGTCGACGTGCTGGACCGGCGAGATCAGCACGTGGCCCTTGAACACCGGCCGGTGGTCGAGGAACGCAACCAGCTGCTCGTCCCGAGCCACCACGGCCGCGTCGATCTCACCACGGACGATCTTGCACACGATGTCGTCGGCCACTCTGGGGATGATATTTGCCCGCTGAGGATCATCTCGGCCGGGGCGTATGCACCGCCGCTCACCCGCCGTTGGCTTCCGGACCGAAGTAGAGTCGTCCCTGAAATCAACCACAGCAGCGGAGTTCAGACATCTCGTGACCAATGACATCCTTGCCGGGCCCGCCGCGGCGGGCCAGACCCCGGCTCCCCGGCAACGCGGCCCGCTCCGCGCCTTCCGCCGTCTCACTGACGCATCGACGCTGCGGCGCTGGTCGGTGGCGGCACTGGTCGCCAATATCGCCATTGTGGTGACCGGCGCCCTGGTACGGCTGACAGCCTCGGGTCTGGGCTGCCCCACCTGGCCACGCTGCGTCCCCGAGTCCTACGTGGCCCAGCCGGAGTACGGCATCCATGGGGTGATCGAGTTCGGCAACAGACTGCTGACCTTCGTGCTGGCCGCTGTCATGGTGCTCACGTACCTCTGCGCCCGTCGGGTAGCCGACCAGGGGGCTCGGCCCCGGGTCCGCACCCTGGCACTGATCCTGCTCCTCGGCATCCCGGCCCAGGCTGTGATCGGCGGTATCACCGTCCTCACCCAGCTGAACCCGTTCGTGGTGGCGCTGCACCTGCTGGTGTCGATGGCCCTGATCGCGCTCAGTACCGTGCTCCTCCACCGGGCCCGCGGCCTGGTCCGCCAGCCGGTCAGCCGGGGCAAGCGGGCGCTGGTCCGGGCCACGTTCGTGCTGCTCGGGGTCGTGGTCTGGCTCGGCACCGTGGTCACTGGCAGCGGGCCGCACGCCGGCGACCACGGCGCGGCCCGCACCGGATACGACCCTGCGCTGGTCAGCCACCTACACGCCGCCGCGGTGTACGCCGCTGTGGCCGCCACGGTGGCCGGGGTCGTGCTGCTTCGGTCCCGCGCCGCCGTGCTGCTGCTGGTGGCTGAGCTGCTGCAGGGCGTCATCGGGGTGGTGCAGTACAACATCGGCCTGCCGATCGGACTGGTGCTGTTGCACCTGCTTGGTTCCGGCCTGGTCGTCGCTGCGGGCACGCACTACCTGCTCTCCGTCGGACCCGAGGACAACGGCTCCACCGACCACGGGCACCGTGTCACGGCGGAACAGCCGACCGGCGTGCCAGGTCACTAGTCCTTCGAGCGTGACCGAAGACCGTCTGCCTCGATGAGGTTGCCGGCTGGGCCTGAGGCCGGTTGCTCTCACGGGCCGGTGATCGTCGAATCCGGCCTACGGGAGCCGGCTCCAGCGTATGCTCCAGCACATGGTGGACCACCCGCGTCGCCGCCGGATCGGACTTCTCCTCGCGCTCGTCGGTCTGCTCCCAGCCGGTTGTCGCGCGGGCCCTGCCGCCTCCAGCCAGGGACCGGCCCCGGTGACCCTGTACACCTGCGTCAGCGACTCCACGATCCAGCCCGTCATCACGGAGTACAAGGCCGCTCATCCCGGCGCTGAGATCAGCCTGTTCCGGGCGCCGACCGGCGAGCTGAACGCCCGCGTCGCGGCCGACCTCCGTTCCGGCGGCCTGAAGGCAGACGTGATCTGGGGCTGCGATCCGCTCACTATGCAGGGGTATGTCGACCAGCAGCTGGTCGGCGGCTGGACTCCGGAGAACGCCGCCGACATTCCGCGCCACTACCGAACCGGCAGCTTCGTCGGGGTGGCTGTGCTCTACCTGGTCGCCGTGCACCGCCGGGGGACCCCGGCGCCGGCGAGCTGGTCCGATCTGACCGATCCGGCGTACGCGCCCGTGGCCGTGCCCGACCCACGGGTGGCCGCCTCGGCGCTCGGTGCGCTGAGCTACTTCGCTAACGCCAAGGGCTACGGCACCGACTTCTACCGGGCGCTGAAGCACAACGGTGCAAACCAGGTCAGCACGCCGGATCTGGTGACCACCGGGGTCGCCCAGGGCCTGTACCAGGCGGGAATGACGACCGCCAACTCGGCGTACCTGGCCAAGTCCAAGGGCTCGCCGGTTGAGGTCAGCTGGCCGCAGCCGGGTGCGGTCGCGGTGTATGGGCCCATCGGCCTGGCCCAGCACGGGAGGGACTCGCAGCAGGCGAAGGACTTCATCACCTATGTCGTCAGCGAGCCGGGCCAGCAGGTGGTGGCCACCGCCGGCTCCTACCCGACCCGGCCAGGTGTCACGGGTGGTCCGGAGATTCCGTCCGGCGCGCCCGTGGTGCAGCCCGACTGGCCGGCAGTCAGCGCGGACCGGGACCGGCTGCTGGATGGCTACCAGTCAATCTTCGGGAGCTGATCGGTGCCGGTGGCTGCTGGCCGGCTGAGGTCGGCTGCCCGGACCCAACCGACCTCAGGTCCGGCTACCCGAGGGGGACCGGCGAAAGGTCCGGTTTCCCAAAGGCTGGTGCGCGCCGTGGCGACGCTGGCAGTGGCCGCGGTGGTCGTCATCCTGGTTCTGTATCCACTCGGGCGGCTGGCGGTCGTGGTAGGGACCGACACCTCCGGTCAGCTGTTCGGTGGGGCGCCGGTAGCGGAGGTGCTGCGTACCACCGTGGCCCTGGCCTTGGCGGTCACCGCCGCCGCGGTCCCGCTCGGCACGCTGGCTGCGTTGGGGCTGGCGCGGTCCGACGTACCCGGGAGGCGGGTGCTGCGGGTGGCGATCGTGCTGCCGCTGCTCGTCCCGGGCTTTGTGCTCGGCTACAGCTGGACCCAGGCGTACGGTCGCGGCGGGTTCACCGATTTCCTTTTCGGCCTGCCGTGGCGGTCGGTGCAGGGGCCAGCGGGCGTGTGGGCTGCCCTGGTGGTCAGCACAGTGCCGGTCGTCTACCTGCTGGTGGCGGTCGGGCTCGCAGCCCGCGCGGAACCCGAGCTGGCGCGGGCCGCCCGCTCCTCAGGCGCGGGTCCGCTGGCCGTGCTGGTGCACATCACCCTGCCGCTGCTCCGGCCGTCGATCGCCGCTGCCGCCGTCTTGTCGGTGGTCTCGACGCTGGACAGCTTCGCGATCCCGCAGGCGATGGGCGGGTCGGGTGACTTCACCACCGTGACGATGGCGATCTACCGCCGGCTCTCGCTAGGCAGTGACCCGGCCGCGTTCGTCCAGGCACTGGCGCTTGCCTTGCTACTGGTCGCCGTGACGCTCGTGGTGGTGGTTCCGGCCGACCTCTGGCTGGGGCCACGGCTGCGGGCGACGCGGGGCGCCGGACCGAGCGGGCCCGTGGCGGTTCCCGGCGCGAGCCGACCTCACGCCCGCTCCACCGGCACCGGAATGCACGCCCGTTCCACCCGCACCGCCATGAGTCGATGGATCAGCGCCGGTCTGAGCCTGTACCTGGTGCTCGCGTTGGCGCTTCCGATGGTGGCGCTGCTAGCAGCGGCGCTCACGCCGGCGGTCGGTGTGCCACCGACGCCGGCGCACTGGACGCTGGATAACTTCCGATCGGTGCTCAATGCGCGGAGCCTGGCGGCGTTCGGACGGAGCGCCGGGCTGGCGCTGCTGGCGGCGGGTCTGCTCACCGTGCTCGGGGCCGCGGTGGCGGTGTTAGAACGTCGCCGGATCGGCCGCGCCCTGGCCGGGCTGGTGACCGTGGCGCTGGTCGTGCCGGGGTCGACCGTAGCCGTCGCGCTGCTGATCAGCTACGGCCGGTGGCTGGGCGGAACTCTGCTGCTGATCCTGCTGGCCTACCTGGCCAAGCTGTGGGCGCTGGCCCACCGGCCCATCTCAGGCGCCCTGGATCGGTTTCCGCCCGGCGAGCTGCAGGCGGCCCGCGCCAGTGGGGCCGGGCTCGCGGTTGCGGTCCGTACCGTGGCGGCCCGACCACTGGCGCCGGCGTTGCTCGGCGCATTCTGTATCTGCGGGGTCACCGCCCTGCACGAGGTCACCATGTCGGTCCTGCTGTACGGCCCGGGCACCGAGACCCTGGCCGTGATCGTGCTGAACAGCGCCGAGATCGGTCAGATCGGGCCGACGGCCGCGCTGTCCCTGCTGCTCACCGGCGCAGTGCTGCTGCCGGTGCTGGCCCTGTGGCCGGCGATCCGGCGGCTGAGGACGCGATGACCTCCACCTCCTCCAGCCACTCCGAGGCGGCGCCTCTCTCCGGTGGCTCGGCTGCGCCGCCGGACCTGCTCCAGGTGCGTAACCTCACGGTCCGCTTCGGGTCGGTGAGCGCCGTCGACGACGTCAGCCTCCGGGTCCAGCGCGGCGAGGTGCTAGCCCTGCTCGGACCGTCGGGCTCAGGCAAGTCCACCCTCCTCGGAGCAGTGGCCGGGTTCTGGCCGCCGGAGGCGGGGGAGGTGCTGCTGCATGAGGTCGTGGTTGCGGGCGCCGGCTGGGGCCTGCCACCCGAGCGGCGTGACGTAGCCGTGGTCTTCCAGAACTATGCGTTGTGGCCGCACCTCACCGCGCTGGACACAGTGGCGTACCCCATCCGGCGTACTGGACGCCGCCGGCTGGCCGCCCGTACGGAGGCGGCCAGCATCCTCGAGCTGCTCCGTATCGCCCACCTGGCTGACCGGCGGCCCGCGGAGATGTCCGGCGGGGAGCAACAACGGGTCGGGCTGGCTCGAGCGCTGGCTCGCCGCGCCTCGCTGTATCTGTTCGACGAGCCGACCGCGCACCTGGACGCCCACGTTCGCGGCCTCTTCCTTGCTGAGCTGGTGGCCCGCCGGCAAGCGACCGGAGCTGCGGCGGTGTACACCACTCACGACGCGGAGGAGGCGCTTGGCCTGGCCGACCGGGTGGCGCTGCTCGACAACGGGCGCCTGGTCCAGTGCGGCACCCCGGAGCAGGTCTACAGCGAACCCGTCCACGCCTGGGCCGCCCACATCACCGGAGCCGCCTCGATCATCCAGCCGGCCGGGCTGTTGCCTCCCAGCCATCCGCCGGTGAGCGGCCTGGGCGGCACCGACCTGAGTGGGCCGGTGCTGGTCCGGCCGGGCTGGGCGCGGTTCGGGGGTACACTGCCGGGCCGGATCCGCGGCGTCAGGTTCCGTGGTCCGGACTCCGACTTCCTGGTCGAGACGCCAGCCGGTGAGGTGCTGATTCGCGAACCGGGCCCGCCGACCCGGCCGGTCGGAGCCGCTGTGGAGTGGACGCTGACCAGGGCGTGGCCGCTGCCGTTGACCCAGCGGTGATCAGCTCAGCACACTCGCCGGCCCGGATCGGACCCCAGCGTCGTTGACGATCCGCAGATGCCGATCGGTGTAGCGCCGGAGGAACCCCAGCTGGCGTGAGGTCAGCCGGTCGCACACCCACTCCCAGTGCAGAGCCACCCAGTCGCCGACAGCCAGTGCCGCGCTCAGCCCGACACCGTCGATGGACCGCACCGCCGTCTCGACCCGGGCGGGGCCGTAGCCCAGGCGCTGTCCGTCCCAGCTGAGTGGGACCGACTCGACCAGCACCTGGTCGCCGTTCAGTCCAAGCACCCGACCCCACCGGATCCGGCACCGGTCCAGCACCGTCAGAGCCTGCGGAGCCCGACGGTCGTCCCCGAGCAGACCCACCCAGGGATAGATGCAGAACACCGCAAAGCTGTGGTGCGGGACACCGCCGGCCAGGACGCCGTCGGCCAGGCCGAAGAAGCGCGGGCCGGCCCTGAACCGGAACCGGTCCTCCATCGAGTTCCCGATTGCCCCCGGGCCGACCCGGTCGAGCCGCGGGCTACCCACCCAGTACGCCTCCACCACCCGCCGATCGAGAGGATCGGCCAGGCCAGTGCTGTGCGCGATCAGCTCCAGGTACGGCCAGGCGCCGGCGAACTCCTTGGCCATCGCGCGCAGCCCTGCATGATCACCGGCCACGCCCTGCTGGAAGAAACCCTCGGTGTCGGAGGGCCCGCAGTAGCCATGGGAGTTGGGTGGGAACGCGTAGCGGGCAAAGAGCACCGGCCCCGGCACACCGCCGAGCGCGTCATTCATCTCTCACCCGCGCAGCGGAGGCATCTCTCACCCGCGCAGCGGAGGCATCACTCACCCGCGCAGCGGGGGCATCGCCAACTCCGGCTGCGGGCGGGTCGTCGCGGGGCCGGCCCATCAGCTCAAGACCGGCCATCGCCTCGGCGGCGCCGGCGGCATCGATCACCTCCAGGGCGAAGCCCATGTGGATCAGCACCCAGTCGCCGGGGGAGAGACGTTGCTGGTCGGGGTCCAGCATCCCGATGTTGATCTTGCGCGCTGCCCCCTCGACGTCGACCAGCGCGAGCTGGTTGCCGTAGCCGTCCAGCATGGCGATCACCAGCCCCGGAATGCCTAGACACATCGGCCTACTCCGTTCGCCCGCTGGCCAGTGGCTGCCGGGCCAGCAGCCGGCCGAGCAGCGTCCGTACGGTGTCGGCCGCAGCCGGTACCAGAGCCCGCATCGAATCGGTCAGCCCGATGCCGTCCTGCAGGTCCAGCGGGGCGGTGCCGACTACGTACGTCAGCGGCAACCGCCCGCCCAGGTCCTCCACGCTGGCCAGCACCGTGACCGGGTCCATCCCGTGGGGGTCGAGACCGGTGCTGCCTCGTTCCCAGGCGTCCTCGGCGCTCACCTGGAGCACCCTAATCTCACCGAGATGATGATCACCGGCAAGCGCATCGACCACCACCAGCGCGTCCAGCTCGGCACCGACCAGGTCGTAGGCCAGGTGCATGCCGCGGATCCCGTAGTCGACTAGCTCGACGACGTCTGGCAACGGCGGCGCCGAGGAGGCGAGGTGCCTGACTACCTCAGGGCCGAACCCGTCGTCGTGGAGGAACAGGTTGCCGATCCCGGCTACCAGGATGCGCCGGGCGAGCAGGTGCGAACTTTTCACGGTGTGTCGTCGGCGGGCTGCTCGTCGGCGGGGGACGCGACCGGGCCCGTCGCGCCGGCCACCCTGGCGTCGTCGGAGTACGACTCCGACGGCGGGTCTACGTCCGCGGTTTCGCGTCGGCCTTCGTAGGGCGGCACGGCGCTGCCCTCGGTGTCGGGGTCGTTGTCGCCATGGGGTGCGTAGGTCATCGGATCCTCCTTCTGGGTTCGGTGTCTGGGTACGATCAGCCGCCCTGGTCTCCGGTCGGCATCTCGGGCATCTCATCGTCAATGGGGTCCTGCGCGTCCACCGACCTGCCACTGCTGTCGTCGGACTGGCCCGCGGGTCGGTCCACCGGTCCGCCTCCCGGCTCGTCCGAGCCGGCGTCGCGGGAGCCGACAGGTCCGCGCTCACTCTGCGGCTCCTCCTCGAGGTGCTCGCCTGGTTTCTCGCTCATCTCCACTTCCCATCTGTCCTCGTCCGTTGCCGTGGCGCAGCCGGTTGGGCCGGCCGTTCACATCGCCCGCATTCTCAGGTATCTGCGGATGTCAGGGATGGAACGGACGACCAGCAGCACAGCGCCCGCCGTGGCCACGGTCAGGGCCATTGCGGTCAGCATTCCCAGCGCTTTCACGATCGGCTCTCCTTTTCTAGATCTAGCCCGCTCGGGTCCGGTGTGGCCCCGTCCGGTGTGACCTGGCTGGGGGTGACATGGTCCGGCAGGGGCTCCAGCTCGTCCGGCGCAAAGTAGAGGTACCGGCCGTACCAGTCGTGCAGCTCGGCCGCGGGATCGTCGGTGAGGACGACTGCAACGTGCACCTTGCCGTCCACATCGGACAGCACCGCGGTCACCCGGGCCTCCTGGTCGGCGAAGAAGAGGTCCTGGGCATCCGCCCTGCGGGTTGGGTGCACCCGGACCCGGCTGCCCTTGGCGACCCGTACGCCGCTGATCATCACCGCATCCAGCCCGGGCTGAGCGCGCGCATCCGCGGCCGGGTCCCACCATGGGACATCCTCGGGCGGATGACCGAAGGCCTCGTGCGGGTCGCGGAGGATGCCGTGCAGCTGTTGCAATGCCTCCGGCGTCATCGCCTCGCAGCGGTCGATGATCTCACCGGCCCGTGGGTCGGTCGCCCGTGCCTCCGCCTTCTCCCGGTCGGTCAACGTCATCACCCGCAGGGTGAGGATCTCATCGATCTCGGTGGAGTCGAACAGTGCTCCGGCGCTCTGCTCGGCGACCTCGGGATAGTCGTACAGGATGATCGGGGAGGCCAGCACCAGGTCGGCGTCGGGGGCCGAACCGGCCAGGACCGGCCAGCACCGGCGCTGCCGGCAGGTAGCGACCGCGGCTGCGGCCTCGGGCGGCGGCTCGAGCATCGAGATGAACTCGGTGTTGTCCGCCTTGAGCAGCAGGTGCGCGCCGATGAGCGAGCCGCGGATGGCGTCGGCCGGACTGTCCACCGGCTCGGTTCGTGTGTTCGCCACCAGGATCGACAACCGGACGAAGTCATCGATGCTGACGGCGGCCAGTGTGACCTCCGCCTGGAGCGGCCACCGGCGTCGAACGACCCGGCCCACCAGCGAGCCGTCGTCCCGGCTGACCGGCGTGGTCTCCTCACCGCCCGGTATCTGGACTGGAACCGTGAGCCCGGGGGAGGCGTCCACCAGCCGGTACGGGGGCAGTGTGACCTCGTGTTCGACGGCCTCCTCCCAGCTCAGTAACCGCTGCCCGTCGAGGTCGAGCTCGTCGACCGCCACGTATCCGGAGGGGTTGTCCGGGTCCAGCCGTTCGACACTGCGGGCCTGGAGCTGCAGGAACCTCAGGTGCACGCTCACCCCAGCCTGGTTCAGCCCAGCAGGATTGCCCGCAGGATTCAGCCCAGCAGGATCCAGCCCAGCAGGATTCAGCGCAGACTGATCGCGCGGGTTGCTGGGGTCCGGGCTGCGCAGCAGGCACTCCGCCTCCATGCTCGCCTCCTCACCGATGCCCGAGGCGGCCGCGGTCGGTGGCCCGAGCACTCCGAACTGCCAGCGGATCTGGTTCTTCCGCGACGTCGCCCGGTACGGGTACAGCAGGTACCCCTCGTACAGAACCGCGTCCGCCACTGCCCGCGCCAGCTCCAGACCGGTGCTTGCGCTCATGGGACCCGCTCCGGACTTAAGTCGCGCGGTTCGTCCGCCGCTGCGAGCAGCGACTCGACAACGGACTCCCACGTGGTGAGCCCGCGGGCACCCTTGTAACGCGCCAGTTCGGCCAGCACTTCACGGTTGAGGCGCAGCCACCCGGTGTTGGGGAAGTTCAGCTCGATCAGCTGCTGCCAGACGGCGACCGGCAGCCGGTAGGAGGTCTCGCAGTCCCACGACACCTGCTCGACCCCGAACCCGCTGGTACCGCGGGTGAAGACCGTGCCGGAGAACAGCATGGCCAGCGGAACCGTCCCTTCGCGCAGCGCATTGAGGTACTGCGACCCGGTCACCTCGAAGTCGTAGGTACACGGCAGCGGCAGGTCCACCTCGGTGAGCCCGGTGAAACCCTGAACCATGGTGGTGCAGTGCATCCACAGGAACGGCCTGAGGGTGTCGGTCCAGCGGCCCCGACCGCCGAACAGGCCCAGCAGCCCGCTCTCCTCGGCCGCACTGTAATGCCGCCGCTGCGGCTCGATCCGAACCTGGCAGCGCAAGGCGATCGCGTGGATCACCGCGCCGGTGGTCTCCTCGATCCGTAGCGTCGCTGTCAGCTGAGGCGTGACCGTGTACGGCTCCGCTACGACGTCGAGGGCTGAGAACTGCAGGACGGCCATCGCTACGCCTGCCCGTCCAACGGCGACGGTGCCGGCCGGCTCCGGGCCGCGACGTCGCTGAAGAAGCTGTCCATCGCGTCGTGGACCTCGCGGCCGCCGTCGAACCCCCGCCAGAGCTGACGGAGCCGACCGACCAGCTCATAGCAGGCGTCGATCGGGACCAGGTGGCAGGAGAGCTCGGCACGTTCGGCGTCGGGTCCCCGGATCAGCAACGCCTCCACGTCGGGAAGCAGCACGGTGAGCTCCGGGTTGGCGGCGACAATGCCCTCCCAGGCGGCCAGCGGCAGCTCCGACTCCGTCGCGCCCGCGGGTCCTGGGTAGAAGGCGACAGTGCGCCGCAGCATCGAGTTCGTGAAGAGGAAGGCCAGCCCCACGGGAATCTCCAGCTGGTCGTACTGACCGGCACCGAGCCTGAACCGCGGAAAGGACAGGTACCGGTCGGGGACCGCCCGGTAACGCAGCTCGGCACCTTGAGCGGTGAACAGCAGATAGCAGCCGCGGCAGGTGCACATCAGCGCCCGGCTTTCGAGGTTCACCACGTGCTGGTGCGGTTCGCCGATCGGCTCTGCACACATCTCACAGCGTTCGCCCACCATCGGCGCCGGCCGAG
>JAOPXN010000109.1 GCA_025965155.1 Propionibacteriaceae bacterium
TGCAGCAAGCCCTGGCACTTTCCCCAGCAGAACGCCGCACACGCCTGAAGCTCCTTGTCGACCTCCTCGGACACCAACACCCAACCGACTGGGCTTCCCAGATCATCACCGCCATCCAAAGCCACAAGAAGGACAGCACGCCAACCTCTAACGTGACACGCGGACATCCTAGGTGCGACCCAACGCCTAGCCGGCTCGTGACGGGCACGGGTTCGCGAAGACTCAAGATCGGCGAGGTCCAGAGCGGTGTCTCTGAATCGGTCGTTTGCGACCCAAGCCGGACCGATCTTGGATGATCGGCGTTTCCGCTGGTTGTAACTTTCAACGGTCTTGGCGACGAATCTCCAGGGTAATCCTCCCGGGCGCCCTAGGTGGTCCACGATGTTAAGAGCGCGTCTGTGAACTTGTCAGCCCGACGTGGTGCGTGCAGGCTCGGCCGAGGGCGCCCCCTGCCGCGATGAGTTCCGGCCGGGTCGCGCGTCTGTTCTGGTGACCGTCGTAGGACGTCGTAGGACGCTGCCTGGCACGAGACACCATGGAGGACACCATGACGACCACGCCGGACGACCCGACCACCGCGCTGCCCGGCCGCCCGCCCGTTGTTGACCTGGCCACCTGGCAGACCGCCCGTGACGAGCTCCTGGTCCGCGAGAAGGCCCACACCCGCGAGGGCGACGCCCTCGCCGCGGCCCGCCGCCGGCTGCCGATGGTGGAGCTCGACGGGACGGTCGCGGTCGTCGGACCCGACGGCCCGGTCCCGTTCCTAAACCTGTTCCAGGGCCGCGACGAGCTCGTGGTCTACCAGCACATGTGGTACGACGGCGCGCCGCACCAGGGGCAGTGCGAGGGCTGCACTACGACCGCCTGGCACCTGAGGGACGCCGTCTACCTCAACGCCCGCGGGGTCTCGTTCGCCATCTTGACCACGGGCCGTTGGGACGAGGTGGCCTCCTACGTCGCATTCATGGGCTACACCCAGCCCTGGTACTCGGTGCGCGACGTGGAGGCACCGATCGGCGGAGAAATGGGGCACATCGTTTGTTTCCTGCGCGACGGTGACCGCGTGTTCCTCACCTACTCGACGACGGGGCGCGGGAACGAGCCGGCCAACGGGTCCCTCGCCCTGCTCGACATGACTCCCTACGGCCGCCGCGAGGCGTGGGAGGACAACCCCGAGGGCTGGCCCGAGGCCCCTCAGGCCGGCTCGCCGGTTGGCGGCCATGGTTCGCCGATCTGCTGGTACTGGCGCTCGGACGCCGACGGTGTCGCCAGCTGGGGCCCGACCAGCCGGCCGGTGCCGCAGTGGACCCGCCCCGGCGCTACCCCCGTGGATACCCTCGGCCGGTACAGCCACCACCACTGACGCCTTTCGTCCACAGCCAGTCCGATCTGCGTGGCGCCGACGGACAGCAGCCGGAGGCTCAGCTGCGCCCGAAACTGGCGTCGACGGTACAAAGCTCCACTGACGGTCCACCTCGCACCTCGACGCGGCAATGCTGCCCCGGCGCGATGGAATGTATGCCGGTGATGGCGCCCGTGGCGAAGAGCGTGCCCGCCGGGATCAGCTGTCCCCGGCTGCCGAGGATGTTCAGGGCAGTCGCCAGACCATGATGAATCCCGCCGGGAAGGTTGTCGGCCGTCCCCTCGCCGATCAGCTGCCCGTCGACGTAGCAGGCAAGCTGGACCGGCTCTCCATCCAGCCGGGGCGCAAGGACCGTACCGAGCACCAGGCCGTTGTTGTTGCCAAAGTCAGCAGCGATCACGGTCGGACCGAGCGAGTTGATATCAGGGATCGGGCTGCTAGCCACCTCGATACCGAAGAGCAGCCGCTGGTCCAGGTTGGCCGCCTCCACGGCCGTCCAGTCAGCGTGGGCGTGGGCGGGCAGATCCTGACTGAGCTGGATCACCAGCTCCGCTTCCACGGCCGCGAACCCCGACCCGAAGATACCGACCTCGGCTGCGGGTGCATGCCCCTCACCCTGATGGCACTGCTGACGCCAGACGGGACCGACCAGCCGGTCCGGATCCCCGGCTGGTCGTCGGTCCGCCGAGATGTAGCCGATCTTCCAGCCGACCAGCGTGTCGCGCCATCGAGACATCGCCAGCTCCTGGATCCGGTAGGCCCCAGCCATGCTGGCCGGATGCGTGCCGGGGAACCCGGGAAGGCTCCGCCCCTCTCTTCGGGCAGCGACCAGCTCGGCGGCGACTGCCTCCTCAGCTACGGGATCCTCAGCTACTGGTGTAGTCATCCTCGGCCGCTCCACTCTGCTCCCGTGGTGGAGCCGTGCTCAAGGCTAAGCGATCCGATCCGAACTAGCATGGTGGATGCCGCGCGAACGACAGGAGCGATGGCATGCAGGTAAGGCTTCTCGGGTCGGTCGACGTGGTGGTCGATGGTGCGCCGCGATCGCTTCCGGGGCTGCGCCGCAAGGCTGTGCTGGCCGTACTGGCGTTGGACGCCGGGTCCGTGGTCAGCAGCCAGCGACTGATCGATCTCGTGTGGGGTGAGGCGCCGCCGGCGACCGCCGTCAATACCTTGCAGGCCCACGTGTCCCAGCTACGGCACGTACTGGGCAGCAAGACGGCTATCCGTGCGCGCCCCTCCGGCTACCTCCTCGACCTCGGCGACGAGGCAACTGACGTCGCGGTCGCAAAGCAGCTCATCGGGTCGGCCGCGCTGACGTCAGATCCGGTACGGCGCGCGGGTCACCTGCGCGCAGCGCTGGCGCTCTGGCGCGGGTCGCCGCTGGCCGACGTCGCGGGTATCGCCTGGCTGGACGAACAGGCCCAGCACCTGAAGCAACTCTGGTTGCAAGCCACCGAGAACCTGGTCGAGATCAGACTGGCGCAGGGTGAGCACGCCGCTTTGGTGCCGGAACTGGAACGGCTGACCCGGGACTATCCGTTCAACGAGCATCTGCACGGGCAGTTGATGCTTGCTCTGTACCGTGCCGGCCGGCAGGCGGACGCGCTCGCCGTCTACCGGCGGCTGCGCCAGACGCTCGCCGACGAGCTGGGGATCGACCCGAGTCCGCCATTGCGCGAGATGGAGGCGGCGGTTCTCCGACAGGACCTGGCGCTCGATCCGTCCACGCGGTGGGCGGCCGCGGTGCCGCCGGCTGCGGCCGCACCCGTCCCCGCCCAGCTTCCCCAGACGGTACCTGGGTTCGCCGGCCGCGCCGCCGAACTAGTCGAACTCGACGCACTTCTGCCGGCCGCCGAGAATGGCGATTCCGGCCGGCCGAGCGGGCTCGTCATTGCGGCGCTGTCGGGGACCGCGGGCATCGGTAAGACCACCCTGGCTGTGTACTGGGCGCACCGGGTGGCTCGGCACTTTCCCGACGGGCAGTTGTACGTCAACCTCCGCGGGTTCGACGCCGCCGATTCGTATGTCAACCCGATGGATGCGCTGCGGGGGTTTCTGCAGGCGTTCGGCACACCGGCCGGGCGGATCCCGCCGGACCTGGACGGCGCTGCTGCCCTCTACCGCAGCGTACTGGCCGGCAAACGGCTGCTGGTCGTCCTTGACAACGCCCGCAACGTCGACCAGATTCGCCCGTTGTTGCCCGGCGCGCCCGGCTGCATGGCAATCGTGACCAGCCGTGAGCAGCTCATGCCATTGGTCGCGGCCGAGGGAGCTCATCCGCTGGCCTTGGGGCTACTGGCCGCGGCGGAGGCCCGCGACCTGCTGACCCACCGGCTGGGTACCGGACGGGTGTCGCGAGAACCCGACGCGGTGGAGGAGATCATCGCCAGGTGCGCCCGGCTGCCGCTGGGCCTGGGCATAGCCGCGAGCCACGCCGCCGTACGGCCGACGTTCTCGCTCGCCGTCCTGGCCGCCCGCCTGCGCGACGCCGCCGGTGGACTCGATGCCTTCCAGGGCGGTGACCCGGCGACCGATGTCCGAGTCGTTTTTTCCTGGTCCTACCGCGCGTTGAGTGCCGACGCCGCGCGGCTGTTCCGCCTGCTGGGCCTGCACCCGGGGCCCGACATCGACGCACCGGCGGTTGCCAGCCTGAGCGGGCTGCCGCCATCGCGTGCACAGACGCCGCTGGCCGAGCTCGTCCAGGCACACCTGCTGACCGAACACACCCCTGGCCGCTACACCTTCCATGATCTGCTGCGTGCCTACGCCGCCGAACGGGCTGCGTCCGAGGAGCAGGTGGGGGACACCCAGGCCGCCCTGTGCCGGGTGTTCGACCATTACCTGTACGCCGCCCACGCCGCCGTTGTGGTGTTGGACCCGACCCGGCCCCCGATTCCACTGGACGATCCGCAGCCGGGCGTCACGCGACACCGGCCGGGCGATCACGACCAGGCGCTGGCCTGGTTCGCCGCCGAACACCCGGTACTGCTGGCGGTCATCGGCCGGGCTGTCGCCGGGGGGTTCGACAGATGGACCTGGAAACTGGCCTGGACGATGACGACCTACTTCGACTGGTCGGGGCGCTGGGACAACCTCATCGAGACCCAGGAGGCCGGGCTGGACGCGCTGCGGCGGCTCGGAGACAAGCGCGGGCAGGCTCATGCGCACCGCGACATCGGGCGTACCCTCGCCCAGCTGGGTCGCTATGACTTCGCCCGGTCACACCTCGATCGTGCCGTGGACCTGTACGGCGAGCTCGGCGACGAGGCCGGCCAGGCCCGGGCCCATCACAACCTCGGCTGGATGTGGCAGGCCCAAGGTCGCTCTCGGCACGCGCTGGCCGAGAGCGAGGAGGCTCTGCGGCTGTTCCAGCAGGTTGGTGATCAAGTCGGCCAGGCGAGGTCGCTCAACGGCTCCGGTTGGATCCATGCTCAACTCGGCGACTACACGCGCTCTGTCTCATGTTGCGAGCAGGCGGTGGCGCTGATGCACCAGTTGGGCGACCGGCACGGTGAGGCCGGTGCGTGGGACAGCGTCGCCTTCGCTCGCCATCACCTCGGTGCCTACCGGTCGGCCATTGACGGCTACGAACGGGCGCTCACCGGGTACCGCGCGCTCGGCGACCGGCTTAGTCAGGCGGCTGTGCTCATCCACCTCGGCGACACCCAGGACGCCACCGGGGAGGTCAATTCCGCCCGCGACGCCTGGCAGGAGGCGCTGCGGATCTTCGAGGATCTCGGCCAGCCGGACGCCGCCGAGGCTCGGATGCGACTGGAGCGTACCGAACCCGTGCCGACCACAGCCCGATCAGACTGACGCCGGTCCGTGGTACGACGTCGGTGATGCTCGTACGGAGCCGGGCACTGCCCGTGCCCGGCTCCGCCCAGTTGTCCGTCTAGGTCAGTTGAAGATCCAGCTCTGCGCGGTGTTGCCGGCGCTGGTGCAGGCGTAGATCTGGATCTTGGCGCCGTCGGCGAGGGATCCTCCATCGACGTCGAGGCACCGGCCGCCGATCTGTGAGGTCACCCGGTCAGATCCGTTCACGCCCTGCCGCGTAATCCGCCACTTCATGCCTCGGGTGTTGGTGCAGGTCCACTGCTGGACTTGCACTCGGTTGGCGTCTTGGCCGTTCCTGACGTCCATGCACTGACCACTGCGTTGGTTGACGAGCTTGTAGTAGCCATCGCCGACGCCGATTCGTAACCAGTTTTGTTCAGGCTGCCCGTTGCAGGTCTGTTGCTGGACGCGGGCGCCGTTAGCGAAGTAGTTGTCCTGAGGGTTGACTCCGGCACACTTCCCGCTTCCGAAGTTCGTGAGGGTGACAAAGCCTCCATCCGCGTGGGCGGGAACTGCGGCCGTCATACTGACCACGGCGGGTATTGCGCCAGCCAGAATAAGGCTGGAGATTCTGCGTAGGTTGTTCACGGTTCCTCCTGTTGGTGGCGGAGCGCTTTCGGCTTTTCGCTTGGTACCGCCGGTGATAATTCAGTCTTGTCTGCAGGGCTGAAATGGTGCTGATGCGCACCTGAAACGGCAGTTTGACGTCTTGCTGCCTTCGGCCGGCGGAACCAACCGCGTGGCGGCTATCTTGCGCAGCACAAAGGTCCTCCATCGCTGAGGAATGATCGCCAGCCGCACGATGTCCGAACGTGGTAGGTACAACAAGAAAAACATCGCAGCAGAGCGAAACTGGCCAGACCCTGGAGGAGACGGCGGCCGGTGTTATGGAGCTATCCGAGATGGCGGAGCCCAGGCCCGGCGCGACCGGCGTCGGAGAGCAACGCAGACGCCAGTGATGCGTGCGTCACGATGCTCTTGACGAGTCCGCTCTTGACCGCGGCCAGGACCGCCGGCCGTTTCCGGATCCCATAGGCGATGGCGAGGACTTCGTCCACGGCCAGCATCTGCGCCGCGCTGATCCCGATCATCCGGTCGTTCAGCGATGTCTGCAGAGGGGTGCCGTCGGCCGCGATGAAGACACCACCGACGTCGGCGCATACTCCTTGCTTGGTGAGGCTCTTTCGGTCCGCGTCGCTTGCCGAGTCATACAGAGTGGACTGTCCAGGTTCCCAGTAGCCGATCCCTGCGACGGCCCTGGTCACGGACGGAATCTGCTCCAGAGCCCCGGCGACGTCGGGTTGCCGCCGCATAGCGGTCGCGGTGGCGGCGTCGTGCACCAGGAACGGCGCGAAAAAGAGGTAGGCAGGACCACGGGCGACCCGGGCTACCTCGCGTACGACGTCGATGGAGTTGTTGTCGTCGATCGGGCTCGACACTGCGGTCGATCGGTACATAGCTCCGGTCAGCTGCACCACCGGGACGGCGGGCAAGCTCTGCAGCTGGGTGGCCATGGCGCCGACCGCCCGGGCCCACGCCAGCCCGAGCACGTCGTCCGGCGTCGTGATCTCGGTCAACAGTTCAGCCGCTGTTTGTCCCAGCTGCTGCCGAAGCGAGGCTTCGTGGTCGTCGGCAGCGTCAATGACGACGGCGTGGTGCAGGTGGAACGCCTCCCGTAGCTGCTCGGACAGCGCGAGATTCACACTGCCCGGAAAGCCGATCTCGATCCTGACCAACCCCTGGTTGCGGGCGGTCTCCAGCAAGCGGGCGACTTTGAACCGGCTGAGTTGGAACTCGTCGCCGATCTCAATCTTGGTCCGACCGTCGAGGTAGTACCGGCGCGCAACGGAAGTAGCGAGAACCAGTTCCGCAGGTCCCAGGCGCCTGTCCGGCGTCACATCAGCCCCTTCGCTCATTTGAGCGGCAACTTTATCACTTTGCGCACAGGGTTGACGGAGCGGCCCAGCGATCGACACACTTGTCTCATCCGTGGAAACATGTGCTCATCTGAGCGCGGGTAATGGGGCCGACGTTGGACGTTCAATCCAGAGCAGCAGGTAAGGGCGCGCCGTCACGCCGCCGAGTCAGCTCGACCGATGTCACCGCGGTCCACCGGCATTTCACTGGCCCACGGTCGGCGTCCGCCGCGACCGCGCCGGGGCTCCCGCTCGAGCCACCTGGCGTGGGGGTGGTCGCCACAGATGCGGACCTGACGCCCTCGCCCCTGCACGGGGTCCCCCTGACCACTTCCACGTCGACGATCACGCGGGTCTGGTCGTACTTCTAAGCCGACGACCCTCGACCATAACCGCTCAGCACAAGGAGGCTACGCGCCATGGTGACTGCAGAACGCATAGAGGATTACGCCAAGCACCTGTCGCCAGGTGAACTGGCGTTCAAGGCGGTCGGAGTGAAGAAGCACTATCCCGGGGTCAAAGCGCTCGACGGCGTTGATCTTGAGGGGTACGCCGGCAGCGTGTTGGGCGTCTGCGGTGCGAACGGCGCCGGAAAGTCGACCTTTGCCAAGCTGCTGGCTGGTGTGGAGACCTTGACCGACGGCGAAATTACGATCACCGGCTTTCCGCATCCGGTGCGCAATGCGGCCGAAGCGGAGCAGGCTGGGGTGCTGATGATGCACCAGGAGCCACTGATCATCGACGACTTCACCGTCGGGGAGAATGTCTGGCTGTACAAGCTCAGGCAGGGACGTGATATCCGGCCCTGGGCACAGAAGGTGGACACCAACAGCGCGAAGACACGCGAGGTGCTGCAGGGGGTGGGCCTTGGGCACCTGCGCACCAACCAGCTTGCCCGGGATCTTGGCCCAGGGCAGCGGCAGATGCTTTCGCTGAGCCGGGCCGCCGTGACGACCCACAAGATCATGATCTTGGATGAGACCACTGCCTCAACGAGCGAGGAGCACTTCAACGACATCTTGGATCTGGTCGATCGGGAGAAGAAGGCAGGGACGTCGATCATTTTCGTGTCCCACCGGCTTAATGAGGTGTTCGCCATGTGCGACCGCATTGCCGTGTTGCGCAACGGCAAGTTGATCAAGGTGCTCGACGCCGCGGACACCAACCCGGACGAGATCACCACCTTGATGATCGGTCAAGCCCTCAAGGCCCTCGACCGCCCAGCGCCGGTGCAGTCGGAGGCCGGTCAGGTCCCCGTGATGTCGGTCCGCGACATCTACGGCGGCGGTGCCCATGGCGTCTCGTTCGACATCAACCCCGGCGAGATCGTCGGCCTCTACGGACTGGTGGGGAGCGGCCGATCTTCGGTGGCGCGCACGATCACCGGTCAACGACCGGCCGTCAGCGGTTCGATCAAGCTCCATGGAAAGGACATCAGTTTGCCGAACCCTGGATCCGGCGTATCGAAGCGAATCGCCTACCTGACTGAGGACCGCCGTCTGGAAGGCTTCGTCAAGGACTTCGACAACGGGGAGAACATGAGCCTTGTTGTCCTGCCCAAGATGGCCAGCGCTGGGGTGATCAAGACGGCCGTGGAGAAGAAGCGGGTTCGGGAACTGATCGGTGAGTATCAGGTCAAGGGCGGTCCTAACACCTACACCAGAACGCTCAGTGGCGGAAACCAGCAGAAGGTCGTCGTCGCGAAGTGGCTGGAGACCGACCCGGACTTCGTCGTCCTCGACGAGCCGACCAAGGGCATCGACGTCGGCGCTCGCGCCAACATCTACGAGATCATCCACAGTCTCGCGGCTCGGGGCAAGGGAGTTCTGGTCGTTTCCAGCGAAGCGGAGGAGCTGCTGTCGCTCTGCCACCGCATCCTGGTGATGCGCAACGGTCAGGTGGTGGACGAGTTCGACCCGGAGCATGCCACCACCGACGACCTGATCCGCACCGCCCTGTCTCATCAAGACTGACTAACCCCTTCCCCCGCACTGATTGCAAAGGAGCTTCTTCCATGACGGCGACAACAACTCAGCCTCCCGTCCACCACCACGAAGAGCAGGACTACTCCGTGGGCCAGGCCATCGCCAACTGGCTCAAAGGGCAGTACGCCCTCTATATCTTGGTTGCCCTGCTCCTGGTCGCCACCATTACTAAAGGCTCCGTGTTCTGGAGCCCGACCAACCTGACCAACCTGTTGCTGCAGATGTCCATCATCGGCGTCGTCGTACTGGCCGAGCTGATCGTCGTGCTCACCGGCGGCATCGACATCAGTGTCGGCTCCGCCTTGGGCCTGGCCGCTGTCGTCTCGGCCGGTCTGTTCGGCGGTCCCTCGGTCCTGCTCGCGCTCGTCGTCGCCGTGCTGATCGGTGGGATCGTCGGCGCGGTCAACGGTTGGCTGGTGGCCTTCCGTGGCCTGGAGCCGTTCATCGTCACCTTGGGCATGCTGGCGCTGGCTCGCGGTCTGGTCTACGCCTACGGCAACGGCATCCCCATCATCCCGAAGGCGGCACCTTCTTTCGCGAAGCTGGGCCAAACCACGATTCTCGGTATTCCGGTGCTGGCGCTCATCTGGCTGCTGATGGTCGCGCTGATCAGCTTCTTGCTGTACCGGACCGTGTGGGGCCGTCGCGTCTACGCCATCGGTTCCAACAAGGAAGCCGCTCGCAGTTCGGGCATCCCCGTTCGGGCCACCTTGTGGTCGGTCTACATCCTGGCCGGACTGCTCGTCGGCCTGGGTGGCTGGATGTTTCTTTGCCGGTTCGCCAGCGGCACGTCGACAGCCGGCAACCTACTGGAGCTGGAGGCAATCGCCGCGGTCGTCATCGGCGGTGCCCGGTTGTCAGGTGGGTACGGCAAGGTCTTCGGGGCGGTCGTCGGCACCATCATCTTCGCCGTCATCGCGAACCTGCTATCCCTGCTGAATGTGTCGACGTTCTTGCAGGACGCCTTCCGCGGCGCGCTGATCTTGGTGGCGGTGACGCTGGCCACGGTTCAGTTCAGCCGCAGGCGGAAGACCGACTCGCCACAGCCGGCAGCCAAGTAGACGCGCTTCGAGCGTGATGGAGAAACCAATGAGACTAAGCAATCGAGCCCGGAATGCGGTGCGGGCTGCCGCTGCCGCCACAGCGCTGGTGACACTGAGCGCCTGCGGACAGATCTATCCTTCCCGCGAACCCGCCCAAGGCCCCGCTAACGGCATTAAGCCCAACGTGAGCCAGGTCGTCGTCGGCTTCGCCCAGCAGCAACTGCAGGCTCCGTACTTCGCAGCCATGCAGGTACAGGCGCAGCAGATCGCGAAGGAACAAGGGTTCAAACTTCTCTTCCAGGCGGCCAACAAGGACCCGGTCATCCAGATGAACCAGATGCAGGCGATGATGGCCCAAGGTGCCGACGTACTGGTCGTCAACGCCACCAGCGTCAAAGGTCAGAAAGAGATGATGACCCAGATCGCCTCCAAGATCCCGGTCACCTACATCGACACCAGCGTCCCCGGCACCGGTATGACCAGTGTCCAGTCCGACAACCTCACTATCGGCCGCGAGTCCGGCAAGCTCACCGCCAAGCGGTTCCTCGCCATGGGTAAGAAGAGCATCACCATGGTGGTCCTCACCGGCCCCGCGACCGATGAGTTCGTCGGGCCGAACCGACGCCAAGGGTTCCTCGACGGACTCAAGGAGGGCGGCCTGCCGTTCGAGATCAAGGCTGAGCAGCCCGGGGACTACCAGCAGGACAAGGGCCAGGTCGCGGCCGAGAACATGCTGGCCGGCAACCCCGACATCGATCTGATTCTGGGGCTGAATGACTCGATGGCGCTGGGTGCGTACAACGTCATCAATGGCAAGGACCAGTACAAGAACGTCTACGTCGCCGCCTCAGCCGACGGCCAGAAAGAGGCGCTCGCACTGATCAAGCAAGGCGGCTGCACCGGACGCTACCTCTCCACCGGCCTCAACTCACCCTCGCTGGCCGCCGAGGAAGCACTCAAGATCTCCGTCGCGGTCGCTACCGGCGCCAAGAAGCCCAGCGACTATCCCAAGGAGTCGTTCACCAAGGCCGTTGGAATCGGGTGCGACAACATCGACCAGTACTACGACCCGAACAGCGTCTTCTAGGGAGGTGTCAATGGCACCATGATCAGACCAACGTCCGACGCCTAGGCTCTCGGCATGTTGACTTTGAAGTCGATCCTCTTGTTCGTACTTGCCGCGATGGCCGAGATCGGCGGTGCCTGGCTGGTGTGGCAAGGGGTGCGTGAACACAAGGGGTGGACCTGGATCGGTGCCGGGGTGATAGCCCTAGGCCTTTACGGATTCGTGGCGACCCTCCAACCCGATGCGAACTTCGGCCGGGTTCTTGCCGCCTACGGAGGAGTGTTCGTCGTTGGATCACTTGCCTGGGGAGTAGTCGTGGACGGCTTCCGCCCAGATCGATCAGACATCGCCGGCGCCCTGATCTGCCTGACCGGGGTAGCAGTCATCATGTACGCACCCAGGGCCGGAAGCTGACCGGCTAGACATGTTGCTGGTTGGCGCTGGGAGAGGGCACCGAGGCCATGGCTACTGCGGCGGCCAGCACCCCTAGTCCACCCATCACCCAGAACATGGCGGTGTAGCCGCCCAAGGCTGTTGCCAGCGCGGCGCCCAACCAGGGCGCCAGTGCACTTGTCAGTGTGACCGGTGCCGCCACGACGCCACTTAGCTGACCGTAGTGAGCAGCGCCCCAGCGTTCGGTCACGGCGGTGGCCTGCAGCAGTGTCATAACGCCGCGACACGCGCCGGCCAACACAGCAGCGGCGATGAGCCCGGCTAGCGAGGTGACCAGCGCCAACAGCGCAGTAGTTACCGCCACGCCAAGGATGACTGCGACGGTCCGGGTGCGCACCCCGAGGCGCTGGGCCAATGCCTTGTAGCCGAGACGGCCGAGGACCTGCCCGGCACCGCCGATCCCGAGGGTGACCGCCGCGGTGGTGGTGCTGACGCCACGCTCGGTGAGCAACGGCACGAGGTTGATCACCACAGCGGAGGAAGCGCACGCCGCGAACGCCATCGCGATCACCAGCGCCATGAAATGCCGGCTGACAATAATCTGCCGCGGCCTGCCCACAGGGGGTCCCGGTGGGGCGGGCGGCCAGATTGGCCGCAGCCCGAACGCGTGGCCGGGAATAGTGACGACGGCCAGCAGCCCGGCGAGGATCAGGTAGGTGATGCGCCAGTCGAAGCGCTCCACCAGGACAGCGGTGAGCGGTGCAAAAACCGTGCTCGCGGACCCGGCGACGAGGGTAAGTACGGTAAGGGCAACCACCCGACCCGGCCCGTACCAGCGGGTCAGCGCCGCGAACGCCGGTGGGTACAGCGCCGCACTCATCGCGACTCCGGCCAACAGCCAGCCGGCGACGAATACTCCGAAGTTTGGTGCGGTGGCGACGGTTCCGACCGCCAGCACGCCGAGAACCGAGCCTGTCGTCATGAGCCAGCGGGGGCCGTGCCGGTCCAGGAGGCGACCAACGACGATGCCGAGCAGCGCGGACACTACCAGGGCGGCCGAGAACGCGCCCGTGAGTGCAGCGGCCGACCAGCCGGTGTCGGTGCTGATATGACCGGACAGCACTGGGAACGCGTAGTACAGCACGCCCCAGCTTGCGGTCTCGGTGATGCACAACGTCGCGAGCACACGGCGAAGCCCGGCAGTGTCGCTGCCGGGCTTCGCGGTGACGGTCAGCGTCATGGCCGAGAGAGTAGGCCGCCCAGCGCCACGAGCTGCGGAGCGGTCGGGGCACCGCAGCAGCCGCCCGCTGATGCACCGTCGGCGTCGTCGAACAGACCCGCGCCACCGCAGACACCTGTGTCGGGCAAGGTCAGCTCGACCCGGGCCGCTGCCTCGTGGTCGCCGGTCAGCTCCGCCACGACGCTGCGGACCTGCTCGTAGCCGGTCAGGGCCAAAAATGTCGGCGCGCGCCCATAGGACTTCATGCCGACCAGGTAGAGACCGGGTTCGGGCTGCGCCAGTTCGGCCGCCCCATGCGGTCTCACACTGCCGCAGGAGTGGAGGTTGGGGTCGATCTCACCGGCTAGCCCGGCGGGCGCCTGCAGTACCGGATCGAGATTGAGTCGCATCTCCGACAGGAACGACAGGTCCGGTCGGAAGCCGGTCAGCACCACGACATGGTCAGCTGGGTCGAGACGTCGGCCATCCTCAGCAACCAGCACGACCCCAGTGTCGGTCTGCTCCACCCGCTCAACCCGGAAGCCGGTGATCAGGTCGACCACGCCATCCTCGACCGCCTGTCGGGCCCGGACTCCCAGCGCGCCCCGCTGCGGCAGTTCGTCCGCAGAGCCGCCGCCGAAGGTGTCACCGACCATCCCGCGGCGCAGCACCCAGCTGACCCGCGTGCCCGATTGCAGGGTTTCCACGCGCCGCGTCCGCGCGGTCGCAGCCAGGTCGTTCACTGCTGTCATCGCAGAGTGGCCGCTGCCGACCACGACAACGTGACGGCCGGCGAACCCGTCCACCTGCGTCGGCCCCGGTGGCAGGTAGCTGAACCGGCCGGCAGAGACAGCCACCCGCTCACCGAGCGCCGGCAGACCGTCAGCGCCCGCCGGGTTTGGCTGGCCCCAGGTGCCGGATGCGTCGATCACCGCGCGCGCCTCCAGCCGGGACTCCGCACCGGCCGCGTCGACCAGGTGCACGGTGAACGGCTGCCCCTCCCGGTCAGCGCTGACCAGCCGGTCCCGGCCGCGCCGTGACAGCCCGGTGACCCGGACGCCGTACCGCACCCGCTCACCCAGGACGGCGGCCAGCGGTGCCAGGTAGCGCTCCACCCACTCTCCGCCGGTCGGGTAGCCGCCGGTTGGCGCATCCCACCCGGTCGGCTCGAGCAGCCGGACCGCCGCTGCGTCCACCAGCTCAGGCCATGGCGAGAACAGACGCACATGAGCCCAGTCGCGCACCGCCGCGCCCGGGCATTCGCGCGCCTCGAGCACGAGCGGCTCATCGCCCCGCTCGAGCAGGTGTGCCGCCGCCGCCAGACCCTGCGGTCCAGCGCCCACAACCACCACCGGAAGATTTTTCATAGCCTTGCCTCCCACGTATCGAAAACCATCAATGTGACGACTGTAACCTCATATCGACAGATGTCAATGCGAATGGCACACTGGATCTATGCCCACCGCCACGCTGCCACTGGTGACCGCCGACATCGCGGCCTGCTGCGCCCCGATGACCGCCGGGGTGATCGATGACCAGGCCGCCGAGCGCCTGGCACGGATATTCAAGGCTCTCGGTGACCCGACCCGGGTCAAGCTGCTGTCCCTCATCGCCGCTTCCGACGGCGGCGAAGCGTGCGCCTGCGACCTCATCGGGCCGGTCAACCTGGGGCAGCCAACTGTGTCGCACCACATGCGTCAGCTCGTCGACGCCGGACTGGTGACGCGGGAGCAGCGCGGAAAGTGGGCCTATTACCGGGTGGTCGATGAAACGCTGCTGGCAGTGGCCAAAGCGCTGACCCCGGCCACGCACTGAGCCTCCGGGTCACACACGATTCAGCTCATTGCAGGGATCGGTGATTATCGGCTCACGGGTTGGCGGCGCAACGGAAACCCAGATGCCCGGTACTGCTGCGAATCGTCTGCCCTTGACGAGCAGCAGGCCGATAACGGTGACAGTAGTTCGGCGCGCACAGGTGCGACCCGCCTTTGGTGACGAACTGCGTGCTCTCGGTACGGGCGGCGGGTGCACAGCAGGAGGAGGTGAGGACCGCCTCAGCGCCTCCGTCGGCATGGGAGACGCTCCATGGCGACGCAGTCCACTCCCACACGTTGCCGGACACATCTACCAGGCCGTAGCCGTTGGCCGGATAGCTGCCAACCGGCGTTGTCATCCCGTGTTTCTTCGGAAGCTCATTGCGCCACGGGAAGTCGCCGTGCCACGTGTTGGCCATCGCTCTGCCTCGTGGCATGAACTCGTCGCCCCATGGGTAGCGGGCGTGGACTAGCCCGCCTCGGGCGGCGTACTCCCATTCGGCCTCAGTCGGCAGCCGCTTCCCGGCCCATTCGGCGTACGCAGCTGCGTCGTCGTGAGCCACGTGCACCACCGGGTGCTGATCTCGCCCGTTCAGGGTGCTGTCAGGTCCTTCGGGGTGCCGCCAGTCGGCTCCCGGCTGCCAACGCCACCACCGCTTCCAGTCGTCGAGTGGGACCGGGCCTGCGGTAGGCGTGAAGACAAGTGAGCCGGGAACGAGGCCTTCGGGGTCGGCGTCGGGGAAGTCCGCCGAGTCGGGCGGCTGCTCCGCCACTGTGACGTGACCCGTGTCCTTGACGAACCGCCGGAACTCGGCGTTGGTCACGGTATGGATATCGATCCATAGATCGCCGACAGCAACCTCGCGGACCGGTTGCTCTTCGGGGTAGAACTCCTCGCTGCCTTGGATCAGCAACCCACCGCTGACCAGCACCATGCCACGCCTGCTCATGGCGTCATCATGCGCTGGCACTTCTGCCGCCGGTGAGAGAGCGAACCAGCAAGGTTGGGGACCACGATTGACCAGGCTAACTTAGCTAGCAACTTTCCATGCCGGCTGGTTCACCTGGTCAGCATGATGTCGACCGTGCCTGGTCGCTTAACAATCGATATCGACCGATCCATGTGGTTGCTTCAAGAAAGCGAGAGCCTGTTGTGCATTACACAGAAGTGTTGCGCTTGCTTGCGATCAACGACGAACGTTTCGGCGAAGAGTGTGTGACCGGGAGTGGGATCAAGTCGTTCGGCCTCGATCCGAAGACGCTGGCCCTTGTCAGGCTCGCCGCGCTGGTTGCGGTGGGTGGAGCGGCTCCGTCTTATGGAGTGGAGCGCGATGCTGCCGCGAGCGCTGGTGCTACGCCCGCGGAGATGGTCGGGGTGCTGGTCGGCGTGGTCTCCGTGGTTGGACTTCCCAGTGTCGTGGAGGCAGCGCCGGCTCTCGCACTGGCGCTCGGATACGACGTCACCGAAGCATAGGAACAGAAGTCCAGCGGGTAAGGGGTTGTGTCGGCCACCCTGTGATGCACGCTCCAGCTGGCTCCGGTAGCGGTGACCCCCGACGAGCTAGCGGCGCACGCGGCGCGATTCACACAATCTGCGTGATGCGGCCCGTGGACCCTGCGGGTTGGATCAGATCAGGAAACGCGAGAACACTCATGCGAACTCCAGTTTCCGAAGGTTCGGCGCGCCGAGGTCTGGCACGCAACTTGTATCTGCCACCCGCTAGAAAGGACATAGCAGTGAGTTTCTGGGACTTTTTCTGGCTCCTGATCTGGAGCTTCTTCTTCGTCATGTACCTGATGCTGCTGTTCCATATCATCGGCGATCTGCTTCGGGACCGTGAACTGGGCGGATTCGCCAAGGCTGCGTGGGCCATCGCGTTGATCTTGGTGCCGTTCCTCAGCGCTGTCATCTATCTCATCGCCAGGGGCGGTGGGATGGCCGAGCGTCAAGCTGGAGCGATCCGGCAGGCTAGAGCCGACACGGACCAGTACATCCAGTCCGTCGCGGGCCGGTCGAGTTCCGCTGACGAGATCAGCTCGGCCAAGGGCCTGCTCGACGATGGCACCATCACCCAGCCCGAGTACGAGCGGCTGAAGGCTAAGGCACTCGCTTGAGATCCCGGGCGCGTGGCGCTCCCGCCACGACAACCCATCCACAGCTCAGCTAGGAAAGGCAATCAGATGAGCACAGACCTGGACGAGACGGGACCGATCGACTACCTGGTGGTCGAGTTCCCTGACAACCGCATGACCGGGGAAGGGTTCCCCATCCTGGTCGACCTGGTGGACTCCGGCATCATCCGGATCCTGGATCTTGTCTTCGTCACTCGGGACGCAGACGGCTCAATAGCCGCCGTAGAGATATCCGACCTCGACGGTGACGGTCAGCTGGACCTCTCGGTATTCGAAGGCGCCTCATCGGGCCTGCTAGGCGAGGACGACCTCAATGAGGCAGCGGCTGCGATCGAACCCGGAAGCTCCGCCGGGATCCTGGTCTATGAGAACGTGTGGGCGGCGCCCTTCGCCGCCGCCTTGCGACGCGGCGGGGCACAGCTTGTGGCAAGCGGCCGGATCCCCGTTCAAGCCCTCCTCGCCTCCCTTGAGGCTACAGAATCCGCCGACGTGTCGGCCTGAGCCGACACTGTCCCTCACCACCGAAAGGTCAGTCCAATGGGGTTACTTCGCGGGGTCGCCCGCACCGCAGTTGTCGCAGGAACCGCCACCGCCGTGTCCGGTCGTGTCCAACGCCGCCAGCAGGGCCGATGGGCCGCTAAAGACCAAGCCGCCGAAGCCGAGCAGGCACCACCGGCACCGGAGCCTGTCCAGCAGGCGGCACCACCCGCCTCATCCGGCATGGATGACAAGCTGGCTCAACTTCAGCAGCTCGGCGAGCTAAGAGACGCCGGCGTGCTGACCGCCGCCGAATTCGAAGCACAGAAAGGCAAGATCCTCTACGCCTGACCTCCTGGCCATCGTCCGGCACCTACCAGTCCAGCCGCCGCGTGAAGGGTCGACTGTTGGAGCTGGATACCACGTCACCGATCGTTGCGGGAGTCGAGAGTCTTCGGCGTCCTCCAATTGACCCTTCAGGATGCCGGCGACCGTAGGCGTTCCGACCGGAGCCCTCGCCCCCGCTTCGATGACTCCGGTAGTCGAGCATGCCACTGAATTCGCCCGCGGACGCACGGACGTGCCGTAGCCAGAACCCGTTCACACGCCCACGGTGGGCGGATCATGGGGGGAGACCAGTCGGGCGGAGGAGGAGGCGGCGCGGGATGAGTGACATCGGTCGGTTCGGTCAGCTGCGGCGAAGCGACATCGAGGCTGCCGGCGGCAAGGGCGCGAATCTTGGCGAACTCAGCCGTGCAGGCTTCCCGGTCCCGACAGGATTCGTCGTCCTGACCTCCGCATACCGAGTCTTCGTGGAAGCGAACGGGCTGACGGCGCTGATCCTCCGACTCGCTGAGTCGTCGCGCTTGGCGGAGCCGCTGGCGGCTGCCGCTGTCGCCGACGCAATCCATGCGCTGTTCGGGAACGGGACCGTACCGGAGTCGCTACGCGGTCAGATCCTCGAGGCGTATGCCAGTCTGGCAATCGAGGACGCGGCCGTGGCGGTGCGGTCATCAGCGACGGCCGAGGACCTCGCCGAGGCCAGTTTTGCGGGGCAGCAGGACACTTTTCTCAACGTTCGCGACCAACACGCCCTCATCGCCGCGGTGAAGGACTGTTGGGCATCGCTGTGGACGGCGCGAGCCATGACCTATCGCGCTCGGCAAGGGATCGACCCACGGTCGGTCAGCCTGGCCGTTGTTGTTCAGCGGATGGTAGACGCGGATGCGGCCGGAGTGATGTTCACGGCGAACCCGGGCAACGGGCGGCGCGACCAGGTGGTGATCAGTGCGGCATGGGGGCTGGGGGAGTCCATCGTCAGCGGATCGGTGAACACCGATGACATCGTGGTCGGCCATGACGGCACCATCGTGTCCCGCCGAACCGCCGAGAAGACGGTGATGACCGTACCTCTCGCACAGGGCACCGAGGAGCAGCCGGTGGCGCCCGCACGTCGCCGCGAGCGTGTTCTCGACGACGCGGCTGCAGCTGAGCTGGCGGCCTTGGGTGTGCGGATTGCTGACCTCTTTGGCACCCCGCAAGACATTGAGTGGGCGCGGGGGGCGGGGCGGTTCTTCGTACTCCAATCCAGACCGATCACGATGCTTCCCGAACCCGCGGCCTCATCCCCTAGCCAGTGGCCGGTTTTGGACCCGAAGTCCCTCTACTTTCGGGCCAGCATCGTTGAGCAGCTACCGGATCCGCTCTCCCCGCTGTTCGCCGATCTCGCTGACGGCTCAGTCACCCGCTCGCTGCATAACCTGATGAGTGAGTTCATGGGCGGCGACGTCGTCGGCGAGCACGATCTGGGGTTTCCGACGATCAACGGCTACGCCTATTACCGCTACAGCCGCGGCGCGATGTGGCGAATGCTGCGCCGGACGCCATCGGCGCTCACCCTGTTGGTCAGCACGAACGAGCGCAGCGGGACGAATCGGTGGAGGCAGTACTCCCACCCTCGCTACGTCAAGATCGTTCAGACCTGGACGTCGCGGCCCGTCGAAACGCTGGAGCCGTCCGAGCTTCTGGCTGGTGTCATCGAGCTGCTCGACGCAGGCACCGAGTACTACACCGCGGTGCAAACGATCATTCCGCTCGCGGCCTTCAGCGAAACGATGTTCGCCAGCTTCTACAACCGCGTCATCCGCAGGCCAGGCGACCCTAGCGCGCAAGTTTTCCTTCTCGGCTTTGATAGTGCCCCGATCCGGGCCGAGAAGTCCCTGTACGACTTGGGATCCTGGGCCCACAGCCGGCCTGATCTCGTGAGCGCAATCCAGGACCTGCCATCGACTCGGCTCGTCGAGCTGCTGCGCTCCGGCGAACCGCCGACCGAGGTGAACGAATCGGTGTGGCGGGAGTGGCAGTCGCGCTTCCAGACCCACCTCGACCAGTTCGGGCATGCCGTCTACAACCTTGACTTCATCAACGCCGTGCCGGCCGACGATCCAGCCCCACTGCTCGCCACGCTGCGGTTCTATCTCCGTGGTGGCGGGATTGACCCGCATCAGCGGCAGCGTCACTCCGCGGAGCGACGCGAGCGGGAGGCTGCGGCCGTCATCACCCGGGTCGGTCCGCTGCGCGGCCGGGTGTTTGCCCGGCTACTGCACTGGGCGCAGACTGCGGCGCCCGTTCGCGAGGACGCGCTCGCTGATGTCGGCCTCGCCTGGCCGCAGCTGCGCCGGATGTTGTTGGAGCTCGGTCGCCGACTGGTACTCGCCGGGGTTATCAAACAACCCGAGGATGTGTTCTGGCTCCGCCACGACGAGCTGGCACACCAACTCCACGTCGGTGGCCCGGTCACGGATTCGCCCACACTGGGTCAGGCGGTGGAGGATCGGAAAGCGGTCTGGCGCGCGCAGCGTCAAGTGAGTCCACCACAGCTGCTTCCGAAGGGAACATGGTTGGATTCCATTGAGGGGTTGATGCCGGCAGCGACGGCCGACCAGAGCGGCGACGTGATCAAGGGCATCGGGGCAAGCGCCGGCCGGGTCACCGGCGTAGCGAGAGTTCTCGCTGGGCCGCAGGACTTCGGTCGGATGCAGGCGGGCGACATCCTGGTGGCGAGCATCACCACTCCTGCCTGGACGTCCCTGTTCGCGATGGCCGCCGGTGTAGTGACCGACATCGGCGGTCCGCTCAGCCACAGCTCGATCGTCGCCCGTGAGTACGGAATCCCTGCTGTGCTTGGCACCGGCGTTGCCACCCGCCGGATCCGCGACGGTCAGCGCATCCGGGTCGACGGTGACGCTGGCACCATCGGGCTGGTCGACACCGATGGTGACCCAGACCCAAGTGCTTCCATCATTCAACCGGCCCACGGTTGGATGCAGTCGTGAGCCAGCACCTCAGTGCGGCTGACCAAGCCCGAGACAGCACCGTCACGATGTTGCTGGGCGGTGACGTGATGCTCGGTCGTGGCATCGACCAGATCCTGCCGCATTCAGGCGACCCGACACTGCACGAGCGTTCCATCCGCGACGCCCGTTCGTATGTCGCGTTGGCCGTGCGGGTAAACGGCAGTATCCCCGAACCGGTGGACTGGTCGTGGCCGTGGGGCGACGCTTTGGACCTGCTCGTCAACGCCGGCTGCGATGTTCGCGTCGTCAATCTCGAGACGAGCATTACCACCAGCGCGGACTACGCCCGCGGCAAGAGCGTGCACTACCGGATGCATCCAGCTAACGTGCCGGCCGTTGGCATCGTTCGGCCGGACGTATGCGTGCTGGCCAACAACCACGTCCTGGACTTCGGCACCAGCGGGTTACTGGAGACGCTAGATGTGCTGGCCGCAGCTGGCATCCGCGTTGCCGGGGCCGGACGGACTCTGGCCGAGTCCGCGGCTCCGGCAATCGCGCCCAATCCCGGAAGCGGGGGCAGAGTGGTCGTCTTAGCCTTCGGTACGCCATCCAGCGGCATTCCGCACGGGTGGTCCGCGGCCGCGGACCGACCGGGAGTGCACCTCATCACGTCCTTGACCGATGCGGCCGCAGATGAGCTGTGCCGCCAGGCCGCAGAAGTACGGCAACCCGGTGACATCGTCGTTGTGTCCGCGCACTGGGGCAGCAACTGGGGCTATGAGGTCGAAGCAGATCATGTCCGCTTCGCACACCGCCTCATCGCGGGCGGTGTCGACGTGGTGCACGGGCACTCCTCGCATCACCCGCGGCCGATTGAGGTCTATCACGGCAAGTTGATCTTGTACGGCTGCGGCGACCTGATCGACGACTACGAAGGCATCACCGGCCACGAGCGGTACCGGGATGACCTACGGCTGCTCTACCTGCCGCGCCTCGACCCGGCATCGGGGCGGCTGAAGGAGCTGCGCCTTGCACCGCTTCGGGCCCGGCAGCTCCGACTCCATCGGGCCTCGGCCGAGGACGCAGAGTGGCTGCGTACGGTGCTGAGCAATGTCAGCCGCAGCTTCGGGTCACGGATCGACTGGGGTGCGGGGGGATTCCTCACCCTAAGCGGGTCATGATGGCCAGACCGGCCTCCGAGAATGGCCAAGCGCGACTAGCCACGTCCTCCGCCTCCTGGCCGGCGTGTCGCGGCGGTGCCGACTACTCAGCGGAGCCGCCGGTTGGGGCAAGCTGGCTGGTCCCGTGAGCTTCGGAACAGCCGGAGCTCCCCGTCGCTGCGGCGATGATTCCAGAAACTAACCCCTCATGGTGACCATCGGCAGCGACACCCCGCTCAACTGCGAATGCGTGCACCATGAGGGGCCGCATTCTGGACTTTCACACCGACACCAACGGTTCCTACTGCGCACACTGATCGGACGGCGGGTGGCTGGACCCATCTCCACCCGCGCGGTATTGATCACGGTGCTCTTAGTGAGCCGGAACAAAGACAACCTGAGCTGACGCGGGCCTGGCCGTGCGATGGAAAGCCAGGCCCCGCGTCGTTTGCTACAGAGATCGTGTCCGGGACCGAGCAGTCACACTCGCCGCAATCACCACCAGCACGGCTGCAACCAGGATCGCGACGAGCCACCGCACCCAGTCGATGCCGGGACTGCCGTTGCCGCCGAAGGCTGTGTAGATGAACCAGCCGATCAGGACGCCACCGATTCCACACAGGATGGTGAGCCAGATCGGGATGTTGTCCTTGTCCCCAGGGGCCACGAACTTCCCCAGCAAGCCGATGATGATGCCCGCGATAAGAACTCCGATGATCTCCACTGCTTCCTCCTCCTGAGATGAACCTCCCGGCCTGCAATACAGGTCGGGCCAAGCCCTGGCGTGAGTCGACTCACGGGAACCACTCAACCACCCGCAAGGCGGGTGCAATACACCCTTAGGTAGGTAAGGTGTGCCCATGGCACAGCCGCCGTCCACGGGTCCGATCACGATCGCGCTGGTCGACGACTATGACGTGGTGGTGATCGGCCTGGCGAACATGCTGCAGCCGTACCGGGATCGTCTGGTGATCGCGGAGCTCGATACCAACAGCCCGCTCAAAGACACAGTCGACATCGTGCTGTACGACTCGTTCGCCCAGCCGGAGTCCGACCACGACGAGATCAGCATCCTGGTCCAGAATCCGCGCGCGCGGCACGTGGTGGTCTACACCTGGAACTTCCACCCGGACCTCCTCAACAGTGCTCGGGACAAAGGAGTGCACGGCTACGTGTCCAAGGCGCTGCCCGCCCGAGACCTCGTTGCTGCTCTCGAGTCGGTCAATGCCGGCGAGATCGTGGTGAGCGACCCACCGGGCCGGGCCCGCAGCGCCAGCGGCCTGAACTGGCCAGGACGGGGCGAGGGTCTCACCGACCGCGAGGCGGAGATTCTTGCGTTGATCACCCAGGGCAAGAGCAATGCCGAGGTGGCCGCGCTCACCTACCTGAGTCCGAACACCGTGAAGTCCTACATCCGTACGATCTACCGGAAGATCAACGTCGGCAGCCGCACTCAGGCGGTGCTGTGGGGTGTCAACAGTGGCTTCACCCCCGATCATCGCCGCATTGAGCACTGGCGGGGAGGGCCCTGACGCCACCGCGTCTGCACCGAGAACCGACTCCGCAGCCAAGATGGGGTCAGACTGGGAAGGTGACGGATCGGGGGGAGTCGCAGGCCGAGGCGAGGACCTGTGTGATCGCTGGCGGCGGACCGGCGGGGATGATGCTCGGCCTCTTGCTCGCCCGGGCCGGCATCCAGGTCCTCGTCCTAGAGAAGCACGCCGATTTCCTGCGCGACTTCCGCGGCGACACCGTTCATGCCTCAACGGTTCGGCTGCTCGACGAGCTCGGGTTGGGGGACCGGTTCAGGGCGCTGCCACAGAGCCAGCTTCGTGGCTTCGAACTTCCCGGTCCGGACGGGTCGATGACCGTGATCGCGGACTTTCGTACGCTCCGACCGCCGTACAACTACGTCGCCATGGTGCCGCAGTGGGACCTGCTGTCCCTGCTCGCGGACGCGGCTCGGTGCGAGCCGCAGTTTGAGCTGCAGATGGAGAGGGAGGTCGTCGATCTGCTGACGGACGGCGGTCGAACGGTCGGTGTCCGGACCCGGAGCAGCGCCGGGGAAGTGGCTGAGCTGCGCTGCGACCTGGTTGTCGGGTGCGACGGTCGCGACTCGGTGGTGCGCCGCCGAGCCGGTCTGGTCCCGCGCGCGTACCAAGTTCCCTTCGACACCTGGTGGTTCCGACTCCCTAGAGACAGTGGCCCGGCGCCGCAGGAGGACCGCCTGCAGCCTCGGTTCGGACGAGACGAGATACTGCTGAGCATCCCGCGACCAGGCTATTTCCAGCTCGCGTACATCGCCGCGAAGAACGCCGACCGCCGGATCGCGGAGGAAGGGATCGAGAAGTTCCGCGCCCGGATCGGGCAACTTCGTCCGGATCTGGCGGACCGGGTCGGCGGCATCGCCTCACTTCACGATCTTCACCACCTCGACGTCAAGCTTGATCGGCTGCGCACCTGGCACCGCGACGGCGTTCTGTGCATCGGTGACGCCGCCCACGCCATGTCCCCCGCTGGCGGGGTCGGAATCAACCTGGCGATCCAAGACGCGGTCGCGGCGGCGCGCCTGCTCGTCGAGCCGATGAGGCACGGGCCGCCACAGCCCCGGGATCTCGCCAGGGTTCGTCGGCGCCGCTGGATGCCGACCGTGATCATGCAGACAGTGCAGCGGATCCTTCATTACGCGGTGTTCGGGCCGATCGTCAGCGGCCAGGAGACTAAGTTCCCGCCGCTGGCCAGGTCGGCTATCTCCAGGATTCCGGGGTTCGGCATTATTCCTGCGCGGCTTGTTGCGCTCGGTCCGCTTCCCGAACATGCCCCCCGATGGGCGCGCCGGTGACCTTGCTGTCGCGACGCGCTGCGAACCGACTCGCTAGCGCGCGAGGCGCGCGACAATCTCGGACCGGATCGCCCGGAGAATGTCGATTGTCGGTCCGACATAGTCGGTGGCGTTGACCTGGCGGACGCGGAAGAACCCTCCGCACAGAAGCGTTCCCCCAGTCTTGCTAGTTTCTTGGTACGCAGCAACAGCCCTATCGCGCCGAGTGGGAACCGCAGCGGACATCGGTGCCACTGCGGGCTGTTGATCTTGGTGCTGTCGAAGCCTCGCAGTGGCTTGGCCGCGATACGGTTAATGCCATCACGCCAACCAGGTGGTTCAATGATTCGGAGCGAAGACAAGACTTCAAAAAGAACTGATCGGGGAGGTTGTGATGAACACTCACAAGGTCGGTTACTTCGTTGGCAGTCTTTCGTCGACGTCGATCGACCGCATACTGTCGCCGGCGCTGATCCGCTTGGCACCAAAGGATCTAGAGTTTACCGAGATTCCTATCCGTAACGTGCCGCCGTACAGCCCCGACTACGACGCGAACTATCCGGCTGAGGCATCGGCGCTCAAGGAATCGTCGCTCAAGCCGATGCGGTGTTGTTCGTCAGCCGGGAGTACAACCGCTCAATCCCCGGCGCGCTGAAGAACGCAATCGACTGGGCTTCGCGGCCGTGGGGGCAGAACTCCTTCCACCACATCGCGGCCGGGGTAATTGGGGCATCTATTGGTGCGATCGGCACCGCTCTGGGCCAGCAGAGCCTGCGCGCTGTACTGAGCTTTTGCAACCCTCGGCAGATGACCACACCGGAGGCCTACGTCCACTACGCCCCGGAGATCTTCACCGCCGAAGGCGAAGCGACCAATGAGGCGACCGCCACTTTCCTGCGGGAATACATGACGGAGTTCCGCGACCATATCGTTCGGGTGCTTGCCGTCTTGCCCCGCTAGTTGCGAACGGCCGGTCCCGACCAAGATCAACTGCTACCGACGTTGACGTCGCCGAACGGGATCGGTGAGCCGATCGGGCGCCCCGATTGGGCGGAAACGGCTCCGACCCCGCGGCCGATGCAATAGGATCATTAGTTACCCAGCGGAGCTGGCGGGTGCCTGTTGCAGACCGAGGCGGATGATCCGCAACGTCACCTTGCTCTCCCCTCTGGTCCTCCTCGATTGCGATTTGCCAAAGACGGCCCAGCGGTCACCGCCGACCAATTTGTCGGGCCCGTCTCAGCGGACCCGCCAGGCGGGTTCGTCTCGCACTGGTCGTGCAGCGGGTGAGGAGCAGCGGAATGTGGAGTGTGAAAGCGGTTCTTGTGACGGCGGCCATGGTGGTGGCCGCTCTCAATCCGGGCAATGTCGCGTCTGCAGCATTGCCCGGCTGCCAGTCAGACATCCCAGTTGAAGGCGACGTGGACGGCGACGGCCGGTCCGACCTCGTGGTGGGGTTGCCAGGCCGCTCCAACGGCAGAGGCGAAGTCGACCTGAGGCTCACCACGGCGCCGAGCAGGATTCTGACTCCCGCGGCCGTCGGCCTAGGCGCTAGTGCGCCGGGCGATCGGTTCGGCGCCTCGGTTGCATTGGCCGACCTGAACGAGGATGGCTGTGACGAACTGATCGTCGGCGCCCCGGGAGCAAGTGGAGGTGCCGGCCGCGTCTACGTCATCCTGGGCGACAACGACGGTTTCCAGGTCTTCGGCGCGCAGCCGTTGGATGGCGGCGCCACTCCGGGCTCTGGCTTCGGCTCATCCGTGGCGGTCGCCCACAACCTCGGGCGCACAGGCTACGACCTATGGTTCGGTGCTCCGTCAGCCGACGTCGGAGGGGTGTCGGATGCCGGCTCGGTCGTGCACTACTCCGCCACTGTGTCCGACGGCGTCTTGCTGCTCGGCGACGTGGAGACGATTACCCAGAACTCGCCAGGTGTGCCGGGCTCGGCGGAGCCGAACGACCATTTCGGTGCGGTCCTCTCGGCCACGCGGCAGGGCGTACTGGTCGGTGACCCCGACGAGGACATCGGCAGCGCACGAGACGCGGGGTCGGTCACCTTGCTGGCCAGCACCGACGACGACCCCCACTTCGACGCGGCGTACGGCCAGTCACAAGCCTCACCAGGCGTGGCCGGAGCTCCAGAGCCCGGAGACCGCTTCGGTGCCGCGGTCAACGCCTTCTTCGCCTTGTCCATCGTCGGCGT
>JAOPXN010000112.1 GCA_025965155.1 Propionibacteriaceae bacterium
GACGGTCCTGGGTTCCATCCATTAAGGAGACACAAGTATGACCACCACACAGCCCAAGCCGACGACGACAGATGCCGGTATCCCGGTCGAGAGCGACGAGCACTCGCTCACCGTCGGCGCGGACGGCCCGATCCTACTGCAGGATCACTACGTCATCGAGCAGATGGCTAACTTCAACCGGGAGCGGGTGCCCGAGCGGCAGCCACACGCCAAGGGCGGTGGCGCCTTCGGCCGGTTTGAGGTCACCGGCGACGTAAGCGCCTACACCAAGGCAGCGGTGTTCCAGCCCGGCACCACCACCGAAATGGTGGCCCGGTTCTCCACCGTGGCCGGGGAGCACGGCAGCCCGGACACCTGGCGCGACCCCCGAGGATTCGCACTGAAGTTCTACACGTCCGAGGGCAACTACGACATGGTAGGAAACAACACCCCGGTGTTCTTCATCCGTGACCCGATGAAGTTTCAGCATTTCATCCGGTCGCAGAAACGCCGCGCGGATAACAACCTGCGCGACCACGACATGCAATGGGACTTCTGGACGCTGTCGCCGGAGTCGGCGCACCAGGTGACCTATCTCATGGGCGACCGTGGCATCCCGCGGACGTGGCGGCACATGAACGGGTACAGCTCGCACACATACATGTGGGTCAACTCGTACGGGGAGAAGGTCTGGGTGAAGTACCACTTCATCACCAGCCAGGGCGTCGACTACCTCCCGCAGGCCGAGGCCGACGCGCTGGCGGGGTCGGACGGCGACTTCCACACCCGTGACCTGTGGGCGGCGATCAACCGGGGAGAACACCCCAGCTGGACGCTCAAGGTGCAGATCATGCCGTTCGAGGACGCCAAGACTTACCGGTTCAACCCGTTCGATATGACGAAGGTGTGGCCACACGCGGACTACCCGCTGCTCGAGGTCGGCCGGATGACCCTGGACCACAACCCGACCGACTACCACTCCCAGATCGAGCAGCTCGCCGTCGAGCCGAGCAACCTCGTCCCCGGGATCGGCCCGAGTCCGGACAAGATGTTGCTGGGCCGGATGTTCTCATACCCGGACGCCCACCGCGCCCGCATCGGGGTGAACTACAACCAGTTGCCAGTGAACGCTCCGGTTTCGCCGCCGCACAACTACAGCACGGCTGGCCGCATGCGGTACCGCTACGCAACGGACCCTGTATACGCGCCGAACTCCAAGGGCGGCCCGCAGGCCGACGTCGCCCGCTACGGCGAGCCAGCGGGCTGGCATTCCGACGGGGAGATGGTGCACGCCGCCCAGACCTTGCACGACGACGACGACGACTGGGGCCAGGCTGGCACGCTGGTCCGCGAGGTGCTGGACGACGCAGCGCGCGATCGGCTGGTCAGCAACATCGTTGGCCACCTGCTCGACGGCGTTACCGAGCCGGTGCTAAAACGCGCCTATGAGTACTGGACCAACGTCGACAAGGATCTAGGACAGGACATCGAGGACGGCGTCCGCGCCGGACAGTCCTAATTTATCGGTAGACCGCAGCGTGTTAGCCGAGCGGCTTGGTGCCGGCAGGTGCCAGGCCGCTCGGCTATCCGAAACCGAATCCCTTAGCCGAATCCCATAGCGAACGGTCAATGCAATGACGATTGTTAGCCTGAGCCTGTCCTACCGATTCACGTCGGCCGATGTGCTGGAGAAGCTTGCCGTTCCGTCTGAACAACGAGGCAGCGTGCTTACCCGGCTGCACGCACTGCCGACCATCGACGAGGTGGTCCTTTTGTCCACGTGCAACCGCGTCGAAATTTACGCGTCCGCCCACGGCCCGATAGCAGAAGTGATCCCGGCTATGGCGGGGGTGGTGGGAGGGCGGCTCCAGGTTGACCAGGTCATGCGGATGGCCCGCATCCGACTCGACGGCGCGGCGGCCGAACACTTGTTCTCGGTCGCGTGCGGGCTGGATTCGATGGCCGTCGGCGAGAACCAGATCGTCGCCCAGATCAAGGACGCGGCGCGCGCAGCCGCCGCGGCGGGGACCACCGGCCCTGCCATCACCGGCCTGACAGATGCGGCGCTACGGGCCAGCAAGCGGGCCCGCAGTCAAACCACGATCAGCACTGAAGGCATCTCGCTCGTCCGGGTCGGCCTGGACCTCGCCGACGTGCACCTCGGCGGGCTCGCCGGACGCGCTGCGGTGGTCCTCGGGACCGGCAGCATGGGCAAACTCGCGGCACGGCTGCTCCGCGATGCCCACGTCGGACGGCTTTCAGTGGCCAGCCGCAACCCGGCGCGAGCCGCCGAGGTGGCCGCGGAAGTGGCTGGTACGCATCTGCTGGTCAGCGACGTGCCCGCGAGGCTCGCCGAGGCTGACATCTTGATCACGGCCACCGGGTCCGCCGAAACCGTGGTGCCCGCTGAGCCGGTGCGGGCGGCCAGGGCGCAGGCTGGCGGCGGGCCGCTGTTCGTGCTGGACCTGGGCATGCCATCCGACGTTGACCCCGCCGTCGGGCCGTTGCCCGGTGTCACTCTCGTCGACCTCACCGCGCTCGGCCAGCACCTTGCAGACCGAGAGGCACACGACCAGATCCCCCTGGTCCGCGCCATCGTCGCCGCGGAGGCAGCCGCCTACATGGACCGGCAGAAACAGGCCGGAGCGGCGCCCGTTATCGCCGCGATGCACGCACATATTAGGCAGCTCGCCGACGCCGAACTGGAACGGCTGAAAGACCGGCTCCCGGACCTCAGCGAACAGCAACGGGCTGAGACGGCGGTCACCGTCCACCGCATCCTTCGTAAAATCCTGCACCGGCCGACGGTCCGCGCCAAGGAGTTCTCCAGCGGGCCGAAAGGGCCGGTCTACCTCGAAGCGCTGCAACAGCTCTTCGACCTGGACGCACCCACCGAGGACGTTCACGCCGCCTAAGGCGGCCCAGCTTGATTTGGTTGACGCTCGACGTTGGGTCAACGGTAGCAACGTCCTCGGACGGGAAGCGTGACCATGGGGCGCGACGTTCTCAATCGCGCCTCATGAGGATGATCAAAATGTCATCCGCACATTGTGCTCATGCGTGCGGGGCCTTCCAACATGACCATGCGCATCGTCCGCGACGGCTAGGAACCACGCCACTGGACCCAGCCATAACCACGTGTTGCGGCACGCCCAAGATGCACCATGTCTAAACCTTGCCGCACGCCAGGAGCGGTTGTGAGAGATTCGCTGCCTCTCGATACACGCCGATCCAACAGGTCTTGACTATTCCTCCGTGCGGCGGCGGTGGCGTTTGATAGGCTCCCAGGTCGCCCATGTTGGCTGATGTGAGTGGCGAAGGCGAAGGCGCCACGGTCGGGAACCCTCGTCAGGAGCTGTCCCTGCCCGTATCTGGCCGTAATCAAGATGCCTTTCCATGCCGTAGATCAGACTGCGAGAGCGATGTTGCGTGCGTAAACCTTGACTTCTTTCCCTGCGGGGCCACGGAGGAGTAGACCGTAGACACCGGCATCGCGGTCAACGCACTCTGGGCGGAGCATGTCCACCGGCGCACGACGGTGGAGCATCTCGACGTTGCGGTAGCTGATGCCCCGCAGCGCAAGCCGACGACCATCAGACAGCTCGAGCGCGATACCGTTCGGCGCCTTTAGAACAAGCACAACGTGCCCGGCGCGACCCGCCAGGTAGCGCGCCAGCTCGGACTCCAAGCGACGACGTTCTTCCCGAGCGACCCCTTCCAGGTGCGCGTCGAGTTGGCGGAGCTCCCGCGCCCGGAATACTTGCGTCAGCGGGTCACGTGCCGCGCGTCGCTTGCGCCGATGCCCTACTGCCAGCAATGTAGCGACGGGCCCCGCGATACACAACACGAGCGTCATCGCGATACCAACCATGATGATGACGAGCATTCGAAGCCTCCTTCCATGCGGTGGTCGAATCGATGTGACAAGCATCGTGGCGACCGCAAGCCATGTCTTCACGGCCACCTTGCAGCCGGACCCCCAGCCAGCAGGAAGATGGCGATTCCCGTTGACTGCATGTGAAAGTCCCCTTAGCGGTGAAGATCATGCAATTCGGAAGCGAGCGAGGACCCGTTGCAATGCCCCCTTCACCACCCGACAAAAGGCGCAGTACGGTCGCAGTCGCGTATGCGCTGGCGGTGGCGATGCTGAGCACGACGCTGCCGACCCCGCTGTACGCGCTATTCAGCCCGCTTCGGTTTCTCCGAATTTGATGATCACGGTCATCTTCGCCACGTATGCGGCGGGCGTGATCGCCTCCTTGTTCCTGTTTGGCGCTCTGTCCGACCAGGTCGGGGGGTCGGCGGGTGCTGCTGGCCGGACTCGGGTTCTCGGTGCTTAGCGCCGCCGTGTTCTTGAACGCCGACAGCCTTGCTCTGCTCGACCTCTACGGACCCAGGCGGCGTGCACGAGCCACGCTCATGGCGACGCTGGCGAACATGGGCGGTTTGGGCTGCGGACCGCTGCTGGCCGGGCTGCTCTCGCAGTGGGCCGGATCGCCGCTGCGACAGATCTTCTGGGTCGACCTCGCGCTGCTGGTCCCGCAGCGATTGGTATCTGGGCCATGCCGGAGCCGGTCACGACGAAGGGCCGTCCGCGGCTCAGGCCACAGGGGCTGCCAGTTCCGACCGAGATGCGCGGGACATTCACGCAGGCGGCGGCTCGTTCTCGCTGGTGTGATTGCCGGCGTTGGGCTGGGCCTGAGCTTCCGGGCCGGACTGGCAGCGGTGAACGCCAGCTCACCTGTCGAACGGCGCGGTCAGGTCGCCTCGGGTTTCTTCGTCGTAATGTATCTCGCGTTTTGGGTAACGGTGATCGGCGAGGGCGTCCTCGCCCAGCTAATCGGATTACGCGCGGCGGGGCCGACCTTCGCTGCGGTTGTGGCGGCGCTGTCGGCCGTCGTGCTCGTCCTAGTCAGACACTCCCGGCGAGCAGCGCAGGGCGTTCACGCACGCGGGCGACCAATAGCAGGCCACGTCCGCGGATGTGGTGTTTAATCCGGTTTCCGGGTGATCTTGGTTTGACTTCATGCGGCTCAGAATTGTGATGGTGCCTGTCCGAGGCCGCTATCGGGACACGGCGCCATGACCCGACGTCGTCAACACCACCTCACATCACGACGCCACGCACCTCAACGGGGAACTCGCACACCATTTCCCTCAGTGCACCTAACTCGATAGCACGCTCAGGCGAGCGAGCGTCGAGCATGGCGCCCGGCGAGATCGAGTCCATCAACGCGTTGGCTCATGCTGCTGCTCCTTCGGGTTCAATGTCGAGCCTCATGTGCGCTGCGCAGAAGTCGGCCATGATCCAGCCGTCCAACACAAGATGGGTGCAATCGGGGCAGTTCAGCCACGGCGGGTTGGGCAACAGGTCGGAGCAGACCC
Source organism: Propionibacteriaceae bacterium (assembly GCA_025965155.1). Lineage (GTDB taxonomy): Bacteria > Actinomycetota > Actinomycetes > Propionibacteriales > Propionibacteriaceae > Microlunatus. The sequence continues at coordinate 5,365 of JAOPXN010000112.1, forward strand.
GGCAGACGTTGATGTCGGGGGAGCCGCCTTGGAAGGACACGATGATCGACGTGTGACCTTCTGCGCAGGGGTCCGGTAGGTCGTTCATGAGGGTTCTCCAGCTGGTGAGGTGGTGGATGCGGGCTGGTGCGGTGTGGTCGTCTGGATGGCGTCCCGTCGCCAGTTCGGGGCTCGGCCGACCTTCGGTCCCCGGCGGGCACTGCATCCGACTTGCGATCCATCCCCCGTTGCGTACCAGGGTGGCAGCCTCGTGGAGGTAGGGGGTACGAGGCGGCCTCGCCCCTGCTTACGCCGTCGGATGGCTGATCTCGTCCAGCACGTCGTGGAGCGCAGCGATGTCTCGCTCGGCGTAACCCAGCTCGGATGCCTTGGTCAGCATGTCGGCTGCGGCGGCGGCGGAGGGAAGCGCGACAGCCAGGCGCTGGGCTTCGTCGAGGGCGAGGCGGATGTCTTTGTGCATAAGCCGGATCGTGAACCACGCGCTGTCCGGGAGGTTGAGGAGCAGCGGAATGCGGGTCTTGAGCATCGGTGACCCGATCGCGCTGCTACTCATCACCTGGGCGGCGAGGCGTGGATCAATGCCGCCGCGCTCGGCCAGCAGCAACCCTTCACTAAATGCGAGGGTCTGGACCGCCAGGCTGATGTTGATGGCCAGCTTGAGCAGGGCGCCGGCGCCGTTGTCCCCGACACGGGTGACCGTCTGGCCGAGCTGGCGCAGCAGTGGTTCGACCCGCTGAAACGTCGCGTCGTCGCCACCGACCATGATCGACAGCGTCCCCTGTTCGACCTGCGGGACGCTGCCCGAGACCGGGGCGTCGAGCATCACTGCGCCAGCCGAGCGGACCCGCTCGGCGACCCGACTGCTCACCTGCGGGCTAACGCTGCTCATGTCGACATAGACCTGGCGGGGTGACAGTCCGGCCAGGATTCCGTCCGGACCGCCGGTGATCTCCTGAAGGGCGGTGTCGTTCGTGACCATGCTGATCACAACGTCCGCGGCGCCGGCGACCTCACGTGGCGTGTCGTGCCATTTCAGGCCCCGCGCGATCAGCGGCTGCGCCTTCGCTGCGGTTCGATTTGTGCCGTGTACTTCGTGGCCGACCGCGAGCAGGCGGCCTGCGAGCTCGCCGCCCATCTGGCCCAGGCCCACCATGCCGATGCGGCTCATGATGGGCCCTCAATCCCGGCGGTTGCTGCGGTGACTGGGTCAATGGGAGCGGCGACCGCAGGAACGGGCACCAAGTCGAAGAATCGCAAGATCTGCTCCATTTCGCATCCCCTCCTGGGACAACGGCGTTGGCTGTGACTTCGAGGATTCCGCATACAGCATGCGCCGGCATCGACGCCAGCAGCGATTCGGCGGTACCGCTAGCCCCTCCGCGCAATACCGGCCAACTGCAATGCCCCGTTGGGTGAGTGCTGCGCCGCTGAGAAATAGGTGTGCCGTGGAATGGGCCATGCCCGCATGAGCGCCGCGCTGACCGACCAGCATCGGACGATCAATTGGCTCGAGCAGGCGCGCGTCGACATCTCGGATGGGGAACTGTCGCCTCTCCGGAATTACCACAACCCGACCGACTACCACTCCCAGGCCTCTTTGGCGTAAAGGTGCGGTCGTCGTCGAGGAGGGCCCAAAGGGACCTCCATGGCTTCGCGTCGGTCTTTCCGTCGCCGGTGTAAGCGGTGCTCATGTTCACCCACCCTCCGGACGCGTGGAACACCCGGCTGCCCTCCCGAGCCAGCAGCGCCAGGATCAGCGCCGACGGCGCGCCGAGCTGTCGACCGCCCACACCACCTGGTCCGCGAACGGGCCCCTTTCGCCGCCGCCCTGCTCGCCCTGGTACTGGTCGGCGTCGAAGGGTACGCCGTGGCGGTCGGGACGCGGCACCTCTGCCGCCAGGTCACTGGATATGAACCGTCGGCGGTGCAACGATTCGATGTGACCGCCAAGGTGGCGAAACAGGGCCTCGAAGTGCAGGTGAAGGAGGGTGTGGGTGTGGAACAGCCTCGCCGGAGTCGAGATTCTGACCCGCAACAGCGGCTGGACTGCTGTCCAGCTGAACGTGTTCAGGGATTGCTTCCGGAGCCGCCGGCGACGGCACCCGTGCTGGAGGCCGACCCCTCCACAGCCCCTTTCCGAGGCGCGGCCAGCCGACGGCGTCCCGCGGCGAGACCATGATTTTCCCCGGCGCTCTCCCGGACGAGGCAACTCGCGCATCGGGGCGAGCTCTACACCCGTCTGCGGACAACCGACCCTGCCGGTCCGAACGACGGCGTGCCTCGACAGCCATGACATCGTGGTGACCGTTTCCGACTATCGGCCGCAGCCGTGGACCAGGCACCAGCGACGATGATGCGGGAGACCCTGCGACAACTCTGGTGGGTTGCCGATTCCCGATTCGGTTCACGACCGCGCCAGGCGATGTCCGGCGTGGGGCGGGCAGCAGCCCAGCGGGCTCGACTTCTGATCAGCAGAGGCCACCGGTCACTGCTCGAGATCGCCCGAGAGGTGCCCGGCGTCCTCGACGAAGTGTCCCCGGACATGCTCGGCGCCATCGACGCAGCCGTCGCCGCCCAGCCCGGCAAGCAGGTCGCAGTGTTCGCCGACCGGCAGCTCCCGACCTTGCCCACACTCCTTGTTGCCCGGTGGCACGAGGCCCGGATTGTCGTGATCGGCGACGAGAACGCGTCGTTGGAACCAATCGGTCCGCCCGATCACGGACCGGTGGTTGTCGTGGCCGCCGCGACTGCTTCGGACCGCCATGCCTTGTTGACCGCCTACGGGCCGTTCGCCGCCATCATCGACATCACGAGCTCGAGTGATCAGGACAGGCACGCCCGGCTCCGCAATACCTTCTTCCATCTCGCAACCGGGGGCAGCTACTTCCTGCCGAGGGCCGTCGACCCAGCCGTGGAGTGTCCAGAAAACCTCGGGACCGTGATCACCGGAGACCGGTTCCGGCAGATCACCAGCACCTCGAGATCGCTGCCCGTCACCCGATACGAGCAGATCGATCAGGTCCTCTCACGCCGCCGGCCGTCGCCCGGTGCCGTGCTGTCGACGTTGCCGGCGATAACGTTCGAGTCCCGCAGCGAGCTGGCTATGAACCGCCGACCGGCCCAGCAGCAGATGGCAACGACCTTCCGTGTCCCGTCACTCTCGCTGCGCGAATACGACGACGTGCGCTGTGCCCCGCACCAGGTATTGATTCTGGACGGGATCGTCTTGCCGGACAGCTACCGGCACTACACCAGGAAGAGAATGCATAACCACTTCCTGACCGAGCAGGGCGAGTACTTCACCCGCTATCCGAAGTCGCTCAGCGCGCCGGGCCGGCTGCGCGGGCAGTACTTCTATCTCGGTTCGGAGTTCACCCAGCACTTCGGTCATGCCATCACTGAGCAGTTGTCCCGGCTGTGGGCCTGGTCCGAGGCCAAGGAGCGATATCCCGGTCTGAAGGCGCTGGTATCGATGCGGGGCAGATTCGACCAGTTGCAGCCGTTCGAGACGTCGATCTTCGGCGCAGCCGGGATAGCGTCGGAGGATCTGGTTGCGGTGAAGGGCGTGGTGCGGGTCGAGACGCTGCTCGCTGCGGCGCCGATGCTGGTCAACCCGACCTACATCCATCCCGACATCGCGAGGATCTGGCGGACGGTCGGCGGTGCCCTACTGGCCGGCCACCCGCACCGTGACTATCCGCGGAAGATCTTCATCTCCCGGATGCCGTCGCGGACGAAACGCGGCTGCCACAACTACCGCGAGGTCGAACAGCGGTTTGTCCGGAACGGGTTCACGGTGATCTATCCCGAAGATTTCGCACTGCCCGAACAGGTCATGATGTTCGACCGCGCCGAGGTGATTGCCGGGTTCGCCGGCAGCGGACTGTTCAATCTGGCGCTGTGCCCCGATCCGAAGCAGCTGATCGTGATCAGCTCGGAGTCCTATACGGCCCGCAACGAGTACCTGATCTCGTCGGTGCTGGGCCATCGGATGAACATCATCTGGTGCCCGTCGGATGCCGACGACATCCGGTCGGACTTCTCTTTCGACTTCGATCGGGACGGCAACTATTTGGACCACCTGCTGAGGGACGGATAGCGCGGCCCCGCACCGGGCGCAGACGTACTGAGACCTTGACCCAGGGGGACATGTATCTGCGGATCGGGGGCCGCCTCTACCTGATCGGTGGCGGCCTGGTCAGGTCTCGCCCTACGCTGCGTGCACGGGCTACCACCTAGACCCACGCCCGCCAGGAGGTCTCCGTGAGCGCACCCAGCCCGCTGTCCCCACCCGCTCGCCGCCTCCGCATGTCGGCTCTGACCGAACCCGTCGAGCAGTCGGCGCTCAGGGCGTTCATCTCCGACTCCAAGGCCACCGGCAAGCCGTGGCGGCACATCACCACAGGGCTCCCGCGGCCCGGCGTGGGAGACATCATCGGTCAGCTGATCCCGGTCATCATCCCCCTTGCCGGGCTGCTCTTCCTGCTTTACGCGGGCGGCTCCTCGCTGCTGAAAGCAGTCTGGGGGTTCACCCTCGAGGCGCCATTTCCGCTCAACCTGGTGATTGTCGGCGTCCTTGCGATGATCTTGCTCAGCGTGGCCTGGGCAGCGCTGCGGGTCATCAAGCTGATTCGCTCGTTGGTCATTCCCCGTTGGTGCTGGGAGGCGGCGTACCGGATCACCCGCTTCGCCGCAGCCAACAACCTGCGCTACGGCCACGACGAGGTCGTCTCCTACTCAGGGCTGATCTTCGGCGCCGGGATCGATCGGACTGCCGAGCGCCGGCTCACCACAACGGCGGGTCGGCGGGTGGAGATAGGGAACTACCGATACACGATCCGGGCGGAGAACCAGGAGAACTCCAAGGTGTACGGCTGGGGGTACGTCGCGATCACTCTCGACCGCCGGCTGCCGCATCTGTTGCTCGACGCGAAGGCTAACGACAGCAGCGCCTTCGGGATCAGGACGTCCAACCTGCCGGTCGACCTGGCCAGAGACCAGAGGCTGTCGCTCGGCGGTGAGTTCGACGACAAGTTCACTCTCTATGCTCCCAGCGATTACGGCCGCGATGCCTTCTATGTTTTCGCGCCGGACCTGATGGCGCTGTTCATCGACCGGCTCGGTACCTTCGACGTCGAGATTATCGACGACACGATGTTCGTCTACGGCAGCCGGTTCGAGCTGCTTGACCCCCGAACGTACGAGTGGCTGGAGGAGCTCGTCGACACCGTCGTCTCCCGGACGGTACGCCGGACCGAGCGCTACCGCGACGACCTTGCCCTGTTGGAGACGGAGCCAGCACGACGCCAATCCGGTGGTGAGGCAGCAGCTGCGGCAGAGGACGCCCCGGGCCAAAGTGGCGACGGGTCCGTGTTCCGGTCCGGCGGCGACGGGCCGCCCCGAACAGCGACCAACACGATCGCAGGGAAGGGTCGCCGGCTCCGTCGCAGCCGCTGGGGCGTGGGGTCCGTCGTGGGGCTGCTGGTGATCGGCTACTGGATCTACAACGAGTTCATCGCACCCATCTTCGGCCTACCGACTCTCGGCCGCTAGCGCCAAGCGACCGACTGCCGTGGGGAGCCAGCGCCCGCCGCGAGCACCCGGAAGATGCCCGTATGCCATTTCGCTGTACACAGCACGGGCCGGCCGTACAGACTGAGGGACCCAGCACCCCAGTGGGTCGGTGGTGGTGGTTCCGCACTTCTGCTCCCGGGGGTAGTCGATGGTCTTCATGGATGAGCGTTGTGGCGCCTGGCAGTTTGGGGGCGGCGAGACCCAGGGTGCGCTCGAGTTCCGGATCTTCTTCCCTGCGGGGGCTGACCCGCACGTCTCCGCAATCCGTGTGAGCGGGGACTTCCAGCACCATCTAGGTGGGCAGGACTGGGACTTCGCAGCGGGTTTGCCGCTGACCGTACAGTCCGGCAACGACCCGCGCGGGGTGTACTGGTCGGTTCGTACCCAGCGTGAACTGCCGGCCGGCTTCTACCAGTACAAGTTCGAGGTCGAGTTCGAGGACGGTGCCACGAGGAAGGTCACCGACCCGTGTGCCCGGTACAGCGGCCTGGCCGACCGGAACTCTGGTGTGGTGGTGGGCGGCAGCGCCCCGGCAGACAACGTCGTCGAGCCGCTTGCCGGAGGTCGCAGGCCGCTGACCGACCTGGTCATCTACGAGCTCATGATCGACGACTTCAGCGCCGGGTACCGCCGCAGTCGGGCCCCGCTGGCGGCCGTGGGTGACCGGCTCGACGAGCTGCGCGACCTTGGCGTCACGGCGATCGAGTTTCTGCCATGGACTGCTTGGGAGGATCAGGAGTTCGACTGGGGCTACGAACCGTTCCAGTACTTCGCGGTGGAGGCGCGCTATGCCAACGACCTGAACCGACCAGCGGAGAAGCTGTCCTGGTTGAAACGGCTGGTCGGCGCGTGCCACGCCCGCGGCATCCACGTGATCATGGATGGCGTCTTCAACCATGTTGGCTTTGCCTTTTCGTACCCGCAGCTGTATGAGGATCCGGCCGACTGCCCGTTCACGGCTGCGCCCTTCGGCGGGACGTTCACCGGGCTGCAGGACTTGAACTTCGCTGAGCCGATCACCGGACAGCTCATCGGCGAGGTGTGCAACTACTGGATCGACGTTTTCGGGATCGATGGGATCCGGTTTGACAGCACCGTGAACTACCACGTCGCGGGCGACATGCGAGGGCTTCCGCAGATCCTGGCCGGTGTCGATGCGCACGTCTCGGCCAAGGGTGAGCAGAACTTCGCGCTGATCTTGGAGCACCTGGACATAACCGCTGCTGCGGTAACGAACGCCACACCAGCCACGAGCTTCTGGGACGACTCGCTGTATCAGAAGGCCTTCGACGGCCTCTGGAACGGGCGCATCGACAGCTCATTTCTCAATGCCCTGAACAACCGCAAGTACCTCTCTGCCGGGAAGGTGCCGACGCTCTACCTGAGCAACCATGATCACTCCCACGTCGCGTGGCAGTCCGGTGCGCGGGACGGGCGTGGAGCGCTCGGCGGGTGGTGGCGGCTCCAGCCGTACCTGATCGCACTGTTCACCTCCACAGCCGTGCCACTGATCCGCAACGGCGACGAGTTCGGCGAGGAGACCGTGATCCCTGAGAACGACGAGAACACCGGACGGCGGGTCACACCCCGTCCGTTGCGCTGGAAGATCCGTGACGACCGGATCGGCGCCGCACTCACCGCACTGCACGGCCGGCTCGCCCAGCTCCGCAGCGAGCTCCCGGCGCTTCGCTCGGCAGCCATGTACCCGCACCTGTGGGAGGTGTGGCAGACGCAGTTCAACCCGGTCGGTGTCGGCGTGGACGTGGAGCGCCAGCTGGTGATCTACCACCGCTGGGCACCCGTGCCGGATGGCGTGGAGATCATCGTCGTGGTGCTGAACTTCTCCGACATTGACCAGCTCGTGGAGGTGCCCTTCCCGGTGCAGGGTCGCTGGACCGACCGGCTTGCCGGTTTCGCTGGCGGGCCGGACTGGTACGTAGACGTCGCCGGCCCGACCGCTCCAGTGCAAGCCGGATCACACTTCGGCCGAATCCTTCACCGGTTCGACCCCAATCCCTGAGCGGTTCCCGGCAACGGGAGTGAGGTGGTCGACCGACACGGCAGCACCCGTCCTCGCGGCCGCAACGATGGCAGCCTCGACCTGGAGGTTGCGCAGTCCATCGGCGAAGGTCGCGGGCGCGGGGAGCCGCTTCAGCCCAGCGATCTCGTCCAGAAAGGTGCGGGCCTGGTAGGTGAAGAACTCCTGGCCTCCGTGCCCCACACCGGCGAACGGCATCGACTGTGCAGCTTGTATGTACGGGTGTTGTGGCCCGACAAGCACGCGGCGCCAGCCGTTGGTGACGGGATCGGGAGTTGAGTCGACGAAGCCGAACTCAGAGTTGCGACCAAGATCAAACGACGCCGCGCCGTCAGCCCCGAACAGGTCGAAGCCGAGGGCATTGGGATAGCCGTGGGCGACCCGCGAGACCGAGAAGGTGCCGGCGGCACCGTTAGCGAACTCGACGACGAACGTCGCAATGTCGTCGTTGGTGACAGGCGCCCGTACGTCGCTTACGGCGACCCCGGCGGCATGGCCTAGGGCAGCGGCGAGGGGGACCGGCCGATCCCTGATGACAATCGGCAGCGAAGCGCCGTTGATCGTGAGAATCGGACCACACAGTTGCTCGGCGATGTCGATCAGGTGACTGCCGATATCGGCCAGCGCGCCGGAGCCGAGCGGACCGGTGTAGCGCCAGCTGCTGGGTGCCTGCGGATCGGCGGAGTAGTCACACCAGTAGCGCCCGTTGAAATGCAGCAGGTCCCCGAGGGTGCCAGCCTGGACCTGGTCTCTGATCGCACTGATCGCCGGTGAACGGCGGTACGAGAAACCGGTGGCCGCCACGCGGTCGGCCGCTTCGGCCGCTTTCACCATTGCCTCAGCGTCCGCGACAGTGGGCGCCAGCGGCTTCTCACAAAGGACGTGCTTGCCGGCCGCCAGCAGCGCCTCCGCGATCTCACGGTGCAGGTGGTTGGCGACGACGATGCTGACTGCGTCGATGTCGTCCGCCTCGGCAACCGCCTGCCAGCTTGTCTCGGCGCGTTCGAAACCGTAGCGCTGCGCGGTGGAGGTGGCGAACGCCTCGTTGACGTCGGCTATCGCGGCCAGCCGGACCGGTGGCGCTTCGCTGCCGTACACCGTCTGGGCGGTCCGGTAGGCATGGGCATGCGAGCGGCCGGCCATGCCGGCTCCGATCACGGCGACGCTGATGGGGTCGGTCATGGATCTCCCTGCAGACTTGGTGTTTGGGCGGGCTTGGTGTGTGGGCTGGCTCAGCGACCTGCGGCCGCAAGCAGGGTCTCGGCGGCGGAGCGGAGCCCCTCCAGCTGGTCTAGCTCTTGATCTTCGTGCTCGATGTTCACTGCCATGTCAGGGTCGATCGCCTCGAGAGCGGTCAGGAAGCCGCTCCACCAAGCGAGGTCGTGGCCTCGACCGACGGCGACAAAGTCCCAGGAAGGGTCGGTCGGCCAGCCGGACAAAGTGTGCGGTCCGCCGAGAGGGAGATACTTTGGGTCGCCGTCAGGCACCGCGGTGAAGCTGTCGTCGATGGTGCCGTTCACTTTCGCGGCCGGGTTGATGCGGGTGTCCTTCGCTGCGGCGTTGTAGATCAGCGAGCCGAGCGCCTTGGTGGCCTCCGTCGGGTCAATGCCCTGCCAGAAGAGGTGGCTTGGGTCCATCTCGGCGCCAACGTGGCTCGCGTCGATCTCGGTCGCTAGCCGCTCCATAGTGCGGGGGTTGAAGACGATGTTGCCTGGGTGCATCTCGAGACACACTTTGACGTCATGGTCGGCAGCGAATGCCTGTACGTCCTTCCAGAAGGGGACAGCGACCTCCCACTGGTACTCCTGAATCCTCAGAAAGGCGCTGTGCCAGGGCAGCACGTTCCACACCGGCAGGGTGGAGGTGGGCTCCGAACCGGGAGCGCCGGACATGGCGACGACGCGTTTAACGCCGAGCGACGCGGCAACCTCGATCGACGTGTAGAGGTCGGTGGCGTGCTGCTTTCCGGCACCCGACGGGTCGGGGTCCAACGGGTTGCCGTTGCAGTTCAGCGCGGTCAGTGTGATGCCGGCCGCCTGGAACAGCCCGAGGTACTCCGAGCGGGCGGTCTCGCTGCTCCTTAGCTCCTCGATCGGAAGGTGCGGGGTGCCGATGAAGCCGCCGGAGTTGATCTCCGCGCCGTCGAGCCCTAGGTCCGCGAGCACGGTGAGTGCCTCGGTGAGGGGAAGGTCGTGCAGGCAAGCAGTGTATGCGCCGAGCTTCATGGGGATCCCTTTCGACAGAGAATAGTGGCCGCGGCCGAGGTGACTAGACCGGTCTAGTAGACCGGTCTAGAGTAGGATCCACTGGAGAGTTGTCGATGTCAAGTGCGGCAGCACGCCAGGAGGGAATGATGAGTAACGCACCGACACCCAGCGTGCCGACGATGCGGGATGTGGCAGCCGCTGCCGGCGTCTCTAAGGCACTGGTCTCAATCGTCTTCCGCGGCGCCCCTGGCGCCAGCGACGAGACCCGTGCCCGCGTCTTCGCCGCCGCGGAGCAGATTGGCTACCGCACCAACAGGACCGCGAGCCTGCTGGCGCTGCGGCGTAACAAGCACATCGGGCTGACCATGAGGGTCCGAAACGCCTTCCACGCCGAACTGGTCGAGGGACTGCAGGCCGCTGCGGACGAGGTCGACTACAGACTCGTCTTGGGCACCGTGACGGCCAACCACGATGAACGCCATGCGGTTGAGACGTTGTTGGAGTTTCGGTGTGAGGCTTTGATCTTGTTGGGCTCCACGCTCACTCGGGCCGGTCTACAGGAGCTTGCGGCGACCCGGCCGGTCGTGTTGGTCGGGCGCAGGGTCTCCCTCGACAATCTCGACATCGTACGGTCTGCGGATGACCGGGGCATGGAAGCGGTCGTGGACCATCTGGTCAGTCTCGGCCACCGCCGGATAGTCCATATCGCCGGAGGCCCAGGCGCGATCGCGGCCGACCGGCGGCGTGGGTACATCCGAGCCATGCGTCGGCATGGACTGACCGAGCACACCCGAATCCTCACGGGTGGAGCAAGTGAGGCCGACGGCTGGCGAGCGGCTGAGGAGCTGGAGCGCGGCGAACAGCCGACGGCGATCACCGCCTTCAACGACCACTGTGCTCTCGGGGCGGTCGACCGGCTTACCCGCTCCGGCACCAGCGTGCCGGAGGCTGTATCGGTAACGGGCTACGACAACTCCTTCGTCGCCCAGCTCGCGGCTGTCGACCTGACCTCGGTAAGCCAGGAACCTGCTGTCCAAGCTCAGTGGGCGATCCAAGCGGCGGTGGACCGCCTGGAGGGCAGACGCACCCAACCCGCACAGGTCGTACTCGAGCCACGTCTGGTGGTCCGGGGGAGCACTGCACCGCCACTCGGCACCTAACGCTCCACCGCTCTGGTGGCAAGAGTTGTGGGATTTGATTCTGATCCTGCTTACGACAGAACCAGCGTCATGGTCACGGCAATGATCATGACGCTTTGCGCGCTGTGCACGACGATCCCGATGATCGCGCTGCGGTAGCGCCGTGATGGATAGGACAGTGCGAAGGTGTCGATGAGGGCGGTGGGAATCGCCCACGGCATGTGCAGGTGGTACGTGGCGAACAGGAGACCATTGACGACCCAGTCCCACCGGCCGAAGGCACCTTGCATCCGCGGCAGCAGCAGACCGCGGAACAGCAGTTCCTCACCGAGCACGGTGTTCAGCACTGCCATGGCGGCGATGACAGCGAACCAGCCCCAACTGCCGGACAGGAGCTGCGTGCCCGCGTCCGACCCGAGGACCGCGGGCAGATCGTGACCCGCTGCGGGCGGGATCGCCGGGATGAGCTCCTCAGCGCCGAAGATCAGTAGGCAGGGAACGAGGACGAGCCAGAGCAGGCCGCCGACGCGTCCTGTCTTCGGGCTGCGCGGAGCCCGCAGCCACAGCGCATCCTTCAGCACCGACCAACGCACCGATCCCTGCTCTCGGCGAACCAAGATCAGCACGAGTGCGAACTGCCACGCGAGGCCAGCAGTGAGGGTAGTCAAGAGCGCGCGTGGCCCTGCCGCCGGCCCATCGAGCCGGTCGGCGAACCATGGAGCCACCACCCAGGGGAGAGCTGCCATCGGCAGCGCGGCCGCAGCCCAGATCCTCATGACCTGTGTCCGGGTGTACTGGGTGGGTTGGCTCCTCACCGGGTCCGAGCCGTGCCTGGTGGTGACCACCGGTGAGCTGGCGGTGCTGTTCATTGACGATCGCATGATCTGACCTCTCGTGGTTGGAACCTTGCTTCGACGGTAGGAGTGGGGCCGGGGCGAGCGCATCGTCGTGATGGTTGGTGCACGCTCCTACCCGCCGGCGACGATGAGCTCGTACTCAGGTATGAGGCGCAAGCGGCAAACAGGCAGTACGTTCCAGGAGTGGACCGAATTCGATCCCTCGTGCGCTCGCACGGCTTCGACGTGCTGGTCGTGACGGGCGCGATCGCAAGCGCGTTCGAGGTTGCGCTTCGGCAGCGCCGGCTGGGCGCGCCGCTGTGGTTAGCGGTGCCCGCGATCGCGCTGGTTGTGCTGCCGCTTCTGTTGCGGCGCCGTTTCCCCTTCGCCGCGCCTGCGGCGGTCTGGCTGCTGGCGGCGGCGGTGTCGTTCCTAGACGGCCAGTTGGTCCCTTCTGCGGCGAGCGCTGTCGTAGCCGGGTTCGCCGCCGCGTATTTGCTCGGAAACCTCGGCAGGGCTGCCTTGGCGCGGCTCGGCTTGGCCATTGTGATTGGCGGGGCGGGAATCGTCCTCTTCGACGATCCGAACCGTCAGGTCGGCGAGTTGATCTTCACTCCGCTGCTGTTCGTGCTGGGCTGGTTCGCCGGTTTTGCCATGCGGGAACGGGCTGATCAGGCCGAAGCCGCCGAAGTACGCGCAGCCGACGCCGAACGGGAGCGGGAGACAGCCGCCCGTCTGGCTGTCGCAGAAGAGCGCATCCGCATCGCGCGTGAGCTCCACGATATCGTCGCGCACTCCGTCAGTGTGATGGTCCTTCAGGTCGGCGCCGTCCGGCACAGACTCGACGGTCGCGCTGAGGACACCGAAGCACTCAAGAGTGTCGAACAGACCGGCCGCACCGCACTGGCGGAGATGCGACGGCTCCTCGGCGCCATGCGCCGCGAGGACGATCACCTCGCGCTGGCGCCCCAACCGGCTCTGGCCAACCTGGGTGTCCTGATCGAGCAGGTCAGCGGCGCCGGGCTACCGGTGCAGCTGCAGGTCGATGGTGCGCCCTACCCGCTCCCGGACGCTCTTGACGTTTCGGCCTACCGGATCGTGCAAGAGGGCCTGACCAACGCACTGAAGCATTCAGGCGCCAGCCAGGCAGACGTGACGGTCCGATATGCCTCCGATGAGCTTCAGCTCGAGGTCCGCGACAACGGCAACGGCGCATCGCCTGACGGCAGCCACGGCCACGGGCTCGTCGGGGTACGCGAGCGCGTCAAGATCTACGGGGGCGAGATGACCACGGAGACTGCGAGCGGAGTCGGTTTCGTGCTCCGAACCCGGTTTCCACTCGCGGGCTACCGCTGATGAGCATCCGCGTGCTGGTCGTGGATGACCAGTCGATGGTTCGCGCTGGCTTTCGGATGCTGCTGGGGGGCGAGGACGACATCGAGGTGGTGGCTGACGCTAGCAATGGGCTTGAAGCGGTAGCCAAGGCGGCGCGCTATCTGCCCACAGTCGTCTTGATGGACATCCGCATGCCGCAGCTCGACGGTCTCGAGGCGACCCGACGCATCCTCGCTGCCGACCCTGCGGCACGAATCCTCATTCTCACCACGTTCGACCTCGACGAATACATCTATGAAGGACTAAGGGCCGGCGCCAGCGGTTTCGTCCTCAAGGACGACCCGCCGGAACAGTTGATCGCCGCCATCCGTACGGTCGCCGCCGGAGACGCCCTGCTCTCTCCGGCGGTCACCAAACGCGTGATCAAGCAGTTCGCCAGGGTAGCGAGGCCTGAACCGCCGAAAGGGCTCGCCGAGCTTACCGGCCATGAACGAGAAATCCTCCGGCTGATTGCCAACGGCCTATCGAATGCGGAGATTGGGGCTGAGCTCTACATCGGCGAGACGACAGTGAAGACACACGTAACACACATCTTGCAAAAGCTCGACCTGCGTGACCGTGTACAAGCAGTGGTGCTTGCCTACCAGACCGGGCTCTTGGAGAGGGACTGAAGGGATCACCGCACTTGACCATGATCTGCTCTTCACCGCGAACACCGTGCCGATCATTTTCCCGAATTGCTTCTATGCCGATCATTTGCAACGGACATGCCAAGCCGACGTCGAGTGTATTTCGCGTATGTCCTGCAGTGTCCATGCTTAGGAGGGAGGATTAGTGGGACCCCCTCGACGAAGCAGGTCGACCTAGTCCATCGCTACCTCTGACAGGCACCACCGATGCGTTTGCCCTTCACACCAGCCAGGACCTTGAGTGCACGTCCTCAGAAGTTGCTCGAACGGTACATCGAGCAGCCGTTTCCCACAGCAGAGCAGGCCTTACTGTGCTGCTTCGGCATGGATCTGGCCGGTGAACGCAGCTACAAACAGCTTCAGGTGGCGCTACTCGGGGCTGGGTTCACCGGGCCGCTGATACGGCACCTCATTACTGCAAGTCCCATAGTGTTCCGAGCAGCGAGAAATTCCTACCACCTTCGAGGCTTCGAGGACTGATGCTGTGCTCACCCACCTAGGGCATCCTTCAGCGCTTGCTGCTCGGTCGTCTGGGATGTCTGTTGGACCATCGGTTCCTGCACCGTCTGTATGCTCAACGCGCATTGGCGAAGATGCTGGTCACGTTGGCCTCGGAGAAGAACTCGGCCGGGGAGGTGACTCCTGCGTTGACCCGGGCGAACCCGTCCATGGCCTCCTGGTTGCCATGGATAGCACCGAGCAGGCTTTGCATCTCGGGAGGCGGCGGCTCCAGCGAGGCGAGCTGGGCGGTGAATTCGTACATGGCCATGACCTCAGCGTCGCGGGTGGATTGGTAATCTTTCATCGCTGCGGCGTAGGGGTGCGAAGTGGAAAGGGCTTGGTCTACAGCGGTGGCGCACAGCTCGGCGTCGCGGAAGGCGTCGCTAATGCCCTGAGCGGTGATGAAGTCCTTGTTGTAGCCGGCGTCGCCGACCAGCACCCACCCCGGCCCGAAGGGCTGGCGAAAGTAGCCAGGAACAGAGGTACCGACAATTCGGGCTTCCCGCTTGGCCCTACGGACCCGGTCGGCGAACTCGGACGCAAACTCAAAATTCCTTAGATAATTGCCTTCGACGTCAACCTTGTTTGTGGCGAACTCGGCGAAAGGCCAGCCTGCAACGACCAGAGTCAGATCGTCGTTGGTGGGGAACGCGGCCCATCCTCGCCTGGGTCGAATGTAGTTCTCGAACCGGCCATCAGTCGGTAGGCCGCTCCAGTAGGAGTAGTAGCCGCACAACAACTGCTCTTGGTCGTTGTACTGCCGAGGGTTCACCGTCTTGGCGACGATGGAATGGCGGCCGTCGGCCCCGACGACTAGCGCCGCGTACTCGCTCACCGACTGACCGCCCTTGCTGTGCCCCCGGACCCCGACGACCGCACCTTCTTCGACGATGACTCCCTCAACGGTGAACTCCTCGCGAATATCCGCTCCAGCCTCGGCGGCGGCGTCCACGAGCAGTTTGTCCAGGACCGTGCGTCGAGGCGCGTACGCGACTGGAGAGTCGGCATAGCCCGGGGCCCCGGTGATGGTGAACACGCCGAAGTCGAAGGCGAACGTATCGATCGGTGGGCATCCGGTTGCGGTAAGCCGGTCGAGCAGTCCCCACTGCTTCAGCTTCGCCACGCCGGGCGGCTGTATGAAGTGGGTCGAGATGGTGTCGCTCGGGAAGCTGGCTCGATCGACCACCAGGACCCGGTAGCCGTTCCGGGACATCAACATCGCTGTGGGGGACCCGGCGCAGCGCGCTCCCACCACAATCACATCGAACTGGTCATTCGCCATGACACCGCCCCCGTCGGTCAGGGGCGCGTCGCCCCATACCGATACCACCACCCAGTCGGTTGAGTCCGCAAGACCCTCCGGTGCTGGCACAGACATGCGGCAACTCAGGAATCTTGACTTCGGTGCTGAGCGAGCTGTATGTCCAGCCACGCCCGCGCGGATTGTTCCGTTCCCGGCAGGTCCAGGATGCCGATCAGGAAGGCGATGACGGTATCGGCGAGCAGGCTTGCAGATTCCCATCGGGCCGCTTGGACCGCCTCGGGATCCACTCGACTCCTGATGACGAAGCCGTCCAGGAGGACCTGGAGGCTCATCGTCACCCTGGCGGCGGGCCACTCAGGACGAAAACGGCACCCTAGATGTTCGATGAAGAGCGGGAACCTCGACGTCCAGACCAACTGCGCTCCACGAGCCCCCTCGACCACCTTCGCGGCAAGATCGGGATGCCGGGGCAGTAGCGGTGCGATGTGTGCCAGGAGGTAGGTACGCGGATGGCTGAGCAACGCCTCGGTGAAGCTGTCCACCAGCTTGATGACGCCGCTACTGACGTTCTCGGCTTCCAACAGGTGATGCACCTGCGGACCGTCTGCTAACGCCTCGTCCTCGGGGCGATCCCGATACAGCATGGTGTGGATGATTGCGTCGCAGATGAACTCGTCCCGGGTGGGCCACCGGTTGACGAGGGCCTTCTTGCTGGCGGTCGGGTTCTGGCTGTGTCGGGCCACGGCCACGACGTCCTCGATTCGCATCCACTCCAGAGACGCCGGGCTACGGAGTGACTGGACGCGCCGAGCAAGGGGGTCCGCTGAGACAGCGAGTGAGGAGTCAATCAGCGCCGCGGCCGCGTTCAGGTACTGCAGCGCAGCTACGTCGTGTCTCGTTGGCGCGGGTCGTGGGCTCACACATCGAGTATCTCGTAGAGGACCGCAACTGACTCTCTACTTCAATAAGACAGCGGAGCGGCTCCAGTCGTATTCGTTTAGGGTGAGGTTCTCCGCGGGACTCCGGCGGTGACTGAAGATCTTGAGGGCCTAGGTGGACACGCCGGTGGGGGGATAGGCCCTCAGGATCTTCATGTAACCCCTGGTCGGGAGAACAATTCGGTCGGTGATCCGGTGCTCAGAAGGCGAAGGTCGTTACGTCGCATCGACGGCGGCTCTACGGACAGCATTCTCGTCGAAGGACACCTTGCAGTACTCGGCGAGCTTCCTCAAGTTGGCCAGTTCATTGACATTGATTTTGCCGTCGACGGCTGCTGCGATGACACCGGCCTCATACAGGTGCTCCAGATTACCGGTCGCCGCACCAAGCATCGCCCACACCGTCTGCTGGTCCAGGTGGCTGGCCGACTCGAGTCCCGCGATTGCTGACAACTCACTATCCAAGTCGCCCACGAGCGCGGTCACATGCTTCAACAAAAGCCGTTCGTTTTCGTGGATCAGCGCATCCGACTTGATGATCAGCCATAACACCCATAACAGCTCAGCATGGTGCACGGTGCGTTGCGTCATGAGCCGCGCGGCTTCCGCGATTCTGGCCTCCTGACGGAACAGCTTGACCGCCTGGGCTCCAGCAACTCGGGTCGACCAATAGTTCACAGCGATCGACAGCGGCACTCCGACCGCGGGAATGGCGAACTTGACGATGTTCCTTTGGAGCAGGTATCTGCCGACCACCGGAAGGCTCCTGGGGGCAGCGAGCGCGCTGCCGCTGAAGATTCTGCGGATAATCGGTTGTACCAGGATGGGCACCCCCTTACTAACGGCCTCCCGTCCGGCCTCGCCGCCCTTGATCGCGAACGCCACGCGAATGAGCTTCCACAGGTCCTCTGGGTCGTTGAGGTCCAGAGGGACTCGGTAGACGACTGCGATGTCGTACGCCAACCGAAGCTGAAGGTTGGACACGTAGAGAAGGTCGAGCACGAAACTGACACCCGCCGCTGGCAGCGTGAGGGGCGAAGCTCCGCCGCCGCTGCCAATGGTGGCGGCGACTATCCCGGTGTAAGCGCCGGCGCTGATCCCACCCTCGATGCCCGCATAGTGTGCCGCAACCTGGATGCGGGCTTGGACCACCGCATCGGCGGGCTGGCCGGGATACTTTGACCGAAAGTAGGCGGCGTCCACTTCATTCGCATACTGGTCCAGGGATAACTTGAGTAGCTGGGCGAACCAGGCACCCTGCCGAACGTCGTCAAGTGAAACCCCGCGGGTGAACTCTTTGAGCCGATCCAACTCACGCCAGACCTTCGCCCGTTCCGCAGCCGTCGGCTCGTCCTCGCCATGCTGCCCGGCGCCCGGATTGTCGGCGACCATCAGGGGCTCCTCCTCGTTGGTCATGGCCGTGTCTGCACCAATCATGCGCTCAGCGACCTAGAGCGGTGTGTCGGGATGAATCATGAGCACCTCGTCGTCGTCGTCCGGAGAGGGACCCGCGTCGATGAATCCGTGGCGTTGGTACAGCAGGCTGGCGGGACGGTTGCTGCGCTTCACCGACAGCACCAGTCGGCTCCCGGGGTGCTCAGTTCGCACCCATGCCAGCACCCGCCGCACAGCCTCATCACCGACTCCCCGGCCTCGCGCTGCGGGCGCCACCCAGAGTGAGATGAGCTCAACGTCGGCGGCTTTCCTGGCTGCAGTAGCACTGACCATGCCCATCGGTTCACCGTCCAGCGTCAGCACCAGGTTCAAGGCGACGTTCTCGAGCCGTCCCCGCCACCGCAGTTCCTTGTCCCCGGCCCCGCTCCAGTCCGCAAGAGTCGACCCGAACGCGGCTGGAGATTCGGATAGTGCCTGGCGCCGCAACGCACGCCAGAGTTGCCAGTCATCTGGCTGAATCACCAGGACGTCGATCATGCTCGCGATTATGCCGTTGGCCAGCGAGTATCTCCGAGGAGCCCAAGAACCTATATCTCACCGTCCCGCCATTTGGCAGCAGGGTCCGGCTACCCACGGCGCTTGCCCACCCGGCTTGTTTACCTGAATGTGCCATTCTCGTCCTATTAACTGCATGTTGGCGGGGCGCGGCGCTGATACCTGTACTTCGCCACGGTCGCCGTTTCGAAAGGGAGCTGCTGGTGCGCGTCGTGGAGGAGCGGGAAGACAAGTTCAAGGTTGCTAAGGGTTGGGCTCTGCCGGAGCTGGTTAGGTTTGTCCCTCCCGGTGGCCGCGTGCGTGAGGCGGTGCAGCAGCTGGACAGCCGGTACTTTGACACTGCTGACGGTGCCCTGCGAAGCCTCGGTATCACCTTGCGGCGCCGGAAGGACGACGGTGAGGTTGGCTGGCAGCTGAAGGTTCCCAACGGTTCGGCCCGACATGAGCTGCAGAGCCGGTCCCAGTCGGAGTCCATTCCCCGCTCCTTGGCTGATGCCCTTGCTGGCCTGCGGGATGATCAGGAGCTGGCGCCAGTTGCCGATATCGCGACGATGAGGCGGGCTCATCGGGTCGAGGACGAGTCCGGTGGGCTGTTGTTCGAGATAGCCGACGACGAGGTAAGCGCCACCACTCCCGGCCAGGAGACGACACCGCATGGCTGGCGTGAGGTGGAGGTGGAACTGGGCCCGGCCGGCAGCAAGAAGATTTTGAAGAGGGTCCGTCAATGGCTGCAGAAGGCGGGGGCCAAACTGGACACGGGCGGCACCAAGCTCGACCACGCCCTCGCCCTCGCCGCCGACCCGGCACCGGGAAGGGCGACCGTCGAGAGGTCGACGGAACTCCCGGGGAAGCCGGGCACGCTGGGTGCGCTGGTAGCCGGCTACCTGGCCGCGCAATGCGACGTAATCGCAGTTAACGACATCGGTCTTCGGACCGGGGCGCCGCTGGTGCACGCTACGCGGGTGGCGGTACGCCGGCTGCGGAGCACGCTCCGGGTGTTCGATGACCTGATCGGCGCCGATGCCAGCGCCGCGCTTGAGCCGGAGCTGGTCTGGTATGCCGAACTGCTGGGCAAGGTACGGGACTGCGACATCCTTGAGAAGCGTCTGGCTGACCGCCTGGCTGAGCTCCCCGCCGAACAGGTACTGGGGCCGGTGGCCGGCCAGATTCAGCGGGTCCTATCCGTCGAACGCAAGGAGGCCTCCGACCGGCTCGCGGAGGGGATGGCAAGTGAGCGGTACCGCAACCTTCTGGGCTCGCTGCGCACGTGGCACACCGCCCCGCCCCTCACCGCGGCGGCCGGAGCAAATCTCGGCAAAGCAGCTGGGTACGTGCGGACCGCTAGGCGGAAAGCCGAGAAGCGACTCGCCAACGCCGGGGACGACGTCGAGCAGTTCCACCGCGCCCGCAAGGCCATGAAACGGCTTCGGTACGCGGCCGAGATATCCGACCACGCCGTCCCCAAGGCGGGGAAGATCGCTCGCCGGGCCAAACGCCTGCAAACCCTCCTCGGCGACCACCAAGACGCAGTTGTCGCTGCTCAGTTCCTGGCCCGTATGGGCGCCACCGCAGGCGTACAACCTGGACACAACGGGTTCACCTACGGAGTCCTGATGGCCACCGAGCTTGATCATGCCGCCGGGATCCGCGCCAAGTTCGCCAGCTGACTTAGGTCCCCCAGGGATCTAGCTTCCGGACGCCGCCGTCTTGCGAGCCGGTGCCGTACCGCGGTCAAGCAGAGCGTCCAGCCCGGACCAGTCAGGCCGATAGTCTGGGTCCAGTACCTGCCGCCATCGGTCGTACAGAGCCGCCGCTGACTCAACGGCGTTGGGCCGGGGAGTGACAGTGAGGGGCAGCTCCAGGAGGCCCTGAACCTCGACGGCGAGCCCATCCCGTGCCGTTCCATACCGGTGCACGGTGGTGCCGCTCTCCCGGTCTCTCCACACCATGGCCTGAACCAGACATAGTCGGCACAGCTCCAGCAGCAGATGGAGGCCTATGAGCCGGTCACCGCGGGCAAGCTTCACCGCAGCCTGCGCGGCCAGGAAGCGGAAGCTATTGGACTCCACTGGCGACCGTGTGATGAGCCGGCCGGGTCCCTCGACGCTGAGGTCAACGCGTCGGCCATCGACCAACACCACTCTGACCACCTGGCCCCGAGAATCCATCGCCTCGTCAAAGGCCCAGATAGAGCTCGGCCCCAGCACGACTTCCAGGTCGAGCGACTCGCCCAGCCATAGACGCAGATCCAGGTCGCTCCAGGCGTCGACCTGCGCCGGCGTCAAGGTCGAGCCCTTCAGCTCCGCGCGACAAGAAGCCGGGAGCCTGCCGACCAGTTCCGCAAAGAAAATTAACTGCCACAGCACGCCGACAGTCTGACACCAGCCGTCCTGCTGCCGGCATGGGTCAGCGGGCAGGCATAGCGCTGCCAGCAGATTCGCCTCGTGAAGTGATGCGGCTCATGCCGGGCCCCGCGTAGTGTGAATAGATGGCTGGCGGCAAGCAGAATCGCAAGGGAATCAAGAAACTAGAGAAAGACATCAGCAAGGCCCTCCAGAAGGCAATCGACCGCACCGTCAAGGCAGTCGGCGGTAAACGGGTTGGCAAAGTCACACGTCGGCTGGAGAAGGAGATCCGCAAGCGGACCCTTGCTGTCGTTGACGTCAAGCGTCTTGCTGATGGGATCTCCGGAGGCAAGCACCCGAAGGCCGGCAGGTAGTTGGCGGAGGGACCCCGCTGGTCGTGGTCCCTCCGCTGCCCGGGCTCTGGCCTGGCGTCTGCCGGAGTTTCGGGGGGTATGGCCTTCGCATCGAGCTGCACGCAGTCTCTCCGGGGACATCGGTCGGTGCGGCTAGACAAGGTTTCGACAGTCATGACCCACCCCACGCCCGCGCGCGGTTGGTTGGTTACCCTCTTCGGCTCCCCCGCTGTTATTCCGGCACGGGGACGGTCGCCGAAACGGCGCGGCGAACCCTCCATCCGGCGATCAGCAGCAACACACCGGCAATGAGACCGTAAACGCCGAGCAGTTGCGCTAGGGCAAGGGCGCCGATGTCGGGTCGAAGGAAGATCAACAGTCCGGCGATCACCGAGAGGGCACCGACGAGGATCAACAGCCACTCGCCGGTCATTTCCTTGCGCAGCCGGATCGCCGCGCCGATCTCGCTGGCACCGGTGAGCACAGCCCATGCGCCTGCCCACAGGGCCAGCACGATAACGGTGATGTCGGGCCAGATGAGTGTCCCGATGCCGGCAGCAATACCGATCAGACCGGCTACGACGAAAAGCACCCGCCGACCGCGGTCGAACTGGCCGGCCTGGTTCTTTCCCCGGATACCGCTGACGACCAGTCCAGCACCGTCGATCAACACATAGACCCCGAACACGATGGCCAGCGCCACCGCGGTCAGCCCCGGCCAGATGAGCGCGACGATTCCGAACAAGATCGCGAGTATGCCCCGCAGAATAAGCAGCCAGGACAGCGAACGACCGAGGTCCATGTGTCCACGCTACGCCGGCCCCTGACAGATGTACCTTGGGAGAAATACCGATGTATGCCTGCGCGACCTGCGCGCCATGGACTGCGGTGCTCTCCTCGGAGGCGGCGAAGCAAACCCTGCCCGTGCCGGGGACCCGACAGCGGGTCCAGTTATCGAGCGCTCGTCGTTGAGGTTCGACCCGAACACCGGCGTGTTCGCGGCACCCGTGAACATGAGCGGTCGAAAAACGGACTGCGTGGGCACCGCTTAGCTGTTCTGTCGGCTGCGGGCGCGGCGGGCCAGCTCACGCGCTTGTCGCAGCGGCTCAGGCGTGCGTCGCACGCGGGTCGACTGCGTAACCACATCGACCGCCGTGGCTAGACCGATCCGCCAGCCGGGATGTACCGCTAGTGGCCGGAGATCCGGTTGGGTACGCAGCCAGCAGCCGACGACTGCGTTGCCGATGCGCAGTGGACTGGTCGCACCTCGCTGGCTGCTCGGCCATTCACCGTGGCCGGCGAGTGGCCGGTGCGTGACGCCGATGGTGGGAATGTCGAGCTCGGCGCCCAGATGCAGAGCAAGGCCAGCTCTCCGCGGATGATCATGGGCAGTGGCGTCCAGCAGCAGGACATCGAGCCGTACGGAGAGCGTACGTACGGCGGTCTCCATCAGGGGACCCAGCCGCAGCGCCATCAGGCCAGGCAGGTACGGCGCGGTGGCGGTGCCCTTGACGACTCGCTGCTCAATCACTCTGCCCTGACGCATCGCTATCGCGGCGCACCAGGCCGGGTCGTGATCCGTGCCAGGCCCGGAGACACCTCGGGGTAGGCACACCCAGCAGCCGCCGATGGTCGCGGTGCTTGAATCGAGTGCCACCGGGTCAGGTGCCGTGAGGGCCAACTCCTTCTGGAAGGCGACCAGGGAGTCAGCGTCTGTGGGCCACATGATCCATCTTGCCGGGGTTCGATGGGGCAATCCAGAAGTTCAGGTACCGAGCCCCAGCGGTGGCCGTCGGCGGTACGCGGCAGGCCGTGGAAGCATGGCTGCATGAGGATCGCCCGACAGATTGTCGTCTTCGACGCCGCCGACCTGACTACCGAGAGCACGTTCTGGGCCGGACTGCTTGGTGGCACAGTCGAGGCGGAGGACGACTGGCACAGTGTCTCCGTCGACGGTCAACCACGGGTGGGGATTCAGCTCGCGCCGAATCATATTCCGCCCGAGTGGCCGGACGGGACGCCGCAACAGATCCACCTCGACCTGTATGTCGACGACGTGACGGCCGCCCATGATGAGGTTATATCGCTGGGTGCCCGGCTACTGCAGCCGGCGGACGACATCGACTCTACCGAGGGCTTCCAGGTCTACGCGGACCCCGCTGGGCATCCGTTCTGCCTCTGCTGGGGGTGACCTGCCCGGCCCTAACAAGGAGGCGAAACTCCCGGGGCAACTCGAAGGAGAGCACCTACTTGTGGAGCGGCTCAATGCCCAGATACCGGTCCAGGACTTGGATCGCCAGCTCAATAACGACGTCTAGAGTGCCGGGCTCTTCGAACAGGTGGGTTGCGCCGGGCACAACAGCGGTCACTGTGTTGCCAGCCAGCTGAGTTGCTGCCTGCTCGTTGAGGCGGAGCACCTCGGGGTCGTTCCCGCCGACGATCAGAAGCGTCGGGGCATGGACCCGGGCCAGAGCGTCCTCCGCGAGATCGGGTCGTCCGCCGCGGGAGATGACGAGATGTACGCGCTCCGGCCGGTCGGCGGCGGTGATCAGGGCGGCGGCGGCGCCGGTACTGGCACCGAAGGTGGCCACAGGTAGCCGTGCTGCGCTCGGCTGGCTGGCCAGCCAGTCGACAGCGCCGGTGAGCCGTGCGGCGAGGCGGGGGATATCGAAGCGGAACTCTCGAGTGCGAACATCGATCGCCTCCTCCCTGTCGGTTAGCAGGTCCATCAGCAAGGTGGCATACCCGGCCTGCTGCAGCGCAGCGGCGACGCGGCGGTTGCGTGTGCTGTGGCGGCTACTGCCACTGCCGTGGGCGAAGACCACAAGCCCACGACATCCATCAGGAACGGTGAGGTCACCGGGGAGAATGGCGCCGTCAGCCGGCACGAGCACGGCGCGCTCTGCGGACTCATCACCGGTCATAGGACCAGTGTCGGCTTGCAGCGACCAATGTTCCAGCCGCGTCCGCGAGAGGTCTGTTAGTCGCGGCCCATCCAGGTGGCGACGTCCGCCTCGTTGCCCTCGGGATCGGCTAGCACCCACCAGGCCGGGGCATACCGGTCCGTCACGAGGTGGCCGCCGGCGCCCAGCGCAGCAGCTACCCGGGCCTCGGCCTGGTCGTGTGGCACTGAGATGTCGATGTGGATCCGGTTACGCTGCCGGCGGGGCACCTCCATGTCCTGGAACCAGAACGACGGTCCGCGGCCGCGCGGGTCCACCAGATCCTCGGCGCCCATCTCCCGGTAGTTGAGCACGGCGCGCCAAAAAGGCATCACCTCCGGGCTGACCAGTGCGTCGATCGCGACCTGGACAGTCTGTACGGCGCCCGGGTCGGCGGTTAGGTTCATCCGGCGCGCCACCGCCGAGATCAGCTCGGCCAGAGCTACGTCTCGCTCGGTCAGCCCTTCGACCTCGTGCGTCACCAGACGCACCGTCACGCCGTCGTACCGCAGGTCGATCTCGGGGTGATGGCCGGCGACGTCGGCAATATCGCCGATGGCGTCCACGAGAGCGACCCCGGTGGCGAATGACCCGGTGCGATAGTGCGCACACGCGCCCTCGAACACGACCCGCCAGCCCTCAATGCCAACAGCATCGTGGAACTGGCGCGGTGTGATTCGTTCAGTCATGACCTCAACGTAACGCTGAGAGCGCGGGTCTCCGCTTGCCAACGCCGATGTCCTCGACGGGTAGGTTGCCATCTGCGCGATAACGATATATCGTGTGCGTATCGACAAAGGAGAGAACCTTGAGAAGACATGACAGCCGAAGCTTTTCGGAAGAGCACGAGCACGGACGTCGTAGAGGTCCGGAGGGACCGCCCGAGCGGCATCCCGACGAGGATCAGCACCACGCCCGCGGTCACCATGGCCCGCGTGGACGCGGTGGGCCCGGCGGCCGCGGCGGCGGACGTGGTCGGAGGCGCGCCCAGCGCGGAGACGTGCGGACCGCGATCCTGCTGCTGCTGGCCGACCAACCCATGCATGGCTATCAGCTGATGCAGGCCATGAGCGACCGGACCAACGGTGCTTGGCGTCCGAGTCCTGGAGCGGTGTACCCGACACTTGACCAGCTCGAAGACGAAGGCCTAGCCACTATCCATCAGGAAGGCGGCCGGCGACTGGTCACCCTCACACCAGAAGGACACGCCCACCTCGCCGAACACGGGGCCGAGCTGAGCGACCCCTTCGCCGAGTTTGCCGACGGCACCGCCGGGCCCGATCTGCGGGAGCCCCTGGACGAACTTCGGGTGGCGGCCCGACTGATCGGGTTCAGCGGCAATACCGCTCAGGTTGAGGCGGCGGCTCAGGTCCTGGCCAAGGCCCGCCGATCGTTGTACCTCATTCTGGCCGGGGAGTCAGAGGGTGCAGATGAATGACGAACTGAGCGCCTCCGCCGTCGTACCGACCGGTTCGGCCGGTCGCTACGTGAAGCAGCTCGTCGCACATCTCGGGCACAAAGCCGAGGTGCGATCAGAGCCCGAAGGTCAGCGGCTGCTGTTCAGCACGGGCAGCTGTCTGCTGGTGAGTGGCAACGATGCTGTACGGCTCCACGCCACCGCCGGAACCCTGGAGGATCTACAGCACGTCGAGAACATAGTCGGCGGCCACCTCGAACGGTTCGGCCACCGCGACCAACTTGCCGTCGCCTGGCAGCACCCGTCCTGAACTCAGGGCGGCAGCTTGTACAACACCTGAACACGGGCCCGATCGCCGCGGCATCCGATCAGGTCGGCACACCTGCCGAAATGATCAGAGACGTCGTGCCGTGGCCCTCTCTACGCACCATCCCCACACTGTTGGCCCGTGTGGGCTGGGCGGTGGGCGTCTTCTCCGATGGCTCCCGATGGCGGCGCAGTAGCAGGTGCGCTGGACTGCCTGATGATCAACTGAGGTGCGACCCAGTGAGTTCCACCGTTTTGCTCCCCGTCGATCATGGCCATGAGTAGTTGCGCCGCCACCTTGCCCGCAGTGCCAAGATTTGGTTCCACGCTGCTGAGCCTCGGTTGCCGTCCCTCGACCATGACGCTCCAGTTGTCGTACCCGACGACCGCGACGTCGTCGGGTACCCGCCGACCGGCGAGTGTCAGCCCGTCGATGACACCTCGGGCGACCTGGTCGCTGCCGGCGAAGATGGCATCCGTGGAGGCATCGATCTCGACTGCGATCCGGGCGGCCTGTCGGCCCCATTCTTCGGTCCAGTTTCCAAAGAGCGTCTTTCCCGCGACGGGCTCGATAGCCGCCGCCGCCAGGGCCTCATGCGCACCGTTACTGCGGGCTAGGGCCGACTCGTGACGGGCGGTTCCGGTGACATGTGCAATGTGGCGACGACCCGTGGTGAGGAGGTATTCGACCGCGAGCCGTCCACCACCGGCGTTGTCCAGTCGAATGCTGGTATCAGCCGGGTCTGCCGACGGTGTCATCGCGTACACGACCGGCATGCCCTTTGGCACGTTGATGGGCTGTCGGGCGTCGGCATAGCGGCCTGTCACGATGAACCCGTCGACCTTCCGACCAAAGTCCTGATCCGTACCTCAGAAAGAGAACAGACCCCAACATGACCTCATGGACTGACCGTTACCGCAGTGACCGGCGAAACGCCCCGCCCGCCAAGTTGAAGGCTCTTGGGCTGCAAGGAGCGGTGACCCTTCACGACGGACCGTTCGCGGATCGGGTCGCCAACGCCCAGGAGACCTATCTGGCAATCCCCGCCGACGACATCCTGCACGGCTTCCGGGCCGAGGCTGACCTGCCGTCCAGCGGGAAACCGATGACTGGGTGGGCGAGCCGGACCTCGGCGGCGACCTTTGGCCAGTGGGTGAGCGGGATGGCTCGCCTCTCGGCGGCCGCCGGAAATCCTGATCTTGCCCAACGAGCTGTGGACCTGCTGAAGGGTTGGGAGGAGACGCTGCCGGCATCCGGCGACACCAAGATGCATGTGTACGGCTGGGAGAAGGCGGTGTGCGGCCTTGTCGACACCGCACTGTACGTCGGTTACGACGAGGCACTGGACGTCTTGGCCAGGGTCACCGGGTTCGCCGCAGCCAACTTCGATCGGACCCGAGCCAAGGCGACCCCCGCGGACTTCGCCGGTGACGGGCCGCAACTGATGCTCGAGTGGTACACCCTCGCCGAGAACCTGCACCGGGGCTACCTAGCGGGCGGGGACCCGTTGCTGCAGGAGTTCGCCACCGTCTGGCATTACGACGACTACTGGTCGCTGTTCGAAGAGGCACCTGCTGCCGGACAGCCGTGGCCCGTTCCGGTCTGGCTGCACGCGTACAGCCACCTCAACACCTTCGCCAGCGCAGCGGCCGCCTACGAGGTGACCGGTGACGAGCGCCTTCTGACGGTGCTCCGCAACGCTCACGACTACTTCACCACCACGCAGTGCTACGCCACCGGTGGCTTCGGCCCCAGCGAGTTCACGATGCCCGAAGACGGTTCCTTGGGCCGATCACTCGAGTGGCGTACCGACACCGCGGAGATCGTCTGCGGATCATGGGCAGCCTTCAAGCTGTGTAGTGCTCTGATGAAGGCGACCGGCGAAGCGAAGTACAGCGACTGGGTCGAACAGCTCCTGTACTCCGGCCTCGGCGCCACCACACCGGTGACGATTGACGGCGTCACCCCTTACTACCAGGACTACCGGCTAGGTATTAGCACCAAGCTTCCGCACTGGGACGCCTGGCCCTGCTGTTCGGGAACCTATGTCCAGGCTGTCTCACAGATTAGTGACCTCATCTACTACACGGCCGATGACGGAGTATCCGTCGCACTCTTCGTGCCCTCGGAGGTGACCTTTCAGCACGACGGGGCGACAGTCCTCCTCCGCCAGTCGACCGGGTTCCCGGAAGAGGACACCACAACTCTGACAGTGAGTCTCGATCGGCCGACCGAGTTCACGCTCCGGGTCCGGGTCCCGCAGTGGACCGAGGGCATGAGCGTTCGACTCAACGGCGAGCCGGTCCAACTCGCCTGCGTTCCCGGGACCTGGGCTGAGGTTGCGCGTACGTGGACCCATGGTGACACGCTCGAGGTGGCGATTGGCGCCGGACTTCGGGCCATCCCCGTGGACCGGTGGCACCCGAACAGAGTCGCCTTCGCACATGGTCCTGTCGTGTTGGCCCAGGACGGTATCTGGACGTCCCCCCTATCAGCGATCATGCCGTGGCAGGCCACTGACCTGGATCGGTTGCTGACGCGAACAGGCGAGGGCCTCCACTTCGACGCTCGCCAGGTCGGCACCAACCGGCAGCCGGTGGGCGGCTTCTTGCCACTGTCGGAGATCCCTGACCGACAGCCGCATCGTGTGTATCTCGACCTGGACCGACCGCGGATCATCTAACTGCTGACCCGCGGCTCCGCGTAGCCCATGCGATTTCTCCATTAGACAGACAGCTATGCCGCCGGAATACGGCAGCGCTTCAGAAAGAGGTACGTTGATTAACGTCCTGCATCAGGAGACCATCCTGCACGGTGGAGTGGGGGAGAACGGACCGCTGTATACGCGCCTTCTCGCTGCGAACCCACGGGGCCCGAATGCGGGCGCGCTACTGCTGACAGCCGAGGTCTACCGCGATCTCGAGGATGGGCGGCCCGCGTTCCCGATCTACCGCAGCCTCGATGGTGGACGGAGCTGGGCCTGCATCGCCCAGCTTCGCGACGACCAACTACAGCACGGTCACCGTCACCAACCGGTGATCTACGAGCTGTGGGAGCCCTTCGCCGGGCTCCCGGCCGGTGCTCTGCTGCTGGCGGGGAACGCGATCCCGCGTGACATGTCGTCCACCCAACTCGTGCTCTACTCGAGCGAGGACGGGGGCTGGTCGTGGACGTATCGATCCAGCATTGATGCGGGTGGGCCGGCGGTCTACGACCCGTCGCCGCAGTCGACCACGACAGCGGTCTGGGAGCCGGAGCTGTTGCTTCTCGACGGACGACTGGTGTGTTTCTTCGCCGACGAGCGGCAGAAGCATGCGGGGATGCTCCAGGCGATCTCGATGCGGTCCAGCACGGATCTGACGACCTGGACGGAGCGGGTGGTGGTCAAGGGCGTTGCCGACCGGCAGACCCGCCCTGGCATGTTCGTCTCGACCGGCAGGATGCCGGACGGCTGGTACCGGGCGGTCGTCGAGGTGGTCGGGCCTCCAGAAGTACCGATCCACTGGCTGACCTCACCGGATGGTCTCGACTGGGGGGCAGCCGACGACCTCGGGCAGAGGCTGACTAGTGCAGCAGGCGTGTCCCTAGTCGGTACACCCAACGTGCACTGGCGCACGGAGCCTTCCGGGTCGGTCACTGTGCTGGCGACCGGCCGGATGGCGATCGATAGGGAAGGAGTGCCCGTCAATGCCGCCCTGCTCAACCGTGACGGCGGTCGCGGACCCTGGATCGACCTCACGCTGCCGACAGCGGCAGAGCGCTCGATGACTGACGACAGCTCTGGATACAGCCAGTCGGTTGTCTGGAACGACCGAGGCGAGCTCGTGCACGCAACCACCGTACGTAACCATCACGGCAGCCACGACATCGTCGTCACGGTCGCTGCTCACTAGCCCGGCGCGGATGATTCGACCTGGGACGTGTGGCTGTGTGGCGATGCCCACTCGGCCACCCTGGTCAGACCATCCTCGTCCCGGTGAGCGCCCTTGTTGGTCAAGCGCGACCCAGGACGCTCCAAGCCGTGGCGGTGACCTGAAATGGTGCCGGTGGCAGTAAACGCAGGCACCGGTCCCGAAGGGCGTCCTGAGCGCGTTCGTCAAGGCCTGCAACATAGGCGCCGGCCGGGCCGACGCCAAGAGTGAAGGGCTCCCACCACTCGGTCGCGGTCTGGAAACCAACTGTCACGGTGAGGGTGCATGAGTCGATGTCGCTGAGGCCTGCGTCGCGGCCGAGCTGCGCCAGCTGGCCCTCTCCTGTGCCAGGCAGATCCGCCTCGCCTCGCACCGCGGGGTCGAGGTCCTGAGCTGCCCGCCAGAAGATGGAGAGGGGGCCTTTGGCACCAGAGTGGTCCCAGACGGAGGCTCCGACGAGACCGCCGGGACGGGTGACCCGACGCATCTCCTTCAGCCCCTGGATCGGGTCGGTCATGAAGTGGACAACCAGTTGGGCCAGGGCGACGTCGAAGGAGTTGTCCTGGAACGGGAGTTGTTCGGCGACGCCAACCTTCACCTCCACGTCGGGCAGCCGATCTCGGATCGCCTCCACGAAGGACCGCGAAGGGTCAATCGCTGCGACCTCCCCGGCCCCAAGAATCTTGACGAGCTGCGCCGTCAATGCTCCCGGCCCGCAACCGACGTCGACAGCCCGTTGCCCCAGCCGAACCCCGGCCCGTTCGGCGAACTGGATCGCCAACGGCTCGGAATACCGGCCCATGAACCGGCCGTAGGCCTCGGCCTCGACGTCGAATGTCACCTGGACACCATAGTT
Organism: Propionibacteriaceae bacterium; assembly: GCA_025965155.1. GTDB lineage: Bacteria > Actinomycetota > Actinomycetes > Propionibacteriales > Propionibacteriaceae > Microlunatus. Next base: position 35,967 of record JAOPXN010000112.1, read on the forward strand.
CTGCAGCGGGGAGACCCTGGCCGAGATGCGCACGGCCCGCCGCTGATGCCACCTGGACGCCGCGCGGCCCCATGCCGACGCGTCAGTTAGGCCGTAACACGCCGCCCAGGACGGGGAGGGAGTGACGCGTCGGCGGAAGGGGGTTCCCGGGTCGCTCGGTGGCTGCCTCCCGTCGACCCCAGTTGCGGGCACCGCAGTACAGTCGTGCCGAGGGTCGGCACGGGTCGATCATTGATGTTGGTAGGAGGGCGAGAACGAAAATGAGTCTTCTTCGAGGGCTGGTCAAGTCGGTCGTGATAGCGAAGGCAATCCAGGTCGCGCAGCGTGAACTCAGCAAGCCGGAGAATCAGCAGAAGATCCGCGACGGGGTCAGCAAGTTGCAGCAGAAACTACGCAAGCCGTGAGGGCACCCACCAGTGCCGCCCCGTGGGGCGGCACCGGGGGCTAGTGGCAGGTGAGCTTGCTGGAGTCGCTGAAGGAGCCGACGGCCGACACGTACGAAATGTCAGCGGACCCGTGGTGCAGCACCAGGTGGGTGTAACCGTAGGTGGAGTCACTCGCCGCCGCGGTGATGGCGCGAGGGGTCACCGCGTACTGGCTCCTCCCGCCGAGGCCAGACACGATCTGGACAATGCCACGGGCGTTGTCGCGGACACCGGCTGGATTCAGCGGGAAGAACCGCTCGTAGTCGTGGTCGTGGCCAGTCAGAACAAGGTCGGCGTTGGCGTTGTACAACGCCTGGATGAACGGCGCGACTGTGGTGGAGTCCCCATGCTCCTTGCCGCCGGACCAGCGGGGCCTGTGGAACATCGCCGCCACGCACTTGTTCGGATGAGCCTTGAGGTCTGCTCTGAGCCAGGCCAGCTGCGCGCCGGTGGCTCCGATGTCCTTCTCGGAGTTCAAGGCAATGATGTGCCAGGTCCCGAGATTGAAAGAGTAGTAGCCCTTGGTCCGGTCGCCCGCCCGTGACCCGAAGTAGTCGTAATAGCCGGCGGCGCCGGGTGTGCGGTACTCGTGGTTGCCCGGGATCGGTCGAGTCTTGCTCATCAGCCGGCCGAAGCTCGGGGCGTATGACCCTCTGAACGCGCCAAGGGTGCCCGTCTGGTACTGGAGGTCGCCGAGGGCGAGCACGGTGCCGATGGCGGGGTCGGCAAGAATCTTGTCGCTGACCGCTTTCTGCTGGCATGACTTGCCCACAGCGGCGCCGGGTTCGCAAGCCATGTCGCCCACCGCTGCGACGACCGGGTCGGACGCCGGTTGGACGAAGGCGACCAGGCAGTTGTGGTGCCCGTCGCCGTCCACGCCGGTACTGATGGTGATCTTGGCTTTGCCCGGCGCGCTGGGCGGGTTCAGCGGGTTACGGGCGACGTAGACGGCGCCCGACCGATAGTTGAGGGCCGCCGTCCGTTTCAGAGTTTGCAGCAGCCGCCCGGCAGCGTCGTAGGACCGGACCGCTGAGTCAGTGGGGACAACGCCCGCCTTGGTGGTTGTCCAGCCCGCGTAGTCGACCTGGATACGGGTGATCCCGTCGGCGGTCTTGTACGGGCTGCCCCAGACCACTTTGGACCGCCAGGTGACGCCCGCCCCGTCGACGCAGGACCCGGCCCTGTTCACGGCTGCGGCAGCGGGCTCTGGCTGGGTCGCTGTCAGGCCGGTGACCGCGAGAACTGCTGCGGCCACAGTCATGAGAAGTCGTTTCATTGGGGACCTCACTGTTGGTCAACACGGCGCCATGCAGTCTAAGCCACGCCAGGACGTGGCTACTGCCTGAGCCGGTTCGGCTAATGGATTCGAGGATTGTGGCGGCGCCTATGCTGCAGTTCCCTACTGTACGGTCGGAGCGCTATTGCTGAGGCGCGGTGACCGAAGCGTTACTGACCCCTTACACGGCTGCGCCCAGGCCGGAGTTGAGCATTGCAAAGACGTGACCTTCTTGTCGCAGATGTGCGGCGGAATTCAGAATTCCTCCCTGTCGCCTTTTGGCGTCCGCCCGTGCGGCGCGAGGTCTTCAGCGTCCCAGTTTGACGGACCCATTCGGTACTGCGCTGTTGGAAATGACCGAGCTGCCCGAGTTCAGTGGACTAAACCAGCAACCACGTTAATGGTCACAGCGAGGATGATCGTACCGAAGACGAAGGAGAGCACCGCGTGAGTCAGCACCGCTCGACGCATAGCCTCGGTGGTCAGGTTAGTGTCGGAGACCTGGTAGGTCATGCCCACAGTGAACGCGAGGTACGCGAAGTCGGAGTATTCCGGCAGAGCGTCTGAGTTGAAGTCGACACCGCCCTCGGGCGGTGTGTAGTACAGCCGGGCATAGTGCAGAAGGCTGACCGTGTGGAGCACTGCCCACGACGCGAGGACGCTGATGATGGCCAGCAGCACCAGCGACCCTGCAGTGCTTCCCCCTGTGTGCTCGGCCCGGAGTAACGCGTACCCGACGCCGACCAGGCACATCAGGCAGGCAGCCACCAGACCCACATGAGCAACAGCACGGTTCGGGTCGAAACGCGTCGCTACCGTCCGCGTCTGTTCACCGGTCAAGGCGTAGATCGTTGACAACACCCAGCTAAGAAAGACAACTGCGGCAACGTCCCAGCCGACGAGGGCAGCCACTTGCCAGGGCGCTTCCGCGGCGGCCACGCCGCCGGTCAGCATTCCCATTGCACCCGCGACAATAACCCGGGTAAGCGTTCTGGTGCTGTTAAGGCGCACTTGAAGCGATCTAGGCCTCCGCTGCCCGTCCCCGGCGGTCATCACCCCTCTGAGTTTCAGGCTGCTTCAGACACGTTCCGGTCAAGACTGATGCCGCGCAACCACGCCCTATCGGATGGTTTCCGATAAGCGGGGTCGCACGGCATTAGATCGAACAGGACGTGCATTGCTCCTGGCGTCCAACGAGAAGGACGCTGGCCGCTAATCCTGCTGCTCACTTGTTGTCTTGGGCCTTACGGTGGGCAGCCAACAGATGTCCGGCGAACCACACGAGGGTGCGGCCGGAAGTGTCGACACCGGGCATGAGACGGATGGATTCGTACGCAGTCTCAATGCACTGGACCAGCAGCACACGTTCTCGCTCCACTGCCTCGGAGACAGCGTCAGAGTTCGCGGACGCTTGTGTCATGGCTTCGCCCTTCCTGTCGGTGCACCTGGTCGGCCTGACCAGTAAGGCAACGCGTTTGCACGAGTCCACATCGTGCATCCGAGAGGGCGGCCGGACTACGACCTGTCGGGGTGAACTGGCACGCCGGCTTGGTCCTGACAGCACACCAGGTGAGACTCGGCATCAGTGGAGGACCTCCAGCGCGGCAAGGTAGGCCTCGCTGTAGGTCGGGAACTGCGCGACCTGGTCGAGGAGGACGTCGATGGGGATGCGGACGCGGATTGCCTGAGCTGATTGGTGAATCCACTCGCTGGCGAGCGGAGCGACGGCGTAGGCCCCGAGAAGGCGTTGTGAGCTGCGGTCGGCGACCAGCCCAAGGGTGCCGCGAGGGTTCTTCTCGAACGTCCAAGGCCTGGCGATCGTCTCGGCGAGGTCAAGTTCGGCGGTCATCACGTCGTAGCCGGCGTTCCTTGCCTGCTCGGCCGTAAGTCCCACGGCGGCGATCTCCGGGTCGCCGAACACAACTCGGGGGATGCCTTCGTAGTTGGCGGTGCGGTTGCGGCCCAGGATGGTGTCGGCGGCCACCCTTGCCTGGTAGGTGGCGACGTGCGTGAAGGGCATCACGGCCGTGACGTCGCCGACGGCCCACAACCCGTCACCCGCACGGCAACAGCCGTCGACCGGTATGGCTCCGCGTTGGTCCACGGTGATGCCCGTGTTGTGCAGACCGAGCTGGCCTGTGCGGGGACGGCGGCCAGCGCCGAGGATGATGACGTCCACATTTACCTGGCTGCCGTCATCGAGGGTGACCACGGTATCTGCGCCGTCGCGCCGGGCTCGGGTCGCTGTGGTTGAGGTGTGGACCTGCACCCCGGCCTCGCGTAGCTGCGCCGAGACAAGCTCGCCGACGCGGGGATCCTCCCGGTCCAGCAGGCGTGCGGCCGACTGTACGAGGGTCACCTGTGCGCCGAAGCCAGTCAAAAACGTGGCGAGCTCGACGCCGACCGCGCTGCCGCCCACCACCAAAGCGCGGGACGGGATGTCGCTGAGTGTGGTTGCCTCTCGGTTGGTCCACACTTGCACCTCAGCCAGCCCGTCGATCGGTGGGATCACCGGAGCGCTACCGGTTGCGATGAGGACGTTGCCGCCGGTCAGGGTCCGGCCGCCGACCGTGACGGTACGGGGGCTTGTGAACACTGCGGTTCCCTTAAACACCGCGATGCCTTGATCTGCGTATCGCTTCACCTGATCGGAGTCGTCGAGGTGGCGGACCATAAAGTCGCGGTACTCGCGAAGGTCTGGCCAGTCCAGCCGCGGCGTGGCAACACCTTGGGCCCGGTCGGCTTCGGTACGGACCTCGGGGGTCCGCAGCAGCGTCTTCGAAGGGATGCATGCCCAGTAGGCGCACTCTCCACCGATCAGCTCAGCCTCCACTACCGCGACTGTTCGGCCACCGGTATGCAGCCGGTCAGCAGCCTCCTCCCCGGCCGGACCGGTCCCGATGACGATGGCGTCGAAGAACTCGCTCATGGTGTGCCTTAGTTTGCCGAGGTAGTGCCAGCTGTCATCAGCCGTGCGGGGTGAAAAGGCTGGGTCGAGAAGTCAGCTCAGACCTAGCATGAAGTGGGCATCCGCCCATCCGGAGCGATCAAACTTCGCGGCGACGAGCACGTCGAGCGCCAGCGCGGGACGGCGACGAGCGGGCCTGCGCCTACAGCGTCGAAGTTGATCATAGTCGCAGCGCTGATAATCCGCGACGACCGCCTCGGCGATGCCCCGAGAGGGTGTGGGTAGGCCGAGTCGTGGCAGATTTTCAGCGCGCTCACCGCACTGCACCAAATCGCTTCCGCACCGTCGAATAGGACCTCGCGACTACGCCGACCGGCCAGCTGTGCGGTGCGATGCTAGAGGCCTTGAACGGAAGAGTCCGGTGAGCGGTATTTCTCTGTGAGAGGGGATGCGTGATGTCTCTGGGTTGGCGAAGGTGGCGGGTAGCAGCTGCTGCGCTGACGGTTCTCTGCTCGGTGGCGGCCTGCACGGCAGCGCAGGAAACCCCCGCGCCCACGGCTCGGGAAGAGCAGGCATCTGCTGCTCCGGTCCCAACGAAGGCGCCGCCGAACTACCGAGCGATGGAGCAAGAACTTGAAAGGCGCATTACGGACCGGAAAACCGGCCTGCAGGCTGTCCGCGCAGTCCTGGTGAGCGTAGATGGCAAGACCGTCATCGCCCACTACCGAGCTAGTAGATCCTCCGAACACGCCCACGTGTTCTCGGTAACCAAAAGTGTGATGAGCATCCTCGTCGGCATCGCGCTCGACCAGGGATATCTGAAGAGTCTCGACCAGACGCTCGGCGAGTCGCTCCCGAAGTACCGGTCCCAGATGACCGACCAGGTCGCCGCCATCACGCTACGGCAGCTCCTCACTCACACTTCGGGCATTCCAGGCAACGGCATGGGATCCTCGGGTGCGTTCGCCCTGGCTGCTGATGATGCGGTTGGGCTAATCCTCACCTACGGGCTGCTGAACGACCCCGGCACGGTGTTCGACTACTCCAATTCTGGGTCGCATCTGGTCGGAGCGGTCCTGGCTGAGGCCACCGGACGCCCGGTTCTGGACTACGCCCGGGAGCAGCTCTTCAATCCGCTCGGTATCAAGACCCGACCGGCCTACGAGGGATTCGACGCCGGCGAACCCACCAGCCAGTTCGAGAAGGACGGCTTCGCCTGGGCTGCTGACCGTCAGGGGATCCACACCGGCTGCTGCTGGCTCAAGCTGACCACGCCGGACATGCTCAAGATCGGCGAGCTCTATCTCAATGAAGGAAGCTGGAAGGGACAACGGATCGTCTCAGCCGCCTGGGTACGCGACTCCACCACGTCGCAGGTGACAGCCGAGCAGCTCGGGCCTGCTGGCGGGTACGGCTACTTCTGGTGGCTCGACCAACTTCGGGGCCACCGCAGCTATGCGGCGGTCGGATCCTTCGGACAGTTGATGGCTGTGGTGCCGGACCTGAAACTGGTAGTCGCCGTGTCGTCGAGACCTGACGGGTACGCCGACGAGGCCGATGTGGGGCCGATCCTCGACGGCATCGTCTCCGGGCTCGAATAGAGAGACAGTCGCCGGTCACAAGCTGAAGGCCCTGACAAAGAGAGATACCGGCCCAGGCCGCCGGCGCCGGCAGGCCAGGCATCCAACCCCCTTGCCCAGGCGCTCTGCACGAAGCTGACGACAATCGGGCAAGACGCGGCGGCGATCTCAAGACGTCCTGCACGTCAGTCCGATCTATTTTGTCTTGACATATTGACAACCGCGCTGGGTACGCAGGAAACTCAACTACCGGCGCGGGCTCTCTAGCCCGGGCCCCTCAATGGTCAACGTGGTGCAATGGAGGACCTCATGAACCATGTCGTTGTATCGAGCGGTGTCTCATGACCATCGCCGGAAGTCGACCGGCTGCCCGGCGACCGCAGTTTCCGCGGATGATCAGCGCTCACACGGCAAGCCACAGGTACGCCTTGGTTACCCCCATCTCTTGCTCCCCCTGACCAGATCGGCCCGTCTCGGTCCGAAGGCATGCCCGTCTCGTCGCACTAGAGCCAGCTCTGCTCCGTCTCAGCGAGGAGCCGAGCCGGCTGAAGACATCCCAATCCCGGCACATGCCGGGACAACGAAAGGTAGACGTTATGACTTCAAGGCGTTTTCAGAGAGCCTTCAAAGTGTCAGTCGCGGCCGCCGTGGTAGCTCTGTCCCTGGCAGCCTGCAGCGGAGGTGGCGCCCCGAAGAATGACACCGCCGACAGCGGCGGCAACGCCAAACCAACGAGCTTCACCATGCAGATGATCACTCACGAGACGCCCGGGGACACGTTCTGGGACAAGATCCGCGCAGGCGCGGAGGCCGCTGCCAGAGACGACGGCGTGAAGCTGCAGTACTCCAGTGACCCGGATGCCTCCAAGCAGGCGACGTTGATCCAGAGCGCGGTGGACAGCAAGGTCGACGCAATCGCCACCACCCTGGTCACCCCTGACGCATTGGCGGGAGCCGTCAAGGCCGCCACTGCGGCCAACATCCCGGTCGTCGGGTTCAACTCCGGTATCGACCAGTACAAGCAGTTGGGGGCGCTGATGTACTTCGGCTCCGATGAGAACCTGGCCGGCCAAACGGCCGGGAAGCGGATTGCTGACGCGGGTGGCAAGCACCCATTGTGCGTGATCCAGGCAGCAGGGTCGGTCGCTCTCGAGGCACGATGCGCCGGCGTCAAGAAGGAGGTGCCTGGCACCGAGAACATCCAGGTGAATGGGGCAGACGACTCCGCCGTGACCTCCACGCTGCAGGCCAAGCTGTCTCAGGACAAGTCCATCGACTACATCGTCACGCTGGGCGCGCCTATCGCGCTCGACGCCCTGAAAGCCATGGATGCCGCGGGCAGCACGGCCAAACTGATCACGTTCGACCTCAACAAGGACGCTGCCCAGCAGATCAAAAACGGCAAGATCGTGTTCTCGATCGACCAGCAGCCCTATCTGCAGGGCTACATGGCGGTTAGCTCGTTGTATCTGTACCTCACCAACCGGAACGACCTCGGTGGTGGCAAGGCGGTACTGACCGGTCCGTCCTTCGTCGACTCAACCAATATCGACGCAATCCTTCCGTACGCGGAAAAGAATACCCGCTAGCTCTCACCGGCTTGGGGGACCGCCAGGTCCCCCAAGCCCTCTCGGTAGTCATAGGAGACTGTCATGACTCAAGTTGTTAAGGCTCCGGCGGCGGTGCCTCCGGCGGCTGATCCGCCTGGCCGTGTGCGGTTGTCGTGGTCGAACCGGTTGTTGGCGCGTCCTGATGTGGGTGCGTTGGTTGCGGCTGTGGTGATTTTGATCTTCTTTTTGGTGGTGGCTCCGGCGTTTAGGTCGCCGGCGTCGTTTTCGTTGGTGTTGTATCAGAGCTCGGTGATCGGGATTGTCGCGGTCGGGGTCGGGTTGTTGATGATTGGTGGGGAGTTTGACCTGTCGGCGGGGGTGACGGTCGCGACGGCGGGTTTGACGGCGGCGATGTTTTCCTACCAGCTGGGGTTGAACTTGTGGGTGGGGGCGCTGGTTTCTTTGGTGTTGTGTCTGGGGGTGGGGTTCTTGAACGGCTATCTGGTGGTGCGGACCGGGATCCCGAGCTTTTTGATCACGTTGGGCACGTTCTTTGTGTTGCAGGGTGCGAACCTGGGGATCACCAAGCTGGTGACCGGGTCGGTGTCGAGTGACAACATCAACCAGATGGACGGCTACGACTCGCTGCACGCGATCTTCGCGTCCAGCTTCAAGGTGGGCAGTGTGACGATCCAGGTCACGGTGTTGTGGTGGTTGTTCCTGGTCGGGTTGGCGACCTGGATCTTGCAGCGGTCCCGGATCGGGAACTGGATCTTCGCCGTCGGCGGTAACGAGGCCAGCGCGCGGGCGGTCGGTGTGCCGGTGAAGAAGGTCAAGATCGGCCTGTTCATGGGCGTGTCGTTCCTGGCCTGGTTCGTCGGGATGCACACCCTGTTCAACTTCAACACCCTGCAGGCCGGTGGCGGGGTCGGGAACGAGTTCATCTACATCATCGCCGCGGTGGTGGGCGGGACCTTGTTGACCGGCGGGTTCGGCAACGCCTTGGGTGTCGCGGTGGGCGCGTTCATCTTCGGCATGACCAGCCTGTGCATCGTCTACGCCGGCTGGGACCCGAACTGGTTCAAGGCCTTCCTCGGCGTCATGCTGCTCCTCGCGGTGTTGATGAACCTGTACATCAAGAAGCTCTCCACCACCCGGAAAGTGGGCTGAACACATGACCGACACCCTGGCCGAACACGCCGACCCGCACCTGCAACGGGGCAAGACCCTGATCGAGATGGTCGACGTCGGCAAGACCTACGGCGCGATCCGCGCCCTGAAGGGCATCAACCTGACCGTCAACGCCGGCGAGGTGACCTGCGTCCTGGGCGACAACGGCGCCGGCAAGTCGACCCTGATCAAGATCATGTCCGGGCTCCACCCGCACAACGAGGGCCAGCTGCTGGTCGACGACACCCCGGTCCACTTCAGCTCCCCCCGGGAGTCCCTCGACCACGGCATCGCCACCGTCTACCAGGACCTCGCCGTGGTCTCCTTGATGGAGGTCTGGCGCAACTTCTTCCTCGGCTCCGAGCTGACCACCGGCAGCTACCCACTCGCGCCGCTGAAGACCAAACAGATGAAAGAGATCGCCGACACCGAGCTCCGCAAGATGGGCGTCGTCGTCAAAGACATCGACCAACCCATCGGCACCCTGTCCGGCGGCCAACGCCAATGCGTCGCCATCGCCCGCGCCGTCTACTTCGGCGCCCGCGTCCTCATCCTCGACGAACCCACCGCCGCCCTCGGCGTCAAACAGTCCGGCGTCGTCCTCAAATACACCGCCGCCGCCCGCGACGCCGGCCTCGGCGTCGTCTTCATCACCCACAACCCCCACCACGCCTACCTCGTCGGCAACCACTTCATCATCCTCAAACTCGGCCAAGCCGTCCTCGACAAAAAACGATCCCAAGTCGAACTCGACGAACTCACCCGACAAATGGCCGGCGGCGACGAACTCACCGAACTCTCCCACGAACTCCAACGCTAAACCCAGCAC
>JAOPXN010000120.1 GCA_025965155.1 Propionibacteriaceae bacterium
TCGGCGGATCTTAAACCGTCCCAGACTCCAGCGCACTGTGTGCCCACCCCTTTTTATCCGAGGGTGGACTTAGCGATCCAATCTCTGCCGCAGGGACCGGGACATTCGCCCCATGTTCGCCCCCGTAGCGCACGCCGGTCATGAACAGGAGCGCAATGCACCGCGACGACTGCTTAGCACCCGAGTGGAAGCAGGCAACCGCAACTTTCGCAATGAGAAGGTCAGGGGTTCGAATCCCCTTAGCTCCACAGGCAAAACACTCACCCGTCCGCTCGTTCGTGCACCCCATGTGCACCCCGCGGTCGATGCAGCCGCTCCAGGCCTGCGGTATCCGCTGCTGTTCCAAGGTAGTGCAGGTAGCGATTCGTCGTCGCCACCGAAGCGTGCCCGAGCCAGGCCGAGACGGTGCTCAGATCCACGCCTCGGGCCAACCACAGACAGGCGGCCGTGTGCCGGAGGTCGTGCAGCCGGCGGCCTATCGCAACGGTCTCCCACGACGTGGCGCGCTGAAATACTGAACGCCACAGCTGCCCGCCGCCCGTGCCCGTCGCCAGGAGCTGGTCAGGCGCCTTGGCTATCGCTGCTCGACCGACCGCGTCGATCACGGCATCGGCGAGCGGTACCCGCCGAGCCGAACCGCCCTTGGTGATCTTGACCTGGCCACCCTCCGTCTGCGAACGCGACACCCAGAGTGCAGGCGTGGGGATCTGCTGCAGGTCGGCAACGCGCAGCGCACGAATCTCGCCCCAGCGCAGACCGGTCCACCCCGCGATCAGCGTTACATCAGCAAGCACAGGCGACAGCTGGCGGACACGAGCGACGACTTCGGCGAGCTCATCCTCGGTAAAGGGCCGCATCTCCGCCGGCGGCTCCAGCCGTGTTGGCAATCGGGCTGCGGTCACCGGGTTGTCAGCCCGTCGATGATCTGCCACGCACCATGCGAAGAAGCTGGACAACGACGCCCGGTAGCGGCGCACCGAGCCATCCGACTGGCCGCGCTGATCACGCAGATACACCAGCCACCGCTCGATCTCGCTGGGCAGCACCGTTCCGACGGAACGGATACTGAGCGCCGGTGACATCAGACGAACGATCTCCGAGTCGGTCCTAGCTGTCTTCGGCGCCACGGTGCGCTGTCGATGCTGGACCCATTCGCCAAGTAGATCACGCAGCATGGCCCGTCCTGCCCGCACATCCACGCCACCGGCCGCGGCCGTCTCAGTCCGTTCGGCCCACGCCACCGCGTCGGCGCGACGGGCGAAGGTGCGAGTCCCGATGATTACACGGCCACTCTTGGCGATGCCCTGGAAGCGCCCACTCGGCAGCTTGCGTGCCCAGGCCATCAGGCGGCCCCCGCATGGGACAAGAACTTGAAGACGTCATCACGCCGATATCGCGGCACCGTCGGGGAGAGCCAGAGGCAGCGCGGACCTGGTGCCTGATCGCGCCCAGCGACTCAAGCTGGCCTCAGAAACCCGAAGGAGGTCTGCCACCTCGCGTCGCGTCATGATCTCCGGCATGTCCATGATCATGCTCGCCCTTCTCGGTAGTTGGGGTCTCGGCCTCCCCCGAGTTGGAGCGTGTGGTCTCCGAACCGGTCGTCAAGAGCACTCGCAAGCTCGTGTCCTGCGGATTCGCTGCGCTCACCCTTGACCACCGGTCCTCCGACCAAGTGCGGGCTGGCTATCGGGGGAGGCCGAGCTGTGGTCGACTTCGCCAGCACGCAACTCGCGATCCGTGTGGGCGCTGGGTACATGGTGGCCGGTCGGAGTTGCCGAACGGGTCGTCCACAGCCGCGGCGGCTTTCGCGGCGACGTACTGAGCACGCCAACGATGGCGCTCAGCAATCAAGGGCCGGCGCAAGCGCCGGCCGGCGGCGCGTGTCCTCCCTACGGTCCGGGCCGCGCCGCCAAACGTTGACCAGAGCCGACCGCCCGATCAGAACCCATCCCCGCCGCCTGCATCCCCTCCGCCTATGTGCCCGTGGCCATCAGGGCCCGCACTCCGCCCGCCTAGATTTGGCTCCAGGGGACCTGGATACGCGGACCTATGCGCCCCGCAGCGCAAACAGTCCGCTTCTAACCCCTGCGTCTCGCGGTTGTGCTCGAACCGCCACTGATGTTTGCGGAACACACAGATCAGACGACGAAGCACCTGCGTGGCCATGACATCCCCTCCAAGGGTCGGCCGAATGATCGTTCAGTCTTGCATCTTCTGTCGCTGCATGGTATGGCAATTTGCCAGGCAATTTTGGCTGTGCCATATGAACCGGCCCGGACACTCCTGCCTCGCTCGGCGACCACGCGGATACGTTGCGGCTAGGATCGCCGACGACCAGCCGCCGGCAGTGGCAACGGTCGACGCTCACCAGGATGCCGATGCACTGCCCGCAGTCCACTCAGACGAAATCAGCGGGTTGGGGATCGGCCGGACGGTGAGTGACCAACTGAGTGACTACGGGTGCGCCGGCCGGCACTCATCAGCACACGTCGGCGGGATCAACCCACGCTCAGAGATGCCGGGCAGCCGAGCGCAGATCCTGGTTCGGGACGAAGCGGTCGGGCACTGTCCTGACGTGCTGTGAGCGTGGGTTATAAGCGGGCATGGCCGGACGCTCCTACATGAACTGTGGCGACCATCCATACGTACGTCCTCGCGAGGAACCGAGCGCCGTCCCGCAGAGATGGCGCAGTCGGCCCTAAATGGGCCTGAAAGCGAGGCTTGAACCTCGGCGAGCTTGCCGGCCCGAGACGTTGACCTGCCGAGCTCAGCGCAGGAGGGTGGTTGAAGACCACCCGACCAGAAGGAGCATCCGTGAGCACCACGCAGACGATCCCCTCCCCGCCCGAGGGCCAGGACCTTTCGACCGTTCCGATGCGGTTCGAGGTGACGCCAATCCCGGTGACCGACCCGGACCGGGCGAAGGCCTTCTACCAACGCCTGGGGTGGCGTCTCGACATCGATTTTCAGTTCAGCGAGCAGGTTCGTGCGATACAGTTCACCCCGCCCGGCTCGCCCGCTTCGATCCAATTCGGGCCGGCGGCCGCCGGGCCTCTCCGGCGCCTGCTGCTGGTCGTCGAGGACGTCGAAGCCGCCCGCGCCGAGCTGGTCAACCGTGGCATAGACGTGAGCGAAATCTGGCACGCCGCCCCGGGTCAGCTGCCCGAGCCTGGCCGCGATCCGCAAGGCCGCTCGTACGTCAGCCAGGCGGATTTCATCGACCCCGACGGCAACCAGTGGATCCTCCAGGAAGTCACCGAGCGAATCCCCGGAAGGGTCTAGGGATGGACGTGGAGGCCCTCACGAGGCTCCTGCAGGAGACCGCTCAGCGCCACGGAGCCTTCGAAGCCGTCGCACCCCCACACGACTGGTGGGACTGGTACGCGGCGTACATGGTTAGCCGCCAGCACGGCAGCAGTCCGGAAGAGTCGGTCAATGACGCCAACCGCTACCTAGCGGAAGTCAAGCAGGTCGTCATCCCAGCGATGTGACCGCAAGCCGGCCGAGCCGGAGAGTCCCTCACGTTCTCGGGCTCGGGCTTTGGTGGATGAGTGACGAAACGCGTGACAATGAGGGCGACCGCGAACAGACTTCACGGGACCGTGCGGAACGCCTGTCAGATTCGACCTGGGGGCAGCCCAAGGTGACCTATTACGGCTGACACACAGAGGCTAGCCCGTTCGGGGATCGGGCTGGTCGAGTTCGAAGGCCACGACATCGACGCGAACATCTCCGTGATCACGTCGATCCACCGGGTCAACGCGGACCACCCGCTCTACCGTGCCCGGCGAACCCTGCACACCGGTGCCGACCTGCTCACCGACAAGCAGGCCGCCCGACTCACGGCCC
>JAOPXN010000134.1 GCA_025965155.1 Propionibacteriaceae bacterium
CTGGACCGATAGCAGCGGCTTCCTTCCCCTTCGACCGCGTGGGACTCAACACAGCGAAGTGCCAGCCGGCTACCTCGACCCCCCGCCGCCGGCGTGAGCTGACGTTGCAACCAGTTCCGCCGTTCCACATCGGCTACTGCTCCGTAAGCCGGTCGGCTTGCGTGCGTCCCGCACAACGGTCGGCTTGCGTGCGTCCCGCACAACGGTCGGCTTGCGTGCGTCCCGCACAAGGGTCGGCTTGCGTGCGTCCCGCACAACGGTCGGCTACCGCTGCGTCCCTCGAACCGGTCGGCTCGGGTCCGTCACCGCTACCATGCGGGTGTGGGCGAAGACGACGCATGGCCGGCTTGGTCAGGGACTGCGCTGGTCGTGCGCGGATCCGACGTGGTTGAGGAGCGGTCCGTCGGGCTGACCGGCGGCCCGGGTAGCCAGGCGTGCAGTCCTCGATCGCGCTTTCAGGCCTGCTCGATCAGCAAGCTGGTCCTTTCCACGGTGGTCCTGTCGTTGGTCGAGTCCGGCGCCTTGGACCTGCAGTTGCCGATCACCACCTGGCTCGAGGACCTGCCGACGCGCTGGGCCGCGATCACGCTGCACCACCTGCTCAGCAACACCTCCGGTCTCGGGCACTGGGGCGACATCCCCGGTCTGCCGCGACTGCTGACATCACCCCCGCCCCGCGAGGAGCTCCGCGCGCTCATCGCCGCCGCTCCCCCGGTCGAGCCTCCCGGCGCCGGCTGGCGCTACAGCGGGGCCGGGTTCCTCACCGCCGGGCGGGTCGTCGAAGCCGTGACCGGTCAGCCCTACGCCACCACCGCCGACGCCCTGGTCTTCACCCCTGCGGGCATGGCGGCCACCAGCTCAGGACCGGCCCCGGCCGACCCGGACGTCGCCGTCGGTCACAACCACGGCCGACCCTGGCCCTTGCACCCGAACTTCGCCGATGTCACCGGCTCCGGCGACCTGTGGACCACCACCGGCGACCTCGTCCGACTCGGCCAGGCCCTGCGCACCGGACAGCTCCTCACGACCCAGTCCGCCGCCCAGCTGTGGACGTGCCGGACCGCGCTCGCCGCCGACCCGGATCCGGGATCAGTCGTGGTGACGGGGTACGGCTACGGCACCTTCCTCGGCCGGGTCCGCGGCCACCAGGCACGGATCAACCCTGGAGACATGCCGGGTTACCAGACGCTGCTGGCCTACCTGCCCGACCAGAAGCTGGACCTGGCGGTGCTTTGCAACGAAGAAGCCCCGAGCCTGAACGCAGCGCTGAGCGACCTCCGCCTTCCCTGACCTTGTCGCATCGCAATACACGACACGCGTGCGACTGACCTCGCTCGGCCCGTTCCCCTAGCACTCGCGGCACAGCGGACGCCGCACGACGGTCGGCTACAGCGCGGGTCCCGCACAGCGGTGGACGAACGGCCACACGTGTCTGCCGGCCGAGCAGGCGTGAGTCGGGGGCAGGATCGCCTACGAGGTGGTCCCAGTTGTCACAGTGAGGAGCCAAGTTCGCAGCTTGTCCCGCCCGTCAGCAGGTAACGGACCGGCGACGGGTCGATTCCAGCCGACGAAGCGGACTCCGTGCTCCTCGGCTTGAAAGAGTCGGAGCTCAGCCGGTCCCGACTTCGTCGCGTAGGGCACGCGGTCCTCGGTCCATGACTGCACGACTCCGACCGTGCGAAGCTCGTCCACGCACGACATACCGTTCACGAGGACGGTTGTCAGGGACTTTTGACGAAGTTGCCAGCCGAGGAAGTCGCGGTCCGCCGCGACCAGCCGCTTCCAGGCGGTTGATGGGACCTTGCCCTGAACCGGATCGGTGGTCCACTGCACCAGGTCAAGGTGGCACGCAGTGCCGTCCAGGTAGCTGCCTAGACCAGAGGTCACCAGCAACGACTCGAGCTGGCCGAACCATCCGCGGTACCAGTTCGGCCCTTCGAAGTACGCGTTGCTTTCCTCAATCACCCGGCTCACTGCGTCGTCGTCGAGGTCGTGAGGGTCGCTGATTCCGAGCGACACCAATGAGGCGAGCCGACGACGTGGGCCCAGTAGCCACTCACCCTTTCTTGAGAGGAATTCGAGAATGCTGGGGTTCAGCGCGAGCGTCGCAACCCGAGCGCCGGACAAGTCGCCGAACGAGACGACGGGCAGACTGCCGGTCAACACACAGGAGTCCTTCGGAGGCTCTCTCCTGATCCTGTCGACGATCTGGCGCGGGAACTCGCTCACGCCAGCATGCTCGCACACGGATCGCGCAAGGATGCCGCTCTCCGTCGGCGGCGGAGATGAGGGCTCGGATGGCGTCCCCAACAGTGGCTTTCTGCTCGTCGATGCGGTCGGCATCGGCGACCCGGCAGCTGAGGTCGTAGATGGTGCAGACGGCGGGCTCATGTCGCGCGCCGGGTTGATCTCCACCTGTACACCCACGCCGCTGGATGCGGAGGCTGACTTCATCTTGGTGTTCACGTTGCGCTTCCAGTCGAGCAGGCGGGTCCAGGCCACGCCGATGGCGGGGGGATAGCCGCCCGATGATGAAGTCGCGCAGCGCGGAGTCTTCGGCACTGTGGAGGGCCGACTCGGCGCGTTGCGCGAGCCGTTGCGCATGCGCTGCGGCCGTGGCGGGGGTGAAGGTTTCGTCGTTGTGGGTGAGCACGAACGTGGAGAATTCCTCGTCCTCGTGGCCGTACTCGCGCACGACGTCGCGGCCACCCACGATTGCTGACATGTGTGGCGAGTCACTCGATCGCGGGCGGGGCGGCGGTGCTCTCGCGGA
>JAOPXN010000016.1 GCA_025965155.1 Propionibacteriaceae bacterium
AGCAGATAGCAGCCGCGGCAGGTGCACATCAGCGCCCGGCTTTCGAGGTTCACCACGTGCTGGTGCGGTTCGCCGATCGGCTCTGCACACATCTCACAGCGTTCGCCCACCATCGGCGCCGGCCGAGCCGCGGTGACACGCCGCAGTACCGACAGGGGCGTGCCGCCGCCCAAACCCGGTGGTGAGCTCGAGCTGTTTATCGGGGTCACCGGTCTCACACCGCTATCGCGGCTGGTACGGCGACCGACACGACGCCGGAGCTGACCAGCAGTGGCAGCGGATCGAGGTGCAGCCCCGGCTCCTCAGAGCAGGCCCCCGCCCGTCGGAGCGTGTAGTGCGCCCGACAGGTCGGGCAGCGCAGCACGGCATCCCCGGCGACACCGCCGAGTCGGCGAGCCAGAGTCGCACCGGCCATCGTGGTGTCGCAGCGCGGGCACCGGTCCAGGAACGCAAACAGCTCGGAGCCGACCCGGCACACCATGATCGGGATCCCCGCGAGCAACGAGCCGCCCACGCCACCGTCGGCAAACTCCTCCACCTCACCAAGCGGCTGCCAGGACGACCGAGGGTCACCGGCATCCGGACCCGAGAAAGTGCCCGAGCTCGACGAGTCGATCCGGGACCGCAGCGACCCGATCGAGATCAGTCCGCGGCCGCCGGCCGGCGACGCCGCATCGGCAGGCGTCTCCACCTCGATGGTGGTGACCTCCGGCGCGGCCGCCTCGATGGCGCCCTCAACCGCCAGCTTCAGCGTTACCGATGACGACGGGCACCCGTCACAGCTACCGAGGAGTCGCAACCGGACGGCCCCGTCCGGACTCACCTCCAGCAGCTCCACATCTCCGCCGTGGCTTCCGAGGTACGGCCGTACCTGGTCCAACGCCTGCTCCACCCGCGTCGTGGTGTCATAGGGATGAAGATCGTGTACCAGCAGCAGGCCGGCGACCAGGTCATCGGCCGCCAGGGCCGCGGCCACCTCGTCGTCCAGGTGGCCGGCGTCATCCAGGATGCTCAGGATCCGTTCCAGCCCGGCACCGTAGAGGTCCGCGACCAGCCGTACCAGCTCCTCGGCGCGCTCCCGCGCCACCACTCCGCCGGACGCACTCGCGTTCAGCAGGGCGTCGATCCGGTCGCCAGCTGCCCGAAGCTGGTCGGTCCCGCTGACGGATGCTTCGGTAGCCCCAGACGTTGCGGCATGGGGCATCGGCTACTGCTCTCCCGTCAGTGACTGGGTCGGGGAGTGCATCAGCTCGAGCTTCTTGCCGTCGCCGAGATACAGGTGCACCCCACAGGGCAGGCAAGGGTCGAAACTACGGACGGTGCGCATGATGTCGATGCCTTTGAAGTGCTCGCGGTCGTTCTCCTCGAAGATCGGCTGCCCCTGGACCGCGTCCTCATACGGGCCCGGCGTCCCGTAGGAGTCCCGGGGGCTGGCGTTCCACGGCGTCGGCGGGTACGGGTGATAGTTGGCGATCTTGCCCTCGCGGATCACCATGTGGTGGCTCAGCACGCCGCGGTCCGCCTCGGTGAAGCCGCAGCCGATGGCTTCCTCGGGGACGTCGAACTTCGTCCAGGTCTTGGTGCGGCCGGCCTGGATCTCGATCAGCGCCTTCTCGGCGAAGTGCAGCGCGGCTGCCGCGGCGTACGCCTGGAAGTAGGTACGGGCCCGGTTCCGCTCGATGGTGTTGCTCCACTGCGGAATCTTCCACTCCAGCTCCACCGGGCCTTTGAGAGCGGTCTTCGGCAGGTTGAGCTTGACGCTGTGGCCGGTCGCCTTGATGTAGCCGATGTCGACCAGGTTCGCCAGGGAGGTGGCCCACAGTCGCGCCAGCGGGCCGCCGCCGGTGTCGAGCGCCAGGTAGTCCTTCCCGTCAAACCAGCGTGGTGACATCACCCAGCTGTACTTGTCGTCGAAGTCGCGCTTCTGCGGCTGTGGCGTGGTGTGCTGGTTCCAGGGGTGCCGCCGGTCCACCGGGTTGCCGAGCGGATCGGTAGTCACGAACATCTCCTGTGACTCCCAGTCCTGGTAGTAGGAGGAGCCCAGCAGGATCCGGATGCCGAGGTTGATCTCGACCAGATCGGTCGTGATCAGCTTGCCGTCGACGACGATGCCGGGTGTGACATACATCTTGCGGCCCCACTGGGTCATGTCCTTGTACTCGAAGTTGCAGTACTCGGGATCCTGGAACGATCCCCAGCAGCCGAGCAAGATGCGGCGGTTCCCTACCTGTTCGTAGCCGGGCAGCGCCTGGTAGATGAAGTCGAAGAGATCGTCATGCATCGGCACGACCTTCTTCATGAACTCGACGTAACGCATCAGCCGGGTCAGGTAGTCCGTCATCAGCTGGATGGTGGCAACGGTTCCGACACCCCCCGGGTACAGCGTGGACGGGTGGACGTGGCGGCCCTCCATCAGACAGAACATCTCCCGCGTCATCCGGCTGACCTGCAGGGCCTCGCGGTAGAACTCGCCGGTGAACGGGTTCAGCGAGCGCATGATGTCGCCGATGGTGGCGTAGCCGTGATCTCCCGCGTGCGGGGCCTCGGTTCGGTTCGCCTGCTCGAGGACTCCGGGGTTGGTCTCCGCGACCATCTTCTCGCAGTAGTCGACCCCGACCAGGTTCTCCTGAAAGATGTTGTGGTCGAACATGTACTCGGCCGCCTCGCCGAGGTTGACGATCCACTCACCGAGGTGCGGTGGTTTGACCTGGTAGGCCATGTTCTGGGTGTAGCAGGAGCAGGTTGCGTGGTTGTCGCCGCAGATGCCGCAGATGCGGCTGGTGATGAAGTGAGCGTCGCGCGGATCCTTGCCCTTCATGAAGATCGAATAGCCGCGGAAGATTGAGGAGGTGCTGTGGCACTCGACGACTTCCTTCTTCGCGAAGTCGATCTTGGTGTAGATCCCGAGGCTGCCGACGATGCGCGTAATGGGGTCCCACGCCATCTCCACCACGTTTCCGGAGGAGTCCTCTGACTTGCTGCTTGGTCTGGGAATCGTGGACGTCATGATGGTGCCTTCGGTGAGACGTGGGACTACCAGGTGCGGGTTGCACCAGTGCTGAGCTTGGGACCGGGCTTGCGCCATTTCGGTTCTTGATCAAGGGTGTGCGTGGTGATGCTGCGCAGTCGCCGGAGGGTGGCTCCCCAGGCGGTCACCACGGTGGTGGACAGCTTGCTGCCCGGGGGCTCATCCATGAACGGCATGAACTTGTCGGGGAAGCCCGGCATCGTGCAGCCGATGCAGATACCACCGACGTTGGGACAGCCGCCCAGCCCGTTCATCCAGCCCCGCTTGGGCACGTTGCACTTGACCACCGGACCCCAGCAACCGAGCTTGACAATGCACTTCGGTGAGCCGTACTCCGTGGCGAAGTCAGCCTGCTCGTAGTAGCCGGCCCGATCGCAGCCCTCGTGGACGGTCTTCCCGAACAGCCAGGTAGGGCGCAGCGCGTCGTCCAGCGGGATCATCGGCGCCTGGTCGGTGGCCATGTACAGCAGGTAGGTCAGCGTCTCCGACAGGTTGTCGGGCTGAATGGGACAGCCGGGAACGCAGACGATCGGTATGCCGGCCTTCGACCTCCAGTTCCAGCCCAGGTAGTCGGGCACACCCATTGCTCCGGTCGGGTTCCCAGCCATCGCGTGGATGCCCCCGTACGTCGCGCAGGTGCCGGCGGCGACGATCGCGGTTGCCTTGGGTGCAAGCCGGTCCAGCCACTCACTGGTCGTCATCGGCTGCCCGGTCGCCGGGTTGTTGCCGAACCCGCACCAGTACCCCTCGTCGTGCAGCTGCTCGTTCGGGATCGACCCTTCAACCACCAGCACGAACGGCTCCAGCTCGCCCCGATCGGCCTTGAAGAACCACTCAAGGAAGTCGTCGGCGCCGCCGTTGGGGCCGCACTCGAAGTCGATCAGCGGCCAGTGCACCGCGATCTGGGGCAGCCCCGGCAGGGCACCCAGGGCGATCTCCTCGATGCTCGGCTGGGTTGCCGCCGTCAGCGCGACCGAGTCTCCGTCGCAGCTGAGTCCGGCGTTGATCCACAGCACATGGATCAGGGTCTGCTCAGCCTTGGTTGCGGCAGGTGTGGGCATCTTTACCCCCTCGATCCCGGCTGAGTCAGCGGGACGTCGTTGCCGGGGCCGGCCATCGGCCTACTTGCGCAACATTCTTTGTGTAACACTGGCCCTCAGCCGTGTCAATGACTGAGGCGACCGCGGTACCGCACACTTTCAGCGGCGGCTCAACCACTCGTACCAGGCTGTCATATTGGTGCCGTCGCGCACCGACAGGGCGATGATCGACACCCCAGGGTTCAGGCTGCGGGACTGCTCGGCGAACCTCTCCAGATCAAAGTCCACGTAGGGCAACAGGTCGGTCTTGTTGATCACCACAAGGTCGGCGGCGCTGAACATCTGCGGGTACTTCAGCGGCTTGTCGTCCCCTTCGGTGACCGAGATGACCACCACCTTGGCGCGCTCGCCGATGTCGAACAGGGCCGGGCAGACGAGGTTGCCGACGTTCTCCACGAACAGCAGGGCGCCCGGCCTTGGGTCCAGCATCTCGATCGCCCGCTGCACCATCGGCGCGTCCAGGTGACAGCCGGCGCCGGTGTTCACCTGTACCGCCCGAGCGCCCGCTCTCCTGATCCGTTCCGCGTCGAAGACGGTCTCCTGGTCGCCCTCGATGACGCAGACCTCGGACCAGCCGGCGTGGTCGAACTGAGCGTGCTCGGTGATGGTCCGCTCGAGCAACGAGGTCTTGCCCGAGCCCGGTGAGCTCATCAGATTGACCGCGACGATGTTGTGCCCGGCCAGCCAGTTCCGGTTGTGTTCGGCGAGGTGGTCGTTCTTGGCGAGCAGGCTGACTCCCAGCTCGATCCGTTCCAGGTCGGCTGGGTGGTGCAGCCGGGCATGCTGATCTTGGTCGGATCCCGGTCCGCGGTCATGGTGATGGTTGTGCTGGTGCGGGTGGTGGTGATCATGGTGCTGTGCCGGCGCGGCAGTGGCCGCAGGTCCGGACTCGGCGGGGTCGAGGCCGGCGGGCCGGTCGATCGTTGTCACCCGCACGTTCTCCTCGTCGCCGCAGCCACAGGTCAGGCACATGACTTCGCCTCCACTTCCACGGCAGTCACCAGCAGCTCGCGGCCGGCGGTGATCCGTACGTCGGCGCTGCCGCAGGGGCAGAGCAGGATCAGGTCGTCGACGCCGAAGTCCTGCCCGCACGTTCGACAGGCCGCCCGGCCGGGGACCGGGTCGATCTGGAGCGTGGCACCGTCCAGCGCGGTGCCCGCGGTGGCGATCTCAAAGCAGAACAGCATGGCGTCGGCGACCACCCCGGACAGCTGACCGACCTGGAGGTGCACGGTGGCCACCCGCCGGCCGGCCGTGCGTTCCACGACCATGTCGACGACGCCGGAGATGATCGCAAGCTCATGCATCCATGCCACCTACGGCCCACAGTACGACCAGGCTCGGCGTTACGCATCAGAACCGGCGAACCGCCTTGAACCGGGTTCTCCGACGTGGCCTGGATGGCGCAGATAAGGTTGCCTGCAGATCCACTGACCTGACCGGGTTCGCCGACGACGAGGGGAGGGCACGTCATCGACAGCTATCAGTACCTCGCGCTGATGGGGCTGTGCCTGCTGATGACCCTGCCGTTGGAGTTCGTGCTGCGGGCCCGGGTGTACCGCCGGATCCGCACGCTGCTGTTGGCTCTGGCCCCGGTCGTAGTCATCTTCTCCATCTGGGACATCGCGGGCATCGTGCGTGAGCACTGGAGCTACAGCCCGCGGTACACGACCGGCATCCTGCTGATCTTCGACATGCCGCTGGAGGAGCTGGTCTTCTTCATCGTCATCCCCATCTGTGGTCTGCTGACCTACGAAGCGGTGGGCACAGTGTGGGGGTGGCTGCGCGGCGGCTCGACGCAGCCGAGCGATTCGCGGAGCGAGGAGGGCGTGGATGCCTGAGTACACGGTGCTGACCGTGGTTGCGGTGGTCGCCGTTGTCGCCGTGGAGCTGCTCTGGCTGCGCACCGGCATCTTTGCCACCGCTCAGTACTGGCTCTCCATGTTGATCGTGTTCGCCTTCCAGGTCCTGGTTGACGGTTGGCTGACGAAGCTGTCCGACCCCATCGTGATCTACAACCCGGACCAGATGCTCGGCATCCGTGTCCCCTGGGATATCCCGATTGAGGACTATGGCTTCGGCTTCGCGATGGTGACCCTCACCCTGCTGGTCTGGCGCAAGTTGCTGGACCGAGGCGCCGCCCGTAGGACCGCACACCACGAGGAGCTGTGATGACCACCGATACGACCCTTCGAACCGAGGACGTCCCGCAGGCCTTCGACCGGGCCGCGGGTCGCTACGACCTGATGGTCGCGCTGAACCCGGGATACCACCGGCACCTGCGTTCTGCGGCGGCCGCGCTGGTGGAGCGGCTCGCCCCGGGTCGCTCGACCACCCGGGTGTTGGACCTCGGTTGTGGCTCGGGTGCCTCCAGCCTCGCTTTGCTGGAGCAGCTGGCCACGGAGCCGGGCCTGAAGGTGGTCGGTGTGGACGCGTCCGAGGGCATGCTCGAGCAGGCCCGCCGCAAGCCGTGGCCGGGCACGATCTCGTTCCACCACGGGCTCGCGGAGGATCTGGCGGGCTGCCGGGACGACTGGGAGCTTGGCGGTCCGGTCGACGGCGTCTTCGCCGCCTACCTGTTCCGCAACGTCACTGAACGCGACAAGGTGCTGGCCTCGGTACATGACCTGCTGAACGACGGCGGGGTGTTGGTGGCTCAGGAGTACTCAGTCGCGGGTTCGCCGCGGGCGCAGGTGGTCTGGTCGCTGGTCTGCTGGAGTGTCGTCATCCCGCTGAGCTTCTTCACCCGAGGGGAGACCCGGCTGTACCGGTACCTGTGGCGCAGCGTCCGGGCGTTTGACTCGGTGCAGACCTTCACCGACCGGCTGCAGGCGGCGGGGTTCATCGACGTCGAGGTGCGGACGGTGCCCGGATGGCAGCGCGGCATCTTGCATACGTTCCGTGCCCGTAAACCCGGCGAAACGACGATGCTGCCGTGACGGGACCGACGGGACCGCGATGAGTCCGTGGCGGCCGACGAAGGGCTGGCTCCCGGGCCGGGACCGGCGCGCTGTCCGGCACCCCGGCGCGGCGGGTGCGCTCCGGTCCACCGCCCCGGCACGTCGGGTGCTGGTCGCCGGAGGTGGTATCGCCGGCATCGCGGCTGCCGTGGGACTGGTGGATCGCGGCGTCGACGTGGTGCTGGTGGAGAAACACCTGCAGCTGGGTGGTCGGGTGCGGTCGTGGCCGGTCCACCGCAACGGCAGCTCGGTGACCATGAGCCGGGGCTTCCACGCGTTCTTCCGCCAGTACTACAACCTGCGCGCCCTGCTGCGGCGGGTCGACCCGGCACTGGATCGGTTGGTGGCACTGGACGACTATCCGCTGGTGCTGGCCGGCGGCCACGCCGACTCCTTCGCCCGGATCCCGCGCACCCCGCCGCTCAACCTGGCCGCCTTCGTCGCGCGAAGCCCCAGCTTCACCGCTCGTGACCTGACCAAGGTGGACATCGGCGCCGCGTTGGAGCTGTTGGACGTGGACTTCCCCGAGACCTTCTCCGCCTACGACGGTGAGAGCGCAGCGGAGTTCCTGGACCGGCTGCAGTTCCCGGACCGGGCCCGTCACCTCGCACTGGAGGTCTTCGCCCGAAGCTTCTTCGCCCACCCGAGCGAGTTCGCGGCTGGGGAGCTGGTGGCCATGTTCCATGCCTACTTCGTCGGGTCGTCGGAGGGGCTGCTGTTCGACGTACCGATCGACGACTACGGCACCGCGTACTGGGCGCCGCTGCGGGAGTACCTGGTCGATCGCGGGGCCCGGGTGCTGGTCAGCGAGACCGTCGAAGGCATCGACCTGGACGCGGCTGCCGGGGTGCGGGTGACACTGGGTTCGGGCGCCGCCATCGACGTGGACGCAGTCGTGATCGCCACCGACCCGGCCACCACCCGCCGCCTGGTGGCGCAGACCGAAGGGCTGGGCGACCCGTCCTGGCGGGAGCGGGTCGAGCGGACCCGCAACGCTCCACCCTTCGCCGTCTGGCGGGTCTGGCTGGACCGTCTGGTCGACGCGGCACGGCCGCCGTTCCTGGGGACCAGTGGGTACGGACCACTGGACAACATCACCGTTCTGGAACGCTTCGAGGCGGGCGCTCGGCGCTGGTCGGTCACGCATGGCGGATCGGTGCTGGAGCTGCACGCGTATGCACTGCCCTTCGGCGAGCCCGAGCAGGTGAACGCCGAGTCGGTCCAGGCCGAGCTCTGGTCAGAGCTGAACCGGGTCTACGAGGAGACCGCCGGGGCGCGGGTGGTTGCCTCGGAGTGGCTGGTGGAGGCGGACTGCCCGTTGGTCGACACCAGTCCGTGGAAGCTACGTCCGGAGGTGACCACGCCCGACCCGCGGGTGATGCTGGCGGGAGACCAGATCCGCTGTGACTTCCCGGTGGCGCTGATGGAACGCGCCGCCACCACCGGATGGCAGGCGGCGAACGCCCTGCTGACCCCATGGGGGTTGGCCGGGCACGACCTGTGGACCGTACCGATGGCGGCTCGTCACCGAATGTTCGGCGCTGTCCGGCGGGCCATGGCCAAGCCTTAAGGGCTGTCGGTTAAGCGGGAGCTCAGATCAAGGTGAGGGGAACTCACCCCGCGCGCGGAGTTCGTAGCGGCGCTCGGCGTAGAGCAGGTCGTCCACCCAGAGCCGCCGGGCGGTCTTGCGGATGCTGGGTCTCAGCAGCGGCGCCATCCAGCGCGCTATGGCGAAGCCAGGCCGCCCCGAGTGGGCAATGGTGGCTTCGGTGACCATGGTCAGGGGTTGGCCGCGCTCGTCGGTTCCCAGCGGTGTCGCATGGGTCTCCACCACGCTCCCCACGCCTTCTCCCTCGGTAATGCGCATCACGATCGTGCGCGCGTCCGGGCAGCTGAACTCGGCCCGAACCGGCACTCCCCAGGTACGGCTGAGCCTGAAGGTGACGTCAACGGTGAGAGTCTTGTCGTCGCTGGCGTTGTCGTCGACGGTGAGATGGCTGAAGGAGTACGGGTGGAACCACGCACCGTGCCAGGGGTCCAGCCGGTTGGCGATCACATCCTGCGGTTCGCAGACGCCGAGCTCGGTCATCACCGCGAACACCGACTGGTCCAGCGAGGTCCGGGCCGGAAGCGCCGGGCGCGGAGTGGCGGGCTCGCCGGGGACGGGCAGACCGACCCACAGCAGCACGCCGTCGTCGAACGCCCGGTACGGGCTCCAGCTGCGGTCGCCCTGCTCGTCCAGGGCCAGCCCGTGCCAGCGGCAGTAGAGAGTGCCGTCGACGACGGAGCACTTGTCCAGCAGTGCACCAAGATGGGGGCAGGCTCCCGGTCCGGCCACCAGCCCGCCGGTCCGGTTGCGCCACAGGACGACCTCGCGACCGGCGATGGTCCGGGTCACCGACGTTGTCCGGCCAACGTCACCGCTGGCGCCGGCGACGAACCAACCGCCGGAGTTCTGCGCCTGCGACACCTCCAGGGCCTTCGCGATCCGGGCCGGCTTGGCCTGTCGCCAGGTCGACCTCATCCGGTCCTGGCTCGGCTGCGGGACGCGGGTGATCGGGATCCGCCGGCGCAGGCTGGCTGTCTTTGATGGCAGGTCAGTGCGTGTCCTGAGTGACATGTGGAGCCCCTTCCAGAGATCGTGCCGACTGCGTGGAGCCGGCCCGGGTGCGCGCCGGGCCGAGCACCATGATCCGCCCAGCGGTGGCTGCCTTGCGCCAGGTGGGTACCCGGACCCGCTCCGCGAAGACGTCATAGTCGGCCTTCTCGATCCGGTCCAGGATCTGGGCGTACAGCACCCGGGCTGCTCCGACGCATCGGGCCGAGCGGGCCGGGAGCATCGGGATGCCGGTGTCGGCTATCCGGTACAGCTCACGGTTGCGCTCGAGCTCGAACGCCATCAGCGCCCGCCACTCGCTCGTCACCTGCCGATCGTTGATATCCACCCCGAACCGCCTCAGGTCTGCCTGCGGTAGGTAGACCCGTCCCCGCTCGAGGTCCTCGGCGACATCACGCAGGAAGTTTGTCAGCTGGAACGCCAGCCCGAGGCAGCGGGCGGGTCGCCGGGCGGCCCGGTCCATCGGCTCCAGCACGGGCAGCATCATTTCCCCGATCACCGCGGCCGACCCCTCCATGTAGCCGCACAGGTCGTCCCATGTCTGGTACGAGGTGGTGGTCAGATCCATCGCCATCGCATTGAAGAAGCGGTCGAAGCACTCAGGGTCGATATCGGTGGCACGTACCGTGTCGATCACCGCAGCCATGACCGGGTCGCTGCTTGCCCCGTCGGTGAGGCCGGTGCGGAACGACGCCGCGAACGCCTGCAGGCGAGCCGCCAGGTCCGCCGCCGTGGAGTGTGCGATCGCGTCCGGGTCGTCGACGATGTCGTCGGCGAGCCGACAGAGCGCGTAGATGGCATAGACGTGCCGGCGGCGGGACTTCGGCAGCAGCAGGGCACCCCAGTAGTAGGTGGTGCCGAACCGGCGCGTCAGCTCGGCACAGCGGCGGTAGCCCTCCCGCAGCAGCGGATCGCGTACTTCCGAGGTGCGCGCTGCCATCAGCGGCCAATCGGCAGGTAGCGCCCGACCCGATCGGCGGCGAGCTTGCCGGAGATCAGCACCATGGGTACCCCCACGCCCGGGACAGTCCCGGACCCGGCGAACACCAGACCCGGCACCGACCTTTCGACGTTCGGCGGTCGGAACGGTCCGGTCTGGGCGAAGGTGTGCGCCAGTGCAAACGGGGTGCCGGCCTTCATCCCCTGGCGTTCCCAGTCCAGCGGAGTCACGATCTGCTCGGTGACCACGTCGTCGGGGTAGCCCTGCGTCGCCAGGAACTGGTGCAGCCGGTCCCGCATCGGCGCTGTCTCGGTCCGCCAGTCGACCTGGCCGGACAGGTTCGGGACGGGTTCGAGGACGAAAAGGGTCGAGCATCCTTGGGGTGCTGCGTCCGCTTGGTCCAGCGACGGGATGGTCACCAGCCGCGACGGGTCTGGCATCAGCCGCCCTTGCTTCAGCAGCGCGTCGAAGGCGGTGCCCCACTCCGCTCCGAAGTGGATGTTGTGGTGTGCCACTTCGGGCCCGGGCAGGCCGCGGACTCCGACGTGCCAGACAACGGCCGAGGGGGAGTAGTCGCCGTCCGCCGCACCTCGCGGCGGCTTCAGGTCCGGCAGCAGCTTGTCGTAGGCGACCGGCAGGTCAAGGGTGCAGACGACTGCATCGGCCTGCAGCTGCTCGCCGTCGACCAGCCGTACCCCGGCCACCCCGGCGGTGTCGGACCGGCGCACGATCGCCTCGACCTCGGCGCCGTACCGGAACTGAGCGCCCGCCTTCTCGCACGCCTGCGCCAGTGCGACCGGCATCGCGTTCATGCCGCCGTCGGGAAACCAGACACCTTCAATGCTGTCCATGTACGTGATCACGGCGTACAGCGCGAGCGCAGAGTCCGGCGCCAGTCCGGCGTACATCGCCTGGAAGCTGAACAGCCGATGCAGCCGCGGATCGCGGAAGCGGCGGCGGACCGCGTTGCCGAGCTTGCCGAAGGCGCCCAGCCGGAGCAGTTCGGCGGCGGCCCGGGGAGAGGAGAGCAGCCCCAGCGGGGAGTCGAAGTTGCGGTCGATGAAGTTCGGCATCTCGACCACGTACAGCTTGCGCAGCCAGTCCACGAAGCCGTCGAAGGCGGCGGCGTCCACGCTGCCACAGGTGTTGGCGATCTCATCCCGCATCGCCTCGTGGCCGTAGCGGACGTGGATCGTGCTGCCGTCGGCGAAAGTGGCGCGGTAGGCCGGGTCCAGCCGGCGCATCGGCAGCGCCTCCGCCAGCTCCGCGCCGACGGCCCGTAACGCATCGGCGACCAGGTCCCGCATGGTCAGGACGGTCGGACCGGTGTCAAAGGTGAAACCGTCTTTGACCAGCTGGCCGGATCGACCGCCCGGAATGTTCTCTCGCTCGACCACGGTGACGTCGTAGCCGCGCCCGGTCAGGTGGCAGGCGGCTGCCAGGCCAGCCAGTCCCGCCCCGACCACGATGACGCGGCTCACCGGTCCCGCCAGGCGATCTGGTGCGCCATCTGGGTCAGCTGCGTCACGCCTGCCGGGTCGAGGGAGGAGTCCGCGACGGCATCGAGGGCGGCGGCGACATGGCCGGAGATGAGCTCCTCGACGGCGGCGACCACACCTTCACTCTGCAGCGCATCCTGGAGCACGGCGACGTCGGAGCGCGCCAGCTGGGGTGACCCGACCCGCCGCAGAGCGTCCCGGGCAGCGGGGCTGCGCAGCCGCTGGTGCGCCAGCGACATGATAACGGTCGGCTTGCCGGAGATCAGGTCGTCACCTGCCGGCTTCCCGGTCCGTGCCGGGTCGCCCCAGACGCCGAGCAGGTCGTCTCGCAGCGCGAAAGCCTCGCCGACCTCGCGTCCGTACCGGGTCAGACAGTCGGTGACGACGCTGGATCCGCCGGCCGCCGCGGCGCCCAGCTGAAGCGGCCGTTCGACCGTGTAGGCGCCGGACTTCATTCGCGCCACCTGGCGGGCGTGCTGGAGGTCGCGGCGCCCGGCCGCGCCGCCGGTCAGGTCACGACGCTGGCCGCAGACGAGCTCAACCACCAGCAGCCGCCAGAGCCGGCGCATCGGGGCTGGCAGGTCCGCTACTAGATGGTCCGCCTCGGCGTGCGCCAGATCGCCGAGCAGGATGGCGATACTCTCGCCGAACCGCTGAGCCGAGCCCAGCGCATCCCGCTCCAGGTGCAGGCGGGCCGTCAGGGTATGAACGGTCGGCTGACCGCGCCGGGAGTCCGACTCGTCCATCACGTCGTCGTGGATCAGCGCGAACAGGTGCAGCAGTTCGAGCGCCGCACCGACGCGGATGACCTCCGCGCGCCCGACCCCAAGGCTGTGGCCCCCGGCGCTCAACCAGCCGAGATAGGACATCACCGGTCGGATCCGCTTGCCGCCGGTGGCGATCAGCTGGTCCAGCAGCTGGGGCAGGTCCGCGTCGGCCAGGATGTCGACCGCCCCCGCGTCGTCCAGCTCGGTCGTCCAGAGCATGGTCAGTTCCGCGACAGCGGACGACAGCAGCCCGTCCACCTGGGTCAGAAAATCGGCTATCCCGGGTTGAGCCGCCTGGCCCGGAAGAGCGACCACCCAGCCATGCGGCTGCCCAGGGGCCCAGACCGATTCGGTGACCTCAGAACTGTCGGACGTACGAGCTGTGCTCACGGACTACCCCATCTCCGATCGTCGTTCGGCCCTGGTCCGTCACCGAGCAGCCGGCCCCGTCAGCTGGCGGACCTGGCAAACTGCCCAAGGGCTGAAGGCGAACGGTGTGGCTGCCATCGCCGTCACCACATCGCGCCAGTCCACCCACGCCCAGTCCATGACCTCGTCCTCATTCGGCGCCGGGACCACGTTTGGATGCACCGCGCTGCCCACAAATACCGGACAGATCTCGTTCTCCCGAATTCCACTGGCGTCCAGGGCGGTGTACGCAAAGTCCGGCAGGGCACAGCTGAGATCCTCGACAGCAAGCCCGAGCTCGGTGTCGAGGCGTCGGCGGACCGCATCGGCCAGGGGTTCGTCTGGTCGCGGATGACCACAGCAGCTGTTGGTCCAGACGCCGGGCCAGGTGCGCTTTGACAACGCTCGGCGGGTCAGCAGCAGCTGGCCGGCCGCATTGAACAGGTAGAGCGAGAAGGCCAGGTGCAGCGGTGTCGTGGCGGTGTGCACCGCTGACTTGAGCTGCTGGCCGATCGGTTCGCCGTGTGCGTTGACCAGCACTACCGGGTCGTCGACGACAGTCATCGGCGTCCGACGACGGTGGCACTGGTCCGCATCATGGTCGAAACGATACCCATCGGGGAGGAAACGGTTCGCAGGTTGAGGACGATTGCCGGTGCTGCTTCGGCGCGGCAGCGCTAGCCAGTTGTCAGCCATGGCGAGTAGAATCGAACGCATGTTCGATAGAAGACATCCATGACTACGCCGGGGTACCTGCCGCCGGGCTGGCCGGAACGGGTCCACCCGCCCGGATCCGTTGACTGGGAGCAGACCGCCACCGCGTACCTGCTCGACTGCTGCCCTCCGGACTTTCGCAGCTATCCCGTACTTCGGCGCCACCCCGTGGTGCTCGCCCGGTTCGCCGCCCAGTTCGTCGAGGGCCAGCTGAGCAGTGCCCAGGCAGGGCTGGCCGGGAGCCGGGTGAGCCTTGCCCGCTACGTCAGCGCCGAGGTGTTGCAGTCCGCAGCCGAGGCGTGGCTGGAACAGAGTGCCCGACTGGCCCGGACCAGGCGTGCAGTCGGGCTGGTCGAGGAGGCACTCCGTGGGAAGGTGTTCGTCCGTCCGCTCTGAGGGGCTCGCCAGTGCCGTGCTGGACAGGTTCCCTACCCTGGTGAGCGTGCCGACCCTTCTGCTGCCGGTTCACGCCGCGGTGCCGCTCCACCTCCTACCTTTGGCGAGCCCAGTGCAAGCAGTCAGCGACTGGGCGGTCAAGCTGATGGACACCCTCGGCGGCGCCGGCGCCGGTATCGCCATTGCCCTGGAGAACTTCTTTCCGCCCATACCCAGCGAGGCGATCCTGCCGCTGGCGGGGTTCGCCGCCAGCCAGGGCACCATCACCTTGGTCGAAGCGCTGATCTGGACCACCGCCGGATCTGTCGTGGGCGCCCTCGGGTTGTACGCCCTCGGCGCCCTGCTGGGACGGCGACGGACACGGGGGCTGCTGGGCAAGATCCCACTGGTCAAGGTTTCCGACATCGACCGCGGCCAGGAGTGGTTCGAGCGACACGGCAGCAAGGCGGTCTTCTTCGGTCGGATGGTGCCGGTCGTCCGAAGCTTCATCTCCATCCCAGCCGGCATCGAGCGCATGCCGGTGCTCCGGTTCGCGCTGCTTACCAGCGCAGGCAGTGCCATCTGGAACACGCTCTTTGTCGTCGCGGGATACCAGCTCGGGGAGAACTGGCACGTGGTCGAGCGGTACGCCGGAATCTTCGAGAAGGTCGTGCTGGCGGCCGTGGTGGTGGCCATCGCTGTCGTTGTGGTCAGGCGGGTCCGGGAGCACCGCAGGACCCAGGCTGAGGACTCCACCTCGTGACCGTAGAACTGCGACGACCAGCCCGGCTGCTCGGCGGCGGAGCTGTGTGGCCTACCGCACACCTGCCCGGCGTCCACTCCAACTACACGTAAACTCGCACCCATGCCCCCCGTGCCGCGCCGACTGCTCGAGTCCATCCGCAGCCCTCAGGACCTGCGATCGCTCTCGACCGATGAGCTGAACCAGCTCAGCGCAGAGATCCGGTCGTTCCTGATCCATCACGTGAGCCAGACCGGCGGGCACCTGGGTCCGAACCTGGGCGTTGTGGAGCTGACCGTGGCGCTGCACCGGGTCTTCGACTCACCTCGCGACCCGATCATCTTCGACACCGGGCACCAGAGCTACGTCCACAAGATGCTGACCGGCCGTCAGCAGGGCTTCCCGGGACTGCGTCAGCGCGGTGGGCTGTCGGGCTACCCGAGCCGGGCCGAGTCCGAGCACGACTGGGTGGAGAACTCTCATGCCTCGACGTCGCTGTCGTACGCCGACGGGATGGCGAAGGCATTGCGGCAGCAGGGCCGCTCGGGCACGGTGGTCGCCTTTATCGGCGACGGCGCGCTGACCGGCGGGATGGCGTGGGAGGCGCTGAACAACATCGCCGCCGAGGAGGACCTGCCGCTGGTGATCGTGGTCAACGACAACGGCCGTTCCTACACGCCCACCGTGGGCGGCCTGGCCAAGCACCTGTCCGGGCTGCGCACCAACCCGCGGTACGAGCAGATCCTGGATCTGGTGAAGCGCAACGTCAGCCGGGCGCCGCTGCTGGGCAGCGCTGCGTACGACATCCTGCACGGAATCAAGATCGGGCTCAAGGACGTACTTGCTCCGCAGGGGATGTTCTCCGACCTTGGCCTGAAGTATCTCGGCCCGGTCGACGGGCATGACGTTGTCGCCGTGGAGCGTGCACTGCATCAGGCGAAGCAGTACGGCGGGCCGGTGCTGGTGCACTGCCTGACCCGCAAGGGCAACGGGTTCAAGGCCGCCGAGAACCATGAGGAGGACCGGTTCCACGCGGTCGGCAAGATCGACGAGCTGACCGGTGAGGCGCTCGCGGGCACCGTGGCCAAGACCTGGACCGACGTTTTCTCCGAGGAGCTGGTCGAGCTCGGCAGCACCGATCCGCGGATCGTGGCGATCACGGCGGCCATGATGTATCCCACCGGGCTGGCCCGGTTCGCCAACGCCTTCCCCGACCGGTTCTTCGACGTCGGCATCGCCGAGCAGCACGCGGTCACCTCGGCCGCAGGAATGGCCATGGGCGGACTACACCCCGTCGTCGCCGTCTACGCCACATTCTTGAACCGGGCGTTCGACCAGCTGTTGATGGACGTCGCGCTGCACCGCTGCGGCGTCACCTTCGTCCTGGACCGCGCCGGTGTCACCGGCACCGACGGCGCGAGCCACAACGGCATGTGGGACATGTCCATCCTCCAGCTCGTGCCCGGCCTGCATCTGAGCGCGCCGCGCGATGGCACCCGGCTCCGCCAGGCGCTGGCTGCTGCGGTCGCCATCGACGACGCCCCGAGTGTCGTCAGGTACTCCAAGGAAACAGTGCCCGACGACATCGAGGCGATCGACACTCTTGACGGCGTCGACGTGCTGCTCCGGACCGAGAACCCCCGGGTCCTGGTCGTCGCGTACGGCCAGATGGTCGGTACCGGGCTAGCCGTCGGGCAGCGGCTGTCCGACCAGGGCATCGGCGTCACCGTGGTCGACCCCGTCTGGGCGCTGCCGCTCAACCCGGCCCTGGTGAAGCTGAGCGCCGGGCATGATCTGGTGATCAGCATCGAGGACAGCGGAGTTGTCGGTGGCTGCGGCGCCCGGCTGGCGCAGGAGATGCGCCTCGCTGACGTGCTGACGCCGCTTCGGGAGTTCGGCA
The DNA here is from genome assembly GCA_025965155.1 of Propionibacteriaceae bacterium. Lineage (GTDB taxonomy): Bacteria > Actinomycetota > Actinomycetes > Propionibacteriales > Propionibacteriaceae > Microlunatus. The sequence continues at coordinate 17,051 of JAOPXN010000016.1, forward strand.
TTCCGCAGGAGTTCCTGCCGCACGGCGGCCGCGGTGAGCTGCTGGAGGAGCTTGGTCTCACGCCGCAGGCCATCGCGCGGTATGCGGTCGAGGCCATCGTGCGGGACGACTCGACGCTGACCGAAGGCGCGCTGAAGCAGGGCTGACGCTCCTCCGGTTTAGGGTGGGTTCGTCGAGCCTCACGGTGAGGCCGCTTCCACGGAGGTGAGTGGGTATGGGCATTTTTCGAACCAAGGGCATCGAGCAGTCCATTGCTGACACCGACGAACCGGAGTACCAGCTCAAGAAGAACCTGACCGCGCTCGACCTCACCGTCTTCGGCGTGGGCGTGATCATCGGCGCCGGTATCTTCACCCTGACCGGGCGGGCGGCTGCCACCATCGCCGGCCCTGCAATCGTGCTCAGCTTCGTCGTGTCGGCGTTGTGCTGCGCCCTGGCGGCGCTCTGCTACGCCGAGTTCGCTTCCACCGTGCCCGTCTCTGGGTCGGCGTATACCTTCGCCTACGCCAGCCTGGGCGAGATCATCGCCTGGATCATCGGCTGGGATTTGCTGCTCGAGCTGATGCTCGGTGCGAGTGTGGTGGCCCAGGGCTGGAGCACCTACGCGGTGGTGCTGCTGGAGAACCTGGGGATCGGCTGGCCGGCAGCGCTGGGCCCGGGCGGAACGGTGGACGTGCTGGCGATGCTGCTGGTAGCGCTGCTGGCGACCTTGATCACGATCGGGATCAAGGAGTCGATGCGGGTGAATCTGGTGCTGGTGGCGGTCAAGGTCTTCATCGTCTTGTTCGTGATCATCGCCGGTATCGGCTTCATCAACCCGGCCAACTACTCACCGTTCATCCCACCGCCCGTGCCTGGCGCGAGTGCAGTGGAGCACTGGTATCAGCAGCCGTTGCTCCAGGCCGCGCTGGGTCTGGAGCCGACCGCCTTTGGAGTGTCCGGAATCTTCGTTGGTGCAGCGCTGGTGTTCTTTGCCTACATCGGTTTCGACGTCGTAGCCACCACTGCGGAGGAGGCTCGTAATCCACAGCGCGACCTGCCGATCGGCATCCTGGCGTCGCTGCTGATCTGCACTGTCCTCTATGCCGCGGTGGCGTTGGTGATCACCGGCATGGTCAAGTACGACCAGATCGATCCGAAAGCGGCGCTGGCATCGGCATTCACCTCCCTCGGCAAGACCAACTACGCCACCTTGATCTCAGCCGGAGCGGTGGCGGGCCTCACCACGGTCGTGTTGACGTTGCTGATCGGCGCCTCGCGGGTAGTGTTCGCCATGTCGCGGGACCACCTGCTGCCACCGGTGCTGAGCAAGGTCCATCCGCGGTTCCAGACGCCGTACGTGATCACCGTGGTGATCGGCGTGGTCACCATGCTGGTGGCGGGCCTGACCCCGATCGGCAAGCTCGAGGAGATGGTGAACATCGGCACGCTGACCGCGTTCATCGTGGTGTCGATCGGCATCGTCGTACTTCGCCGGACCCGGCCGGACCTGCCGCGGGCCTTTCGAGTTCCGTTCTCGCCGGCTCTGCCCATCGCCTCCGCGGCCATCTGCGTTTTCCTGACGCTGAACCTGTCGATCGAGACCTGGCTGCGGTTCGTGATCTGGATGGTTCTCGGCTTCGCGCTGTACGCCGCCTACGGGTACCGAAGGTCCCGGCTGGCCACCGGCGAGACCCTGGCCGAGATGGGGCACGCCCACCGCTGAGCGCACCGCCCGACGCCGCCTGTTTCCCGGCCGCCGAGGCGTCAGCTCCGCCGCAACACGCCGCCCAGAACGCGGAGGAGCTGACGCGTCGGCGAAGGGGTTAGGCGAGGCTGGCGACGCCGGGAGGTAGGAAGGTGCGGCCGACGACTTTCTCCGAAATTCCCTCGCGGTCCAGGTAGGGGGTGATGCCGCCCAGATGGAAGGGCCAGCCGGCGCCGAGGATCATGCACAGGTCGATGTCCATCGGCGCTGCGACCACCCCTTCGGCCAGCATCAGGCCGATCTCCTCGGCCAGCGCCGACAGGACCCGGAGCCGTACCTCCTCGCGGGTACTCGGCTGGTCGCCGGTGACGAACAGCTGTTGGGTCTGCTCCGACACGTACGGCTTGCCTTCGGAGGTCCAGTCGTAGATGCCGGGGCGCTTGGCCGCCACCAGGGCCTTGAGGTTCGGCGACACGGTGAACCGGTCACCGAAGGCGGCCTGCAGCGTCTCGGCCACGTGCAGCCCGATCGCCGGCCCGACCAGCTGGAGCAGCACGAACGGCGGCAGCGGCAACCCGAGGGATCGCAGCGCCGAGTCGGCCACCGCGATGGGAGTGCCCTCGTCGACCGCCCGGCTGACCTCGCCGATCCACCGGGTCAGCAGTCGGTTGACGACAAAGGCGGGAGCGTCCTTGACCAGCACCGCGTTCTTCCGTAGCGCCTTGGCCACCGCCAGTGCCGTGGCCACGGAGGCGTCGTCGGTGCTTTCTCCGCGGACCAGCTCCAGCAGCGGCAGCACCGCCACCGGGTTGAAGAAGTGGAAACCGAGAACCCGCTCGGGATGCCGCAAGTCGGCGGCCATGGCGGTGACTGACAGCGACGAGGTGTTGGTGGCCAGCACACAGGTGTCGCTGACATGCTGCTCGATCGCGGCGAACACCTGCTTCTTCGTCTCCAGCTCCTCAAACACCGCTTCGAGGACGAAGTCGCAGCCGGCGAAGTCCTGGTGGCTGGTGGTGCCCGACACCAGCCCCTTCCACCGGTGAGCCTGATCCGCTGAGATGCGGCCGCGGCCCAGCAGCGAGTCGATCTCGGCGTGGACATAGCCCAGGCCGCGCTGCACCCGGTCAGTGTCGAGGTCGGACATGATCACCGGAACCTGCAGCTGCCGGACAAACAGCAGCGCCAGCTGGCCGGCCATCAGGCCGGCACCGACGATGCCGACCCGGGTGACCGGTCGGGCCAGGGCTCCCTCCGGCGCCCCGGCGGGTCGACGGGCCCGCTTCTGCACCAGGTCGAAGGCGTACAGAGTGGACCGCAGCTCGGGGCTGACCAGCAGGTCCGCCAGTGCGGCGTCTTCGGCGGCGAAGGCGTCGGCGCGCTCGGCAGTCCGGGCGGCGCTGATCAGCTCCAGTGCCCGGTACGGTCCCGGGGCGGCGCCGGAGACCTTCTGGTCAACGAACTCCTTTCCGCGGGCCACTGCCGCGTCCCACGCCTCGCCTCGGTCGATCTCTCGTCGCTGGACGGTGAGAGTCCCGGCAACGACCTGGCCGGCCCAGTCCAGCGACCGCTCCAGGAAGTCGGCGCCATCGAAAAGGGCGTCGGCGACGCCGAGGGCGAACGCCTGCGGGCCGGTCAACATCCGGTTCTGGTTCAGCGGGTTCTCGATGATCACCGTGACGGCCGCGTCCGGGCCGATCAGGTTCGGCAGCAGGTACGCGCCGCCCCAGCCGGGCAGCATGCCGAGGAAGCATTCGGGCAACCCGATCCCGGCCGCAGCCGCGGAGACGGTCCGGTAGTGGCAGTGCAGAGCGAGCTCCAGCCCGCCACCGAGGGCGAGGCCGTTGATGAAGGCGAACGTCGGCACCGGTGCGCTGTGCAGCTTGTCGAAGACCGCGTGCCCGATTCGGGCGATAGTCTCGCCCTGGGAGCGCTCGGTGATCTTGGGAACACCGGTCAAATCCGCGCCGGCCGCCAGGATGAACGGTTTGCCGGTGACGGCGATCGCCGCGACGTCGTCCCGCAGCAATGCCGCATCGACCGCCGCGTTCAGCGCGGCGAGGCTGCGAGGGCCGAGGACGTTGGGCTTGGCGTGGTCATGGCCGTTGTCCAGGGTGATCAGTACAGCGGTGGAACCGGTGTGCGGAAGCAGAACGTCCCGGCTGAGGGCGCGGGTCACCATCTCCGACTCGGTCAAGGCCGAGGCCTGGGTGATCAACATCTCTAGATCGCTGTCGGTCATCGTGGTCACTGTGCGCCTCCCTTCGGCTGGACCGGGAGAGCCGAGGGGACCGGCGAGCCGGCGTCGCGGTGGTGCGGGTTCTCCCAGATCACCGAGCCGCCCATGCCTAGTCCGATACACATGGTGGTCAGGCCGTAGCGGACTTCTGGATGCTCCCGGAACGTACGAGCCAGGTGGATCATCAGACGGACTCCGGAGCTGGCCAGCGGATGACCCAGCGCAATCGCGCCACCGTACGGGTTGACCCGACCGTCGGAGTCGTCAATCCCGAAATGATCAAGGAAGGCAAGCACCTGGACTGCGAAAGCCTCGTTGATCTCGAAGGCACCAAGATCATCAACGCTGAGTCCGGCCAACCGCAGAGCCCGCTCGGTGGCCGGGATCGGGCCGACGCCCATCACCTCGGGATCCACACCAGCGAAGGCAAAAGAGACCAGCCGCATGGCGGCGGGCAGTCCCAGTTCGGCGGCCGTGTCCTCCGCCGCCACCAGCGCCGCGGTGGCGCCGTCGTTCAGCCCGGCCGCATTTCCGGGGGTGACCCGACCGTGCGGACGGAACGGTGTCTTGAGGGAAGCCAGTGCCTCCTTGGTGGTGCCTGGTCGGGGTGGCTCGTCGGCGGTGGCCAGTCCCCAGCCCAGCTCGGCGCTTCTGGTGGCCACAGTCACCAGTGACTCCTGGATGACGCCGTGCCGGTACGCCGCCGCCACCCGCTGCTGGCTGAGTACGGCGAAGGCGTCGGCCCGGTCTCGGGTGATCGCGGGGAAGCGGTCATGGAGGTTCTCCGCCGTCGAGCCCATCACCAGGGCCGATGGGTCGACGAGCTTCTCGGCGACAATTCTCGGGTTCGGGTCGACCGCCTCACCCATTGGATGTCGTCCCATGTGCTCGACCCCGCCGGCGATGGCGACGTCGTAAGCGCCGAAGGCTATGCCCGAGGCAACGCTGGTGACCGCGGTCATCGCCCCGGCGCACATCCGGTCGATCGAGTAGCCGGGGACGGAGCGTGGCAGACCGGCCAACAGGGCGGCGGTCCGGCCGATGGTCAGGCCTTGGTCCCCGATTTGGGTAGTGGCCGCGATCGCCACTTCGTCGATCCGCTCGGCCGGCAGCTGCGGGTGCCGCCGCATCAGCTCACGGATGCAGTTGACCACCAGGTCGTCGGCGCGGGTCTCGGCGTACAGCGAGCCGGCCTTGCCGAAGGGTGTGCGTACGCCGTCGACAAAGACGACCTCACGGGATTCACGAGCCATGCGTTTATATTACTCACGAGTAACAACGGCTGGCAGGAGTTCACCGATCTTGCTCAGGCCAGGAGCTGGGCGGTGATCAGTGCCACGGTCTGCTTGAGCTGCCATGGCCGGGCGCCCATCTCGGCTAGTGCCGCCTCCACTGACTCCTCCGTCACCGGCGTGGGGGGACGCCAGGCCAGCCGGCGCACGTACTCGGGGGTCAGCAGGTTCTCGATCGGCAGGTTCAGCTCCGCGGCTCGGGCGGACAACGCCTCGCGGACCCGGGCCAGCCGCTGCGCCGCGACCGGGTCCTTGCCGGCCCACATCCGCGCCTGCGGTGGCCCCTCGTTGGGAATGTGCATGGGCGGCAGCTCTGACTCCGGGAGCACATTCGTGGCCTCGATTGCCACCATCCACTCGGACTCGAAGCGACGGGCCTGTCGGCGCGCGAACAGCGGAATCTTTCGCATGGCGGCCCGATCCGGCTTCGGGCAGGCGGCCAGCTCGGTGATGGCTGCGTCGCCGAGGATCTTGCCGGGAGCGCGGTCCAGCCGGGCGGCGATCTCGTCCCGGGCCCGCCACAAGGCGGCGACGTAGGCCAGTCCGCGCCGGGATCTGACCTTGTGCATCCCGGAGGTTCGTCGCCACGGGTCCTGCCGTGGCTCTGGGACCACGCCGACGCCCTGGACCAGCGCGGCGAACTCCTGGTGGGCCCACTCAAGCTTGCCGCTGTCATGCAGCTCCGCGGCCAGCTTGTCCCGCAGCTCGATCAACAGCTCGACGTCGAGCGCTGCGTAGTTCAGCCATTCGTGCGGCAGTGGCCGGCTCGACCAGTCAGCGGCGGAATGCTCCTTGAGCAGCCGGACCGCGAAGTGTTCCTCGATCAAGGTGCCGAGCGCGACGCGAGGATAGCCGAGCAGCCGGCCGGCCAGCTCAGTGTCGAAGAGCCTCCGCGGAACCAGGCCGACCTCGTACAGACAGCTCAGGTCCTGGCTCGCCGCGTGGATGATCCACTCCGCGTCCGCGATGGCCTCGCCGAGCCGGCTGAGGTCCGCTGGCTGACCGAACGCGATCGGGTCGATCAGGTGGGTGCCCGAGCCGGCGCGGCGGAGCTGGATCAGGTACGCGCGCTGGCTGTAGCGAAAGCCGTGCGCCCGCTCGGCGTCAACGGCCACTGGACCGGTGCCGGCCAGCAGGCTCTCGATGGTCGCAGTCAGCGCTGCCTCGGTGGTGGCGACCGGTGGAACGCCGCCGGACGGCTCAGTCAGAAGCTCCACTGGCTGTTCGACCGGATCGACCCGGCTCCGATCGAGCTTGCTCGGATCGAGCTGCGTCTGGTCCGGCTGGTGCGGTGGAAGTGTGTCGCTCAACGTCTCCGGGGATTTCGGTTCGATGGTTGACGCCGTGATGGCATCGCAACCACGCCGGCGGGGAGCGGCGGAAGACCCGCCGTGGTACACAGTAGTTCACCCCAGGCCTCCAGATGTGCGGCCAGCCCTGCACCGTCGGTGAGCTGGGGAGTCCAGGAGGCCCGGACCTCGACCTCCGCTCGAGGCGGGTCCTCGGCCATTCCACCGAAAGACTCGCTCGACACCGAGGTGACAGTGCCGCTCGGCGCCAGGTACTCGGCAGCGTGCGCTGCCAACGCGTCGACCAGCCAGGACCAGCCGACGCTGGCCAACAACGGGTCGGTGACCATCTCCGGATCGATGTCGGCTCGGGCGAAGGTCACACAGCGGAAGGTTCCTTCCCACGAGGCGTTGCCGGCGGGGTCGTGCAGCAGCACCAGCCGTCCGCTTCCGACGTCCTCACCGCCGACCACCACGTCAGCGGTGATCGCAGCCGAGAACGGGGCAATGCGCTGGGGCGCGGGGATCTCCTCAACCAGCAGCTCCGGCCGCCAGGAGGCCGTCAGGAGGTCCTTGGCGGCGCGGCGGAACGCGTCCGGTGCCGGTAACGGATCCATCTTTGCTCCCACCGTGGCAGCGTATGCGTCGGGCCGCAGCCGGACCGCTCGACGCGCCGGAATTGGCGGGTCGTGAAAAGATTCCCGCGTGCCTGTTCCCGACTCCGTTTTCCTGGCTGCGTGCCGGCGTGCCCATCTCGACGACCGGCTACCTGTGTGGTTCATGCGGCAGGCAGGGCGGTCGTTGCCGGAGTACCGCGATGTGCGGCGAGGTGTTGGCATGCTGGAGAGCTGCGCGCGACCGGACCTCGTCACCGAGATCACGCTCCAGCCGGTCCGCCGGTACGGCGTGGACGCTGCCATCTTCTACTCCGACATCATGGTGCCGCTGAAGGCGATCGGGGTTGACCTCGACATCGTCGCCGGCACCGGCCCGGTGATCGCGCACCCGGTCCGCGACCAGCGGGACCTGAGCCAGCTTCGAACGCTCGAGCCGACCGATGTCGAGTACGTCACCGAGGCGGTCAAGCACCTGGTCGCCGAGCTGGGGGACCGGCCGCTGATCGGCTTCGCCGGCGCGCCGTTCACGTTGGCCAGCTATCTGGTGGAGGGTGGTCCGAGCAAGGACTACGCCAGGACCAAGTCGATGATGGTCTCCGCGCCGGACCTGTGGGACGGGCTGTGTTCACGGTTGGCCGACATCTCCGCCGCCTTCTTGACGGTGCAGGTCCAGGCCGGCGCGGCGGCGGTGCAGCTGTTCGACTCCTGGGCCGGCAGCCTCAGCGCCGCCGACTACGCCCGCTACGTGCAGCCGTACTCGGCCCAGGTGTTGGAGCGGGTCGGTGCCCTGGGCGTGCCGCGGATCCATTTCGGCGTCGGCACCTCCGAGCTGCTGCCTGCGATGGGTGCGGCGGGCGCCGATGTGGTCGGCGTGGACTGGCGGGTGCCACTGGCTGCGGCCAGCCAGCGGATCGGGCCGTCGTACGCCGTGCAGGGGAACCTTGACCCGGCCTTGCTGACCGCGCCCTGGCCGGTCCTGGCCGACCGGGTCCGGGACGTGGTCCGCTCCGGTGCGCTCGCCCCCGGCCACATCTTCAATCTCGGTCACGGGGTGCCGCCCACCACCGACCCTGACGTCCTCGCCCGCATCGTTGACCTGGTGCACACCGAAGCGCCTCAGCTCCGCGCGGCGGCCCGCGCCGAAGCCGGGATCGGATGAGCATGCGGGTGGCGGTGGTCGGTGCCGGGATCGCGGGTCTCAGCGCGGCCCGCGAGCTCGCCGTCGGTGGCGCCGACGTGGTCCTGCTGGAAGCAGGCCCCCGCTGCGGCGGCAAGCTTGACTCCGTCATCCTGGACGGCGTCAGGCTGGACTGCGGCGCAGAGTCGGTGCTGGCGAGGCGTCCGGAAGCGGTGGCGTTGATGGCCGACCTCGGCCTCGGTGCGCAGGTCGTGCACCCCACCTCAGCGAAGGCGCAGGTGTATCTGGGCGGCGAGGTCCGGTCGCTGCCACCGCAGGCCATGGGTGTCCCGGTCGACCTCGACTCCCTCGAGGGTTTCCTGAGCCAGCAGGGGCTGGACCGGGCACGCCAGGAGCCCTCGCTGCCCGCACCGCCGCTCGCCGGCGACGTCGGGATCGGCGCCTACGTCGACGCACGGTTCGGATTAGAGGTGACCGACCGGCTGCTGGAGCCGCTGCTCGGCGGTGTCTACGCGGGGCAGGCCCGCGCCCTCTCCTTCGAGGCGGTGTCCCCACGGTTGTTCGAGCTGGCCCGCGCCGGTGGTTCGCTGCTGGAGCACGCGCGCGCGATGACCCCGACCCAGGCCAGCGGCCCGGTGTTCGCCGGTCTGGTCGGCGGGATCGGTCGGTTGGTAGATGTGCTGTTGGCCGACCTGGCCGTCCGCGGCGTGCAGGTCCGTACCGGGGTGACGGTACGGGCGGTCGACCGCCGCCGGGGCGGTGGCTTCCGGCTCACCACCGGGCCCGTCCCGGATCCGCAGGCGCTCGAGGTGGACGCCGTGGTCCTGGCGACCCCGGCCGCGGCTACAAGCCGGTTGCTGGGCCCGTTCTTGCCGGGGGTTGCTGCCGAGGTGGCCGCGATCCCGTACGCCTCAATGGCGGTCGTCACCCTGGTCGTGAGGCACGCATCGCTGGCTGGTTCGGGCTTGCTGGTGCCGCCCGGGCAGCTGCCGACCATCAAGGCCCTGACCCATTCGAGCGCAAAGTGGCAGTGGGTCGCCGATCAGGCGTCGGCCGCCTGGGGTGAGGACGTGTCCGTGGTTCGGGCCAGCGTCGGACGGCTCGGCGAGGCTGAGCTCCTTCAGGTCGATGACGCCACCTTGTTGGCACGTACTCTGGCGGAGGCCCGCACCCTGCCGGGATGGGACCGGGCCGAGCTGGTGACCAGCCAGGTCCGGCGCTGGGGCGGCGCCCTGCCGCAGTACCTGGTGGGTCATCGGGCCGTGGTGGCGCGGCTGCGTGCCGCCGTGGCAGGGGTTCCAGGGCTGGAGGTCTGTGGTGCGGCGCTGGACGGCCTCGGGATCGCCGCGACCATCGGCACCGCCACCGGTGCGGCGCGGAACATACTGACCGCAGGCGGGGACACCCCGAGCCCCGAACGCCCCAACGCAGAATGCCCCGAATCAGAATGCCCGGACTCAGAACGCCAGTACGACGAAAGGAACGCCCGATGAAGGCGCGCGATATCAACAGCACCATCCGGTACACGATGTGGTCGGTCTATCGCCGGGTGGACGCGCTCGACCGTACCCCGGCCGAGACCGCGGCGTCGGCGCAGCAGGAGATCGCCGACGCGACTACGGACGCCGACGTGGTCATCCGCGGCTGGTACGACGTGGCAGGGCTCCGCGCGGACGCGGACCTGATGGTGTGGTGGCACGCTCCCACCTCCGAGGCACTGCAGGACGCGTACCACGCGCTTCGCCGCTCGGACCTGGGCAGGCACCTGGACCCGGTGTGGTCGCAGATGGCGCTGCACCGCCCCGCCGAGTTCAACAAGGGGCACGTGCCAGCCTTCATGCAGGACGAAGAACCCAAGGCGCACCTGTGTGTGTACCCGTTCGTCCGTTCCTACGAGTGGTATCTGCTGCCGGAGGAGGAGCGGCGGGCCATGCTGATGGAGCACGGCATGATGGCCCGGCCGTATCCCGACGTCCGGGCCAACACGGTGTCCTCGTTCGCGCTCGGGGACTACGAGTGGATGCTGGCGTTCGAGGCCGACGAGCTGCACCGGATCGTGGACCTGATGCGTGAGCTACGCGCAGCCGCCGCCCGCCGGCACACCCGGGAGGAGGTGCCGTTCTACACCGGGCGACGCCGTGAGCTGGAGGAGATCCTCAGCACCTGGTGAGCCTCGGCCAGCCCCACCGCCGAGTAGTCACCTTCTCCGCCCTCTCGCCGGCGTGTTGCGGCGGAGATGACTGGTCGGCGGAGTGGGCGATGCTGGTCGGTCAGCTCTCGTTCGGCTCCAGGGTCAGGCTGACCGAGTTGATGCAGTAGCGCAGGTCGGTCGGAGTGTCGTACCCCTCGCCCTCGAAGACATGGCCGAGGTGGGAGTCGCAGGTCGCGCACCGGACCTCCACGCGCTTCATGAACATCGAGGTGTCTTCGATGTAGACGACCCGGTCCTCGGCCAGCGGCGTGAAGAACGACGGCCAGCCGCAGTGCGACTCAAACTTGGAGTCGCTGCGGAAGAGCTCGGCGTTGCATGCCTTGCAGCGATAGATGCCCTCGGTCTTGGCGTCGGTGTACTCGCCGGTGAACGGACGTTCGGTGCCGGCCTCACGAAGCACCTTGTACTCCATCGGGGTGAGCTGCGCCCGCCATTCCTGCTCGGACTTGATGACCTTGCCGACGCTGGCAGCGGCGTTGGATTGTTCACTCATGGTGTCTCCTTCTCCGGGGTGCGATCCCGGCAGGGCACGCCGGTGAATGGCGTGGCTTCCCGAGTCTGAAACCCGATTCCGACCAAGCCTATTCCTCGCCGGAGGTCGGCTCGGGCACTGCACTCCATGAACCTGACCCTCGTCGCCGAAGCGCACCGCGATATCCGGCGTGTCGGCCGTCGGGCGATGATGAGGGGTCGCTTTCTGGAATGCGCCCCTTCACTCGCTGGCGTCGGCCCGCGCGCGACCTGCACCTGACGCCAGCTGGAGGCTGGGACCTGCGTCGGCTTGAAAGGAGGACGACCATGCCTCCGGGCGCGTCACTATGCTGTCCGGCATGGCCGCCCGCGCAGTGGAGCTTGACGTCCGTGGTCGCCTCGTTCGGGTGTCCAGCCCCGACAAGGTGTACTTCCCCGAGATCGGCCTGACGAAGCTCGATGTCGTCGAGTACGTGGTCGCTGTCGGTGACGGCATCCTGGCTGCGCTGAGAGACCGACCCGTCACCATGGAACGCTGGCCCGGTGGCTACTCGCCGGACGCGAAGCTGGTGAGCCGGGATGACCCGCATGGCGATGCGTTCTACCAGAAGCGGGCGCCGAAGAACACGCCGGAGTGGGTGGAGACGGCTCTGGTGACCTTCCCGTCCGGGCGGACCGCGGTTCAGGCGTGTCCGACCGAGCTTGCGGCGGTGGTCTGGATGGCGAACCTCGGCACCCTGCGCTACCACCCCTGGCCGGTGACCAAGGCGGACACCGAGCTGGTCGACCAGCTGCGAATCGACCTCGACCCGCAACCCGGCACGGCGTTCTCCGACGCGGTAACCGCCGCACATGAGCTGCGCTCGGTGCTGGCCGACGCTGGACTGACCGGATATCCCAAGACCAGCGGCGGCCGCGGCGTGCACGTCTTCGTGCCCGTCGAGCCCCGGTACGGCTTCATCGAGGCGCGGCACGCGGTGATTGCGCTAGGGCGCGAGCTGGCTCGTCGGATGCCCGAACGCGTGACGGTGAACTGGTGGAAGGAGGAACGAGGGGAGCGGATCTTTGTCGACTTCAACCAGATGGCCCGGGACCGCACGATCGCATCGGCCTACTCGATTCGACCTACCCCTCGAGCGCAGGTCTCGGCCCCACTGAGCTGGGACGAGCTGTCGGACGTGTCGCCGGAGGACTTCACGGTCACCTCCATGCTGGAGCGATTCGCCGACGTCGGCGACGTCTGGGAGTCGTTCTACACCGACCGGGCAGGCAGTCTCGATCTGGCACTGGAGATGTACGCGCGCGACGAACGTGATCATGGTGCGGGTGAGATGCCGTATCCGCCGGAGTATCCAAAGATGCCGGGCGAGCCGGCTAGGGTCCAACCATCGCGGAAACGCAACTAGACAAGGGAAAACCGGAGATTTCGAGTACTGCGGCGGTTAGCACAGCGCAAAACTCTCCTGATAGCAGCGCAGACGTGTCGAGCCGATTGCAGGACCTCCACCGCTCCTTCGAGCGCCACCTGAAGGCTGAAGGGCGTGCCGGTGGGACGCTCCGGCTGTACGGGCAGAGCGTCCGTTTCTTCTCCGAGTGGCTCGCCGCCCAGGGGCGAGAGGCCACCCTTGACGAGTTGACCCGGCCGGCGATCCGCGAATGGCTCGCCCAGCTCTCTGACACCCATGAGCCCAGCACGGTGAAGACCGGTTCCGCGGGCTGTTCCGGTTCTGCTCCTGGCTGGTGGACGAAGGGGAGATTGATGTCAATCCGATGAAGACCATCTCGCCGCCGACCCTCCGCGACAAGCCGGTCCCGGTTGTAACCGATGATCAGCTGACCTCGCTGTTGAAGGTGTGCGCCGGAAAGGACTTCCAAGACCGGCGCGACGAGGCGATCATCAGGTTGCTGCTGGATTGCGGCCTCCGCGTTAGCGAGCTGTGCGGTCTGACCGTGGACGGCCTCGACCTGGACAACGGGATGGCGCTGGTCAAAGGCAAGGGCAACAAGATCCGGCCGGTGTACTTCAGTGCGCGAACCGTGAGGGCTGTTGACCGATACATGCGGATGAGAGCCCAACATAGATGGGCCCACCTTGACGCCCTATTTCCTGACCCAACGCGCGCACTCTCCACTGACGGCGCCCGGGAGCGAATGAACGTACGGGCCGAACAGGCAGGCATCGACCACCTACATCCCCACCAGTTCCGACACACCTTCGCCCAGGACTTCCTGATGGCTGGCGGCCAGGAACGTGATCTGAAGCGGCTAGCCGGGTGGACCTCCGACACGATGCTGGAACGGTATGGCGCAAGTGCTGCCGATGCTCGCGCCAAGGCAGCAGCTCCGCGACTGAAGCGAGGCGACCGAGTGTGACCGAGGACGAGAAGGCTGTGGCCCTGTGGGCGAAGCAGTTGTCGAACGAGATATCGCGAGAGAGCCATCCGCGAGAAGCGCAGCAGCTCAAGCCAGTCAGCGTGGCGCTCGAGCGCAATCGGGAGATCCGCGTGGACGAGATGAAGGCAGGTATGACCTCCTGCGCCGCTGTCTAGACCCGCGGGAGCCTCGGCGGTTCAAGGGACGGGTGTCGCTCACGGTCCGCCGCGCCACCCAGAGGACATGTGCTCGCGTATGTCTATCCGACATCCACCTTTTCCGTCTTCGTCCCGACCGTATCGGCGATGCCAATCGGACGCAATAGCGAGAAGTTGCGTCGGGCGGAACAGAAGCAACAGTCCCGTAGGAATGAATACCTCAACTACGTGCTGTTGCTGGTGGACGGAGCTGATCGCGCCGGCGCAAGTCGGCGCGCCCGCGAGATGAACCCTAACCGGCGCGATCCTTGGATTGAGGTGTACGGCCGGGTAAAAGATCATGAGACGGTACACATCCGGTGGCTAGTTAAGCCGCGAAGGCCTTCAGTTAGGCGGGATCCAGCGCCGCGGAGCGGAAGTCGGGCAGGTCCGGCAGCTCAACGGGAAGCTGGTCGGCGGGCACGACCCGCGGTTGGCCGTCTTCGTCGTAGACGATGGGGAAGGGCTCACCCCAGTAGCGCTGCCGGGAGAACAGCCAGTCCCGCACCTTGTAGGTCACCGTCGGCTCACTGGCGCCGTGCCCGTTCAGCCAGCCGGTGATCGCCTGCCGAGCCGCCGCGATGTCGAGCCCGTCGAGGAAGCCGGAGTTGATCGCCGGCCCGTCTCCGGTGTACGCCCGCCCCTCGAAGCCGTCCGGCGGCTATACCGTCCGGACGATGGCACGTCGAACGCCTCCGCGAACTCCCAGTCCCGCTCCTCCTGGCCGGGCACCCCCATGATCGCCCCTGTGCCGTAGCCCATCAGCACGTAATCGGCGACGAACACGGGGATCGAGGCGCCGGTGGGGTTGGTGGCTACCGCGCCGACGGCCACACCCGTCTTTACCCGGCTCTCCTGGCGCTCCCGGTCGGTCTTCGATGCGGCGGCGTGCCGGTAGCCGGCAACCGCCTCACTCGGGCTGCCGGCCCCTCCGCGCCAACTATGCGGGACGCCGTCCGGCCAGTTGGGCGGCACCAGCGCGTCGAGCAGTGGGTGCTCCGGCGCGACCACCAAAAACGTTGCGCCAAACCGGTGTCGGGTCGGGTTGTGAAGACCTCGATGGGGCCCGCGGATGTCGAGAACCGCATTGTGGCGCCCTCGCTGCGCCCGATCCAGTTGCGTTGCATTGCCTTGATCGACTCCGGCCACGCAAAGGCGTCGAGGTCGTCCAGGAGCCGGTCGACGTACGCCGTGATCCGCAGCATCCACTGGCGCATCGTGCGGCGGAAGACGGGGAAGTTGCCGATGTCGCTGCGCCAGTCGGCGGTGACGTCCTCATTGGCAAGCCCCGGGCACAAGTTGCCCGGGCCGTCGGGCAAATATGCGAGCCGACGGCCATCGACGACCGCCTGCTGCTCCGCCGCCGACAATTCAGCCCATGCGCGGCCGTAGCGCGAGATGCCGTCCGTATTCCCGGGCGACCTCGCTCTTGGAACGTCCTTCTTCACCGCGGTGATCAAGAGCCGGGCCATCGGCATGGCGCACCTCCATCGTCTGAGGTGCCAACTACGTCTCGGGACATCTGCCAAGTCTGTCGTGCACCCGGTCACGTTCGGTGACCCAGCGAATCGGATCGAGAGCTGAGTGCTGATGTGAGTGCATTGAGACCTATGCATCGCTTATGAATGCACCGTGTGCGGGCGCCGAGGCTACGCGCACGTCGAAAGGCACAACAAGATCCTCGCGTCGTCGCGCGCACCCAAGTTTGGATCTGGAGCCGCAGTGCAAGGCCGGGGGCGCTCTCCTGCGCTGAGCGACAATCTACTTGGTTGATCGAGATCTCACCGAATGCACAGGGAAAGGCTGCGGATCGGGCTGGGTGGGGGACTCCTCGCCGGTGATCCGTTTCAGTAGTGGCGTGAGGATGTCGTTGCGGAAAAGCTGCCAGTGCTCCTCAGACTCCCAAACCTCCGTAACGCGGTAACCGCCCTCAGTCGGGCTCATGACGTGGACGATGCAGCCCTCCGGCAGCCGTGGGTGACGTCCTCGAGCAGCGGCAAGATCTGGTCGTAAGACTCTGGATCCGCACCGGTCACATCGAACGTTGCTCCCCAAGCCATGATTGCCTCCAGGTCAACGAAAGCCTCTCTGTCTCACTCTCGATTCGCGTTTGCAGGTGGTCAACCCTGGTGGCCCCCGACAACGTCCTCGAGCTGCGGCGTCGCTCGTTGATTCTTGTGCCGGTTGGGCCCGTGGATCGGGCCCCTCGCCGTGACTGACCGAGGACAGAGCGCGGCACATCCGTACCTGCCCGTCGCACGCTGCTCGCGCTCACAGATAGGTGTCCGGCACCGGTCCGAGCACGTCCAGGTTGTTTCTGGCGGCGATTGTGCCCAACAGCTCCGGTGTCGCTTGGCCGGCCGCTTCGGCCGCGGCCAGGTCCTCGAAGAATCGCACCATCGCTGCCGGCGAGAAGAGGTTCAGTTTCCTCCCGGGCCCGTCGGAAACCACCTTGAAGGTGTGGGGTGTGCCGCGGGGCACGTACACGAAGGCGCCGGGGGGACAGAGCTCCTGGCGATCCTCGATGTACATGAGGTACTGGCCCTCCAGCACGTAGAACGCCTCGGCTGCGTCACGGTGCAGGTGTAGCGGCGGCCCGAAGTCCGGGGGTTCCTTCTCGAGCTGCAACAGCGTGAACTCACCGGACGTCTGAGCAGCGGTGGCGAGGACAACCGCCTCGAAGTTGCCCAGATCCAGACGCCGTCCCTGCCCCGGCTGGACTACGAACGCCTCGCTCATGACCATGAGTTTCCTCGGACCCGAACCGCGTGCGCAAGGGCCGCCATCAGACTTCGTTCGCCCGGCCACCCCGAAGTGGTCAATCGCGTCCCCGCCCGAGCTTGGACGAGGACGCGGCTCAGTGCGCCCGCGCTCGCCATGGGGGGACGTGGACATGATCTCGGCGCCGTTGTCCGGTGCGTCCTGGTCGGCCAGCGACAACGCCCTCGCGCGGGCCGCGACGCGGGCGGTGTCGATCGCCTTCAACACTGCGGGCGTCCAGCGGCCCAGCAACGAGAACACGAATGGCTCACTGCGCCAGTATCTGCCGAAAGGAACCGACCTCAGCGGTTGGACCGCCGACCAGCTCCACTTCATCGAGGCCATGCAACGATGGGCACGCCACCAGAGGCCACCGATGATTCGCGACGTTCACTAGAAACTGCCGCGTCTACGCCGCGGTGTTTCTCGACGCGATCATAATCAACGCGCCCGGGTCCTGGCCCTGACGCATCGGTCGGCTCGTTCACATCCGAGTGTGGACGAAACGAAGGCGGTCATCACAACAGCGACAACATGGTCACCCTGCCGGGTCAACCAGGCGCCGCCCAACACTTCCACGAGTACGCAGGCAACATCTCCACCCACGCCCGCTCAACAGATCAAACCCTGGCGGCAGGGGAAACTAGCACGCGGATGGACGTGGGGGCCATCGCGACCCCGTGCAGCGCGCCGTCGGTGACCAGGTAGGCGACGCTTGGGTCAACCACGTCGCTCCAGAACCGGCCCTCTTCCTCGCCGCGTAGCTGCAGGTCCACCGCGTGTGGAGTTGGATCGATGTTGACGATGGTTATGACGTGATGAAGGTCGCCGCGGTAGCGGTAGGAGATCACACCGGGGTCGCCGGTTTGGGGTTGGTATTGCTGCTGCCCGTACACGAGAGCATCTTTGAGGTGTTGACGCGCGGTCACGAGGTCGCGGATGTGCGCTGCTTCCGCGAGCATTGAGGCGGCGTGGCCGCGGGCATCGTCGGGCCACTGCCGGTTCAGTGCCAGTCCGTGTCCGGCTGCGAACACCTGATGCAGACCGTTCAGGTCGCGACCGTTGGAGAACATCGTGACGTGTGGGTACGCGGCCCGCACAGGTGAGCCGAGCAAGGGCAGGTCGGCGCTGGGCGAGGTGTCCTTTAATTCGTGGGAGAAGTCGGCGGCGAGGCCGCCGTCCCAGTGCGCCGCGATGGGTCCGGCGGTTGTTTCCCCGATTACAACGGCATGCGGTTTGATGGCCCGCACGGCCACGCGGACCCGGTCCACAAGCGCGAGCATTGCGGCCGAGTACTCCAGCGACGTTGTGGGCCGCCGTCCAGGCTCACCCCGGAGACCGCAGTGAAAGTTCATCCGCCAGGCCACGGAGTCGAGGAACACTCCGTCGAAGCCGTAGTGACCGACGAGCCGCTCGGCCGTGGCCACGACGTGCTCGACCCAGGGCCCGAATGAGGGGAGCATCGCCGGGCTTCGGAAGAACGGGACAAAGGCGGTGGGTGGCGTACCGTCGATGGTGGCCGTCCACGATCCGCCGGTGCGCTGTGCGATCATCGACTTGTCGTAGATGATGAACGGTTCCAGATAGGCCAGCACCCACCCGCCGGCGTCGTGGATAGCCCGGATGCCGTCGATCAGGGCCGGTGCACCGCCCAGCGCGCCGCGAGGGATGTAGTCACCCTTGTTCCAGTAGGCGGGGTCGACCGACTCCGGCGCCGCCTCCCAGTAGTCCCACAGATAGACGACGCTGGTTCCGAATCGGCGAGCCTCCTCAAGCAGGCGCGGCAAATCGCGGAACGAGCCCAACCGGCCGGGCCGGATTGCGAACACGTCAAGCTGCTCCGCCGACTGGGCGGCTGCCGTGACATACGCGCCCGGCACGGCAAAGTACGGCGGTGTGATCTGCACGGGGGTTCCGCGACCGTTCCGCCCATCCTGCCAACCCTGCTGGCTTTCCTGCCACGTTGCCCACATGCCGCCGTCGTGTCCAACCCAAAGCACCTCAAGCTCGCTGTCGGCCTTGACCGCGGTAGCCAGCCGCGCCCCGGCGGGTGCCAACCCGCTGGGCGTAACCGGCACTGGCATGGCTCGCCCGGACCTCCCGTCGGTCCACCCGCCAGCCCCGGACACCCAACTGGTCCAGATCGCGCCGTCGGCGTGGACCCAAAACACATTGAGCTGATCTGCTGTCTGCCGAGCGGCAACCAGATGTGAGGCGGCGGGGACAGAGCCGGACGGTGTGATCGGCTGGGGTAGGCCGCGCCCGTCCAGACCGTCGGTCCACAGCTGCAGTCCGGATGACCACGTGACCCAGATCGCGCCGTCATGGATCCAGAACACGTCCAGCTGGTCCGCGGTCTGCGCCTCCGCGGCGAGGAAGCCACCCGGGGTAGCGAATCCCGCCGGTGTGACAGGCGCCGGCGGGGGCCGTCCCTCGGCTCCGTCGGTCCAGGCCGTGTGCCGTCCCGCCCACGTCACCCACACTGCCCCGCTGTGCCCAATCCAGAACACATCGAGTTGGTCCTCGGCCTGCCGCGCAGCGGCTAATGGAGCTCCCGGCAGGCCATACCCCTCGGGAGTGACCCGCGCTGGACGTCCGCGACCGTCCACCCCGTCCCGCCAGCCTCCACCGGCCGTCTCCCAACTGACCCACACTGCGCCGTCCTCACCAATCCAGAACACGTCGAGCTGATCCGGAGCCTGTCGAGCCGCGACGACATGTGCACCCGGTCGCGCGTAGCCGGGCGGAGTGATCCGTTCGGGCCCATGGCCGTCGAGCCCGTCTCGCCACCTGCCCTGCCCGGTCTCCCACGTGACCCAGACAGCACCGTCGTCGCCAACCCAGAACACGTCAAGCTGCCCGTCGTCTTGCGTCGCGGCTGCGATCGGCGCCAGCGGGTCAGCTGCACCCCCGCGCGACACCGCGACCGGATACAGGTCTCTTCCGCCCTCGTACTGGTGCCACGGGACCCGGCCCGGCTGGCGTGTCACCCAAATTGCGCGATCGACGATTTCAGTGCCCGGCTGGTCGAGGTAGATCGAACCGGCTCCGCCGCCGGCGAACGTATAGATGGCACCCTCCTCCCGCAACCATGCGGGGGATTCGGCAACCGGGGGCCGCGCCGGGTGCAGCGAGGCATAGACGTCTGCGGCGGCGTGCCAGTCGCCGTCGTGGACCCCGATCGCCAGGCCGGGTGCCGTGACCGACGCTCCCGGAGAGAGGCCACACGTCCAGAACGCCGCCACCTCGTCGCCAGTCATCCGAAACTGCAGCGGCGACACCCCCGAGTCCAGGTCGCCATCCACGTCGGCGAAGAAAACTCCACCGTTCCCGCCGGCGTCGTAGACGTCGGCGAACTCCATCGCGTTGAACGAGGCGGGCAGCCCCAGCGACAGGTCCAGCGGCATACCGATCGGGATGCCGCTGCTGGCCGGGCAGGTCACGCCCATCTCGGCCGGAACCGTCCGCAGGGCGCGGTCCCGCCCGCCCTTGGGAGTGATGCCGTGGACTCGTGGCAGCACGGTGCGCAGTAACGAGATGTGCTCCGCGCCGGTGTTAGTGAACGTCACGCGGATGATCAGCGCGGCCGGATGCGACGACACGGCGATCGACACAGCGAGATGCTCGGCGGGATTCAAGGTCGACTCTGCCGTCGTGTGGGCCATAATTCGTAACGTCGACCCGTCAGCGGCTCGAGCGATGCCATCAACGCGCAGGCCAGCGTCGCTGCCGTATGCTGTGCGGTTGTTCACCGCGAACAGGAAGAGCATCGAGGGGTCTGGCAGCATGTTGTATCCGGTCCGCTCGTCCCGTATGGCGACCAGCGACACACCGGGCCCGTCGGCGAATTCCAGCGACGTCCGCCCGTTGCTCACCGCTGGCATCGCTGCCTCCCCAGTCGAAATGGCTATCCTCGCACCAAACCACATAGGACGGTAAGCACACATGCCGATCCGCCGCTGACGCGTCGGCCAACGAATCATCAGTCGGGTACGGGATCCGTCGAACCAATGCGCGAGACCGCGTCGCAGGGGAGTCTCGGCATCCAATCCCGTGGTTCCCTGTGGCGCCGATGCTGCCGGCACACCGCCACTCCCGCTGTGTTGTCTGAACTAGGTGGGCCCCTTCAACTGACGAACAACTTGGAGGGTCATATGCGTCGGTAAATTCGCTATCCAACTCATTAGAAACACCATTAAAGTTGTATTGAAGTTGTTCACGGTTGGATTGAGATGATCGCTGTGGATGCACAAGAACTGCTCTCAGCCGAACAGGTGCCGATCAACTGGGGCTGCACGTGCGTACCGTCCGCAACTACGTACGCAGCGGCCGTCTCAAAGCTGTGCGCATCGGCAAGCAGTACCGCATCACCCGCGCCGACCTGGACCAGCTCACCGGACGTGCCCAGCCAGGCACCAATCCGAAGCCGGCCTGCGGCCGCTACCAGGTGGAGGGATCCAGCATCGTGCAGATTGACGGGATTGACCCGGCAGGGGCCGACCGTGTCAGCACGATGCTGATAGCTGCTACCGCCGGCCCACGAAACAGCGGGAAACCCCTACGGGTCGACACCGTCTACGACGTGACGAGCGCCCGGATGAAGATCATCGTGCTCGGCAATCCCGCCGACACCGCTGAGCTACTACGACTCCTGGACACGATCACTGGGGCCGACTCATGACCCCCCACAAACCGATCTACCGCTCCCCGGCCGGGGAAGAGGAGGTGAAACAACGCTACCGCCAGCTACTCAACCTATGGCCCGCGCCCAGCCGTCAGCTCACCGTGCCCACTCGGGAAGGCGACACCTTCGTTGTCGCCTACGGACCCGAGGACGGCCCGCCGGTGCTGGTCCTGCACGGCTCCGGCGGCAACGCGGCACGGTGGCTCTCCCATGCTTATGTCTGGGCCCAACATCTCCGCATCTACGCCGTCGACGTGATCGGAGAGCCAGGGCTCAGCGCGCCCTCACGCCCACCCCTGACCACTGACGCACACGCACTGTGGCTCGACGACGTGACCAACGCCCTCGGACTCAGCCACGCCGCCATGATGGGCGAATCGACCGGCGCGCGGCTAGCACTCGACTACGCCCTCCGTCGACCCCACTTCGCCACCCGGCTGGTCTTGCTGACCCCAAGCGGTATCGGCCGCCGAAAGCTGATCGTCCTGCTCGTTTATGCCGTACTCCGGCCCCTCGGCGAATGGGGCCTTCAGCGCACTATGAACTTCGCTCTAGGCCCCGCCAACGTACCAGCAAGCGCACCGGCGGAGACGACGGCGAGGGACGCGGCTCTGGTCGACTTCGCGCTTGTCATCTTCAAAAACTTTAAACCACGCATGCATCCAATACCGATGTTCACAGACGACCAGCTAAGACAAGTCACCATCCCGCTGCTGACCATCGTTGGCGGCCGCGACACCATGCTCGACTCACACCACACAAAACGACGCCTCAAGCACGCCGTGCCGCACGCAACGATCCACTTACTCCCCGACGCCGGCCACCTCCTACCCGACCCCACCAGCACGATCCTCGAGTTCCTCACAGACCCCAGCACCACGACCGCGCCCTAAAGCCGTAAAGATTACGTACCGCCGTGTTCGCTTCGGCGGGTTGGAATGCTCGCTCGGGACCACCTGTCACATCGATGCAGACATGTTCGCGGACGTTTGTCACGCGATCGTGAAAACGGGAGACAGGCCTAGGCCTTCGACAATGCCGGATGCCCGGCACCCCATCGATCAGATTATGTTCCCGGAGGCCACCGCCCTGCCCGCTGATCAGGCTCGGCCTAGAGCCTCACCACTGTTCCAGTTGAGGTTCGGCTTACCCGACAACGTTAGGATCTCGGCTTCGCGCATCGGTTAGACACCGAACCTCGATTGACTCACGATCATAGCTAGGCAGACTTCCTCGATGGGGGAACACCCATTCTCTACCTTCCGATTGCGGGCCAAACTCCCCGCTTAGTCAGTCAGGCGAAGTTTCGTCCCGCGGAGGGTTGCAGATCCACCCGACTTCGCAATCTGGTCCAAGTTCAGCTTGCAGACGGTCCACTAGCCGCCAGCCGGATTGTTCCCACGCGGTCCAACTTGGATCCTCAGCGGTGTCTGCGTCGACCTCGTCATAGTCGTCGTCATCGTCGTCACGATCGAATGGGAAGCGCTCTTCCCACCCTTCCTGGAACGCCTCGAGGTCGCGGGCGGGGCCAGCGCTGATCCCCAACATGGTTGGCTACATAGCCAGGGTGCCCGGCCACCGCGACCTCGACGGGTAAGCCGACGAGATAATCGGGGCTAAGCCGAACATGCACCTTCCCCGCAGTCATGGATAACGTCACAGACGAGGTCTGAACAGGGAAGACCTCGTAACCTCGTCTGACGCGTTCTGCCGCGGCGTGGTCGCGTTGCTGTCAAGGGTTGCTGTCAACGCACCTCGTGCTTGCAAAGGGGACGGGAGGAGCCGCAGTCCGTCGTTCGCGGGCGGAGAAGTACTCCAGATGCGGCCATCAGCGGGAGGCTGGGTGAGACAGCCTGATCTAGCCACTCGGGTGGTGGTGTCGAACCCGTCGAAGACCAGGGCGATCGCGGAGGCGAAGGTGAAGACCGACAAGGTTGACGCCCGGATCCTGGCGCAGCTGTTGGCGGCGGACTTCCTGCCGCCGGTGTGGCTGCCCGATGATCGGACCCGGGCGTTACGTCGACAGGTCACCCGACGTGCGCGTCTGGTCCGGCAGCGGACCAGGATTAAGAACCAGAACGGCCTGCCCAAACGTGTTCCCCGAGGAGCCCCCGTTCCGGACGGTCACACCGTATGCCCAGCGACAGACGCCGAGCCAGCAGAACAACAAACGGACCCTCGCCTCTTTTCATACCGGATACGGATGCGATCGAGTCGCTGCACGCCCGCTACCGGCGAGCGGTCCGAGCCCGGCGACACTTCCCCAACGAGCAATCCGCCCTGAAGACCCTGTATCTGGTCACCCGATCACTGGATCCCAAAGGCACCGGTCAGACACGATGGGCGGTGCGGTGGAAGCCCGCTCTCAACGCCTTCGCCATCACGTTCGCCGACCGCATGCCCGCAGCCGAAAACCACTGAAATGAAAACCGCCACTTACACCGTTCGTCGGACGGTCCCTGACATAGGAGAGAGGGGACTCACACGTGGTGTGAGGCTCCAATGCTGGTAATGCGTGGACGCGTCTGAAAGCGGATTCCTTTGCGGCTTGCCGGTGAATGGTGATCCGAATACCCAAGTGAACGTATGAGCGGCCCGCCCGGAGATAATCCGGGCGGGCCGCTTCGTCGGTTGCTAAGTCGTCACGTTGACAGGAGCTGCCAACAATACACCTCCCAGTTTGGACTCAACGCTGACGGTGCGTGTGGCGTCCGGCGCGATGGCCGAGGTCACTTTGAGCGTCCAGGCGCCCGTGGCGGGGTCGACGGGAGCGGTGCCGATGACCGCTCCAGTCAGCGTGGGCCCGTTGTGGATGGTGACGGTGTTGGCTGGGCTGAGCAACGTTGCTGTGCCCGTGATGATCCACTGCTTACCGCCTGTGCGGTACCGGGCAGTGACTGTCAGCGGGTCGGGTTTGGGTGCCACAGACACTGTGTCGGTGGCCGATCCACCAGGCCCGGTGACGGTGAGCGTGAAGGTCAGCGGTTTGGCAGAGGCAGGGAATGTGAAGGACGGGGTGGCCGTGTCAGCACCCGTGATGGTTACGGCGGGGTCGCCCGCCGCCTGGGTCCATTGGTAGCTGGCTGCTCCCGTGCTGGCGCTCCCGCTGAGCTTGACGAGCGTCCCGCGGACGACGGTCTGGTCAGGACCTGCGTCAGCGGTCGGGGCCGTGACATCGGCAACGGTCAACGTCACGGTGGCACTGGAGGGGCCGCCCGGGCCGGTCACGGTGAGCTTGAAGCTCAGCGCGCCCGGTGTGGACGGAGCAGTGAAGGACGCCTTCGCCGTGTCGGCTCCACTCAAGGTCACGTTCGCCCCCGTGAGCTGAGTCCAAGCGTAGCTGGCCACGTCACCCGTGGAGGCGGACCCGTCGAGCGTGATCTTCTGGCCCTGCTGAATCGTCGAGTCGGCACCCGCGAACGCCTGCACGGAGATCGGCGTCATAGCCGCACCGCTCCCCCGCACACCGTCCGTATCAGTTCCGCCCAGTGACGAGCTCACTGTGACGGTGGCCGGAGCCGCCGTGACGTTGTTGAAGACCGTGGTGGCTGCCGTCAGCGGTCCGTACCCGACAGCGGTGAGGGTCGGCGGCGTCGCACTGTCACTCGATGTGGCCTTAATTGTAAGTGTCTGCGCTGTCGTGTCATACACAGCCGACGTGATGTCGACCGCGTCCACCACGGGAGTCGTCTTCACGGTGGCAGGCTTGTCGCCCGAGTTGGTGACCGTGACGGTTTTCGGTGGCGATCCGGTGAAGTTGACCCGTCCGTAGTAGTTCTTACCGTCGCCGACCATGGTCGTCCGGTCCAACCCGGCACCGCTCACGTCTATTCCCTGCTCAGGTCCGGAAGTGGCGTAGACGTCGAGTGTTCCGCCGCCGGTGTCGCTGCGTGAGTACGTGGCGGCCGTGGGATCGACCCCCGCGTTTGTGGCGAGCTTGCCCAGCAGGCTGAACTGGTCGGTGCTCACCGAGTTGATGCCCGGGCCGCCGATGTCCGGACCGTCGACCTTCAAATAGTTCTGCGGCGCCCCGGCCTCGTCGACGAACGGGCTGCCGGTGACGGCATGGTTGACCGTCGGGTCGCCGATGTAGCCGGCTGGCGCTCCAGCATTCCACTTCAGGAATGGACCGATGCGGCTCCCGAGGGCGGTCGTGAAGATCCCAGGGGTCAGCCCCTTGTCTTGAGTGACGAAAACGAGCCCGGCGTCGTCTGCCTTCACCACGTCCTTGCCATAGGGATGCGTCACGGTGTAAGTGGCGTTCGGCACCGCGTTCGTGATTTTGATGCGGAAACGGCCGAAGGCGATTTGGTCACCGGCGGTGACGGATCCGTTACTGAACGCGCCCTCCAAGTTGTCGTCGAGCGTCGCTTTGCCACCGTTCCCTGTCGTGATCACCGCTGAAGCGCGCTGGTAAAAGAACTCCTGCGGGAAGTTGTCTGGGAAGGACGTGGGTTTCGCCGGGTCGTAAGTGGAATCGGCGGCGAGCGTGCACAGTGCATCAGCGCCGTCCAGGCAGCCCTCGAGTCGAACCCCAGAAGCATCGCCGTACGTCACAGGGAAGCCGTTCTCGCCGCTGATCGGGCCGACGGACACCGGATGGTTCACCGCGCCAGGAGCCAATGTCGCACTCTGGGCAGCGCCCAGCATTAGAGCGTTAGTCGCGGCAGTCAGTAGCAGGGCTGTGGTCGTCACCTGGGCGAAGAGCCGCATGTTGCGTCGCCGCCGCACTTTCGGTTCGATGCTGCGACTGGGGGAAGGGTCACGTGGACGTTGTCGCGTTGGCCCGTCCTCTGCAGGGACGCTGATCCGCCCGTTCAGGTTGCTCATAAGGTACTCCCGGTTCGGGTCTCTCCACTCCCGGATGGTGCGGAGCGTGCATACTTAGCCTCGCTCACTAAACACCTACAGGGCAGCCCTCACTGCGGGGTTGAAGCACCCCTAATTCTAAGGGGACAGGATGTCCGTGGCCATGAAAAAGTCCCCACTGGTGTCCAGTTGAGGTCCCCATTGGTGGCCGTTTGAAAGTCCCCACTGAAGCGGCCGTTTCGGTCGTCATAGGTTTGTGAGTGGCGGGTCCGGGAAGTGACTTGTCCGAAGTGCTGGTCGTCGGGGTTGGGTCAGCTACGCTGCACTGCAGAGTCGTCCCCAGGTGTCCTCCCGGGCCTGTCGCGCGCCGTTCGTCGTCGATCATGACGCGCCAGATGTGGTCCGCGAGGCGTCTCTTCAAGCATCGGGCTGCTTCGCGTGGGGTCTTCCCTTCTGCGAGTTTGGTCTCGTAGTAGCGATGCCCCGAACTGCTGGTCATCCGGATGAGTGATGGCGATGGTGTGTAAGGCGGAGTTGAGCTGGCGGTCCCCATGCCGGGCAAGGCGGTGGCGGCTCTTGTCAGCACTGGCGATCTCGACCGGTGCAGCGCCGGCGTAGTTGGCGAAGGCCGACGGGGCGGGGAAGCGGATGGCCCGTCCGGTACTGCTGATCAGCCGGCCCGCCATGATCGGCCCGATCCCGACGGTCCGGGTCAACGTGCTGCCGGCCGCGTCGACGAGTTCCGCGATAGCCCGAGCGTTCAGCTTCGCTGAGCGCCCAGCGCTGAGCGTGGCCCAGGTCTACGAGCTGGTTGAGATGGTACCCGAGCGTTGGAAGGCCTTCATGCTGCTCAAGACGTTCGCTTCTCTTCGGTGGGGCGAAATTACTGCGCTGAGGCGGCGGGACGTCGACCTGCGAAAGCGGACTGTACAGGTGTCCAGACAGTTTGTAAGCCCGCCTGGTGGCTTGCAGGTGGGACCGCCGAAGTCGCTGGCCGGGGTTCGGATGGTGTCTTTCCCGGCCGCGATCATGCCTGAGTTGGTGCACCATCTTGAGCGGTTCGCCGTCCCCGGCGATGATGGCCTGATCTTCCCCAATGAGCACGGGCAGCCGTTCCTTAGGGGCAACTTCGCAAAGGCTGTGCCGTGGCAGCAGATCCGTGATCAGCTGGGCGTCCCCGAACTTGATCTGCATGATCTGCGGCACACAGGCAACACGTTGGCAGCGCAATCCGGCGCCAGCCCCCGTGACCTGATGGTTCGAATGGGCCATGACTCCCCGGCGGCCGCACTGATCTATCAGCACGCCAATCGGGCGGCGGATGAGGGCCATCGCTGCAGCCATGGATCTGCAACTCAACGGACGCGTGCGGTCGGATCCGAGGCAAAGTCAGAACAGTTCCGGGGCCCCGCGTGAGGCCCAATTCGAGCCAAAGCGGCACTGCTGGAACTCTTGAATCGCCCTGACTAGACATCCCACGATCGCAACGAGTCAATGGGGGTCGGCCGGTTCCTCCACGTTTGATGGTGCGCCGGCGCTCCCCGCGGTCAAGCCTGCGCGGTGGTGACGGGGGCGTGTTGATGGGTTGACCGCGGCTGCGCTCCGGCGGGGATTGGCTGGTCATGGAGGAACGCGGGCAGTGCGAGGTCGCCCAGATCGAGAGTCGATCTTGGGGCAGTCGGCCGAGGGGTCAGGCGGCTGCGGTGAGCTTCTCCTCGGTGTGCCAGGCGCGGGTCTCGTCGTAGAGCGTGTGGTGTCGCAGGCACCCGTGGAGGATGCCGACCAGCCGATTGGCGAGGGCACGCAAGGCTTGGTAGTGCGTGGAGCCGCGGGCACGTTGCCGGTCGTAGAACGCCCGGGCGCCTGGCGAGGCGCGGAGGGCGCTATACGCCTGCAGGAAGAGCGCGTCGCCGAGACGCCGGTTCCGGGCGTAGCGTGCAAGCACCACCCTCTTGGTGCCGGAGGCTCTCGTGATCGCAGACATGCCGGAGTAGTTCTTCCGCGCTTTGGCATCGGCATAGCGATTGGGGTCGTCGCCGAACTCGGCCAGCACCCGGGCGCCGAGGATCATCCCGAGGCCGGGTTGGCTTCGGTAGATCTCAGCGTCCGGGTGCCGGCCAAAACCCTGCTCCACCTGCCTAGCCAGCACCTCGGTCTGGGCCACCATCGCCGTCAGGACCGCGACCAGTGCCGACGCGGACGCGGCGTAGGCCGGGATTACCCCGGGCCCGGCCGACAGCTGCTCGGACTGTAAGCCGGCCCGGATCTTGGCTGCGGCGGCGGGCAGGTTGCGCTGCCGGCCGGCCCTGCGCAGGACGGTTTCGATCCGGGCCTGGGAAAGCCGTCGGCCCTGGTCCGGCGACGGGGCGATGGCCAGCACCGCCAACGCGTCCCGGTCGTCGAGGTCGTTGCCGAACGCGGCCAGCGCTGCCGGGTAGTACTCCCGCAGCAGCGACCGCAACACGTTCACCTGCCGTACCCGCGACCAGATCATCGTCTGATGAGCCCGGGCAGCGACCTTGACATGCTCAGCGATGTCGGAATCCCCAGCGACGGGTCGATGATGAGGCCGATCCAGACGGACGATCTCGGCCAGCAGATGCGCATCCGCGGTGTCGGACTTAGCCCCCTAGGTTGAGTGCCGCTCCCGGTAGCGGGCCACCTGCATCGGGTTGACCGCATACACGGTGTAGCCGGCGGCGAGCAGGGCCTGCACCCACGGCCCGCGCTCGGTTTTGATCCCGACCAGCACCTGGTCTGGCTCGCCGGCCGAGTCCAGATGCTCAGCAACCAACCCATGCAGAGCCGTGATCCCGGCCATCCCATCGGCCAGCCGCCTCCGGACCAACACCGTCCCGGAGTCGTCCTCGATCTCAACGTCGTGATGGGCCTCAGCCCAGTCGTCGCCGATAAACAACATCCCACCCTCCTCGCGTTGACCCATCCTCGAGCCTCGGAGAAGACCTGCTACGACCTAATGACGCTCCTATGTCGTGTCAACCCCTGCCAGGGCTTTTGTCGGTGTCGTGTCGAGCCGGCTCAGGCGGCGGTAGAGGTGCCGGGCGAGGTAGCGCTTGATGCAGCGGCGGATCTCCTTATCGGTCTTGCCGGCGCCTCGGCGACGTTCCATGTAGGCCACGGTCTCAGGATGGTGTCGCATACGGTTGGTGGCGACGATGTGCAACGCCCGGTTGAGCTGGCGGTCACCGAGCCGGTTCAGCCGGTATCGGTCCGTCCGTCCTGAGGACACGGGCACCGGCGCGGTGCCTGACAGCATGCCGAATGCGGCTTCGCTGTTGATCCGGCCTGCGTGGGACCACGACAGCAGGATCTGCGCCAGGCTGAGAGCACCCAGACCAGGCTCGTCAGCGACCATGCCGGGCGCGAGCTCTTCGACGATCGCGGAGATCTCCGCCTCTAGCTCGTCGATCTCTGCGGTGAGATCCAGGATCCGTTGACCGAGCCGGGCCAAGCTGTGATGAAGCACCCGGGTCGGGCGGTCGGCGTCTTCGGGGCAGTGCAGCTGCGCGCACGCTCGCGGGCGACGGCTGCGTGTCAATCCGCGGAGCTGTTCGCGCAACTCGGTTGGTGCGGTCACGATCAGCGAGGTCAGCACCGCCCGTGCCGACCGGGCACACCCAACGGCGTGGTCGCGGTCGACCATCAACACCCGCAACGCCTCACGGTCGCCGTCGGCGCGCATCTCGGCCGGGTTCGGGTGGGCCAGGAACTCCTTCGCCGCCCGGACCGCGTCGATCGGGTCACTCTTACCCGCCCGACGCTTCCCGACATGGCGGCTACGGTCGATCTCGACCACCCGCTGGCCCTGGCTGGCCAAGAACCGGGATAGCCCGAGCCCGTAGTGGCGGGTTCCTTCGACCGCCCATACCACCGGGGTATCGCCAGCTGCAGCGTGGGCCCACGCTGCCATCTCCGCATACCCCGCCGGGGTGGTCTGCACCCGACGCTCAGCCAACGGCCGGCCGCGGACGTCGCACAATGCGGCGGTGTGGGTGTCGACGTGCGTATCGACCCCGACCACTAACTGCACGTCATCAACGATCACTTGACGGTTCCTTCCTCAACGATGCTGAATGGAATGCACCGGCCTGGAGGGAAACTCCCGCGGCAATCCTGTGATGAGTCACGACCGATGTCGGACAAGCTCCTGATCGGGCCAACGAGGGTAACCAGGCCGGTGCCAGCAACCTCGAGGACAAGTCATTAGCAAGACACGCCCTGTGAGAGACGGTCGGGATCAGTGAGAGTCACTCGCAGTCACCAGCACCAGCCTGACAGCCCCGCCAGACGGCACTCCAAGACTCACAGG
>JAOPXN010000021.1 GCA_025965155.1 Propionibacteriaceae bacterium
GGTTCATCAACAACCGCGCCCGGTCCGGTTCGTGTACCTCGAGGGCGGCCAGGATGCCCCGGTGCTCGTGGTGTGCCCGGGCCAGCTGACCCTCGCTGTGCAAACCCATCCAGAGCCGGGCCCTGACCGTACGGTTGGCCAGCGCGTCGATCAGCGCCGCCAGAGCCGAGTTGCCAGACGCCCTGGCCACCACGCCGTGGAAGGCGATGTCGGCCTCGACGAACGCCTCGTGGCCGTGGCCGTCCCGGACCAGCGGCTCCACGTCGTCCAAGATGGTGCGGGCGGCCTGCAGCTCGTCCGCACCGATGTGCAGGGCGGCCCGGGCGGCGGCCTCAGACTCCAGCACCCGACGCACCGCATGCAGATCGGCCCGGTGCTCGGGGCCCTGCAGAGCGACCATGAAGCTGATCGGGGCCAGCAGCAGGCTGGAGTCCAACGAGGTCACGTAGGTACCGTCGCCCTGCCGGGTCTCCAGCACACCCATGATGCAGAGCGCCCGTACCCCCTCGCGTAACGAGCCGCGAGAGACGCCGAGCCGCCCGGCCAGGTCCTTCTCGATCGGCAGCCGCGAGCCCGCGGTCAGCTCGCCGGCGGTGATCATCTGGGTGATGCCATTGAGGACCACATCGGTCTGCGACTCCCGCGGCGCGGCCTGAGGCGACCCGGAGGGGCCACGTTCCGGCGTCCCTGGGCACGGTGAGCGCTCGCCGGACGGACCGTCTGCTTCACTGGTCATTCGGTCATTATGGTCGTGCGCGACCGAAAGGGGTCACATGAGGGCGATCGACGCTCATCAGCACATCTGGGACCTACGGCGGTCTCGATACGACTGGCTCGGCCCCGCACTGGCACCGATCAACCGGACCTTCGAGCTGGATGAGGTGCTGCCGGCGCAGCGGCAAGCCGGGGTGACCGGTTCCGTTCTGGTCCAGGCCGACGACTCCGCCGAGGACACCGCGCTGATGCTGGAGGCGGCGGCGCAGCACCCGTCGGTGGTCGGGGTAGTCGGCTACGTCCCGCTGGAGCGCCCCGAAGCGGCTGCCCAACAGCTCGCCGAGCTGCGCCGGAACCCGGTTCTGGTGGGCATCCGGAACCTGATCCACGACCAGCCCGACCCCGACTATCTGGCTCGGCCCGACGTGGACGAGGGCCTCGGCGTGTTGGCCGACGCCGACGTTGCGTTCGACCTGGTGTCGGTGCTGCCCCGGCACCTGGAGCTGTTGCCCGGCATCCTTGAGCGGCACCCGAAGCTGCGGGTGGTGATCGACCACCTATCCAAGCCGCCGATCGGGGAGTCTGACCGCGAACCCTGGTGGACGCTGATCGCCGAGGTGGCCCAGCACCCTCAGGTGTTCGCCAAGGTGTCCGGGCTGTACCCCGGCGCAGACCCGATGCAGTGGTCCACCGAAGACATCAGGCCCTTCGTGGACCGGGCGCTGGAGGTGTTCGGCCCCGACCGGCTGATGTACGGCGGGGACTGGCCAGTCTCCGTACTGGCGGGCGGCTACACCGCGGTCTGGGCCGGACTGAGCCCGCTGTTCGAGCAGCTGGCCGCACCCGATCGGGAGCTGCTGCTGAGCGGCACCGCCATCCGCTTCTACCGCCTGGATCCCGAACGGCTGCAGCGGGCCGGGTTCTAGTCGGGTGAAGACCCGACCGGCGGCGGCGTTGAACAGCGACTGCCCGACTCCGTTAGCGTGGGGCCATGGCCATCTCCGAAGAGCACGTGGGCCGCTCTTACCCTCCGACCGCACCGTACGTTGTCTCCGCAGCCAAGATCGCGGAGTTTGCCGCAGCGATCGGGGACGACAACCCCGCCTACGCCGGCTCCGAGCCGGTGGCCCCGCCGACCTTCGTAGCCGTCATCTCCAGCACAGCCTGGCAGGCGATGTTCGACGACCCCGAGCTCGGGCTGGCGCTGCGGCGGATCGTGCACGGCGACCAGCGCTTCGAGTACCGCCGTGCCCTGCGGGCCGGCGACGCGGTCACCGCGCAGCTGAGGATCGACAAGGTACGGACCCGCGGGACGGCCGACATCATCTCCTCCTCCGTCGAGGTACGGACGTTGGACCAAGAGCTGGTCTGCACCGCCAGTGCCACCTTTTTCCACTCCCACGAGGCAGCCGCATGAGCACGGTCACAGCCGCCGACATCGAGGTTGGCACCCAGCTCCCGCCGCTGGTGGTCCGGTTCACCCGCGCGGACCTGGTCCGCTACGCCGGAGCCTCCACCGACTTCAACCCGATCCACTACTCGGAGCGGTTCGCGGCCCAGGTCGGTCTGCCGGGCGTGGTCGCGCACGGCATGCTGACCATGGCCAGCGGGCTCCGCGTGGTGACCGACTGGGTCGGTGACCCGGCCAAGGTGCGGAGCTACTTCGCCCGGTTCACCAAGCCCGTCGTCGTGCCCGACGACGACCGCGGCGCCGAAGTGACCTTCACCGGCACCGTCGTCGCCAAGGCCGGCACCGTGGTGACCATCGGGATCGAGGCGGTCGCGGATGAGGTGAAGGTGCTCGGCGCGGCCCGGGCTGAGGTCGACCTCGGTGAGTGAGCCGAGCGTCACTGAGGAGCTCGCCAGCCTGGATCTCTCCCGCCACACCACCCTGCGCGTCGGCGGCCCGGCCCGGCGGCTGGTCACGGTGCACACCGAGGCCGAGCTGATCGAGTGTGTGCGGGACCTGGACGCCGCGGGCGAGCCACTGCTCATCCTCGGCGGCGGCTCGAACCTGCTGGTGGCTGACGCCGGATTCGAGGGCACTGTCGTAAAGATCGCCACTTCGGGTATTACCGCCGACATGTCAGCCTGCTCAGGTTCCATCGTCACCGCCGCGGCGGGGGAGAACTGGGACCACCTCGTCGCCTACACCGTCGCCCAGGAGTGGAGCGGCCTGGAGACTATGTCCGGCATTCCCGGCCTGGTCGGCGCCACCCCGATCCAGAACGTGGGGGCCTACGGCAGCGACGTCAGCCAGACCGTGGAGACGGTACGGACCTGGGACCGGCGGACCAACCAGCGCGCCACCTTCGCGCCGGCCGACTGCGGTTTCGGCTACCGCACATCCAGGTTCAAGACAGAGCCGGGACGGTACGTGGTGTTGTCGGTGACGTTCCAGCTCCGGCTCGGCAGCCTGTCCGCCCCGATCCGCTATCCCGAGCTGGCGAGGCGGTTGAACGTGGAGGTCGGCCAGCGGGTCGACATCGCCGGAGTCCGGGACGCGGTGCTCGCGCTCCGGGCCGGTAAGGGGATGGTGCTGGACCCCGACGACCACGACACCTGGAGCGCCGGCTCCTTCTTCACTAACCCGATTCTGGATCCCGCACAGGCCGACCGGCTACCGGAGGCCGCCCCCCGTTATCCGGCTGATGACGGGGTCAAGACGAGCGCCGCATGGTTGATCGAGCACTCCGGTTTCGGCCGCGGCTTCGGGAACGGCACTGCGTCGTTGTCGACCAAGCACACGCTGGCCCTGACCAACCGCGGCGGGGCCGACGCCGATGCTGTACTTTCTCTGGCCCGACAGGTGCGCGACGGCGTCCGCGCCACCTTCGGCATCGACCTTGTCCCCGAGCCCGTACTGGTGGGTTGTGAACTGTGAATCCGATCGAACCGCTGTCCCTGTGGGCACCTCGAGCCGAAAAGGTGACCCTGGTCGTAGCCGACCGCCGTTTTCCGATGGCGCGTAACGAGGCTGACTGGTGGCACGCCGCAGAAACGCTCCCCGATGAGCTGATCGACTCCGAGGTCGACTACGGCTTCATCGTGGACGACGGTGAGGTGCTGCCCGACCCACGCTCCCGCCGCCAGCCCACCGGTGTGCATGAGCTCTCGCGTACCTTCGACCCGTCCGGGCACGCCTGGGGTGATGAGGAATGGACCGGCCGGCAGCTCCCCGGCGGCGTGATCTATGAGATGCATGTCGGCACGTTCACCCCCGAGGGGACGCTGCTGTCGGCGATCGAGCGGCTGGACCACCTGGTCGAGCTCGGCATCGACTTCGTCGAGCTGATGCCGGTCAACGGGTTCAACGGCCCGCACGGCTGGGGCTACGACGGTGTCCTTTGGTACACCGTGCACGAGCAGTATGGCGGCCCCGCGGCGTACCAGCAGTTCGTCGACGCGTGCCATCAGCGGGGTCTGGCGGTGATCCAGGACGTGGTCTACAACCACCTCGGACCCAGCGGCAACTACCTGCCGCAGTTCGGCCCGTACCTGAAGGACGGGGCCGCGAACGTCTGGGGCGACACGGTGAACCTGGACGGTGAGGACTCCGACGAGGTTCGCCGCTACATCATCGACAACGCGCTGATGTGGCTGCGGGACTACCACGTCGACGGGCTCCGGCTGGACGCCGTGCATGCGCTGCTGGACACCCGCGCCACGCACCTGCTGGAGGAGCTCAGCATCGAGGTGGAGGCCCTCAGCACCTTCCTCAACCGGCCGCTGTCGCTGATCGCCGAGTCCGACCTCAACGACCCCCGGATGATCACCCCCCGGGAGGCCGGCGGCTACGGACTCACCGCCCAGTGGAGCGACGACTTCCACCACGCGCTGTACGTCAGCCTGACCTCCGACACCGCCGGGTACTACGCCGACTTCGACTCCCTCGGGGCCCTCGCCAAGGTGTTCGAAGCGGGGTTCTTCCACGACGGGACGATGTCGACCTTCCGCGGCCGTACCCACGGCAACCGGATCGACACTCTCCGTACCCCGACGTGGCGGCTGGTTGTCTGCTCCGACAACCACGACCAGATCGGCAACCGCGCTGCCGGTGACCGGCTGTCGTCCCGGTTGGACCCTGACCAGCTGCGGATCGCGGCGCTGGTCACTTTGCTGAGCCCGTTCACTCCGATGGTCTTCATGGGCGAGGAGTGGGGTGCATCGACCCCGTGGCAGTTCTTCACCTCTCACCCGGAGCCGGAGCTGGCCGAGCAGGTGGCCAAGGGGCGGGTGGAGGAGTTCGCGCAGATGGACTGGGACCTCACTGCCGTGCCGAACCCGCAGGAGCTCAGCACCTTCACCAACTCCAAGCTCGACTGGGACGAGGCAGGTGTCGGTGCCCATGCTGAGCTGCTGGAGTTCTACCGTCGGCTGATCGCGATGCGTCGGACCTTCCCGGACCTGACCGACCCACGGTTCGACCGGTCCGTGACGAGCTTCAGCGACGAGGACGGCTGGCTGATGGTTGAGCGGGGCGAGATGGTGCTGGTGGTGAACTTCAGCGGTTCTGCCTCCGAGGTCACACTGCCGAGGGCGGCGAGCACGGTGCTCCAGGTCGGCGACGTCCAGGTCTTCGGCGACTCCGTCAAGCTGGGCGGCCACAGCGCGCTGCTGGGGCAGCTCGACGCCTGAGTCGCCCTCAGCTCAGTCGAGCTTGATCGCGCGCTTGAGGATCTTTCCGGTTGGGCCCTTCGGCAACGGCCCAAACCGGATGATCCGGGGGTACTTGTAGACGGCGATCCGCTCCTTGACCCAGTCGCGTAGCTCGTCCTCGGTCACCGCTCCACCTTCCCGGAGGGTGACCAGGGCGGCGATCTCCTCCCCATGCTGCGGGTCGGGGACGCCGAACACCGCCGCCTCTGCGACGTCCGGGTGGGTGTACAGCACCTCCTCGATCTCGCGTGGGTACACGTTGAAGCCGTTGCGGATGATCATGTCCTTGAGCCGGTCCACGACGGCGTAGTAGCCGTCCGCGTCGCGGGTGGCCAGGTCGCCGCTATGGAACCAGCCGCCGCGCATCGCTTCGGCGGTGGCGTCGGGCCGGTTCCAGTACCCCTTCATCACGTTCTCCCCACGGATGACGATCTCGCCGATCTCACCGTCGTCGACCGGCTGCCCGTCGGCGTCCCAGAGCTCGAACTCCACGCCGCGGATCGGGGTGCCGATGGTGCCGGGTTTGGTCGGCCGGTCCGGGTGGTTGAACGAGGCGATCGGCGACGTCTCCGACAGCCCGTATCCCTCGAGCAGCAGAAAGCCGAAGGTCCGCTCGACCCCGCGCAGGACTTCCACCGGTAGCGACGCGCCACCCGAGGCGGCGACCCGCAGCGTGCTGGTGTCGAACCGGCCGGGTTCTTTGACGGCCAGCAGGCCCATGTACATGGTGGGTACGCCGAGGAAGACGGTGACCCGGTCACGCTGGACGATCTCCAACGCGGCCTCCCCGTCGAACTTCGGGAGCAGGGTGAGGCAGGCGCCGCCGGCGATGGCAGCGTTCAGACCGACGGTCTGACCGAACGAGTGGAACAGCGGCAGCCCGCCGAAAACCACGTCGCCCGGTGCGAGCGGCATCAACGTCTCCAGCGAGGTCATCACGTTGCTGCTCAGGTTGGCGTGCGACAGCTCGGCGCCCTTCGGGGTGCCCGTGGTGCCGGAGGTGTAGAGGATGACGGCGGTGTCGCTACTGCCGCGCTGCGCCACCTCAGCCGTGGGTTCGGTCCCGGCCAGCAGGGTGTCGAACTCGCCGAGGGTGGTGAGGATGACGTCCGTTCCGGTCGTGCTGGCCGCTTTGGTGGCCTCCTCGGCGAACATCGGGAACACAACGGCGACCTTGGCGCCGGAGTCCTCCCAGCCGAACGCGATCTCGCCCGCCTTCAGCAACGGGTTCATCGGCACGACGATCGCTCCCAGCCGCAGGATCGCGTAGTAGGCCACCGGGAAGTAGCCCACGTTGGGCATGATCAGTGCGACCCGGTCCCCGGCACCCACCCCGTGGTCGGTCAGCACGGTGGCGAACCGCGCCGAGGCGGCGTCCAGGGCGGCGTAGGTGAGGATGGACTCACCCTGCTTGATGGCCGGCAGAGTCGGGTCCGCGGCAGCCCGGTCGGCGAGCCAGCAGGCGATGTTCGCGTTCACAGTCATGCCTGGCACTGTAGTTATGACCCGCCGGCGGTGCGCCTCATCTGCGCATTCGGCTGGGAAACGTCTCGCCGGTCGCTGCCGATAGACTCATGCATCGATCGCAGACCCACCCTCGACCGATGGATATCCCATGAGCCTGGCCTCCCTGAGCCGCGACGAACTGACCGCCCTGCACGAACACCAGACCAAGGCCTACGACCAGCTGGTCGAACGTGGCCTCAGGCTGGATCTGACCCGGGGTAAGCCGGCGGCCGCTCAGCTGGACCTCTCCAACGCACTCCTGGCCCTGCCGGGGGAGGGGGACTACCGCGACGTCTCCGGAGCGGACTGCCGCAACTACGGCGGCACCCAAGGGCTGCTGGAGATCCGGGAGATCTTCGCCGAGCTGCTGAACGTGCCGGTCGGACAGCTGGTGGCCGGCGACAACGCCAGCCTGTCCATCATGCACGACACGCTGGTGTACTCCCTGCTCAAGGGGGCCGTGGACTCGGCCCGGCCGTGGGCTCAGGAGGAGAAGATCACCTTCATCTGCCCGGTCCCCGGCTACGACCGGCACTTCGCCCTCTGCGAGCAGTTCGGCATTGAGATGGTCACGGTGCCGCTGGGTCCCGACGGCCCCGACCTGGATGCCGTACGTGAGCTGGTGGCCAACGACCCATCCGTCCGCGGCATCTGGGTGGTGCCGACGTACGCCAACCCGAACGGCGCCGTCTACACCGAGGAGGTGACCCGGGCGCTGGTCTCGATGCCGGCCGCCGCCGCAGACTTCAAGATCTTCTGGGACAACGCGTACGCGGTGCACCACCTGACCGACCGGCAGGCTCCTGCACTTGACGTGTTGGGCCTGGCCGAGGAGGCCGGTAACCCGAACCGGGTCTTCCTGTTCGCGTCCACCTCGAAGATTACCTTCGCCGGTAGCGGAGTCTCCTTCTTCGCCGGGTCGCCCCCCAACGTCGACTGGTACCTCAAGCACCTGAGCAAGCGGACCATCGGCCCGGACAAGCTCAACCACCTGCGGCACGCCCGGTTCCTGCGCGACGCCGACGGCGTCCGCGACCTGATGGCGCGGCACCGGTCCATCATCGAGCCCAAGTTCCAGATCGTCACCGACATCCTGGCCAAGCGTCTCGGCGACCTGGAGGCGGCCACCTGGACCGATCCCGATGGCGGGTACTTCATCAGCTTGGACGTGGCGGACGGTACCGCCACCCGGGTGGTGGCGCTGGCCAAGGCGGCGGGCATTGCGATGACCGGGGCCGGGGCGGCGTTCCCGTACGGCAACGACCCTCGGGACCGCAACATCCGGATCGCACCCACCTTCCCGTCCCCGGACGAGCTGGCCGACGCGATCGAAGGGCTGTCGGTCTGCGTGCTGCTGGCCGCGACCGAGAAGCTGCTCGCCGACTGACGCGGGTACCGTGGACACAGCGGACCGCGCGAACGTCACCGTTACGACGGCTTCGTGACTGTGCCGGTTCGACTCTGGTAGCAAACCTAAGTACACTCAACGTCTTGGTGGAAGCACCACTGTTTCTGTGCGCCCTTGGTTAGCGCGGACCAGCGGTGTGACCACCGAAGGGCAATAGCTCAATTGGCAGAGCATCGGTCTCCAAAACCGAAGGTTGTGGGTTCAAGTCCCTCTTGCCCTGCGGATTCGACTCCCGCGTCGTGCGGGAGCCGAGGCGATCCGCGGATATCCGGGAATGCCGCCGGAGATCCGTGGGCCGCACCATCACAGACGACCAAAGGATCACAGCGTGGCTGAGGAAAAGGAAAAGGACTCGACTACCGAGCCGGCCTCCGAGTCCGCTGACCCCACGCCCCGCGATCCAGCCGCAGCGGCCGACGACTCCTTTGAGCGCGGGTCGCAGCCCGACGGGCCGGTCGAGCTTGGGTCGGAGGCCGACCAGGCTGATGCGTTCGAGCCCGGGACCGGTCCCGACTCGGCCGATCCGGCCGGTAACTACGTCGGCGATCGTCCCGTCGAGCTGGCCGAGGACAACGGCGAAGCCGCCCCGCTGAAGGATCCGGAGCTGGTGAGTGTCGGCGCTCCTCGTGAGGCCGCAGGCAAGGGTTCCGCGGCGATCAGCCCGCGGACCAAGAAGACCAAGGCAACACCGCGACAGAACCGCCCGGTCGAGAAGGAACGCCGTACCGGTCCGGTGAAGTTCGTCAAGGAGAGCGTCGCCGAGCTCCGCAAGGTGGTCTACCCGACCGGTCAGCAGCTGCTGCAGTATTTCGTGGTCGTGCTCATCTTCGTGCTGTTCATTATCGGCATCGTGAGTGTGCTCGACCTCCTCTTTGGCTGGGCGATCTTCCAGATTTTCGCCTGATGCCGCATGAACAGATCAGTTACGGAGATATAGACGTGTCAGACAACTTTTCCGCCGCAGGCTCCCCCGAGAGCCCTGAGCCGGAAAACTCGACGACGCCTGCGAGCTCACCGAGCTCGGCGCCGTCCAGTGATGACTTCGAGATCGACTTCGGCACCGGCGACTACTCGCCCTCGCGTGAGGACGACGTCGACATCAACCTCGACTTCGGCGCCGGCACCTCGGCCGCCGCGGCTGACGAGGACGACGACATCGACCTCAACTTCGGCACCTTTGAGGAGCCGGAGGTCGAGGAGGCCGAGGAGGAGCCCGAAGAAGACGAGAGCGACGAGGTCAACAAGGCCCTAGAGGCCTTCAAGGCTGAGCTGCGGAGCAAGTTCGGTGACTGGTACGTGGTGCACACCTACTCCGGGATGGAGAACCGGGTGCTGCAGAACCTGGAGAACCGGGTGTCCTCGCTCAACATGGAGGACTACATCTACGAGGTCATCGTGCCGACCGAGGAGGTGACCGAGATCCGCAACGGTCAGCGCAAGCAGATCCGGCGCACCGTCCTCCCGGGCTACGTCCTGGTCCGGATGGACCTGACAGATGAGTCCTGGTCGACCGTACGGCACACGCCGTCGGTGACCGGTTTCGTCGGCCACTCCAACCAGCCCGTCCCGCTGAGCCTGGACGAGGTCGAGAAGATGCTTGCACCGTCGGTCATCGCGGCAGCCAACGCTGCCTCGGAGACGCCGAGCCGCAAGAAGAAGAAGGTCGAGGTCGCCGACTTTGTGGTGGGCGACTCCGTCATGGTGGTCGATGGCCCGTTCGCGGGTGTGCACGCGACCATCACCGAGATCAACGTGAACAACCAGCGGCTCAAGGCGCTGGTTGAGATCCTGGGTCGGGAGACCCCGGTTGACCTGACCTTCCCGCAGATCCAGAAGGTCTGAGGGACCAGGGCGTCACGCTGCACCACCTATCCACCCGATCGGACCTTCCCGGCCCGGTCACCAAGCCCGGGCGCAGCCCGGAACCGACTCACGAAGGACCCGCACAGTTATGCCTCCCAAGAAGAAAGTAGCGGCGCTCGTCAAGGTTGCCTTGAACGCTGGCTCCGCCACTCCCGCCCCGCCCGTTGGTACGGCCCTCGGCCCGCACGGCGTCAACATCATGGAGTTCTGCAAGGCGTACAACGCCGCGACCGAGTCGCAGCGTGGCAACGTCATCCCCGTAGAGATCACCATCTACGAGGACCGCAGCTTCACCTTCGTCCTGAAGACGCCGCCGGCCGCTGAGCTCATCAAGAAGGCCGCCGGCCTGCAGAAGGGCTCCGGCACCCCGCACACCACCAAGGT
Source organism: Propionibacteriaceae bacterium (assembly GCA_025965155.1). Taxonomy (GTDB): domain Bacteria; phylum Actinomycetota; class Actinomycetes; order Propionibacteriales; family Propionibacteriaceae; genus Microlunatus. The sequence goes on from JAOPXN010000021.1 coordinate 10,535, forward strand.
CGGCCGCATCACCGCCGACCAGGTACGCGAGATCGCCACCACCAAGCTGCCCGACCTCAACGCCAACGACATTGAGGCCGCCATGAAGATCGTGGAGGGCACCGCCCGCTCCATGGGTGTCACGGTCGCGAAGTAAAGAAGTAGGCACCGGTTCGCATCCACCGCGATCCCGGTCTTCGCGCCGATGTCTGGAGGCGCGAATCGCGAAACATGCTTTTCGTTTCGGGATTCGTGGTGAAGGCGCCGGATCGAAGCGATGACCGCGTGAGCGGAGCGAGCCATTCAACACAGTGGGAGGGTCGAGCGCGACCCGTCACCACACCTGGTAGAGCCAATGGCTCGTCACAACGTAAGGAACCAGCATGAAGCGCAGTAAGTCATACGTCGCAGCGGCACAGAAGGTGGACGCGGACAAGCTCTACGCACCGGTTGAGGCGGTGAACCTGGCCAAGCAGAACGCCTCGGCCAAGTTCGACGAGACCCTCGAGGTCGCCATCCGGCTCGGTGTCGACCCCCGTAAGGCGGACCAGATGGTGCGCGGCACGGTCAACCTGCCCAACGGCACCGGCAAGACGGCACGGGTCCTCGTCTTCGCCACCGGTGACCGTGCTGAGCAGGCACTGGCCGCGGGCGCCGACGAGGTCGGTTCGGACGAGCTGATCGATCGGGTGGCCGGTGGCTACCTCGACTTCGACGCAGTGGTCGCCACGCCTGACCTGATGGGGAAGGTCGGCCGCCTCGGCCGAGTGCTCGGCCCGCGTGGTCTAATGCCCAACCCGAAGACCGGCACCGTCACGATGGACGTCGCCAAGGCCGTCAGCGACATCAAGGGCGGAAAAATCGAGTTCCGTGTCGACCGGCACGCCAACCTGCACTTCATCATCGGCAAGTCGTCGTTCTCTGCTGACAAGCTGCAGCAGAACTACTTCGCCGCGATGGAGGAGATCCAGCGGCTGAAGCCGAGCAGCTCCAAGGGCCGGTACCTGCGCAAGATCACCCTGTCCAGCACGATGGGACCGGGCATCGCCGTAGACACCAATAAGATCAAGCCCGACGCCGAGTAGTTCCCAGCGATTCCTGAGTGACGCCACATTCCGCCGGGCCGCGCATCCACCGATGCGCCGCCCGGCGTTGTGCTACCCGAGGGCCGGATGGTTCTGCTTAGCTGGGTGGCGGCCTTCGTGGCCTGCTTCGGGTACGGGATCGGGTCGGTGCTCCAGTCGATCGGAGCCCGCCGTGCTGCCCAGGTAGCCGGCTTGAGCGGGGTAGCACTGATCCTGGTTCAGCCGCCGTACCTCCTGGGGCTGGCGGCCGACATGTTCGCCTTCGCCGCCAACGTGGTGGCGCTGCAGCGGCTGCCGCTGTTCCTGGTGCAGTCGGTCGTCAGCGCGAGCGTGGCGGTGACCGCCGTTATCGCCGCGCTCCGCGGTGCCCGCTTCGGCTGGCGAGGCTGGACCTCGCTGGCCGTACTGGGGTTGGGGCTGGTGCTGCTGTGCATGACCGCCGACTCCGAGAGTGCGGTGCGGGTCTCGATGGCCTCGGAATGGGTCATTCTGGCCAGCGCCGTGCTACCCGTGCCGGTTGGGCTGGTCGGGCTGCGGCTGCCGCAGCGTAGCTCGGCCTTAGTGCTCGCCTGCGCGGCAGGGCTGGCGTTCGCCGGGGTAGCCGTCGCGTCCCGCGGTATCAGCGGCCTGGCCATCGGTTGGCCGGAGCTGGCTGATCCACTGCTCTGGACGATCCTCGTCCATGGGGCCATTGGCACTGCCTTCTTCGCTCTTGCCCTGCAGCGCGGTGCCGTCACCTCGGTCACTGCCATTACCTTCGTCATCGAGATTATCGTGCCCTCCATCGTGGGGCTGGCCCTCTTCGGCGACACAGTGGATCCGGGCCAGGGCGGGTTGGCCCTGGCCGGTTTCCTGCTCGCTGTTGGCAGCACGGTCTCCCTTCTCCGCTTCGCGGAGTAGCCTCGATCGACGGGTGCGGTCTCGTGCAGGCGGGCCAGGCCTGGAGGGGAGTCCTGATGGACGGCGGGCTGCGAATGGGCACGTCAGCCGGACGCTGGGTGCTGGCCGGGGCTGTCGCCGGGTCCAGCCTGGCATCGCTGGATGCCACCGTGGTGAACGTGGCGCTGGCAAGGATCGGAGCGGACTTCGGCGCCGACTTCGCGGATCTGCAGTGGATCACCAACGGCTACACCCTGCCCCTGGCTGCCTTCATCCTGCTTGGCGGGGTGCTGGGCGACATGTTCGGCCGGCGCCGGATCTTCATCATCGGGACAGTCTGGTTCGCCCTGGCGTCGGCCTTGTGCGGCGCCAGCGTCAGCACGGGGATGCTGATCGCCGCACGCGCCCTGCAGGGTGTCGGAGCTGCACTCCTGATTCCGGAGAGCCTGGCCATCCTCTCTGCCACCTTCGTCGGCACCGACCGAGGCAGGGCGATCGGGGCCTGGTCCGGACTGGGCGGCGTCGCCACCGCGGTGGGGCCGTTCCTCGGCGGGTGGCTGGTGGAGATCAACTGGCGGCTGGTGTTCTGGATCAACCTGCCGGTCGCCGCCGTGGTAGTGGCCATAGCCTGGCGGCACGTCCCGGAGACCGGCGGCGGGAGCGGTCCGAAGGCGCGCATCGACCTGCTTGGTGTTGCCACGGTGGTGGTGGCGCTGAGCGCGCTGACCTATGCCGCCACCACGGCCGGGCAGCGGGGATGGGACACGCCCGTCATTGTGGTGGCGCTGGTCGGCCTCCTCGCGAGTATCGTCTTCGTCTGGATCGAGCGTCGAACCGACCACCCGCTGGTACGGCTGGAGCTGTTTGCCAATCGTGTGTTCGCCGCCACGAACCTGGTCACCGTCTTCATCTACGCAGCCCTGTCGCTGTTCTTTTTCCTGTTGGTGCTCCAGCTCCAGGTGGTGAGTGGCTGGACCCCGCTGCGCGCGGGTACGTCGCTGCTCCCGGTGACTGTGTTGATGCTGCTCCTGTCGGCCCGGTCCGGGGCTCTGGCGGAGCGGATCGGCCCGCGCCCGTTGATGACCGCCGGGTCGCTGTTGGCCGCGGCAGGGTTCGCCTTCGCGATGCGGATCGGCCCGGCCGCGGACTACCTGCTTGACGTGCTGCCGGCCGTGGTGCTCTTGGGTTTGGGGCTGGCCGGCGTCGTGGCGCCATTGACCTCGGCTGTGCTGGGGGCGGCGCCAAGAGAGCAGGCCGGTGCTGCCTCCGGCATCAACAATGCGGTTGCCCGGTCGGCGGGCCTGCTCGCTATCGCCATCGTGCCGGCCGCCGCGGGCTTATCGGGTGCCGGGGTCAGCGATATGGCTGCGGTGGACTCCGGCTTCGACTTCTCGATGCGGGTCGGGATCGGGCTGCTGCTGGTAGCAGCCGCCACGTCCTGGTTCGGCGTCGGCCGGGTCGTACCTGAGGAGAAGGGCCTGCAGGACCCCAGCGCACCGCAGCGGCTGCCGGTGCACCTGCACTCCTGCTGCCCGCTCAGCGCGCCAGCTCTGCATCCGTCCCCGCCGAGCGCTTCGTAGTTCCTCCGGTTAGCCCAATGCGGCGGCGGTACGGCGCAACGCGTCACCGGTGAGCCGGTAGACGGTCCAGCCGTCCATTGGTACCGCACCTATCGCGGTGTAGAAGTCGATGGAGGGCTGGTTCCAGTCGAGCACCGACCACTCGAAGCGCGCGTACCCCCGGCTGACCGCGATGGAGGCCAGCGACTGCAGCAGCGCCTTACCCAGCCCGGAACCGCGCTGCTCCGGGGCCACGTAGAGGTCCTCAAGATAGATACCGTGCACACCCTCCCAGGTGGAGAAGTTCACAAAGTAGAGCGCGAACCCCGCCACCGCACCGACGGCATCCTCAGCCACCAGTGCGAACGCCGCCGGCTGGGGACCGAACAGAGCGGCCCGGAGCTGCTCCGGGGTGACCTTCACCTCGTGGGCGGAGCGCTCGTACTCCGCGAGGTCGACGATCAGCTGGTGGATCCGCTCGCAGTCAGTCACGGCGGCCGGCCGGACGGCGGGATGCAGCAGTGGGGTCGAGGAACTCACCGCGCCAGGGTAGGCCGACAGGGTGACTCGGTCCAACTGCGAAGTCGGTCAGCAGGAACAGCAAAACCGCCCCAACCCTGGAGGGTTGGGGCGGCTTGTAGCCAGCCGGCGTGGCGCGTCAGGCGGGCCGGCGTGCACCCTTGTAGGGCATGTACTTCATCGGGAGGGTGGCCACCGGCTTGCCCGGCTGCGAGGCGTGGATGACCTTGCCGCCGCCGGCGTAGATCGCTACGTGACTGATGCCGGAGTAGAAGAAGACCAGGTCGCCCTTCTTGAGGTGGGACTTGGCGACCTTCTTGCCGAACCGGAACTGGGCCTGTGAGGTCCGCGGCAGCTTCACGCCGGCCGCCTTCCAGGCGCCACCCGTCAGACCTGAGCAGTCCCAGGCGTTCGGGCCGGTGCCGCCGTAGCGATACCGGTCGCCAATCTGCTTCTTTGCGAAGGCGACGGCCTTGTTTCCCTTGGAGCTGCTGCTTGCCTTCTTCTTGCTCTTCTTGGCGGCCGGCTTCTTCTTTGCCACCTTGGCCGAGCTCGCCTTCACGCTGCTGACCTTGGCCTTGGCGCCCGCCTGCAGCGCCCGCCACACGTTCGAGGTCGCCGTGCCGGTCGCCTTCCAGCCCTGTGAGCGCTGGACCGACTTGACTGCACTCTTGGTCATCGACCCGTAGTAGCCGGTGGCCGGAACCTTGCGTCCCGAGGCGGTCAGCGAGTTCTGCAGCCGCTTGACCGAGCTGCCGCTGTCGCCGACGCGCAGGGTTGGCTTGGAACCGCGGGCCAGGAGCGCGGTCCAGGTGGTGGAGGTGATGGTGCCGGACTGGCTGAGCTTGCGGGACTTCTGGAAAGCCTTGAGCTTCCGCACGTCCGCTGCCGAGAAACTTCCGTCGGCCTTGACCTTGTAACCAGCCGACCTGAGCAGGCACTGGGCCGCTCTGACCTTGGATCCCTTGGACCCGTGCTTGATCTTGCTGTACTTGTTGAACGTTGTCTTGCAGTTCGAGGCCGCGCTGGCTGGCAGCTCGGCCGCGATGGTGACCGTGAGCGCTAAGGCCAGGCTGGCGATCAGCGCTACAGCAGTCTTGAGGATTCTCCGCATGCTTATCTCCCCTGGAGTCGGCAACCGATCGTGAGTGGTTCGACGTCGTTGTCGGTGATCGGTCTGTTGCGGCCGACTTCCCGGGTCGGCAGGCGCACGTTATCAAACCGAGACAATCGGGTCAAAAGTTGACAAAATCTCAGGAATCCGCTGCAGGGAGTGCCATCTCCTCAGATTTTGCGGCTCGGTCCTCAGACTCGGCACGTCGTCCTGTCACATCAGCTGTCACCTCGGGACCCGACGAAGGCGTGCGGGGGAGCCGCGTGGTCAGCGACTGGATGTGACTGCCTGCGGCGGGGTCTGACTCGATTTGGCCGACTTCGCAACGGGCGGTACTGTAGGCGGGCCGAAGACCGCTGGTTGGTTCGAGCCCAGGCTCGACCCGAAGATTCCGTATGGATGGCCCGCAGAGGTGATCGAGAACAAGTACGAGCTCTTGAGAGTTCCCCTTGCCCCGTGACGCCTATGCGCCGGGGCATTTTTGTTGCCCCGGTCAGACCGTCGGGATCTGCAGCACTTCGTGCACGCTACACAAGTAGCTCAGAAGAGAAGTGGAGGAGACTATGGCGAGGCCGGACAAAGCAGCCGCAGTCGCAGAGCTGACCGACAGGTTCAGCAACTCTGCGGGTGCCGTGCTGACCGAGTACCGCGGACTCACCGTGACGGCGCTGAAGAACCTGCGTCGATCGCTCGGTGACGATGCCACCTACGCCGTGTCGAAGAACACTCTGACCACGATCGCGGCCCGCCAGGCGGGCATCGAGGGCATCGAGGATCACCTCGTCGGCCCGACCGCGATCGCCTTCATCGACGGTGACCCGGTCACCGTGGCGAAGGGTCTGCGTGACTTCGGCAGGGCCAACCCGCTTCTGGTTATCAAGGGTGGGGTCCTGGACGGCAAGGTCCTGACCTCCGACGACGTCAAGAAGCTCGCCGACCTTGAGTCGCGCGAGGTTCTGCTCGCCAAGATGGCCGGCGCCATGCAGGGTGTCCTGCAGAACGCCGTCTCCTTGTTTGCTGCACCGCTGTCTCAGGCTGCCCGCGCGCTGGGTGCCCTGGAGGCCGCTGCAGCGGAGAACCCTTCCCTCATCGCAGGTGCCGGCGCCGCTGCGCCGGCGGGTGAGGCCCAGGAGCCGACCAACGAAGAACCCGACGCTTCGTCGCCGGTCTCGGAGACCACCTCCGAGCCCACCAACGACGAGCTGGCAGCAGACGCAGCACCCGCTGCTGATGCAACTGAGGCAGCACCCGCTGCCGAGGTAACCGAGGCAGCACCCGCTGCTGGTGACACATCCGCCTAAGCAGCTCAACTGCTGCCGCGGCGCTCGTCGCGTGCACGCTGCGAAAGACAACAGACGAAAGGACCGCCACCATGGCGAAGCTCAGCACTGAAGAGCTCCTTGACGCGTTCAAGGAACTGACGCTGATCGAGCTCAGCGAGTTCGTGAAGCAGTTCGAAGACACGTTCGGCGTGACCGCAGCCGCTCCGGTTGCCGTTGCCGCTGCTCCGGCAGCAGGCGGCGCCGGTGGCGCTGCTGAAGAGGAAGAGGCGAGCGACGAGGTCGACGTCATCCTCGAGTCGGCCGGCGACAAGAAGATCCAGGTCATCAAGGAGGTGCGTACCCTCACCAGCCTCGGCCTCAAGGAGGCCAAGGAGCTGGTCGAGGCCGCGCCCAAGGCTGTCCTGGAGAAGGTCAACAAGGAGACCGCCGACAAGGCCAAGGCTGCCCTCGAGGGCGCCGGAGCCACTGTCTCCTACAAGTGAGCTGACCAGTCAGTCGGTGCGTACGGCGTGCTGACCGGCTGAACATCCACCGCGCACCGGCGGCGAGTCCCGATGGGGCTCGCCGCCGTTGGCGTCTTTGGACGTCTCCTTGCCCGCTGCCGGAGACGTTTGCTGGGACCGCACGCGCTGGAGAGGCGACCGGGGAAGCCCCGGTCGGGCCGAGTTGGTGCCACATCGGCCGATTGGTGTGTAAATGTGCTTGTCGAAGCCACATCGGGGGGTATGATCTTCGCAAGCGTTCGTCAAGTGCCCCTCGTTGGGTCCAACGTGTTGGGGGCCGATTTGACCGCTGTGCTCCTGCCTGCGCCGTGGGGCTTTACAAAACCCAACCGAGCGCCTACTATAGAACCTTGCCCTCGCAAATTGTCGACCCGTTTCACTTGACACGGGTCGTTCAGCATGCGCGGAACCTGCAACATCGCAACTGAATAGCTTTAACCGCCCGCGAGCCCTCGGAAGGACCCACTGTTGGCCGCCTCGCGCACCGCCCCAAAGAACCAAGTTGTATCCACCACCGGTCGTATCTCTTTTGCAAAGATCGCCGAACCCATGGAAGTACCGGATCTGCTTGACCTGCAGATCGACTCCTTCGACTGGCTGATCGGCAATGATGTCTGGCGCAACCGCGTAGACACGGCTCTAGCCGAGGGCCGCACCGATATCAACACCAAGTCCGGCCTGGAGGAGATCTTTGAGGAGATCTCACCGATCGAGGACTTCTCCGGGACGATGTCGCTGTCGTTCCGTGACCACAGGTTCGAGCCGCCGAAGAACACCGTTGACGAGTGCAAGGAACGCGACGTCACCTACGCCGCGCCGCTGTTCGTCACCGCGGAGTTCATGAACAACGAGACTGGCGAGATCAAGAGCCAGACGGTCTTCATGGGTGACTTCCCGCTGATGACCGACAAGGGCACCTTCGTCATCAACGGCACCGAGCGTGTCGTCGTGTCGCAGCTGGTGCGTTCGCCGGGCGTTTACTTCGAGCAGACCACCGACAAGACCTCGGACAAGGACATCTTCACCTGCAAGATCATCCCGTCCCGCGGTGCGTGGCTGGAGTTCGAGATCGACAAGCGCGACATGGTCGGTGTCCGGCTGGACCGCAAGCGGAAGCAGAACGTCACAGTGCTGCTGAAGGCGCTCGGCTGGACCGACGCCCAGATCCTGGAGGAGTTCGGCGAGTACGAGTCGATCCGTCTCACCCTGGAGAAGGACCACACCTCGACCACCGACGAGGCGTTGCTGGACATCTACCGCAAGCTGCGTCCGGGCGAGCCGCCGACGCGTGAGGCCGCGCAGGCGCTGCTGGAGAACTACTACTTCAACCCGAAGCGCTACGACCTGGCCAAGGTCGGTCGTTACAAGATCAACAAGAAGCTGGGCCTCGAGCTGCCGTTCGACACCCAGGTGCTGACGATCGAGGACATCGTCGCCGCGATCCGCTTCGTCGTCGCCCTGCACGAGGGCAAGGAGACCCTCGAGGCTCCGCGCGGTGAGCTGATTGTCGAAGAGGATGACATCGACCACTTCGGCAACCGCCGGCTGCGTACCGTCGGCGAGCTGATCCAGAACCAGCTGCGCACCGGTCTCGGCCGGATGGAGCGGGTGGTTCGCGACCGGATGACGACCCAGGACGTCGAGGCCATCACGCCGCAGACCCTGATCAACATCCGGCCCGTGGTGGCTGCGCTGAAGGAGTTCTTCGGAACGTCGCAGCTGTCGCAGTTCATGGACCAGACCAACCCGATTGCGGGTCTGACCCACAAGCGGCGTCTGTCCGCGCTCGGCCCGGGTGGTCTGTCCCGTGACCGTGCCGGCATGGAGGTCCGTGACGTCCACCCGTCGCACTACGGCCGCATGTGTCCGATCGAGACCCCGGAAGGCCCGAACATCGGCCTGATCGGCTCGCTCGCGTCGTTCGCCCGGGTGAACGCGTTCGGGTTCGTCGAGACCCCGTACCGCAAGGTGGAGAACGGTCACGTCACCGACCAGATCGACTACCTGACCGCCGACGAGGAGGACCGGTACGTCACCGCGCAGGCCAACGCCAAGCTGGATGAGAACTTCAACTTCTCCGAGGAGCGCGTCCTGGTGCGCAAGCGCCACGGTGACGTCGACACGGTCCCGCCGTCCGACGTGCACTACATGGACGTCTCCCCGCGGCAGATGGTGTCGGTCGCCACAGCGATGATCCCGTTCCTCGAGCACGACGACGCCTCCCGTGCGTTGATGGGCTCGAACATGCAGCGCCAGGCCGTCCCGCTGATCCGTAGCGATGCCCCCTTCGTGGGTACCGGTATGGAGTACCGCGGCGCGGTCGACGCTGGCGACGTGACAGTGGCCGCCCAGGCCGGCGCAGTGACCTCGGTCAGCGCCGACCTGATCGAGATCGCGCACGACGACGGCACCTACCGCACGTACCGGTTGAGCAAGTTCCGCCGCTCCAACCAGGGCACCTGCATCAACCAGCGTCCCCTGGTCTCCATGGGGCAGCGGGTCGAGGCCGGTACGCCACTGGCCGACGGTCCGTGCACCGACGGCGGCGAGATGGCCCTGGGCCGCAACCTGCTGGTGGCGTTCATGCCGTGGGAGGGTCACAACTACGAGGACGCGATCATCCTCAGCCAGCGTGTGGTCCAGGACGACATCTTGACCTCGATCCACATCGAGGAGCACGAGGTCGACGCCCGCGACACCAAGCTCGGTGCCGAGGAGATCACCCGGGACATCCCGAACGTCAGCGAGGAGATGCTGGCTGATCTCGACGAGCGCGGCATCATCCGGATCGGTGCCGAGGTCGGCACCGGCGACATCCTGGTCGGCAAGGTCACCCCGAAGGGCGAGACCGAGCTGACTCCGGAGGAGCGGCTGCTCCGCGCCATCTTCGGTGAGAAGGCGCGCGAAGTGCGCGACACCTCGCTGAAGGTGCCGCACGGCGAGTCTGGCACCGTCATCGGCGTCCGCGTCTTCGACCGTGAGGGCGACGACGAGCTGTCCCCGGGTGTCAACCAGCTGGTCCGCGTCTACGTTGCCCAGAAGCGCAAGATCCAGGACGGCGACAAGCTCGCCGGCCGGCACGGCAACAAGGGCGTCATCTCCAAGATCCTTCCGGTCGAGGACATGCCGTTCATGGAGGACGGCACCCCGGTCGACATCGTGCTCAACCCGCTCGGCGTGCCGAGCCGGATGAACGTCGGTCAGGTGCTGGAGACGCACCTCGGCTGGGTCGCCAAGACCGGCTGGGATCTGGACGGTGTCGAGGGTGCCTGGGCCGAGCGTCTGCGCGGCGTCGGTCTGGGTCACGTCGACGGCGACACTCGCCTCGCGACGCCGGTCTTCGACGGCGCCACCGAGGAGGAGATCACCGGTCTGCTGGGCAACACGCTGAAGACGCGTGACGACCAGCGCCTGGTGAACAGCGACGGCAAGGCCAACCTGTTCGACGGCCGCTCCGGCGAGCCGTTCCCGCAGCCGGTCGGTGTCGGTTCCATCTACATGTTGAAGCGGCACCACCTGGTCGACGACAAGATCCACGCTCGCTCGACGGGTCCGTACTCGATGATCACGCAGCAGCCGCTGGGCGGTAAGGCCCAGTTCGGCGGCCAGCGGTTCGGCGAGATGGAGGTGTGGGCCCTGGAGGCGTACGGCGCCGCCTGGGCACTGCAGGAGCTGCTCACCATCAAGTCCGACGACGTGCCGGGTCGCGTGAAGGTGTACGAGGCCATCGTCAAGGGCGAGAACATCCCCGAGCCGGGGATCCCGGAGTCCTTCAAGGTGCTGGTGAAGGAGATGAAGTCTCTCTGCCTGAACGTAGAGGTGCTTTCCTCCGACGGCACCGAGGTGGAGCTGCGGGACTCCGACGACGACAACTACCGGTCGTCTGACGAGTTCGGGATCGACCTGTCGCGTCGCCCGGGTGAGTCGCTCGGCGTCGAAGAAGTCTGAGCACGAGCCGACTTGTCGTCTGAGATCAGCTAGCCACGGCGGTTGAGATCGAGGACAAGTCGGTTCCCTCAGTCAGCGAAGAAACTTAGAGACATTAGAGAGAGAAGATATACAACGTGCTCGACGTGAACTTCTTCGACGAGATCCGCATCGGCCTGGCAACGGCTGACGAGATTCGTCAATGGTCACACGGTGAGGTCAAGAAGCCGGAGACCATCAACTACCGCACGCTCAAGCCCGAGCGCGACGGCCTGTTCTGCGAGAAGATCTTCGGTCCCACCCGGGACTGGGAGTGCTACTGCGGCAAGTACAAGCGAGTCCGCTTCAAGGGCATCATCTGCGAGCGCTGCGGCGTCGAGGTAACCCGCTCGAAGGTCCGCCGTGAGCGGATGGGCCACATCGAGCTCGCCGCCCCGGTGACTCACATCTGGTACTTCAAGGGTGTTCCGTCCCGGCTGGGCTACATGCTCGACATCGCGCCGAAGGACCTGGAGAAGGTCATCTACTTCGCCGCGTACATGATCACCAGCGTCGACGAGGACGCGCGGCACCGCGACCTGTCCTCGCTCGAGGCGAAGATCGACGTGGAGCGTAAGCAGCTCGAGGCCCGTCGTGACTCCGACATCGAGTCGCGGATGAAGAAGCTGGAAGAGGACACCGCCGGACTGGAGTCCGAGGGTGCCAAGGCTGATGCCAAGCGCAAGGTCCGCGAAGGTGCCGAGCGTGAGGTCAAGCAGCTGCGCGACCGCGCCCAGCGGGAGCTGGACCGGCTCGACGCAGTCTGGAACCGGTTCAAGAACCTCAAGGTCCAAGACCTGGAGGGCGACGAGATCCTCTATCGCGAGATGAAGACCCGCTTCGGGAAGTACTTCAGCGGCTCGATGGGAGCAGACGCGATCCAGAAGCGGCTGCAGACCTTCGACCTGGAGGCCGAGGCCATCTCGCTCAAGGACACCATCCAGAACGGCAAGGGCCAGCGCAAGACCCGCGCCCTCAAGCGGCTCAAGGTCGTGTCGGCGTTCCTGACCACCAAGAACTCCCCGACCGGCATGGTGCTCGACTGCGTCCCGGTGATCCCGCCGGACCTGCGTCCGATGGTGCAGCTGGACGGTGGCCGTTTCGCGACCTCCGACCTAAACGACCTGTACCGCCGGGTGATCAACCGCAACAACCGGCTGAAGCGTCTGCTTGACCTCGGCGCCCCCGAGATCATCGTGAACAACGAAAAGCGGATGCTGCAGGAGGCCGTGGACTCGCTGTTCGACAACGGCCGTCGCGGCCGTCCAGTGACCGGACCGGGTAACCGGCCGCTCAAGTCCATCTCGGACATGCTCAAGGGCAAGCAGGGCCGGTTCCGTCAGAACCTGCTCGGTAAGCGCGTCGACTACTCCGGCCGTTCGGTCATCGTGGTCGGCCCGCAGCTCAAGCTGCACCAGTGCGGTCTGCCGAAGGCGATGGCGCTGGAGCTGTTCAAGCCGTTCGTCATGAAGCGTCTGGACGACCTCAACCACGCCCAGAACATCAAGTCTGCCAAGCGGATGGTGGAGCGTCAGCGTCCGGTCGTCTGGGATGTCCTCGAAGAGGTCATCTCGGAGCACCCGGTGCTGCTGAACCGTGCACCAACCCTGCACCGGCTTGGTATCCAGGCGTTCGAGCCGCAGCTCATCGAGGGCAAGGCCATCCAGATCCACCCGCTCGTCTGCACGGCGTTCAACGCCGACTTCGACGGTGACCAGATGGCCGTGCACCTGCCGCTGAGCGCCGAGGCCCAGGCCGAGGCACGCATCCTGATGCTGTCGACCAACAACATCTTGAAGCCGGCCGACGGTCGCCCGGTCACCATGCCCACCCAGGACATGATCATCGGCCACTACTTCTTGACCATGCAGGTCGATGGAGCAGAGGGTGAGGGCCGCGCGTTCGGCAGTGTCGCGGAGGCCCTGATGGCCTTCGACCGCAAGGAACTCTCGGTTCAGGCGAAGGTCAAGCTGCGCCTCACCGACATCGTGCCGCCGCTCGGGTTCGACCTGAACGACCGTGGCGCGATCGTGCTGGAGACGACGCTGGGTCGTGCGCTGTTCAACGAGGCGCTGCCGGAGGACTACCCGTACGCCGACTACGAGGTGGGCAAGAAGCAGCTCGGTCAGATCGTCAACGACCTGGCTGAGCGGTACCCGAAGGTTGAGGTTGCTCACTGCCTCGACGCGCTGAAGGACCTCGGCTTCCACTGGGCCACCCGGTCCGGCGTCACCGTGTCAATCGGCGACGTCACCACGCCGGCGGACAAGCCGCAGATCCTTGCACCGTACGAGGATCGGGCCAACAAGATCGACAAGCAGTACGAGCGTGGCCTGATCACCTCCGACGAGCGCCGCCAGGAGCTCATCGAGATCTGGACCGACGCCACGTCCCGCTTGGGTGCCGCCATGGAGGCTAACTTCTCCAAGACCAACCCGATCTACATGATGGTTCACTCCGGCGCGCGTGGAAACATGGTGCAGATGCGCCAGATCGCCGCTATGCGTGGTCTCGTGGTGAACCCAAAGGGTGAGATCATCGCCCGGCCGATCAAGTCGAACTTCCGTGAGGGCCTGTCCGTGCTGGAGTACTTCATCTCCACGCACGGTGGTCGTAAGGGCCAGGCGGACACCGCGCTGCGCACCGCCGACTCGGGCTACCTGACTCGTCGTCTGGTGGACGTCTCCCAGGACGTCATCATCCGCGAGGAGGACTGTGGCACCGAGCGTGGCCTGACCAAGCAGATCGCGGTCGACGAGAACGGCAAGCTGACGCTTGACGAGCATGTGGAGACTGCGGTCTACGCCCGTACGCTCGCGACCGATGTCCTCGGTCCGGACGGCTCCGTGCTGCTCGCCGCCGGCGTCGACCTGGGTGATGTCAACATCTCCCTGCTGGTCGAGTCGGGTGTCACCACGATCAAGGTCCGTAGCGTCCTCACCTGTGAGGCCGTGACCGGAACCTGCTCGATGTGCTACGGCCGTTCGCTGGCCAGCGGCAAGCTGGTCGACGTCGGTGAGGCTGTCGGAATTGTTGCCGCGCAGTCCATCGGTGAGCCCGGTACCCAGCTGACGATGCGTACCTTCCACACCGGTGGTGTGGCCGGTGACGACATCACGCAGGGTCTGCCGCGTGTGGTCGAGCTGTTCGAGGCCCGTCAGCCCAAGGGCAAGGCGCCGATCTCCGAAGCGGCCGGTCGGGTCCAGATCGAGGACGCGGACCGTCTCAAGAAGATCATCGTCGTACCCGACGATGGCTCTGAGCCGGCCGAGTTCACGGTCAGCCGCCGTGCCCGGTTGCTGGTCGAGGACGGTGACCACGTTGCCGTCGGTCAGCAGCTGACGGCCGGTACGCCGGATCCGCAGGACGTGCTCCGTGTCCTCGGTGTCCGCAAGGTGCAGGAGCACCTGGTGGACGAGGTCCAGTCGGTATACCGCACGCAGGGTGCGCCGATCCACGACAAGCACATCGAGATCATCATCCGGCAGATGCTGCGCCGGGTGACGGTGATCGAGTCTGGTGACACCGAGCTGCTGGCTGGTGACCTGGTGGATCGTCTGACCTACGAGGCGGTCAACCGACGGGTGGTCGCCGAGGGTGGTACGCCTGCCTCGGGCCGTCCGGTGCTGATGGGTATCACCAAGGCGTCGCTGGCCACCGAGTCGTGGCTGTCGGCGGCGTCCTTCCAGGAGACGACGAAGGTACTGACCGATGCCGCCATCCACGGCAAGTCGGACAGCCTGGTCGGCCTCAAGGAGAACGTGATCCTCGGCAAGCTGATCCCGGCCGGCACCGGCCTGGAGCGGTACCGCAACATCCGGGTCGAGCCCACGGCGGAAGCCAAGGCGCAGGCCTACTCGATGGTCGGTTACGACCCGTTCGACTATGACTTCGGTCAGGGGTCGGGTGCGGCCGTGCCGCTCGAGGAGTTCGACCTCGGTGACTACCGCTAGCCGGTAGCACCACCGAGTACGCACGCAGGGGCGGACCGACTAACGTCGGTCCGCCCCTGCTGCCGTTTTCGCCGACTAGTCGGAAACTCCGCACTCAGGCCGGCGCGTCGTCGCGGAGCTGACGTGTCGGCGGGGCTGAGGAGGGTCCGGAGAAGCCGGACGGGGGTGCGGTTCGGGTGCTTGTGTCAGGCTGACGGAGCGTGCGGGCGCCGCTGCCCGGTCTCCGAGCTACTGCCCGGGGTGGTACTGAGCTCGACGGGGGCCGGTCGGTCGCAGCTGCTGGCCACGGTGACCGCGGCGCCGCTGGCAACGGACTCCAACAGGGACTCCATCACATCCAGCACGTGGTACGCGAGACGCCCGCCGGCCCGGGGTTCCGTGCCGGGCGCGGTCAGCGCGAGGTCGGCGACTCCGTACCCTCGGCCGGCATCGACGTACCCGGCGCTGGGTTGCAGCGTCCGCCAGTGGTCGGCGTCGAACGGGTGCAGCAGCACGTCCCCGTCAAAGTGGTTCGGATCCGGGACGATCATGGAGGCCAGGTCGCCGTGCACCTCGATCCGAGACGCGTTGCTGGCGATCACATCGAAGCTCATCAGCAGCGTGGACAGCGCTCCGGACTCGTGCACCAGAACGCCGGTCACGTGCGTGTCGACGTCCACCGGTACGGTCTCGCCGGCCCGTGGGCCGCTGCCGATCGTCCGTACCGGGCGAGTGTGGGTCGCGGCGCCGATCACCGAGCGCACCGGCCCGAGCATGGTGACCAGGGCGGAGACGTAGTACGGGCCCATGTCGAGCAGTGGGCCACCGCCGGGCTGGTAGTAGAAGTCCGGGTTGGCGTGCCAACGCTCGTGTCCCGGCGTGACCATGGTTGCGGTAGCGGCTATTGGCGTACCGATCAGCCCGTCGTCGATGGCTCGTCGGGCGGTCTGGATGCCGGTGCCGAGGACCGTATCGGGTGCGCAGCCGACCAGCACGTTCGCCGCAGCCGCTGCCTCGATGATCTTGGCCGCGTCTGCCGTGGTGGCGGCGAGCGGCTTCTCACCGTAGACGCTCTTCCCGGCGGCGATGGCCCGCAAAGCTACCTCGGCATGCGCAGCAGGGATGGTGAGGTTCAAGATCAGGTCGACGTCGGGGGAAGAGATGATCTCGTCCAGGCCCATTGCCGGCACACCGTACTCCCGGCCGACCGCTTCAGCCCGGCTCTGGTTCAGGTCGGCCACGCCCGCGAGCTCAAGTGTGTCCAGCTGCGCGATCGTGGTCAGGTACACGCCCGAGATCACGCCGCATCCGACGATCCCTACTCTGCACGGCTGGCCCACAGCAGCCCCCTTTCGATGATGCTACGAACGGACTCATGGTTGAGCACGTCCATGCTGTGTCCGGGTGTGGCGACGAAGATGCGGCCTCGACCCCACTGCCGGGTCCAGATCGCGGGGGAGGTGACCTCACGCTGCCACGGGTCCCACGGGCGGACCTGCTGAGTGGTGGTGGCCAGGACGTCGATGTAGTCGTCGGTCAGCACCCAGTACTGCTCGGTGACGAGGTCGAAGTCCTGCACACCGGCAACAATGGGGTGCTCCGCTGCCTCGGGCCGGATGGTGATCCGGTGCGGTACGAAGTTGTTCTCCGCCGTCTCCTCGGTGATCGTGGCCGGATCCTTCCCGGGGTGGCAGGCGAACTGTCCACCGATCAGGTGCAGGTAGTCCGAGGAGTTCCGGTAGGAGTCGGCAATGCCACCGTGCCAGCCGGCCAGACCGGTGCCGGATTCGACCGCTCGCCGCAGCCCGCGCAGCTCCTCGGGTTCGA
Organism: Propionibacteriaceae bacterium; assembly: GCA_025965155.1. Classification (GTDB taxonomy): domain Bacteria; phylum Actinomycetota; class Actinomycetes; order Propionibacteriales; family Propionibacteriaceae; genus Microlunatus. Next base: position 27,181 of record JAOPXN010000021.1, read on the forward strand.
TCGTGCTCATCGTCACGCACTGCACGACCAGGTCGATACCGGCCATCAGCTCCGGGTCGGCATACGCGGCAGGGGAGTCCTCGATCCGTACGGCGTACCCGGTGCGCTCCAGAAAGGGGACGAAGGAGTCGGTGGCTTCGACCGGGACGTGCCCGTCCCAGCCGCCGCGTACGACCAGGGCTGACTTCGTTGGTGGGGTCATCGATCACTTTCGGGTGCTACGACCGGAATCGGAAAACTTGCGCAACTTCGGCTGCCGAGTTGGACTACATCGTGGCAGTGTTCCAGGCACACGGCAAGAACGCGCTCCATAGTTGCGCAAAATCAGCCGCAGTCGATAATGAGGGATGGCAGTCGAGCGATCTCGGGCGGACCGACGGCCCACCTTGGCCGACCTCGCGCAGCTGGCGGGGACAACTGTGCCGACGGTGTCGAAGGTACTGAACGGGCGGACCGATGTGTCCGCGTCCACCCGCCAGGCGGTGATGAGCGCAGTCGAGTCGTCGGGTTACCAGAGATCCCGATCGAGACTTGTCGCCGCACCACGTGGCGCGCTCGCCGACCCTACGCTCGGCCTGGTGGATCTCGTCTTGAACGCGGTCGAGGGCACCTGGGCCAACTCGGCGCTCAGCGGGGTCGAGGAGGCGGCCGCCGAGGCTGGGCTCGACGTGGTCGTGACGCTGGCCCGCGGGGAGGGACGACACGGCGGAGACTGGGTGACCCGGCTGCTCGGGCGTCGCTCCCGCGGGGCCGTGCTGGCGCTGGTCAGCCCGACGCGACCGCAGCTGTCCACGCTCGCAGCGGCCGGGATACCTGTCGTGCTGCTCGACCCGCGGGCGGCACCGGATCCGGCGCTGTCCAGCGTCGGGACAACGAACTGGAGCGGCGGGAGGGCGGCGGCCGAGCACCTGCTGTCCTTGGGGCACCGGCGACTCGCCGTTATCGGAGGCCGCGGCAAGGACCTGTTCAGCCAGGCGCGGATCGACGGGTTCAGGTCGGCGCTTCAGGGTTTCGACCTGGTTGCCGAGGAACTGCCGGTCCGGTTTGCCGACTGGGGGATGGAGGCGGCACAGGTGGGTGCGGGCGAGCTGCTCGATGGGCCGGACGCGCCGACCGCGATCTTCGCCTGCTCGGACTGGATGGCGCTCGGCGTCCTTCGGGCGGCACGGGAACGCAACCGGGAGGTGCCCGGGGACGTGAGTGTGATCGGGTTCGACGATCTGCCAGAGGCGCAGTGGGTCAGTCCGTCGCTGACCACGATCCGGCAGCCGATTCGGCTGATGGGCGCGGCGGCCCTGCGCATGCTGCTGCAGCTGCAGCGCGCCGCCGAGCCAGTGCCGTACCGCCAGGAGCTGGCCACCGTACTGGTCGAGCGCGAGTCCACCGGTCCGGCGCCGGTATGACCGTCGTCGGCGTGTGGTGACGGCTGAGCGAAGCGTCGCAGAGTGGGCGGCTGCGACGGTCTAACTGTGACCCGGGACCGCGGGTGCGCTCCGTCGCTGACCTACATCCTCCGGCGGTTGCGCCGCATCTGCGGAGCATATGATGTTGATATGCCGCAGTATCGGATTTCTCAGGCCGCGATGCTACTCGGAGTCAGCGATGACACCGTACGCCGCTGGATCGAGTCGGGACGCCTGTCGTCCAGTACGGCAGGCGGCCCGACCACGGTGGACGGTGCCGAGCTGGCTGCCCTGGCGCAACAGACGGCGACCGCGCCGGAGCTCGGCTCACCGGTCGCCGCAAGCGCCCGCAACCGGCTCACCGGCCTGGTGACCCGGGTCGTCAAGGACACGGTGATGGCGCAGGTGGACCTGCAGTGTGGGCCCTTCCGGATCGTGTCCTTGATGTCGGCGGAGGCCGCGACCGAGCTGAGACTCGAACCGGGGGTGCTCGCGGTGGCCTCGGTGAAGTCCACCCATGTTGTCGTCGAGACCCCGGCGACGCGATGAGGGCCCGGCTCCTGCGCCGGCTGTTTGCGGCGCTCACCGCCACCGTCCTGCTGCTGGGCTGCGGCGCCCAGCCGAAGTCCTCCGTTCCGCCGGCTGGGGCGGGACAGCCAGCGACCGGAGTGATCGTTGTTCTCGCCGCCGCATCGCTGACGGAGGCATTCCAGCGCATCGGTGCAGCTTTCCAGACCAGCCATCCCGGCACCAAGATCAACTTCAGCTTCGGCTCCAGCGCAACGTTGGCCGCCCAGATCATCCAGGGCGCGCCGGCCGACGTGTTCGCGGCAGCCAACGAGCCCACTATGAAGACGGTGACCGATCATGGGCTCGCGCCCGCTGCACAGATCTTCGCCACCAATACACTGCAGATCGCTGTACCTGCAGGAAACCCGGGTGGTGTCAGCGGGCTGCACGACTTCGCTGACGCCTCGAAACGGATTGCGCTGTGCGCCGAGCAGGTGCCCTGCGGCCAGGCCGCGCAGACGATCTTCGAGCGGGCCGGCATCAGTCCCCGGCCGGACACCTTGGAGTCGGACGTGAAAGCGGCGTTGCAGAAGGTACGGCTGAACGAGGTGGACGCCGCACTGGTCTACCGGACCGATGTCATCGCCGCGGGCGCAGACGTCGAGGGGATCGACTTCGACGAGTCCGCCACGGCAGTGAACCGGTACCCGATCTGTGCCGTTTCCGACAGCGCCAACCCGCTGACCGCCCGGGCCTTCGTCGACTACGTCGTCGGACCCGACGGCCAGGCGGTTCTGAGCAAGGCCGGTTTTGGCTCTCCATAAGGAATCCGGCCGGGTGGAAACCAGACAAAGACACCGCGAGCGAGTCCTCCTCGGCAAAGTTCCCTGGCTGCTCGCCGCCCCTGCACTGCTGGCGCTGCTGTTTTTGATCTTGCCGCTGCTCGGCCTGCTCATTCGTGCCCCGTGGCCGGACGCGTGGCAGGTGATCACCGATGATCAAGCCGTGCAAGCGCTGCGGCTCTCACTGATCACCGCCACCGTTTCGATGCTCATCGCGATGGTGCTCGGGGTCCCGCTGGCCTGGCTGCTGGCCCGATCCGGCCTGCCGGGGCTGGGAGTGCTGCGGGCGCTGATCACCGTGCCGCTGGTGCTACCGCCGGTGGTCGGAGGCGTGGCTCTGTTCACGATTCTGGGCCGCTCCGGACTGCTCGGTCGGCCACTGTTCGAGCTGACCGGGTTCGCGTTCCCGTTCACCCCGTACGCGGTGGTGCTGGCCCAGGTGTTCGTGGCCCTGCCGTACCTGGTCTTGTCGGTCGAGGGTGCGCTGCGGACCGCCGACAGCCGGTACGAGGAAGCGGCAGCGACCCTGGGGGCTCGACCGATGACCGTGTTCAGCCGCGTCACGCTGCCGCTGATCGGACCCGGTGTAGCCGCCGGGGCGGTGCTGGCCTGGGCCCGGGCGCTGGGGGAGTTCGGCGCCACCATCACCTTCGCCGGCAACTTCCCCGGCACCACCCGCACCATGCCGCTGGAGGTCTACCTCGCGTTGGAGACCGACCCCGGCGCAGCGCTGATGTTGTCGGTGCTGTTGCTCGCTGTGTCGGTACTGGTTCTGGTGCTGCTGCGCGATCGCTGGGTGAACCGGTGGTGACCCGCCGCCCGCACGAGCGACCCGACGCCGGGCTGGCTGCCCGGATCTGCCTGCAGCGGGGAGCTCTGCGGGTCGACCTGGAGTTAGCTGTCTTAGCCGGCGAGGTAGTGGCACTGGTGGGCCCCAACGGAGCCGGCAAGTCCACGGTGCTCCGGGCTCTGGCTGGCCTGCTACCGCTGCAGCAGGGGCGCACCATGCTCGGCTCGATGATCATGGACGATGTCGACGCCGGCATCCGCGAGCCGTCCCATCGACGTCCGGTCGGCGTGGTGTTTCAGGACTACCTGTTGTTCCCGCACCTGAGCGTCTTGGACAACGTCGCGTTTGGCCCGCGGGCCACCGGAGCCAGCCGCCACGACGCCAGGGAGAAGGCGCGGCAGGCGCTGCGCCGGGTCGGCGCCGCCGAGCTGTCCACATTGCGGCCCGGGCGGATCTCCGGCGGGCAGGCCCAACGCGTGGCCCTGGCGCGCGCCCTGGCTACCGACCCTCAGCTGCTGCTGCTGGATGAGCCGTTGGCCGCGCTCGATGCGCGAACGCGTCTCATGGTCCGCGGCGAGCTGCGCCGGCACCTGGCCGACTTCGCCGGGGCGACCCTGGTCATCACCCACGACCCGGTGGACGCGGCAGTGCTGGCCGATCGGCTGGTGGTGATCGAGTCGGGGAGCGTCGTGCAGACAGGCACGCCGACCGAGGTGGCGCGACGACCCAGGACCGAGTACGTGGCACGGCTGGTCGGACTGAACCTGATGACCGGGACCGGCCACGGCCATCGGGTCGACGTCGCAGGCGGCGGGGTGGTGCACGTGGCAGCGCACAGCGAAGGCGAGATGTACGTCGCGTTCCGGCCCGCTGCGGTGTCGCTCTTTACCAAACGCCCCGAGGGCAGTCCCCGCAATCTGTGGCAGGGTCGGATCAGTGGACTGGAGCCACATGGAGAAGGGGTACGGGTGGAGATCGGAGCCCTCCATCTGGGAGCATCCATCCTCGCGGAGGTCACTCAGGCTGCGGTCGCTGATCTTGGCCTCCGGCCGGGATCGACTGTGTGGGCCGGTGTCAAGGCCTCCGATGTCGAGGTCTATCCCCGCTGATAGGCCAGCCTCCAGCCGGTCTGCCGGTATGGTGTGCCTCGCAACCACCAGATGCCACCGCGGCGACGGTCTTTTGGCCCGGTCCGTTGGGGCGGCACCAGGTGGCTCGGACCCGGGCGCCGCCCGGGCTAAAGATCAACGAGGAGACCGTGTCTAGCGTCGAGCCGCCCAAGGGACGCCCGGCCAGTATCCGGGATGTCGCTCGGCTAGCCGGAGTGTCGCACCAGACCGTCTCTCGGGTGATCAACGGGCATCCGAGTCTGCGACCGGTCACCCGGGACAAAGTACTGGCGGTGATCGACGAGCTGCAGTTCCGACCCAACCGGGTGGCGCGAGCGCTGGGCAGCAGCAGGTCCCGGATCATCGGCGTACTTGCCTCGCAGCGGTTCCAGTACGGACCGTCGGCCGCGATCCAGGGAATCGAGAGTGCGGCTCAAGAAGCCGGCTATCTGGTCAACACAACGAACCTGGCAGCGAGCACGCCCGAGGCGATCCGCGAGGCTCTGGAGCTACAGCTGGACCACATGGTTGACGGCCTGGTGATCATCGCGCCGCAGACCAGAACGCTGAACGCCATCGACCAGCTATCGCTGGACCTTCCGTACGTCATGCTGCACTCGCGCTCCAAGAACGATCCGCACGAGATCTTCGTCGATCACCTGGCCGGAGCCCGCGCCGCGACCAGCCACCTGATTGAGCTGGGCCACCGGGACATCTATCACCTCGCTGGACCGCAGGAGTGGATCGAGGCGGATGCCAGGATGCAGGGCTTTCTGCGCGAGCTGTCGGATCGAGACATGCCGGTCATCCCGCCCATCTTGGGCGACTGGACTGCGGACTTTGGCTACCACGCCGGTATCGAGCTCGCCCGGAGGCGGGACTTCACCGCAGTCTTCTCCTCCAACGACCAGATGGCGCTCGGCCTCATCCACGCGATTCGGGACGCAGGGCTGGACGTCCCCGGTGACGTGAGCGTGGTCGGCTTCGACGACATTCCGGAGGCCCGGCACTTCTGGCCTCCGCTGACCACGGTCCAGCAGGACTTTGAAGAGCTTGGTCGCCGGTGCGTGGGCCGGCTGCTGAACATGTCGGAGCGGAGTTTGTCGATGACCCCGACCCCGCTGGCCCCTCGGTTGGTGGTCCGCTCGTCCACCGCCCCGCCGCGTCCGAGGCGCCGCTGACACAGCGCCTGTTGGCGCGCCGGTTGGTGGTCCGTTATTAAACTGCGACATCGCCATGTCAACGTGGGCGTTGACGCCGAGCATCAGCGTGGGTTTGAATGTGACCGGTCACATTGGTGTCCGGCGGTCATTCGCCGTTAGAGAAGACGATGGGGTCTACGCATGATTCGAGACGATATGAGCAGTCCCACAATCGCGTGTCGTGCCGAGATCCCCGCTGCAGATCCCTTCTCCCCGTCGTCCGGACCGCGTACACCAGCTGACGCCGGCCGGCCAGCCGTTGCTCGCGGCCAGCACCTTGACCGGGTAGGCGGGCTCGACCACCTTGCCCAAGTACGGCTCGGTTTGACCCCGGCTGGCTGTCAAATCCAGCCCTGACACCACCAGTGGCTTCGGAGCCGACCTCCATGTCGATCGCGGCGGCGCCGCGAACGGCGACAAATCGAAAGGAACCACAGTGATCTCAAAGAAACTGCTTGTCGGCATTGCTGCCGCGAGTGCGTTGATGTTGAGCCTCTCCGCTTGCGGCGGCACGCGTGCCGGGCTTGGGGGCGGCGGAAATGAGCCGGGCGGTAATGCCGGTGCGCTGGTCGGCGTAGCCATGCCGACCAAGACGTCCGAGCGCTGGATCGACGACGGTAACAACGTGAAGTCCAAGCTGGAGGCGATGGGATACAAGGTCGACGTCCAGTACGCCAATGACAAGGTGCCCGACCAGCAGCAGCAGATTGAGTCGATGCTCAACAACGGTGCGAAGGCACTGATCATCGCCTCCATCGACGGAACCGCGCTGACCCAGCAGCTGGCCGATGCCGGCAAGGACGGCGTGAAAGTCATTGCCTACGACCGTTTGATCAACGGCTCCCCGAACGTCGACTACTACGTCACGTTCGACAACGAGAAGGTCGGCGTCCAGCAGGGTACGTCTCTGCTCCAGGGTCTGGGCATCCTGGATGCCGCAGGCAAGGACACCGGCAAGTCCGGCACCAAGAACATCGAGCTCTTCGCCGGCAGCCCCGACGACAACAACGCTCAGTTCTTCTTCAACGGAGCGATGAGCGTGCTCAAGCCGTACATCGACAAGGGAACCCTGAAGGTGGTGTCCAAGCAGACCAACTTCAGCCAGGTCGCTATCCAGCAGTGGAAGCAGGAGACCGCGCAGGCCAGGATGGAGACGCTCCTGAACGGCTTCTACTCCGGCAAGCAGCTCGACGGTGTGCTGTCGCCGTACGACGGTCTCTCGCGCGGAATCTTGAACGCGGTGAAGTCTGCGGGCATCGACAACCCCGTCGTCACCGGTCAGGACGCCGAGAAGCCTTCGGACAAGCTGATCTTGGATGGCGTCCAGTACTCGACCATCTTCAAGGACACCCGCAAGCTGGGCGATACCGCCGCCGAGATGGTCGACGCAGTAATGAACGGCAAGGAGCCTGAAGTCAACGACACCAAGACCTACGACAACAAGGTGAAGGTTGTTCCCTCCTACCTGCACGAGTCGGTCATCGTCACCAAGGACAACCTGATCAAAGAGGTAGTCGACACCGGCTATTACACCAAGGAAGAAGTCGAGAAGGGCGAGTAGACATCGGCGGCGCTGGTGCGGCCGGGTCCCGTGCCGCACCAGCCCGCACTCTTTCAAGCAAAGGACGGTCAATGACTGATCACATCCTCGAGATGGTCAACATCACGAAGACATTCCCCGGCGTCAAGGCCCTTCAAGACGTCAACCTCAGCGTCGAACGCGGCGAGGTCCATGCGATCTGCGGCGAGAACGGTGCCGGTAAGTCAACCCTGATGAAGGTCCTGTCAGGGGTGTACCCGCACGGCAGCTACGAAGGCGACATCATCTACGAGGGACGGCCCGCGTCGTTCTCCGGCATCCGTGACTCCGAGAAGTCCGGAATCGTCATCATCCATCAGGAACTGGCGCTCAGCCCGTACCTGTCCATTGCGGAGAACATCTTCCTCGGCAACGAGCAACAAAAGCACGGGATCATCGACTGGAATGCCACCAACCTGGAGGCAGCCAAGCTGCTCAGCCGCGTGGGGCTGTCGGAGAACCCGGTCACCAAGATCACCGATATCGGTGTGGGCAAGCAACAGCTGGTCGAGATCGCCAAGGCGCTCTCGAAGGATGTTCGGGTGCTGATCCTGGACGAGCCGACGGCAGCACTGAACGACGAGGACTCCGCACACCTGCTCGACCTGCTCCGTGGCCTGCGGGAGCACGGAATCACCTGCATCATCATCAGCCACAAGCTGAACGAGATCAAAGCCATCGCCGACCGAGTCACCATTATCCGGGACGGACGCACCATTGAGACCCTCGACCTCGACGCCGACGAGATCTCGGAGGAGCGAATCATCCGGGGAATGGTCGGTCGTGACCTACAGAGCCGGTACCCCGACCGGACGCCGGACATCGGCGAGGAGGTGTTGCGAGTAGAGGACTGGACGGTACAGCACCCGCTCGAACACAGCCGAAAGGTGGTCGATGGTGCGAACCTCTACGTGCGGGCCGGTGAGGTGGTCGGCATTGCGGGCCTGATGGGCGCGGGTCGGACCGAGCTGGCCATGAGCATCTTCGGCCGCTCCTACGGGCACAACATCACCGGAACGCTGTACAAGAACGGCAAGCCGGTCACTGCCCGTACGGTCCGGCAGGCGATCGACCACGGGATCGCCTACGCAACAGAGGACCGGAAACGCTACGGCCTCAACCTGATCGACGACATCAAGCGCAACATCTCCGGTGCGGCTTTGGAGAAGCTGGCGAAGTCGGGCTGGGTTGATGCCAATCGTGAGCAGGTGGTCGCGAACGACTACCGCAAGAGCATGCGGATCAAGGCCCCTAACGTCGGTGTGATCACCGGCAAGCTATCCGGGGGCAACCAGCAGAAGGTGGTGCTGTCGAAATGGATGTTCGCCGACCCTGACGTGCTGATCCTGGATGAGCCCACTCGTGGCATCGATGTCGGCGCGAAGTATGAGATCTACTCCATCATCAACACCCTCGCAGGTGAGGGGAAGGCGATCATCGTCATCTCGTCGGAGCTGCCAGAGCTGCTGGGCATCTGCGATCGGATCTACGCGCTTTCAGCCGGGCGCATCACCGGCGAGGTTGACGTCCACGAAGCCCATCCCGAAAAGCTCATGCAGTACATGACCATGGAAAAGGAGTAGCCGCGATGTCTACACCAACGTCATCGGCGACTGAGACGTCGCCCGTCATCCCACCGCCGAAGGACGAGGCAGCGGGAGGAGTGCTGCACTTCCTCGCCGGGCGGCTCCGTCAGATCGGCATCTTCATAGCGCTGATCGCGATCGTGATCTTGTTCCAGGTCCTCACCGGCGGGACGCTACTGACACCTCGCAACGTCACCAGCATCATCAACCAGAACGCCTACGTCCTCATCCTGGCCATCGGCATGGTGATGATCATCATTGCCGGCCACATCGACCTCTCGGTGGGATCCGTGGTGGCGTTCGTCGGCGCGATGAGTGGCATCTTCATCGTCAACTGGGGCTGGCCCTGGTGGCTCGGGGTCCTGGCGGCCATCATCGTCGGAGGCATGGTGGGCTGCTGGCAGGGTTTCTGGGTGGCCTACGTCGGCATACCAGCGTTCATCGTCACGCTGGCCGGCATGCTGACCTTCCGCGGCCTCACCCAGATGATCCTGCACAACGTCCCCATCACCCCGTTCCCGCCCGAGTACGTGGCCATCGGCTCCGGCTTCCTCCCCGACCTCACCGGTGGCAACTCAACCTTCGAGCCGCTCACCCTCATACTCGGCATCGCGGCCACCGTCGGCCTGGTCGCGCAGGAGTTCCGGGAGCGCGCCAAGCGAGTGAAGATGGGTCTGGAGGACGAGCCCCGCGCCTGGTTCTACGTCAAGGCAGTGTTCACGGCAGTGTTTATCCTGGCCATCACCTTCACCCTGGCCAGCTACCGGGGAACCCCCATCATCCTGGTCATCTTGGCGGCGCTGGTGCTGCTCTACTCCACCGTGATGAACCGCTTCGTCTTCGGACGCCACGTCTACGCCCGCGGCGGCAACCTGCACGCCGCACAGCTGTCCGGGGTCAACACCAAACGCGTCGACTTCTGGTTGTTCGTGAACATGGGGGTGCTGGCGGCCATCGCGGGGATTGCGTTCACCGCACGGAGCAACTCTGCGCTGCCGAGCGCGGGAACCGGCTTCGAGCTCGACGCCATCGCGGCCGTGTTCATCGGCGGCGCCGCAGTCACCGGCGGTATCGGAACCATCACCGGGGCCATGATCGGTGGTCTCATCATGGGCGTGCTGAACAACGGCATGTCCCTGCTCGGCCTGGGCAGCGAGGTCCAGTCGTTCATCAAGGGCTTCGTCCTGCTGCTCGCCGTGGCGTTCGACATCTTCAACAAGCGGCGGGCCGCGAACGCGTCCAAGTAGCTCCCCCCGTCCCGCCGACTGGTCAGCAACGCCGCAGTTCTGCGCGTGTTTCGCTGCGGAGCTGACCAGTCGGCGGCTTGGTGGGGGGTTAGACGGCGCAGGTGAAGTTGAGGCTGAGGCCCTTGGTTGCGCTGCCTGTGACGGTGGGGATCTGCAGGTCGTAGCCGTCGCTGAAGACGTTGTCGGTGTCCAGCGAGGTCTGCGCCAGGTTCTGCACGCTCTGCTCGTACCCGGCCGTGGCGTACACCTCGGCTGAGGTGTTCTCGGGCAGCGCCATCTGGGAGGTGGCGATCTTGTTCTGGCTGTTGGTGGCCTTGGCCAGGCTGGGGTACACCTCGAAATGAATGTGCGGCCAGCGACCGGAGTAGGCGGCGGGGAAGATGCTGGTGAACGTGACCTTCCCGGAGGCGTCGGTCTCCTGGACGCCGCGAAGATAGTTCTCGTTGGTGGCGTTTCGGGAGTACAGGGAGTACTCGCCGTCACGGTTGCAGTGCCACAGGTAGACGGCGGCTCCGTCGAGCGGGACGGAGCCGTTCTCAAAGTCCAGCAGCGTCATCGTGATGCTGAGCGGAACGCCCTCGGCCTTGGTCGTCGAGCTGCCGAAGCTCGAGGTGATGTCACTGCGGATGATGCCGCTCTCGGTCAGGATGTTCACCCCGTTGGAGCCATCCCCGGGAAACGGTCCGGCCGTCTCCTCGGGGATGTTGCCGTCCGGCACCTGCGAAGCGGTCGTCGCCGCGGTGGAGCCGGCGCTGGGGGAGGGCGCTGACGTGCTGGCCGAACCGGCCGGCGGCGAACCGGTCGACGACGAACCGCCGGAGCTCACCTCGGCACTGGCGCAGCCCGCAAGGGTGACCAGCGATGCGCCGGCCACTAGCTGGAGTAGGCCGCGCCGTTGCAGCAGCCGGGGCAGGTCGTGGTCGAGGCCACGGTCGTGGTTCTCCAGCTCGTCCTCGATATGGGCGACGCGCATGATGGTTTCTCCTGAAGGTTCGGGTCTCGGTCGGGGTGGTAACGATTCAAGGCTAGGAGTGGCCGGACCCGAGATCGGACCATCCGGGTCATTCACACCGACCCCACAGCGACTCACAGCCGGGGCACAGCCGTCCTGCACCGCGGAGCGGCGGGCGCGCTCAACTAGGGTGTGCGGGTGGCAGTTCTCGACTCCGTCAACCTCGGCTCGCCGGCGCCGAACCCGTACAAGGAAACCCGCAGCACCGGGATCGACAAGCGGGCCCAGACCGATCCGGTGCAGGTACGGCCGCCCGGGCCCAAGTTCACCGGTCTGGGCAGCGGGCTGGTGGGCGACTTCATCGGCGACGGCAAGCACCACGGCGGTGACGAGCAGGCGGTCTACGCCTACGCCCGGGAGGACCTCGACGGCTGGGAGACCCGGCTGGACCGGCCACTACCGAACGGCTTCTTCGGCGAGAACCTGACCACCCGCAACCTCGACGTCAACGGTGCCCTGCTCGGCGAACGCTGGCGGATCGGCTCCGAGGTGGAGCTCCAGGTGACCACGCCCCGGATCCCGTGCTCGACCTTTCGCGGCTGGGTGGGGGAGCGGGGCTGGCTGAAGACCTTCACCGCACTGGCCCAGCCCGGCGCCTACCTATGCGTGGTGACCCCGGGCGTGATCCGCTCCGGCGACACCATCGAGGTGGTCCACCGGCCCGACCACGACGTCACGGTCGCGCTGACCTACCGGGCCATCACGACCGAACGGGACCTGCTGCCGCGGCTGCTCGCAGCCGGGGACGACCTGGTGGCCGAGCTCCGCGAGGCGGCTGAGAAGGGACAGACGTTCGACCTGGACTGACCGCGGGCCTGCCCCTCAAGCCGGAATAGCAGGCAACTCGGATCGGTTATACAACCGTGACTTCAATCGCACACCACAGCGGAACCATCGAGCTCAAGGACCTGGGTCCAGTTCACCGGCTGGGCTACGGCGCCATGCGGATCACCGGGCCGGGAATCTGGGGTGAGCCAGCCGATCGTGAGGTGGCCCGCCAGGTCGTACGTCGAGCCGTAGAGCTGGGCGTCGACTTCATCGACACCGCCGACTCCTATGGCCCCAACGTCAGCGAGGAGATCATCGCTGAGGCGATTCATCCCTATCCCGAAGGCGTAAAGGTCGCCACCAAGGCTGGCCTGACCCGGCAGGGACCGGACCTCTGGGCCCCGGTAGGACGTCCTGAGTACCTGCGCCAGCAGGCGCTGCTCAGCCTCCGGAAGCTGAAAGTGGACCAGCTGGACCTGTTCCAGCTGCACCGTATCGACCGCAAGGTTGATGCCGAGGAGCAGTTCGGCGTACTGGCCGACCTGCAGTCTGAGGGCAAGGTCGTAGCACTGGGCCTCTCCGAGGTCAGCGTGGAGCAGATCAAGGCGGCGCAGCAACACTTCACCGTCTCGACCGTGCAGAACCGCTACAACCTCACCGACAACGGCTCCGAGGACGTACTGGACTACTGCGAGACCGAAGGCATCGGGTTCATCCCCTGGGCGCCGATCTCAGCCGGCGACCTTGGGAAGATAAGCGGTCCGGTGGAAGCTGCGGCTAAGCGACTCGACGCAACCGTCGCGCAGATTGCCCTCGCCTGGCTGCTGAAGCGCTCACCGGTGATGCTCCCCATCCCGGGTACGGGTTCGGTGAAGCACCTGGAGGAGAACGTCGCCGCTGCTCAGCTGGAGCTGGACGACGCCACCTTCGCCGAGATCGCCGCTGCGGCCAAGGCTTAGCGGGTACTCCACCGGTTTTGACCGTGTGGAGGAGACAAGATAACCTTGGCACTTGTGTTCGGGCTTGCCCCGACTCTTGTGCGTGCCCCGAGGATCTGGTCGCCCGGTGGCTGAGTTGGAGACAACTCGACACCATCGTGGGTCTGATCGATGTAGTGGTGTTCGCACGGTGACCTTCCGGCCAGCTCGGCAGGCCACACCCCACATCCAGCGGAGGGGGAGTTTGAGTGCCCCCGCCCGATTGAACAGAAGAAAGAGATACCACGCGGTGCCCACAATTCAGCAGTTGGTCCGAAAAGGCCGCTCCGACAAGGTGAGCAAGAACAAGACGCCTGCGCTCAAGGGTTCGCCCCAGCGCCGTGGCGTGTGCACTCGCGTGTACACGACCACTCCGAAGAAGCCGAACTCTGCCCTGCGTAAGGTGGCACGTGTACGGCTCTCCAGCGGCGTCGAGGTCACGGCCTACATCCCTGGTGTCGGTCACAACTTGCAGGAGCACTCGATGGTGCTCGTCCGCGGCGGTCGTGTGAAGGACCTGCCCGGCGTTCGCTACAAGATCATTCGCGGCACGCTCGACACCCAGGGTGTCAAGAACCGCAAGCAGGCTCGCAGCCGCTATGGCGCGAAGAAGGAGAAGTAATGCCTCGCAAGGGTCCCGCCCCGAAGCGCCCATTGCTGGTTGATCCGGTCTACGGCTCCCCGCTGGTCAGCCAGTTGGTGAGCAAGGTCCTCCTCGACGGCAAGAAGACGATCGCCCAGGGCATCGTCTACACCGCGCTCGAGGGCACCCGCGCCAAGACCGGTGTCGACCCGGTCCAGACGCTGAAGCGTGCTCTGGACAACGTGAAGCCGGCTCTGGAGGTTAAGAGCCGCCGCGTCGGTGGTGCCACCTACCAGGTGCCGATCGAGGTCAAGCCGGGCCGCTCCACCACACTGGCGATGCGCTGGCTGGTGTCCTTCTCCCGGCAGCGCCGCGAGAAGACCATGTCCGAGCGCCTGATGAACGAGATCCTGGACGCGTCCAACGGTCTCGGTGCAGCAGTCAAGCGTCGCGAGGACACCCACAAGATGGCCGAGAGCAATAAGGCCTTCTCGCACTACCGCTGGTAACGGTCTCTGGTCCGAGCCAAAAGCTCGAACCAGCATGAGGAAGTAAAGACGCACAGAGATTTGACTGACGAGAGAAGA
>JAOPXN010000053.1 GCA_025965155.1 Propionibacteriaceae bacterium
GGTGACGACCGCTGTTCCCCCACCTATCGCCGGTCGGGCTACCCTGGCCCGCGGACGAAGGGAGACATCAACTCGATGCGACAAAGCCAGCGATCGGTCGACGATCCGACCACCTCGACGACGAGGCGTAGCCGTCGCCAACTGCTGGTGCTTGCCGGCTTGTTGATCTTAGCGTTCAACCTGCGACCGACGGCAGTGGCGGTGGGTCCGTTGCTGACGACAGTGACTCACGCGATCGGCATGACTCCGGCCGAGGCTGGCCTGTTGACCACGTTGCCCGTCATCTCGTTCGCCGTCTTCGGCGCCCTGACGCCCGCCATTGCATCCCGAATTGGTCCACACCGCACCATCGTGGTCGCTCTGGTGATGGTCGTACTCGGCCAGGCTTGCAGGGCCTTGACCGGATCGGTGGTGCTGTTCCTGGCGGCCAGCACGTTCGCGCTGGCGGGGATGGCAGCTGCCAACGTACTGCTGCCCTCGCTGGTGAAGCTCCATTTTCCCGACCGGGTAGGGCTGGTCACGGCGCTGTACTCGACCCTGCTCGGAGTCGGTATCACCGGAGCCAGCGTGTTGACACTCCCCGCGGCGGGATTCTTCGGCAGCTGGCGTTGGGGACTGGGGCTGTGGGCTGTCACCGGTCTGCTTGCGCTGGTCCCGTGGTTGCGGCTGGGGCGACATGACAGCGCCGCGGACAAGGCAGTCGTCAGTACGCCGACGCGGATCCGGCTGGCCGACGTGGCGCGGACCCGGCTCGGCTGGATCATGGCGCTCTTCTTCGGCATCCAGTCGATGCATGCCTACTGTGTCTTCGGCTGGCTCGCGACGATCTACCAGGCTGCCGGCTACTCCCAGACCGACGCCAGCCTATACCTCGGAATCACTACCGGTGTTGGGATTCCGCTGTCGTTTCTGGCCCCGGCCTGGGCCGCCCGACGGGCTCGCCCGTACGGCTTGATGATCATCATCGTTGGCTGCTGTGCTGCTGGCTACCTTGGCCTGCTGGTCGCACCGCACCAGGTTCCGTGGCTGTGGGCCGGTCTGCTGGCGTTGGGCATGACGTGCTTTCCGGTGATTTTGACCCTGCTGGGGCTACGGGCTCGGACCAGCGAGGGCACCGCAGCACTGTCCGGCTTCACCCAGGGTCTGGGTTATCTCGTGGCCTCGCCCGGTCCTTTCCTAGTGGGATTTCTGCACGAGCTGACCGGATCCTGGGTGGCGCCGAAGATCTTCCTGCTGGTGATGACCATCCCGCTGCTGGTAACGGCCCTGCTCGCCTGCCGTCCGCGCTACATCGAGGACGAGCTCCGCGTCTCCTGAGGCGGCTCCACTATCCACAGATCGCCCGCCGGCTGCGGCGCAGTCGGCGGCCGCGTGGTGACCTTGCCCATGGCCCGAATCAGTCTCACCCGCGACCTGATGGCCGGGGGCTTCACCTCCGACGAGGTCGCCCGGCAGGTGCGGTCCGTACGCTGTCACCGCTGCGGCGAGGCGCGTACCTCCGCGCCGGAGATGGGGAGCTGTCCCCCGCGGCAAGGCACCTGCGCCTGGTCGAGGCGACGATGCCGTTGGTGGCAGCGGGCTCTGTCGTCAGCCATCTCTCGGCGGCCGTTGTGCACGGACTGCCGGTGTTCGCCGACCAGCCGGACCACGTACAGCTGACCCGGGACGACGTGGCGGGTGGCAAGAGGCGCGGCCGGCTCCACCTGCATGCCGCACCCCTGGATCCGACGGAGGTAGTGAAGATCAACGGGATTGCGACCACCTCGATGGCACGAACGGTTGTCGACCTGGCCCGCTCGATCGCCTTCGACCGTGCCGTCGTGGTGGGAGACGCCGCGCTGCGCCAGAAACTGGACACCAAAGCACTGGCGGACTCGGTCGGCCGTGCCGGGGGCCGGCCGGGCGTGGCGTAGGCCCGGCGGGTGTGCGACTTTCTCGACCCGCGCGGCGAAAGCCCCGGCGAATCGCTGTCGCGGGTGGTGCTGCATGAGGCTGGGATACCCGCACCGACACCGCAGTACTCCGTCTACGGCAGCGGCGGCCGGCTTGCGGGTCGGGCCGACTTCGGTTGGGAAGAGCAACGCACGCTCGGGGAGTTCGACGGCCGGACGAAATACGGACGGCTCCTCAAACCCGGCGAGTCCACCGAGGACGTCCTCTACCGCGAGAAGCTTCGCGAGGACGCGCTGCGCGACCTCGGGTGGCAGGTCGTCCGCTGGACGTGGGCAGACCTGCACCACCCCGCCACCATCGCCGACCGCCTCCTCCGAGCGTTCCAAAGGTCGGCCCGAGCCCAATCCGAGCCAGGCTGAGCTCTTTGTGGCGTGCTGAGCCCTTTTGTGGTGTGCTGAGCCCGCTGCAACGGGCTCAACCTAAAGGTACGGGCTCAGCGTTGCGGAGCGGGCGCGGGCGGCGTGTTGCGGCTGCCGTCGAGGGAGGAGGCCGATGACTGTTGATGTCTCACCTCAGCAGCTGATCCGGGTAGCACGTCGCGAGGTCGCGGCCTTCATGTTCGACCCCACCAACGACCTCCGCTGGACCGGTGGCATCACGTCCAGCCGCCCGGACCAGCCGGGTCCACTGGTGCGAGGCGCGACGGTGCAGCGCTCGGCCCGGTTCTTGGGCAGGAGCTTCGACTACAGGTACGTGGTGACGGCGGACGAGCCGGAGCGGCTGGTCGAGCTGCAGGTGGACCGCCCCTTCCCGATGGCGATCACGTACCGGCTGGAGGATGTGGCGGACGGGACGTTGGTGACCATCCATGCCAGCGGCACCCCGGGCCGGTTCTTCGGCTGGGCGTCCCCGTTGATGGCCCGGCAGGTACGGCGCAGCATCGCCGCCGATCTGCGCCGGCTTCGCGACTGCCTCGAAGGGTGAGGTCGGTGCCAGCTAGCTGACGGTGACGCCCTGGTTGACCTGGGCTATCGGCAGCAGCGAGCGACCGGTGGGACCGACCTGGATGCTGGTGTCCATCTGCGGGCAGACACCGCAGTCGAAGCAGGGGGTCCAGCGGCAGTCCTCGACCTCGACCTCGTCCAGGGCGTCCTGCCAGTCCTCCCACAGCCAGTCCCGGTCCAGGCCGGAGTCGAGGTGGTCCCAGGGCAGCACCTCGACGTACTCGCGCTCCCGAACGGTGTACCAGTCAAGATCAACTCCGGTGCCGGCCAGAGCCTCCTCTGCACTTCGGACCCAGCGATCGTAGGAGAAGTGCTCGCTCCAGCCGTCGAACCGGCCGCCGTCACGCCAGACCGCCTCGATGATCTTGCCGACCCGACGGTCGCCGCGGCTCAGCAGGCCCTCGACAACACCAGGCTTCCCATCGTGGTAACGGAATCCGATCGCCTTGCCGTACTGCCGGTCCGATCGGATCGCATCACGGAGCTTGGCGAGTCGGGCGTCGATCGTCTCGTGATCAAGTTGCGCCGCCCACTGGAACGGTGTGTGTGGCTTCGGGATGAACCCGCCAATGCTCACTGTGCAACGGATGTCGCGGGTGCCGCTGGCCTGACGCCCGGTGGCGATCACTCTCTTCGCCAGATCGGCGATGGCGAGCACGTCCTCGTCGGTCTCGGTCGGCAGCCCGCACATGAAGTACAGCTTCACCTGCCGCCAACCGTTGCTGTAGGCGGCCGCGACGGTACGGATCAGGTCGTCCTCGCTCACCATCTTGTTGATCACCTTGCGCATCCGGTCCGACCCACCCTCCGGCGCGAAGGTGAGGCCTGAGCGGCGCCCGTTGCGGGACAGCTCGTTGGCCAGATCGATGTTGAAGGCGTCCACTCGGGTGCTGGGCAGGGACAGCGAGACGTTCGTGCCCTCGTAGCGGTCGGCGAGCTGTTTGGTGACCTGGGCGATCTCGGAGTGATCGGCGCTGGACAGGCTGAGCAGGCCGACCTCCTCCAAGCCGGTGGCCTCGATGCCACCCTGCACCATGGCGCCGATGGTCTCGATGCTGCGTTCGCGGACCGGTCTGGTGATCATGCCGGCCTGGCAGAAGCGGCAGCCGCGGGTGCAGCCGCGGAAGATCTCCACCGAGTAGCGTTCGTGCACCGTCTCGGCCAGCGGCACCAGTGGCTTCTTCGGGTACGGCCATCCGTCGAGGTCCATCAGGGTGTGCTTCGCAATCCGGAACGGGACGCCGCTCCGGTTCGGCGCCACCCGCTGGATCCGCCCGTCGGGCAGGTAGTCGACGTCGTAGAACTTCGGGATGTAGACACCGCCACCGGCGGCCAGCCGCATCAGCAGCTCGTCACGCCCACCGGGGCGCCCGTCGGCCTTCCATTCCTGGATGACCTCGGAGATCTTGAGGGCGATCTCCTCCCCGTCGCCGAGCACGGCCGCGTCAATGAAGTCGGCAATCGGTTCGGGGTTGAACGCGGCGTGGCCGCCGGCCAGCACGATGGGATCGTCCTCACGCCGGTCGCGGGCATGCAGCGCGATCCCGGCCAGGTCCAGCGCGTTCAGCATGTTGGTGTAGCCCAGCTCGGTGGCGAAGCTCAGGCCGAAGACGTCGAAGGCTTGCACCGGCCGGTGCGAGTCCAGTGTGAACTGAGGCACCTGGTGCTCCCGCATCAGGGCCTCCATGTCGCCCCACACCGCGTAGGTGCGCTCGGCAAGGATCCAGTCCCGCTCGTTCAAGACCTCGTACAGGATGGCAACGCCCTGGTTCGGCAGCCCGATCTCGTACGCGTCGGGGTACATCAGGCACCAGCGGACGTCGACGTCCGACCAGTCCTTGCTGACGCTGTTGAGCTCGCCCCCGACGTACTGGATCGGCTTGCTGACCTTGGCCAGAAGCGGCTCCAGGCGCCCGAACAGCGAGTCCGGCGCATCGGGTTCGGCGGGGACAGTCTGCGGAATGGTCATAACCCCTCCAGACTAACGGTTGGCCGCCGGCCACCTCGAGTTCACCAGCGCGACGAGACCCTCGGACCGGCGGTCCGAGGGTCTGCCGCTGCGGCTTCTGCGCCTCAGCTGCTGACTGCCTTCTTCAGCACGCTGCCGGGGGTCAGCTTGACGCTGTACCCAGCCGGGATCTGCATCTCTTCACCGGTGCGCGGGTTGCGACCGATCCGGGCTGCGCGCTCGGTGCGCTCTGCGTTGAAGAACCCGGGAATCTTCACCGCCTCGCCGTCGCTGAGCGACTTGACCAGCAGGTCCTGCAGCGCGGTCAGCGCCGCGTCAGCGTCGGACTTGGACAGGGACGTCTGCTCCGCGATTGCGGCGACGACATCGGAGCGGTTGAGGGGCACGGTGTTGCCTTTCGGTTGTACGTACGCGCAGTTGGGGGGCGCTGCGCTCCGGGAGACACTACGGCCAAGCCACGTCGGCCGTGTGAGGAGGTCGTCCGCAGTCAGTATCCGGGGCGGATCAGCTGTGTCTCGTAGGCCAGCACCACCAGCGCCACCCGGTCCCGCAGCCCGGTCTTGGACAGGATCCGACCGACATGGGTCTTCACCGTCGCCTCCGAGAGGACGAACTTGGTGGCGATCTCGGTGTTGGAGAGCCCGCGGGCGATCTCCAGCAGCACCTCGCGCTCGCGTTGGGTCAAGGTGCTGAGCCGCGCCTGTGTCGGCGCCTCCGACTCCGGGACCGCGTCCACAAACTTCTCGATCAACCGTTTCGTTGTGCTCGGGGCAATCACCGCCTCGCCGGAGTGGACCGTGCGAATCGCCGCCAGCAGCTGCACCGGTGGGGTGTCCTTGAGCAGGAAGCCGGCTGCTCCGGCGCGAAGCGCGGCGAACGCGTACTCGTCCAGGTCGAAGGTGGTCAGAACTATGACCCTGGGACCGTCGATGGCTGCCCCAGCGGACCGTTCGAACAGCCGCCGGGTGGCCTCCACCCCGTCCATCCGCGGCATCCTGACATCCATCACGACCACGTCGCAGCCGGTGACCGCGAGCCGTTCGAGGGCCTCACCGCCGTTCGCCGCCTCGCCGACCACCACCAGGTCGGGTTGGGAGCCGATCAGCATCGCAAACCCGGCCCGGACCAGCTCCTGGTCGTCCACTAGGAACACCCTGATCCGGCTCATCCGCTCGCTCCCTCGCTGTCATCGGCCGCGTCCGGCAGCCAGGCGTTGATCTCGAATCCTCCAGCCGTCGGGCCGGCCGTCAGTTGACCGCCGACGGCTGCGACCCGTTCCCGCATCCCGAGCAAACCGTAGCCATCACCCTGGCCGTGGGACTGGATGGGCGTGCGGCGATCGTTGGAGCCGCCGCCACTGTCGGTGACCACGATCCGTATCCCGTCGTCGGTGTAGGACAGCTCCACCTCAACGCGGTCCCCGCCGTGTTTGCGTACGTTGGTGAGTGCCTCCTGCACCACCCGGTACGCCGTCAGCGACACCATGGCCGAAAGCCGACGCGGAGTGCCGCTCCGGCGCACGGTGAGGGCAGGCCCCGCCTCCAGCGCCACATCGAGCCGGGTGTCCAGGTCGTCGAGGTCGGGCTGCGGGGCAGCGGCTGACTCCTCGGCACCGGTCCCGTTCCGCAGCAGGCCGAGCAGGTTCCGCATCTGGGATAGCGACTCGCGGCCGGTCGCCGAAATCTGCTCCAACGCCTGGCGGGCGGTGTCTGGTGACTCCTGCACTACATAGGCCGCGCCATCGGCCTGCACGATCATCACCGACAGTCCGTGGGCGATCACATCGTGCATCTCCCGAGCGATCCGGGAACGTTCAGCCGCGGCAGCCAGCAATGCCTGCTGCTCGCGTTCGCGCTCGAGCTGGTCGGCCCGCTGCGCGAGGGCGATCACGCCGTAGCGGCCGGACCGGAGCCTCTCCCCCATCGCCCAGGTCGCCGCCACCAGCACGGCGGCCCCGAGAGCCGAGACTAGACGCAACCAAGCGCTCGGGGCGGCGAGCTGCCGGTCGACGTACAGCCACCAGTCGGTGAGCGCGCCGACCACGACCGCGATGCCGCCCACCCCGAGCGCGAGCAGCCCGAACCGCCGGCCGGTGTAGCCGACAGCGGAGTAGAGCGCGAAGAGCAGCCCGGCGTCGTAGAGGCCGATCGGGATTCTGAGCAGCATCTGCACCAGCCCGGTCGCGAAGATCACGAAGAAGCACCCGCGAGGGAAGCGCCGGCGGACCAGCAGCGGCACGTTGACGAGAAAGACGAAGAGGAAGTCCTCCAGATCTGCCCGCGGCGAGAGCACCCGCAGCAGCAGCAAACCGACGGCCACAAAGATGATCATGACCAAGGCGTCGAAGATCAGACTTCGGCGGGGCAGGTCATGGCCGGCCTTCGCTCCCTCGCTGGCCTCTAGCAGGTGCGCCAGCCTGCCATCGGGGATGACCGGCTGCGTCGAGGGGGGCACCTGCGAAAGATACCGCTCCGGTGTCTCAGCTCAGGTGTGGGAACCAGAGCGCGATCTCGCGCTCCGCCGACTCCACCGAGTCGGAGCCGTGCACCAGGTTCTCGCGGTTGGAGACCGAGTAGTCGCCACGGATCGTTCCGGGTGCCGCCTTGCGGCCGTCGGTCGCACCGTTGATGGTACGGACCACGTCGATCGCCTCGTCGCCCTCGACGATCAGGGCCACCGACGGCCCGGAGGTGACGAAGGTACGCAGCGGCGGGTAGAAGGCCTTGTCCACATGTTCGGCGTAGTGCTGGTCGGCCAGCCCACCATCGACCTGGCGCAGCTCCAGCGCGGTGATGGTGAGCCCCTTCGACTCGAAGCGGCTGAGGACCGCTCCGACCAGCCCGCGGCGTACCGCGTCGGGCTTGATCAGAACGAAGGACCGCTGCGACGGCGGCACCGGAATGGTGGCATCAGAACTCATGCCTCAGACCTTATCGGCATCGGCGGCGGGTCTGCCGGCGTCGAGACGCTTGCCCAGGATGAAAGTAATCACCCACAACAGCCCGAACATGCCGCCGACCGCGAACATCGCCGGAGTGACCAGACCAAGGGCGACGGCCACCAGCTGAGTCAGCCAGCCGAGGTAGAAGCCGATCGGTTTCCGCATCAGGCCGGCCGCGACCAGTGCCAGCAGGATCCCAGCCGCACCGAGGGCAGCGGCGAATCCGCCCGAGAGGTCGGAGACAAATATCATCACCGGCACCGCGAGACCGAACAAGATCACTTCGAAGATCAACATCGTCAGCAGGACCACCCGCATGGGGTTGCCCAGCGCCAGAATCGCCGGGTTGCCGTTCGCCGAGCTCACCGCCACTCCACCCCGTCGTCGCCGATCAGCTCGTCGTCGTCACGTACGTCGTCCGGCTCGTCAGACTCGAAGTCGCCAGAATCGGAATCATCGGAGTCGGAGGAATCGTAGTCGTCGTCGAGGTCGGACCCGGTGCCGGCGGCCAACGGCTCGGCGTCGCCGACCAGAAGGGTGCGAGCTTCACCGACGGCGATCACCGATCCGGTGACCAGCACACCGGGCGCGCCGATGCCCTCGCCCTCGGCCAGCGATATCGCCGTCTCGATGGCGTCGTCCAAGCGAGGGACTACTCGGACCCGGTCGGGCCCGAAGATGCTCTCGGCGAGCTCGCCGAGCGCCTCCGCCGGCATGCCGCGGCTGGTGGAGTTGACCTGGGTGAGCACCACCTGGTTCATCACGTTCTCATAGACCCGCAGCAGGCCCTCGACATCCTTGTCGGACATCACGGCCACCACACCGATCAGTGGGGAGAAGGCGAACGCCTCGGTCACAGCCTCCGCCGCCGCTCGGGCTCCGTGCGGGTTGTGCGCGGCGTCCAGCACCACGGCCGGGGAGCGACGCACCAGCTCCATCCGGCCGGGGAACTGCACCTGGGCCAGGCCTTCCCGCACGATG
Organism: Propionibacteriaceae bacterium; assembly: GCA_025965155.1. GTDB lineage: Bacteria > Actinomycetota > Actinomycetes > Propionibacteriales > Propionibacteriaceae > Microlunatus. Next base: position 8,789 of record JAOPXN010000053.1, read on the forward strand.
TCGGGGTTCAGCGCCTTGAGGCCCATGAACGCCTCGACGGCCGCGACCGCCTGTGCGGCGTTCGTGGCCTGATGGGCACCGTGCAGCGGCAGGAAGATGTCGTCAATCGGCCCTTCCGCGCCGTTCACCCGGATCAGCTGGCCGCCGACGGCCACGCTGCGCTCCAGCAGGCCGAAGTCGATCCCCTCCCGCTGCGGCAGCGCCCCCACCTCGGCGCAGCGGGCCAGCAGCACCTGTGCGGCCTCCAGCGACTGACCGGCCAGGATGGCGTGGGCTCCGGGCTTGATGATGCCGGCCTTCTCCGCGGCAATCTCGGCGAGGCTGTTGCCCAGCAGGTGAGTGTGGTCCAGGTCGATCGGTGTCACCACCGCGACGCCTGCGTCGGCGACGTTGGTCGCGTCCCAGCTGCCACCCAGACCCACCTCGACCACGGCTACGTCCACCGGCGCGTCCGCGAAGGCGGCGTACGCCATCCCCGTGAGGATCTCGAAGAAGGTCAGCGACACGCCGTCGATGGCGCGCTCGTCCACCATCGCGACGTACGGCTCGATGTCGCGCCAGACCTCGTCGAACCGATCGTCGGAGATCGGCTGGCCATCAATGGTGATCCGCTCATTGATCTTCATCAGGTGCGGGCTGGTGAAGCGTCCGGTCCGCAGCCCACTAGCCCTCAGCAGCGACTCGATCATCGCCGTGGTGCTTCCCTTGCCGTTGGTCCCGGTGACGTGGATGACCGGGTAGGCGCGCTGCGGATCGCCAAGCAGCTTGGTCAGCGCCTCTATCCGTCCCAGCGAGGGGGCAACTCGGTGCTCGGGCCAGCGGTTGGTCAGTGCTGCGACGATCTCGGCATGCGTGGGTGTGGGTGACATAGCAGTTGAAGTCTAGGACGTAGGCGCTGCCCGACCCAGCCCGCCGGATGTGCATGCCTGCTACGGCGTCTCTAGGATTCATACATGAGCACAGAACCGATCAGTCCCCGTCCCGACGCGGCCGATGCCGGTGCGCGGGTCGTACCGGACAAGCCGGTTCTGGAGGGCCTGGAAGCCAAGTGGCTGAACCGGTGGAAAACCGACGACACCTACGCCTTCGTCCGCCCGGCCACCCGGTCGGAGGTTTTCAGCATCGACACCCCGCCGCCCACGGTGTCGGGGTCCCTGCACGTGGGGCACGTCTTCTCGTACACGCACACCGACCTGGTGGCCCGCTACCAGCGGATGAGGGGCAAGCACGTCTTCTACCCGATCGGCTGGGACGACAATGGGCTTCCGACCGAGCGCCGGGTGCAGAACTACTACGGCGTCCGATGCGACCCGTCGGTGCCCTACGACCCCGACTTCGCTCCTCCGGAGAAGCCGGACCCGAAGCGTCAGGTGCCGATCAGCCGCCGTAACTTCGTCGAGCTCTGCCATGAACTGACCCACCTGGACGAGCGGGCCTTCGAGGACCTGTGGCGGCGGGTCGGGCTGAGTGTGGACTGGTCCACGCTCTACACCACCATCTCCGACGACTCGCAGTCGGTGGCGCAGAAGGCGTTCCTGCGGAACGTGCGGCGGGGTGAGGCGTACATGTCCGAGGCGCCGACGCTGTGGGACGTGACCTTCCAGACTGCGGTGGCCCAAGCCGAACTGGAGGCTCGCGACTATCCGGGTGCCTACCACCGGGTGGCGTTCGAGGGCGCCTCAGGCCCGGTCTACGTCGAGACGACCAGACCCGAGCTGATCGCAGCCTGCGTGGCGCTGGTGGCGCACCCCGACGACGAGCGCTACCGGCCGCTGTTCGGCACCACCGTCACCAGCCCGATCTTCGGCGTGGAGATCCCGGTGCTGGCCCACGAGGCGGCTGAGCCGGACAAGGGTGCCGGCATTGCCATGTCCTGCACGTTCGGCGACCTGACCGACGTGACATGGTGGCGTGAGCTGCAGCTGCCGACTCGGACCATCATCGGCCGGGACGGCCGGATCCTGCGCGACCAACCCGAGTGGATCAGCAGGGCCGACGCCTGGGCGGAGATCGCCGGGAAGACCACATTCGGGGCCAGGGAGGCGACGGTGGCCGCACTGCGCGACTCCGGCGCCCTGGATGGTGAGCCGACCCCGACCCAGCGCAAGGCCAACTTCTACGAGAAGGGCGACAAGCCGCTCGAGATCGTCTCCACCCGGCAGTGGTACATCCGCAACGGCGGCCGCGACGAGGACATCAAGCAGCAGATGCTGGCCCGCGGCGAGGAGCTCGGCTGGATCCCGCCGCACATGAAGCACCGCTACGACAACTGGGTCAGCGGTCTGAACGGCGACTGGCTGATCTCCCGGCAGCGCTTCTTCGGTGTCCCGTTCCCGGTCTGGTACGTGCTCGACGCGAACGGAGAACCCGACTACACCACGCCCATCCTGGCCAGCGAGGAGTCACTGCCGGTGGACCCGAGCTCTGACGTGCCTCCCGGCTTCGAGGAGTCACAGCGGGGGGTGCCGGGCGGTTTCGTCGCAGACCCAGACGTGATGGACACCTGGGCGACGTCGTCGCTGAGCCCGCAGATCGTCACCGGCTGGGAACGTGACCCCGAGCTGTTCGCGGTGACCTTTCCGATGGACCTCAACACCCATGCACACGAGATCATCCGTACCTGGCTGTTCTCCCGCGTCGTCCGCGCCCACTATGAGAACCACTCGCTGCCGTGGGCCCGGTCGATGATCAGCGGCTTCGTAATGGACCCCGACCGGAAGAAGATGAGCAAGTCCCGAGGCAACGTCGTGGTGCCGACCGACATCTTGGACTCGTACGGGTCAGACGCGGTCCGCTGGCGGGCGGCCATGGCCAGACCGGGGATGGACTCCCCGTTCGACGAGAAGCAGATGAAGGTCGGCCGCCGGCTCGCGATGAAGGTGCTGAACGCCAGCAAGTTCGTGCTAGGGCTGGGTGCCGCCGGAGACCTTGCGTCGGTCACCGAGCCGGCAGACCGCGCACTGCTGGCCGAGCTGGGCGGCGTGATCGACACCGCAACCGCCGCGTTCGACGCGTTCGACTACACCGGGGCGCTGGAGGCGTCGGAGCGGTTCTTCTGGCAGTTCTGCGACGACTATCTGGAGCTGGTGAAGGAGCGGGCCTACGGGGCTCAGGGTGAGGCGGCTGCGGGCTCGGCACGGGCGGCGCTGGCCCTGGCGCTGGACGCCTCACTCCGGCTGTTCGCGCCGATCATGCCCTTCGTGACCGAGGAGGTGTGGTCGTGGTGGAAGAAGGGCTCGATCCACCAGGCCTCCTGGCCGACCGCGGACGAGGTCGCCACCGACGGCGACCCGGCCCTGCTGGGCGACGTGGCCGCCGCGCTGATCGCCATCCGCGGCTCGAAGTCGCAGGCAAAGGTGTCGATGAAGACCGAGGTCGCCGTTGCCGAGCTGTCGGCCCCGGCGGAATCGCTGGCCCGTCTGCAGTCGGTCGAGGCCGACCTGCGTGCCGTCGGACGGATCACCGGTGAGCTGACCTGGACAAAGTCTGACTCCCCGCTCTCGGTGGCGGTCCAGCTAGCCGAGGCAGAGTCCTCACACAACTGACCCTTCCGAACGCCGAGTAGTCGGCTCCGCCGCGACACGCCGTCCGGGGTGCGGAGGAGCGGACTACTCGGCGGTTTGGGCGGGTCCAGACATAGCACTGGCCGCTACCCCGATGGGGTGGCGGCCAGTGCTGTTACGGCTCGGGTCAGGCGCTGCGTTCGCGCCTTTCACGCTTGGCGAGCTTCTCCCGCGGAACCAGGGTCGGCAGCGCGGCGTCTCTCACCACCTCGTCGGTGATGATTACCTGGGCCACGTTGTCGTTGCTCGGCACCTCGTACATGACGTTCAGCAGCACTTCCTCCAGGATCGCGCGGAGACCGCGGGCTCCGGTTCCTCGGAGCAGTGCGAGGTCGGCGATCGCCTCCACCGCGTCGTCGGTGAACTGCAGGTCGACGCCGTCGATCTCGAACAGCTTGCGGAACTGCTTCACCAGTGCGTTGCGGGGCTCGACCAGGATCCGGATCAGCGCCTCCCTGTCCAGCGGGCTGACCGAGGAGATCATCGGCAGCCGGCCGATGAACTCCGGGATCAGACCGAACTTGACCAGGTCCTCCGGCCGCACGTCAGCGAACGGGTCCTCCGACTCCGGCTTGCGGGACTCGAGGTCGTTGTTGAATCCCAGCGGCCGCTTGCCGACGCGCGCGGAGATGATGTGATCCAACCCGGCGAACGCACCGCCGACGATGAACAAGACGTTGGTGGTGTCGATCTGGATGAAGTCCTGGTGGGGATGCTTGCGGCCGCCCTGCGGAGGCACGCTGGCGGAAGTGCCCTCCAAGATCTTCAGCAGTGCCTGCTGGACACCCTCCCCGGAGACATCCCGGGTGATCGACGGGTTCTCGCTCTTTCGGGCGATCTTGTCGACCTCGTCGATGTAGATGATGCCCGTCTCGGCCTTCTTCACGTCGAAGTCCGCTGCCTGAATCAGCTTCAGCAAGATGTTCTCGACATCTTCACCGACATAGCCGGCCTCGGTCAGCGCGGTGGCGTCCGCGATTGCGAACGGGACGTTGAGCATCTTCGCCAGGGTCTGGGCCAGGTAGGTCTTGCCGCACCCGGTGGGCCCGATCAGCAAGATGTTGGACTTGCTCAGCTCAACACCGTCGTCCTCGACCCGGCGCGAAGGGTTCGCCGCCTGCGCCTGGACCCGCTTGTAGTGGTTGTACACCGCGACCGCCAGAGCCTTCTTCGCTCCGGTCTGGCCGATCACGTATCCGTCGAGGAACTGACGGATCTGATGGGGCTTGGGGAGCTCTTCGAGCATCCCTACGTCAGCGCCCTCAGAGAACTCTTCCTCGATGATCTCGTTGCACAGGTCGATGCACTCGTCGCAGATATAGACACCGGGCCCGGCGATCAGTTTCTTAACCTGCTTCTGGCTCTTTCCGCAGAACGAGCATTTGAGCAGGTCTCCGCTTTCTCCGATACGTGCCACGCCGCCTCTTTCCTCAGGCCCCAAACCAAACGGACGATCTCCCCAACACTAGCCCGCCGCTCCGCTCCGATGAGGGATTACTGGCACGAGCGGGCCGGTGCCGGAGGTGAGCCCGTCAGGCCGGGACAGCCTTCAATGACGTCAGGACCTCATCGATGATGCCGTACTCGAGGGCCTGTTCGGAAGTGAGGTACTTATCACGCTCGATGTCGTGGCTGACCTCCTCGATGCTCTTGCCTGTGTCGTTGGCGAGCATCTCCTCCATCAGCGACCGGATCCGCAGAATTTCACGGGCCTGGATCTCGATGTCGGAGGACTGCCCGTAGCCGCCCTCGGTGGCCGGCTGGTGGATCAAAATCCGGCTGTTCGGCAGCGCCAGCCGCTTGCCCTTGGTGCCGGCGGCGAGAATCACCGCGGCAGCCGAGGCGGCCTGGCCAAGGCAGACCGTACGAACGTCGGGCTTGATGTAGCGCATCGTGTCGTAGATCGCGGTCAGCGCGGTGAACGAGCCGCCTGGGGAGTTGATGTAAATCTCGATGTCGCGGTCGGAGTCCATCTGCTGCAGGCACAGCAGCTGGGCCATCACCGCGTTGGCGATCTCGTCGGAGATCGGCGTGCCGAGGAAGATGATCCGGTCCTCGAACAGCTTCGTGTACGGGTCGATCCGCCGCATGCCGTAGGAGGTGCGCTCCTCCCACTGCGGGATGTAGTAGTCCATGGTCGGCGCGAACGGCTGACCATCAGCGCGGGGCGCGCCGAACGGTGCGTTGTTCATTGCACGCTCCTTCACTGGGTCGGTGATTCGGTGGGGATCTGGGCGGCCTTCGTGAACACGTGGTCGATGAAGCCGTAGCTGAGGGCCTGCTCGGCGGTGAACCAGCGGTCACGGTCGGAGTCCGCCTCGATCTGCTCGAGGGTCTGGCCGGTGTGCGAGGCGATCAGGTTCTGCATGACGCTCTTGATGTGCAGCGACTGCTCGGCCTGGATGCGGATGTCGGAAGCCGTGCCGCCGAGACCGCCGGACGGCTGGTGCATCATGATCCGGCTGTGCGGCAGCGCGTACCGCTTGCCCTTGGTGCCGGCGCAGAGCAGGAACTGCCCCATCGAGGCCGCCAGTCCCATCGACACGGTGGCGACATCGTTGGAGATCCACTGCATGGTGTCGTAGATCGCCATGCCGGAGTCCACCGAACCCCCGGGCGAGTTGATGTAAAGCCAGATGTCCCGGTTGGGGTCCTCCGCGTTCAACAGCAGCATCTGGGCGCAGATGGCGTTGGAGTTTTCGTCCTTCACCTCAGAGCCCAAGAAGATGATGCGGTTCTGCAGCAGCGACTGGTAGACGTTGTCGTCCAAGCCGACACCGCCGCGGGCAGCGGAACGGATCTCGTGCGCGTTCCCCATGCTCGGGTTTCCATGATTTGCGTTCACGGCCACGAACCTACCCCGCAGCACTGACGAATGCGGGGGAATCCCATCCGTGTTCGCTGTGGGCGCACGAAAGCAGATCGACCGCTCCGACGCGCTCTAGGCTGGGTGAATGACGACACTCTCCGACTTCCAGGCCACCTCCATCAGCGGCACCGAGGTGGATCTCGGCGACTACGCCGGCCAGGTGGTGCTGGTGGTGAACACCGCGTCCGCCTGTGGCTTCACCCCGCAGTACGACGGCCTGGAAGCACTGAACAGGAAATACAGCAGCCAGGGGCTGGTCGTGCTCGGGTTTCCCTGCGATCAGTTCGGTCACCAGGAGCGGGGCAGCGAGGCTGAGATCGAGGAGTTCTGTCGCCTCAACTTCGGTGTCACCTTTCCACTGTTCGCAAAGATTGACGTGAACGGGGAGGGCAGCCACCCGCTCTACCAGTGGCTCCGCAGCGAGAGGTCGGGCAGCGACGGCGACGCCATCGAATGGAACTTCACGAAGTTCTTGATCGGCCGGGACGGCGCGGTGATCAAGCGGTACCCGTCGGCGACCGCACCCGACCAGATCACCGATGACATCGAGGCAGCTCTGGCCGCCTGACCTCGATCGGCCCGAACGGGTCCCTCCGCCCCGAACGCCTCACTCACGGGACCAGCGCGGCGTACAGCACGTAGTCCTCGCGGCCGGTGACGTCGCCAGGGGCGAACTGGCGCAGCACTCCTTCGAAGCCGTAGCCGCTCCGCTCCAGCACCCGGCGCATCCCGTTGTTGGTGACTGAGGTGGCCGCCTGCACCCGGACCCAGCCTTCGGAGAACAGGTGGGCGGTGAAGAGCCGCACCGCCTCGGTTCCGTACCCCTGCCCACGCACCTCCGGAAACAGGTTGATGCCGAGCTCGCACACGCCCGGTGGGAAGCCGAAACGGGGGGCTCGGGCCTGGATGTGGCCTACCACCTCACCATCGACCTCCACCGCGAGGGCCAGGAAGCCCGTATCGAGCAGAGAGTGGTTCGGCTGAGCTACGCGTTCGAGCCGCTCCGCCTCCTCGCTCCGCTCCGCGGCCGGAACGAATCCCGCGGTGATATGACCAGCGAACCGCTGCAGGTCATCGGGCCTCACCGCCCGCAGTGTGACCCGGCGCCCTCGACGATCGATCGCAGACTTCACGAGCAGTCAATGTAGCGCCGCCGATTCCTGGCGCTCGGGTGCCCCGCAGGACGGCAAACCCCGCCACCCAAGATCTGGACGGCGGGGTTCGGCGGGATCGCAGCTGGAACCGAGGGTTAGGCCTTGACCTGGTCGCCGGTCTGCTCCTCAGCGTTGTCCGTGCCCTCCGTCGCCGGCTCGTCAGCAACGACGGACTCGTCAGGGCCTTCCGACTCGTCGGTGCCGGAGTCAAGGGTGCCGTCCGGACGCAGCCCGGCCAGGTTGATCGGCTCGCCGTTGGAGTCGGTGACCGTCGCCGCTTCCACGATCAGAGCCAGCGCCTTCCCGCGCCGGATCTCGATCATGTACTCCTGGATGTGGTGCGGGTGCTCCTGCATGTGCTCGGCGATCTGGTTGGGGCTGGTCCCCTCCTGCTGAGCCTTCCGGATGATGTGCTGGGTGAGGTCATTCTGGTCGACGGCGATCTGGTTCTCATCTGCGACCTTGTCGAGGATGATCTGAGCCTTCAGAGCGTCACCGGAGCGCTTCTCGACATCCGCCCAGAACGTCGCCTCGTCCTGCTCGTCCTCGGTGTCGATCAGGTACTGCTCGAGAGTCAGACCGGCCTGGGCCAGCTGGTTCTGGATCCCCTCGCGGCGGGCCTCCAGCTCACCGGCCAGAACTCCCTCCGGGACCTCCAGGTCGAGCTTGCTGATCAGATCCTCCAGCACGGCGTCACGCGCCTTGCTCGCCTGCTCCAGGCGCGCCATCTGGGTTACCCGGGTTCCGAGGTCTGCACGCATCTCCTCGATCGTGTCGAACTCCGATGCCAGCTGGGCGAACTCGTCGTCGGGCTCGGGGAGCTCCTCCTCCTGGACCTTGGTGACGGTCACGGTCACGTCGACCTCATCCCCCTTGAGGGGGCCGCCGACCAGGGTGGAGACAAACGTCGCGGACTCGCCGGTCGAGAGACCGGTGACCGCGTCATCGAGGCCGTCCAGCATCTGCCCGGAGCCGACCGTGTAGTCCATGCCCTCAGCCTTGGCGTCCTCGATCTCTTCGCCGCCCTTGCTGGCGGCCAGGTCGATGGTGATGACGTCGCCGTCGGCCACCGGCCGCTCGACCGGGGTACGGGAGCCGAAGCGGTGGCGGAGCAGGTCGACCTGCTCGTCGACCTGGGCGTCGGTGCTCTCGAGTGCGTCAACCGAGACATGGAGGGTGTCGAAGGCGGGCAGGTCGAACTCGGGCCGGACATCAACCTCGGCCGTGAACTCGATCAGGTCGCCGTCCTCGAGCCTGGTGACCTCAACGTCGGGCTGAGCGAGCGGCGTCAGATCGTTCTCCTGGACTGCCTTGCCGTAGAACTGCGGCAGCGCCTCGTTCAGAGCCTCTTGGATGATGGCACCGCGGCCGAATCGCTGGTCGATCACCATCGGCGGCACTTTGCCGTTGCGGAAACCGGGGATGTTCACCGACTTCGCGATTTCGCGGTAGGCCTTGTCCATGCTCGGCTTCAGGTCTGCGAACGGAACCTCAACGGTGATCTTTACCCGCGTGGGGCTCAACTGCTCGACAGTGCTTGGCACGAATACTCCTGGTTGTATGGTCGCGCGATCAGCGGAAGCCGCCGCGCAGGCGAGAATCGACTCGTGAGAGAGCCTTGTCAATCCTACGGTCGCCGCCGAAGGCTCACAAATCTAGGTGGTACACGACACCACTTCACCGATGTGCGTACCGCCGGTCGACCGATGAAGGCGATTGGCCATCTCAGCCCGCTACCCATACACTCAACACCGCACAACGCTGCCGCCCTTAACGGGTCGACGGCGATGGCGCGGGGCGTAGCGTAGTGGCTAGCGCGTCTGCTTTGGGAGCAGAAGACCGCTGGTTCGAGTCCTGTCGCCCCGACTCGGTGTTTGGCCCCTGGGCCATCCGACCGAACCTGCGGGTGTAGCTCAATGGTAGAGCCCCAGTCTTCCAAACTGGCTACGCGAGTTCGATTCTCGTCACCCGCTCCACAGCAACACCCCTAGCGGGGGCCACGTTAAGGCCACGCAACCTGAACCAGCAGGGCGCAAATCTGCAGGTAGCGGTCATAGTCGCCTGTTGGACCGCGGTGATCTTCGGCCTGCCGGGCAGCGCTTAGTTCGTAGCCACCTCGGACCAAGGTCTGTGACTGGGCGCACGAGCAGGAGGTGCCACACCGCGCAGACGACGACTCCCAGACAGTCGACAGCGATCACTGTGCCGCCCGACACCCCGTTGACGGGGGCAGACACGCCGGGTAGAGCCATGCCCTATCTGGGGGGTCTCGACAACCCCCAATAAAAGGGATTGCACAATACCCCAACAACTCCGTAGCCAACCACTATCTTGGCAACTATTTTGATCACGATTTGATCACCGTTTGATAACCAGTTAGCATCTTCCGCGGGGGCCGGCCAGGCACGCAGAATTTCACCTCGACGCAGCGAAGCGCGACGGTGGAGCGAGCCCCATCGCCGGCGGCATTCGAACCCCCGTGAGCCCGGGTTGATCAGCCGGGTGAGATGCAGCGACGCGGCCAGTTCAGTTGACCTGGCTAAATCGTTTTGCTGACACGGAAGACGAACCCAGGAGCCCCAGCCAGCGGCCGAGAGTTCTTCTCGGTACGCCCTCACGATTGGGATTGTTATGAGTTCGACCTTCGGAATGTCCGCACGACTCTCGGCTGTCCTTGCCACTCTCTGTCTCGCACTGGCGGCCACGGTCACCTTTCCCCAGGCCTCCACGACACCGGCCGCTGCGGCACCCGTAGCCGCCGCCCCAGTCAAGAAGTTGCGAGTCGCGAGCTTCAACGTCTACTGCGACTACTGCATCGGCGGCGCCCCCAATGAGCGCCCATGGAGTGTGCGTAGGGGCACGGTGGTCAGCCAGATCAAGTCACAGATGCCCGATGTTCTCAGCCTGCAGGAGGCCAACGCGGCACCGCTGCGGGAGAACTACTCCCCGAAGAACCCGGTTCAGTACGAGGACCTGCTCAAGCGCCTCAACGCGACCGGCGTGAAATACGCCCTGACCAACATGCACCGAAACGACTGTGTGAACTCCACCACCGGGTGGAAGTGCGTCTACAAGTACCGCGGCGCCTCAAAGGGAACCCGGATCGCGTACAACACCAAGACCGTGTCCATGGTGAACCAGGGCGCCCTCAAGCTGGCGAAGACGACGGGCGGGGACGACCGGTACGCCGCCTGGGCGACGCTGCGGCAGAGGTCCACCGGCAAGCGGTTCTTCTTCGTCGACCCTCACCTGAGCCCCCACTCCAACGCCAAGTTCTACGCCCTGCGTACCAAGCAGACCCAGCAGCTGATCGCCCTTATCAAGGCCAAGAACCCGGGCAAGCTGCCGACGATTGTGGCGGGTGACCTGAACTCGACGAAGTGGGCGCGGCCGGCGAACAAGCCCTACGATCTGCTGATCGAGTCCGGCTTGCGCGACCCGCTCGGCGCGGTCTACCGCACTAACAAGGTGAGCACCAAGGCGACGTCGGAAAAGCGCATCCGGGCGTACCTGCACAACTACAACGGGTTCAACCGGAAGGCGCCTGCGCTCGCGGATCACAAGAGCCCGGGGAGCTACACCGACTACATCCTCACCACGAAGATGCGCGTCCTCGAGTGGGAGACGGTCGCCAAGCTCGACGCCAAGGGCAACTTCGTCGGCGTCATCCCCTCCGACCACAACATGATCCGGGCCGACGTCGTCCTGCCGTAGTCACCCGGCTCGCTAGGCCCAGCGATCACGACACTCGCAGCGCGGTCATCGCCCGGACTGGGCCGTTCGGCCGCAACGTCATTGAGGATGGACCGGCGGTCAGCGGAGCGTCCTGAACTCGGAGCCGCCACGACCGGCCCAGCTCGGCCAGCATGGTCGCGGCCTCCGACCAGGCAAACTGCTCCCCGATACACATCCTGGGTCCGGCACCAAAAGGGATGTACGCGCCCCGCGGTTGGCCTGGAAGCTTCGGGTCGAAGCGCTCGCGTTCCCCCGGTACGCGCCGCAGCCAGCGGTCGGGCCGGAACTGCTCCGGCTCAGGCCACCACCGTGGGTCGCGGTGCAGCAAGGCTGGGCTCACCAGGCACATTGTCCCCGCCTGGACGGGACGTCCACCGAGCACCACCGGCTCGACCACCCGGCGGCTGAACATCCAGGACGGCGGCCACAGCCGCAGAGTCTCCGCCAGGACGGCCATGGTGAGGGGAAGCGCGCCGGCGAGATCACCCGTCGGTGGACCCTCAGGCTGCGCGTCCCACTCGGCCTCGAGCTCGGTGCGGACCGCCGGCGCCTGGTCTATCGCAGCCAGGGTCCAGGTGAGGGCCATGGCCGTTGTCTCATGGCCGGCCAGTAGCAGCGTCATCACCTCGTCCCGTACCTGCTTGTCGGTCAGCTCGGGCTGCGAAGCCAGCAGGTCCTGCACCGGTCCGGGCGGCGGCTCACCGGCCCACCGCCCCCGGATGAGGTCGTCGACAACGTTCTCGAGTTCCGCTTTGGCCGATCGCACCCGAATGGCGACAGGCAGCTGGGAGCGAAGCAGCGTTGGACCTGCTGGAGCCATCGCCAGCCGGAAGCCCGCAAGCAGGTTGGTGAGGGCACGCGTGATCTGCGGCGCGGGCTGCCGGAGGTCTGAGCCGAACAGCGCCGACCCCGCGCCATCCAGCGTCATGGCGGACACCTCTGCGACCAGGTCGACGTCGCCACCGTCGGACCACCTGGCGGCGGCACGCCCGGCGGCACGGTGGAAGTGGCACAGGTAGTCGGCGATCCGCTGTGGATGGAACGCCGGCTGCAGCGCCCGGCGGTGGCGCCGATGCGTGTCGCCCTCGCTGGTGAGCAGGCCCTCGCCGAGCAGGAGCCGCGCGCGTACCAGTCCGCGTCCCTTCCCGGTACGCCGGGCATGCGTGGTCAGCAGCTCCCAGACCTGGGTGGCCTCGTCCACGAGCAGCACCCGCTCGGGTCCCATCCACAGCGGGATCGTGCTGGCCCCACTGGTCACCAGCACATCAAGGAAGTCCATCGGCGAGCGGCGGAACGCCCGGATCAGCGCCACGTTCGTCCCCACGGACCGCGCAGACCGGGCAACCAGGTCAGGCACGCTCACCACCGGCTGCCGGCGCCAGTCATCCGTTGACGACTCCGTCCCACGACCATCGCGGGGTGGGCAGGCCGTCCGGGACGTCGTCTGCGGATCCGTGGTAGCGGGACATCGTGGTGGTGGTCGCCCAGGCGAAGTAGTCGTGCAGCACCTGTCGCAGCCGGTCGTCGTTGGCCAGGCCGACGTCTGCCAATGCACGGTCGAAGCAGGCGATCGCTCGACGGTCCATGTCCTCGTGCGGACCGTGGCCACTGTGCATCCGCACGACGGAGGACTCGTTCCCGTAGCAGTCTGTGTAGGTTGTCGGGCCGCCGAGCGACTCGGCCCAATAGCTGGCGAGCCGCTGGCTGTGCTGGGGATGGAATCCATGGCTGAAGGCGTGGCTGACCACCTCGTCGGCCATCACCCTCGCGTGCCAGGCGTGAGCCAGGCGGAGCAAGCCGTCGGCACCGCCCGCGGCGTCGTACACCGTCTCCATGCTCCCAAGATGACACGGCTGTCGGCGTCCGCGCAGGAGCGCTGCGCTATTGGTCTGTTGCCGTGCGTGTGGCGGAGCGAGCGAGCTTGTGGCGAAGGACGCCGGGAATGTGACCGCTGTCGTCCAACTGCCCGCGGGCGAAGTCCGCCCAGACTTGTCGCACCTTCTTGGCGTGCCTGTCGATGTCCTGCCACGATGCGCCGGCGACGAGTGCCGCCCGTTTCCACGCCTCTTCGTTGCCGAAGAGCAGGGGCAGGTCGATCGTGTGGGCAGCTCCGTACTGGCTTTCCGGTGCCGACCAGGACACGACGTAGGTGTGGGCTCGGCCGCCGGCGCGAGCGTGCCGGTCCGCGAACCGTCGGACGGCTCTGGAGTAGACCGCGGCGGTGACGTAGCCCACGACGGCGCGGGAGATCAGCCGGCCCACGATGGGAACACGTGTCAGACGTTGCAGGACTGGCGCTCTCGACAGAAAGAAGCGGGCTTCTTCTGACGTATGTCCGATCAGAACGTCGATGTCGGGAGCAACGCGGTCCCATGCGGCGTCAATGGCCTCCTCGTCGGGGAGAGGCGGAAATCCGTACTGAGTGCCGAACGGCATGCCCGCGATCAGTCCGAAGGATGCGCTCAGCTTCTCGACGTCGGGCTGCAGCTGGACCACCTCAGCTGCGGACATGTCGGCGGTGACGTGTTCGGCGGCGGATGCCATAGCTGCCGTCATGCGCTCGCGTCGTCGCGAGATGCCTAGCGGAGGGCTCTGGATGATCGCCCGAGCGAACAGCGCAGCGGCATTCGGTGTCGCCATCAGGTGGGCCACGGCATCGCCGCCGGCGGACTCGCCGAATGCCGTGACACGGGACGGATCGCCACCGAAGGCTGCGATGTTGCGCTGGACCCAGCGGAGGGCCTCGATCTGGTCGATCAGGCCCAGGTTGGCAGGTCGGCCGCGGCTGTCCCCCAAGAATCCAAAGATTCCTAGCCGGTAGGTGACGGCCACGACGATGACCCGCTGCTCCGCGACGAGTGCCGCGGGATCTGTGATCGGCATGTCGCCTCCGCCGGAGGTGTAGGAGCCACCGTGGACCCACACCATGACAGGCAGCCCTTCGCCCGGTTGGACGTCCTTGGGGATGGTGACTGAAAGATGCTGGCAGTTCTCGTCTCTGGGAAGATGCTCGAGCTGGTTCCCGAGGATGGCGTCCAGAAGTGGCGTGGCTGGCTGAGGACAGACGGGTGACCAGCTCGTGGCTTGGAACGGGCTACCCCAGTCGACGGCCGGAACCGGCGGTTGGAATCGATCGGCCGTGGCGTACGGGATTCCTGTTGCTCTGATCACGTCGTTGTCGACCCGGCCGACCACAGGCCCGCAGGGAGGCTGGAAGGTTGGCGAGGACATGGAAGGCAAGGCACTCTCCATCAGACGGTGTCGCCCGGCACGGCCGTCCAACCGGCCCAGCGACTGATGTCGATGGCGATGACGTCACCGCCAGGCGGGTGGGCGGCGTACTGGTGGTATTTGGCGGTGAGGCGTTCGATCGCCCGCGCCCGCTCCGTGATGTCGGTGCCGACGCGGCCACGTCCGTCGAGCCGAACCCACCACAGACGTGTCCAGTCGTCCTCGTACCGGTCGATCAGAAGGGAGCATCGTTCGTCGTGCTCAAGATTGGCGAGCCGCTGGAGCCGACTGGTTCGCTTCGGTTTGTGGTCGACGGCGGTGTAGATGGTGTCGTGGTCGAGGACGAAGCAGACCGGTACGACATGCGGCCTACCCTCGGGTGTCACGCTGGCGAGCCGACCCACCGGGGCGGCTTCGACCAGTCGGCGCATCGTGTCCCGGTCCACACGCCGACACTAGTCCAGGTCCGGAAGGCTCGTTACGGCGAAGCGGCTTGAAGCATAGGCTGGTTGCTGCGGACTGGTCGGGAGGTGCTGATGACGGTGAAGCTCAACGAACGGGCCTTCCAACATGCCAAGAAGGTGGTGCAGGACGGCGAGGTCGTTATCGACGATCGGGACGCCTGGAGCGAGCACCGGCCCTCGGCTGGACAAGAGAACCACTACATCGAGGAGCATGGAATGGCGGCGTACGGCCGCTGGTACCTCGGGATCGATGACGAGCATGCCGAAGACACCAAGGGGCACTACAAATTCCCTTACAGCGACTTCGAGAAGGTCCACCGATGCGGTGTCCTTGCCGCGGAGGCGCGGGCCGCGCAGAACGACTACACCGATATCGAGGTGGCCGCCGCGCATCTGCACGGCATGCTTGACGCGCTGAAGTGATCCAGTGCGACTCACCGGATCGACCCAGCCAGGGCGTAATAATGCGCTTATGAGCGAACGCAGCACCGAGCCCAACCGCGACGACGACCGCGACGCAACCGATACCGCACCGGGGACAGAGCGCCCGACCGACCCCGATCCCATCGAAGGAATCGAAGATCAGGAGCGCAAGGGCTGGCTGGACGAGCCCACTACGAGCTGACCTCGAGCGCTAGGTTTTTTTCTCCGGCACCGGCTCACCGCGGCATTCGTGTACGCCACCGGCTACCTCTGGTCGTACACGTTCCAAACCGCATATCTGACCCGCGGCTGGGTCGACGGCCAAGACGTCGGGTTTCGCCGGCCGGCCGGCCGACTTCGGCATTGACTACGGCTTAGTCACCGCAGCAATCTTCATCGTCGGCTTCGGCCTAGTGACACTCGGGCATTACCTCGGCACCCGGCGGCGTACCCGGAACCGCATCGCCGACCTCGACCCCGCGCCGCACTCCTGACCCGTCGGCTGCAGCTGCCCTAGTGATCGCCTTGACCAAGCCATCAGGAGCGGGGCCGCAGCAGGAACCGCAGCGCTCGCCCGAGTTCCTCAGACCGCTCGGCCGGGGAGGCGAACTGCTCGATGCCGAAGCCGAGCAGCACGGAGTCCTTCGTGGTCACCGCGCTGAAGAGCAGTCCCGGCGCCCGCCGGAAGCTGCCACCCTCCGGTGGGCTGCCGGCCGGTTGGCCGGGCATCGACCAGGCACCCAGTCCGTTCTCGAACCCTTCGTGGTCGTGGACCGAGCCGCGCACCACGACCGCGGTGTCGTCGACGAACGCGCCTACGCCACCGATAGCGGAGTCGGTCACATAGCTGATTGACACCTCGACTCGCTGACCGGCGTAGGCCGACAGGTCGAAGGTGGTCTGCTTCCAGCCGCCGGAACTGCCGGTCATGGCGTTCCACTTCCCCGTGGTCCCGGCCGGCGTGCATGCGTTTTCGGCCGGCGTCAGATAGTGCCGCAGGAATGGGTGCTCGTCCAGCAAGATCCCAGCCCCGCAGTCCGCTGGCGGAGCAGTCTTGGTGAGCCCGTTCGCGTCAGGCAACGTCGTCCAGCTGTCGCTGCCGATCCGGTGGGCCTCGACGATCACGTTGTCGTACCCCGGCTCGGTGTCGAACGACAGCCTGGCGCGCAGCTGCGGCTTCTGTGCAGCCGCCACCCTCGTTAGGTCGATGGTCTGAGACAGCCGCATGTATGAGTTGTCGGCGTGGAGACCCCCGACGTACCACGCCCCCTCGACGGGATCGAACGCGCCGGCGGTGCCTTCGTAGGCGCCTGCGGCCGCGCTCGCGAACTGCGGGAACTGCTTGACCGGCAGGAGATCGCTGGTCACCGCGAAGGTTCCCGGCTCGTCCAGCGGGTTGTCGGCGACCGCGGTACCGCCGAAGCCGGCAGACGCTCCGCTCAGTGTGCCCAGGCCCTTGAAGGTCTCAGGGTTGGGCGCCGTCGCGCGCGAGTAAGCCCCGAGGTAGTACTGGTAGAAGTCGTCGGCAAGCAGCAGGCAGTCGGAGAACAGGTCCTGGGTCACCACGCAGTCGGCGCTCGGGTCTCCATTCAGGCCGTAGTAGATGCCGCCGATCGTGCTGCCGAGTACGCCGAGGTACCCGGCAGTCTCGCCGGTGTGCACCAGCTTGCCGTGCTCGTTGAGGTAGTCGCGCACTGACAGCGTCAGGTACTGCTGCCGCTCCGCCACCGCTGCGTCCGCTATCTGGCGGCCGCCGATGTCGGTAAGGGCGTCCTCCGGGTCTTGAGTGAGCCGGTTGTCGCCGAGATACCACACCACCGTTTTGAAGTGGCCCAGCACGCCAAGATGGTGAGGTACGCCTTGGCGGGACACGTCCCACACGGATGCCTTGAACCCTTGGGCCTGCAACGCCGCGACATAGCCAGCGGCGTACTTCGGCTTGGTCACCGACGACGGGTAGTCGGGGTTCACCCCCTCGTAGTCCTCGTTGGCCAGCACCAGCACCGTGTTCGCAGTGTGTTCGGCCACCCGGTAGCGGAAGGACTCGCTGATCCGTTTCCCGTGACCGGGACGTCGGCCGGAGAACCAGACCCGGACATGGTCCCCCGGGTCGGCGCCTCGGACGACGCCGCGAAACTCCGCGTAGTACCGGCGACCCTGGTCGCCGTAGCGCTCGCCGCCGCGCCACTTCCGCACCGGCGCGCGATGGACCTTGCCGCCGTTGACGGAGTAGTGAAGCTTCAGTCTGCGCAGGTCGCGTTTTGCCGTCACGGCGACTGTCTGCGGGTCACCGTAGGAGACGTCGAAGCTGTCCACCTGGAAGTCCGGTGCCCTGCGCCCGACGACCGACACCGGGTCGTCGGGATCCTTGGCTGAGCGGGCAACCGCAAGCGCGAACGGGATGTTCTTCTCGAACTCCGCCCGAACGAGCGCCTCGGAGTCGGGGAAGTTGAAGATGCTCTCGCACGCAGCAGGATCAAACGCATCGTTGGGATCCGCAGCACTCGCGGTCTGGCAGGTCGACATCTCGGGGGTGAACGCCAGGGTGCCGTACCGCTGCTGGGCATGCTCGGTGGTCTCACCGTTGGTCGTGTAGAGCTCCGCGGAAATGTCGGGGTCGTAGCCAGGGACCGCCGGGTGGGCATCATCACCGGTGAGCGTCTCGTAGATCAGGTCGTCGGGGGTGGGCGTTGCGACCTGCCATCCGACTCCGTACAGCAGTAGCTCCGCGGCGGAATGGTAGTTGATCATGAACTCGAACCCGACCCGGCGCATCAGCCGGTCCAACGCCCGCGTCTCGGGTTCCGACGCGGGCGAGGATCCCCGGTACTGCTCGCTGGCGATGGACGGTGACGAGCCCTCGTTGTCGTATCCCCATTTGTATCCAAAGTTGCGGTTGAGGTCGACGCCGTCCAGCCCGGTTATCATTCCGTCCCTGTCGTTGTCGCGGAGGTTCTTGCGCCACAGTCGGTGACCTGCGGTGAACGTGTAGTCATAGCCGTCAGGGTTGGCGACCGGCACGAACCACAGTTCGGTGGTGTCGACAACGCGCTTGACTGTCGGATCGGTGGCGTACCGCTCCAGGTAGTAGTGCAACAGTCGGCGGTTCATCTCCGGCGTGATCCATTCCCGCGCATGCTGCGTCGAGGCATACAGCACGGACGGACGCCGCCCATCCTTGATCTTTTGGGCATCGCGGCTGACCTTGATCGCCAGAATCGGCTGCCCTTGCACGGTTCTGCCGATCGAGACCAGCTTGGTGAGCTTGGGGTACTGGCCTGCGAGGACGATCAGCTCGTCCCGGATACCTCCGGGCGCACTATAGGAACGAAACACCTGGTAACCGGTGGCTGCCTTGGTGCTGAGCCGTTCCGAGACCGTCGCACCGGCCACCTCTTTCTCCGCCAGCTTCAGCCCCGAAGTGTTGAGCTTGGCAGCCTGGCTTTGGCTCAAGATCACCTCCACCGCGACCTTGCCCGGGGACGATGCCCCGCGTGTGGCCAGGCTTCCATGGTCCAACCCCAGTTCCGACAGCTGCTTGAGCTGCCCGGCCGTGAGCTCTCCGACGTAGACCGTTGGTCCGTCCGATGGACTGGGGCCGGCTGATGCCGTAGGCACGGCGGCAAGGACCGAAGCCATCAGGGCTCCGACAACAAGTAGGGCAACTCTGCGCCTCATGGCTTCCCCCCGGCGACCACAGCCGTCTGTGCGTCGCAATCTGCAACACCTGAGATAACACTGGACAATGCAATCCCGTGTCAACGGGGGTAGGTCGCGCCAGAGGTGTCCGGGACCCGTCGGTTTTGGTAGATACCGTAAGAAAGGTTGGAAAGTCCCGCGGCTACGGCGAAGCCAAGCACCGTAGGACGTTGGCGACCGGGCAGCCACCAACGCCTGGCCAACGCGCAGCCGCGGACCCCTTCGACGGCCCGGTCGGTGAGTAAGAAAGTAACGGCACCTACGGGAAGCCCAGCGGCCACCGATCTCGGGGTCCCGACAGCCAAACCCTCCTCAAACAGCCACGCTACCGGCCCATCAACCTCTGGTGTGTGACGTCAGGGAGTCCACGATGCATTGTCACCGAACGGGTTGGCGTAGTCGATGCTTCTCACCGTCGCGGCACTGCCGACCCCGAACGGAATGACCCCGGACACACATTGACCTGGTTTGTAGCTGCCGTCGAAGGGATAGGTCGTGGGCAGCGGTACCCGAGCGCGAATGGGATCGTCGATGGTTATGGTCGCTGAACCGGTCTCAACCGTCCAGGAGTCCGCCCTGAGGTGCACCCGGCCGTTGCGGCTCCCAGGTGGCAGGCTTCGTACGCAGGTGGTGACGAAGACGGTGTACAGGTCGGTTGGGTCGTTGTTGACCCGAACATGGTCCGCGGAGCTGACGGTAACCACAATGTCGGGGAACGTGACGGTGGTGCCCACTAGGTGGCTGGCGGGCGGCCTCATCGGGGTCGCCGGTTGAGGAGAGACGGTGGCCGACGGCGCTCCGGTCAGCCGCTGCTGATCATGAACTGTGCTGATTCCGAGGATGGTCACCGTGATGGTGACCGCGGCAGCCGTCGTGGCGTTGACAGCCAGTCTGAGCCGATTCCGGCCGGGGCGCCGAGTGGCCGCGGATTCGGCGAGGATGCGGTCAACGATGCGGTCAGGTTCACGGAGCCGCCGTGCGGATGGAAGCTGAAGGTTCATCTGGACTCTCCCAGCAGGGTGGCGATCTCGGTGTTGGCAAGGCGGGATCGGGCCCTGGACAGGCGCGACTTGGCTGTGCCTACAGAGATCTTCAACGTGGCGGCGGCCTCGGCCATGCTGAGACCGGACCAGGCCACCAGCTCCACCACGTCGCGCTGATGTCGCGGCAGAACAGCCAACGCCTGACGGATCGCCTGCATTGTCGCCTCACTCTCGACCCACGCTTCGGTGTTGTCGACCGCATCACTACTCGCCGATCCGAGGTGGTCCACCAACCGGACGCGGCGACTACGGGATCGGTTGAGGTTGCTGCACTCGTCGCGAGCCATGGCGAAGAGCAGCGGCCGTGCCGAGTCCAGGCGGAGATCCTCGATCTTGCCCGCGACCGCGCGCCGCCACAACGCCGCGAACGTGGCCTGGACGGCATCCTCGGCTAGCGACCATGACCCGGTGCTACGGAAGCAGTAGTTGTAGACCATGTCGCTGTACCGCAGGAACAGGTCACGGAAGGCCAACTCGTCGCCGGAACCGACCGCGTGCCATAGATCGGGGTCAGAGCGGGCAGGCCCGCTCAGGTTGGCGTTCATCACCACCACCCGGCTCATCGGGCACCCCTTAGGCAGCCCACGGAATTCTTCACACCCATGATGAGTCCAGCACGGTCCATCTGGTTCCCTCGAGGTTCCGGCGGCCATGAGCAGCACCCCGCGGCCAAAGGAGATTTTCGTGTTCACCTGGCGCGAACGTCCGAGCGACGTGCAGGTGAACTTCCGGTGTCGCCGAACGCACGGTTTCTCGGAGTTTGGCCGGCCGTCCGCTGAACCAGTGAAAATTCGACGCCGATGTGCCACGCTGGTGAGTGTGCCTACCTTGCCACAGTGCGAGTGCAGGGTTCGCTGGCACCATCTTTGAGTGCATCGGCGCATTGCTCAGTTCCGCGCTGACAGACAGGAGTTTGATGTCAAAGATCGACTACAAGCACATCAGCGTCGAGCGCAACGGCCGGGTTCTCGCCGTAGCCGAGGTTCGCACCGACGCGGAGCACAACGTTGTCAGTGCCAGTCTGCATGTCGAGGCGGGGCATCTTCCGATGGGAATCCGGACCCAGCTCGTGGATGATTTCCTTGCACAGACAGACGCCCTTCCCGGAGCACTGCTGCAGGTGGCTCTTCCGGCGGGTGACGGAGAGATACTTGATCGGATGCGACAGCGCTGCGGCCACATCGACACTCGAGCCGCCGGAGCTACCTGCCTGGCTGCCGCTCATTTGCCCAAACTATAAATCAGAGCTGAATGTCGGCGAAGTCGTGCAGCGGCATCCACCGGCCTGCAGTGGTGGCCGCCTCGGTGGCGAGTTCGCCGACGGGAACTGGCGTAGGCCTGGGCAGTCGGTCAGCCGCGGGCAGTGGCCCCAGGCTGAGCCCGGTCAGGGTGGCGATGTCGATGATGGGAACCTGGAACGTGCGGTAGGGGCCCAGCGGCGGCGGGTCACCCGCATCCAGCGCCTGCTGGGTAGCAAGCTCGACGTCGTCGAGCTGTGGGGTTTGGTCAAGTAGGTATCCGGTGGCGGCCAGCAGCTGGGAGGTCGGATCCGCTGCGGTATCTGACTGGCCAGTAGTGCCGGGCTGGGCCCAGGCCGCGATCTTCCAGAACCGGCGCGGAATCTGAACGCCTCGGTAGGGCGGGTCCTCCTCAGCGAGGATCGGTGCCGTGAGCACACACAGGCGCTGCCGGTACGTCCGGGCGTGGTCCAGGATGTAGTCCTCCAGCCCCGCCCACAACAGCTTGCCCTGATTGAACTCGGCCGCTTGAGGGGCAGCGTTGACATAGCTGAAGGTGTCGAAGTTAGCCTGCGCTGCTATCTCTGCGTCACCCCAGACGGGGTCGCGGCGGCGGACGAGGTGTCCGCGGTCAAGGTCGTTGTTGACGTACACGTCGGGGCCGGTCTGCTGATCAGCCGGCACTCGTGGGTCGAGGTGCCAGTCGTCGCCGCGCTCAAGATCCCGCAGCGCGGCGCCGTCGAGGTTCACCGCGGTCGCGACCGCCAGGCGCCGGGCCAGATGAAGCAGCACGCTGAAGTGGGTGAACGGCAGCTCCCTGGTCGGTGCCGCGGCAGCGGGGACAGGGAAGGGCGCGCTCACGGGCAAGAACTCCGGGTCGTACCCCGCGGCAGCCGTGGCCATGGATCGAGCCTACTCAGCGCACACCAGGACCCCTTGATTTAGGGGGCGGCAACTTCTATTTGTGGCCCTCCGCGGCCGCTCAGTCCGTCATCCTTGAGTCGCAGCCGACCAGGGGGTCTGAGCAGCGTCCACGATGGGGAAGGAACCACGATGGCTTCGGCACGAGGCGATTTCCCAGCGCACGCGAAAGTATCGCGAAGACCAAATCGAGGGAAGCGATGACGCACGAGCTCGCGTCGGACCCGCCGGCAGAGGTGGCCGGCAGCGTTCCCGCTCCGACGCGTCGATGGGTGACCCTGTCCACAGGATCAGACGGGATAAGCCCCGAACCTCCGCTCCGACCGGGGCGGGTCTACGCGCAGGTTATCGCTGCGACCATTCTCGTCGTCCTCGCCGTAGCGCTCTTCGGAGCCTTCACCAGCAGGCAGGCGGCGGAGCGGCAAGCGGTCGATATTGCCTCTCAACGGGCTGACATCTTGGCGGATGCGGTGGTGCAGCCAGCACTACAGAACGGCATTATCGAGCAGGACCCGGCCGCTGTGAACCGGCTGAGGATAGCCGTCGAGGATCACGTGATGGGGCCGACGATCACCCGGGTGAAGTTCTGGACCGCCGAGGGGCTCGTTGTCTACTCCAGCGATCCACGCTTGGTCGGGTTAACCTTTCCGCTCAGCGACGACCATCGGGCCGTCCTGGCGCACCCCTCCCTGCGTGCCGAGGTCACCAACCTTGACGAACCCGAGAACACCTTCGAACGCGGCGAGGGGAAGCTACTCGAGGTGTACCGGCCCGTGTGGATGCCGGACGGGCGTGCGCTCGTGATGGAGACCTACTCCCCCTACAGCACGGTCGATCAGCGCACAGGTGAGGTCTGGCGCGACTTCGCCACGATCACGATCGTCAGCCTCCTGGTCCTCATACTCCTGCTGCTACCGGTGCTCTGGCGGCTCATCCAACGGTTGCAGCTGTCCCAAGCGCAGCGGCAGGCGCTGCTGGAGCGTGCCGTGGATGCCTCAGCCCAGGAACGGCGTCGGATTGCCGCGACGCTGCACGACGGAGTGGTGCAGGAGCTGGTCGGCGCTTCGTTCGTCGTCTCGGGCGCCGCGGTACGGGCCGAGGGTGAGGGGCGGCACAACGCCGCCGATGAGCTACGGGGGGCCGCCGCCACCGTCCGCAGCAGTATTGGAGGACTTCGCTCGCTACTGGTTGACATCTACCCGCCCAGCCTGGCGGCCACCGGCCTCAAGGCTGCCCTGAGTGACCTCGTGGCCAGTCTGCGAACCCGCCAGATTGCGGTCGACCTCGAGTGCAGCTACGACGGTGTAAGCCTCGGCAAGGACGGTGAGCGGCTCGTATTCCGGGTGGCGCAGGAGTGCCTCCGCAACGCGGCCCGACATTCGGCAGCAACGATGGCGACTGTGCGGCTCGCTCCGGACGGAAACACCATGGTTCTCGATGTAGTCGACAACGGCATCGGCTTCAACCCCGAACAGCTACTCGCGCAGCCCAAAGAGGGGCACTTCGGCCTCCGCCTGATGGCAGACTCCGCCACCCAGGGCAGCGCCCGGCTTCGGGTGGCCTCGGCCCCAGGCGCTGGAGCCCATTGGCAGCTACGCGTACCCATGGAGCAGAGCTGACGCCCCTGCAACTATTGTTTCAGGTGCCAGTTCATGCTTGAGTGAAGTACGTTGAGCAGCGCAAAGCGCTGCCCTTCCCGCGAAGGTGATGGTCGTGGCTTTCCAATCCAGTGCCAACCCCTCTCCCTGGGATGCCTTGCTCGTGGTGAGCTACCAGCTCCCTGTCCACACCCCCGAGCAGGCCGAGCCGGTATTTCACCGGGGCAGCACACCGGGTAACCGCATCGATGCCCTCGCCGCCGGAATGCGACACCAGCGCGCCACCTGGGTCGGCGGCTGCCATGTCACGGATGGTCCCGGGGTGCCCTTCAGCCAGGGACAGCTCAACTTCGAGCCCGTTCTGCTGTCCTGCACCGAGCGGGCCGCCTGCGACGAGTTCTGCCATCACACGCTATGGCCCCTGTACCACGACATCATCGCCCATCCTGAGTTCCGCCAGAGCGGCTGGGCCGGGTACGAAACGGTGAACCGCCGCTTTGCCGACCGCATCGTCGAGGTCGCCGAGCGCGGAGCGACTGTCTGGATCCTGGACCACCACCTCCAGCTGGTACCAGCACTGCTGCGGGAACGACGCCCCGACCTTCGAATCGGGATCTTCATCGACATTCCGTTCCCGCCGATGGAGCTGCTCTACCATCTGCCCTGGCACCGGGAGCTGCTGCAGGGTCTCCTCGGTGCCGACCTGCTCGGGTTCCAGCTGCCGAGGCATCAGCAGAACTTCATCGAGGCGGCGCAGGTCACCTTAGGGCACCCCATGCATCCCGGTGGTCTCCATCTCGGCACCCGCCATCTGAGGACAGCGACCTATCCAATGGCGGTCCAGACACGGGCGCTGAGCCTGGTGGCGGCACAACCTGAGGCAGCCGAGCAGGCGCAGACCATCCGTGCACTGCTCGGCGACCCGCGGGTGCTGCTGCTCGCTTTCGACCAGCTGGACTGCACAGCGGGGATCCACGAGCGACTCCAAGCATTTGAGGATCTGATCAAGCGCCGGGAGCTGGACCCGCGGGACACTGTGCTGGTCCAGATCGCCACCACCTCCGACGAGGAGCGTGTCGGTAAGTCGAAGATGCGTGACGACATCGACCGGCTGGTCGGCCGCATCAACGGCGACGCCGCACGGTTCGGACACCCGCCCGTCATCTACGTCCACAGCACCGGAGCCGACGCCACCATGGCGGGCCTGTACCGGGCCGCGGACCTGCTGCTGTCCACTCCGCTGCGCGACGGCATGAGCCTGGCGGCGAAGGAGTACATCGCGTGCCGGCAGGCAGATGACGGCGCCGTCGTACTGAGCACCCTCTCCGGAGCCGCGGAGCAGCTCACCAGCGCGTATGAGGCGAACCCCTACGACCTGGAGGCGTTGAAGGCGTGTCTGCTCCGGGCCGTCCATTCCACCGCAGAGGACCGGGCCACCCGGATGCGGGCTCTGCGCAAACAGGTGGCCGACAATGATCTGGCCCGGTGGGCGTACCGATTCCTGCGGGACCTGGGCAGCCATTCCTCTGAGGTGTCGTGCTCGGGCCATGAGACCCACCCGACCCTGGAGCTGCCGCTGATGGACAGGGTCAAGGGATACCCCTCGGCGCTGCGTCGTTGGCCCGGTCACTCCACCGGCGGCTCCTCGGCGAGTCTGTCCTGACTCGGTTCCCGAGTCGGGCGCTCAGCCCTTCTGTGTCGGCGTCGAGTCGGCCTTCACCGCTCCCCGCTTGCCGATCGGCTCGGGCGACCCCTTCGTCGTGTCGGCCACTGTCTGCTCCTCGGACTCCGCGTTGATCTCGGCGCCAAGCAGGACCGCATAACAGGTGATCCACAGCCACAGCAGCAGCACCACGACTCCGGCCAGTGCGCCGTACGTCTTGGCGTAGCTACCGAAGTTGGAGACGTAGATGGTGAACCCGACGGACGCGACCACCCACAGAATCGTAGCGGTCACCGCGCCCACCGAAACCCAGCGCATCTTCGGTGCATCCCGGTCCGGCGCGACCCGGTACAGAACCGCCAGTGCGCCGGTCACCAAGATGATCAACAGGATCCAGCGGAGCACCTCCAAGATCCAGCGCAGCGGTCCCGATCCGACCAGGTTGTCCAACAGCGCAGGGACGACAGCCACCAGCGCAATTGTGATCGACATGAAGACGATCGCGGCAACGGTGAGGCCGAGAGCGAGTGCCTTCCGTTTGATGAAGCCGCGGGTCTCCTCCTCGTCGTAGGCGGTGTTGATGGCGGTGATCAACTGGCCTACCCCGCCCGACGCGCTCCAGAAGGCCAGCAGCAAGGCAATGATCAGTCCGACTCCCAGCGACTGCTGTGGGGTGGACGTCAGCGACTGGAGCTGGGTCTGGATCAAATCCCGGGCTGCGCTCGGCATGTTCTGCGTGAACGAGCCGACCTGCTCGGTGATCTTTGCTGGGTCGGCGAACAACCCGTACAGCATGACAAGTGCGATCAGGGCCGGAAACAGTGACAAGAAGCTGAAAAAAGCGACACCGGCCGCCAGCAGCGGTACCTGGTCCGCCTTGGCTTCCTTCCACCCCCGCTTCACGATCTGGAGCCACCCCTTGGGTGGGATCTCCTGGGGCTTGTCGGCATGCTGGCCCGGAACCTGCTCGTCGGCCCGGCTGGTGGAACGGGCCGAGCGGTCGGTTTTCGTGGTGGCGATGGTAATCACTCTCCTACGCGAGGGAACGGCTTGCTCAGAAGTCGGCAACAGCGCCGGTCTGAGTTTACGTTGTAAAGCCTGGAAATGACCACGGTCGACGCCGCGGAGTGGTCACGCCTCACCGTGGCTCAGCCCTTCGGTCTCGTCGCCGTCGGACATGCCGCGTGCGGTCGGTTGGGCGAACTGCAGCACATGCGACACCTCGTCAGCCGAGGCGCTGTCGACGAAGCGGGCGGACTTGTGGGAGCCGTCGCACAGCGGCTTGAGCCGCGAACGCCCGCAGCGGCAGAGCGCGATCACGTTGCGATCCGTGTCGATCACCCGACCGTCGGCACTACGCAGCTCGAAACTGCCCCGGACGAGCAGCGGGCCGTCCGGGTAGACCGTGATGGATGTCGGGTCGACGTGGCCGTTCACCAGCGGCCCGCCGATCGCAGGCTGGACTGGTGGTCGGACCAGCTGTTGATCAGATGCCGGGCGAACTGCTGATCCGCCAGCTGCGCGCAGCGCGCCCCGAAGACGATGTCCCCGGCCAGGTCGGGCTCGGCTGCGGCCAGCCCGCCGGCCAGGTCGTGCGCGGCGATCTGCTCGTGCATCGCATCGGCCACCACATGCTCGTCGAAGAAGCGGGCGGCTGCCTCGTCACCACCGAGCCGACGGTGACCGCGGCCGTACCGGCCGTTCGGTATCGACGACGTCATCTCAAACAGCGCGAGATGGCCGACGAGTGCGCCGCGCCACCGACGGTTGAGCCCGAACATCGAGATGATGTTGCTGGACAGCAGGGTCACGGCCGGCACCAGGTCCAGATAGTGCCCGTAGCCCGTCTCGAGCCCCCAGCTCCGCATCAGGGTACGGAACAACTCCGCGTGCATGGCCGCGGTTCGGCCCGACCCGTACTCATCGGACTGGATGGTGACCAGCGCCGACTTGACCGAGCCGCTCATCCGGGGAATCGCCCAGCTGTGCGGGTCAGCCTCCTTGAGATGGTAGATCGACCGATGGATCAAGAACTCCCGGAACTGCTCGGAGTCGGCCTCGCGCATCAACACCCCCGACAGCGAGGGTCCGTCGTCAGTGGCAGCAATGCTGTTCAGCCGGGCGATCACTGACGCCGGGTCCGGTTCGACCATGCTGTGCGGCGCGCCGATGGCCCCCGCAAGGCTGGTGCAGAGCAGGTGCTCCCACTCCTGGCGCGCGCGCAGCAGTTCCGGATGCCACTCCCAGTCTTCGGACACCTCCGCCAGACCCCGGTAATGCAGCTCGTAGCTCAGCCAGAGGGCAAGCTGTAAGTCATCGTCGAGGATGGCGGACTCGACCGGTCCCTGCCAGCGCAGCTCAGGCCGGGCCTCGGCCTCCCACCGCCCGATCTCCCAGGGATTGTGCAGCAGCAGCGCGATCAGCGCCGCCGACACCGGGCCGCGGGCTGCGGGCAGAGGGACAGGTCGGTCATGCAGCGACACGTCGTACCCGCCATGGACGTCGGACTGCGCTGCCAGCGGCGGCGTGGGGTTGGAGTCCATCTGCAAAGTCACGATAGTTGCTCCACTGGGCGGCGGACTGAACGCAGGGGATCCTTCATTGGATGTCCTTCCGGGCGGACGAGCACGTCCCGCGCCTCGGTTGGACTGGAGAGGCAAACGGTTCCGTGGCTCGAAGCCATACATACGGATCACACATTCACCCCCTCCGTTCTGAAGGAGCAACTACCACCGTACAACGCCGGGCTGACAAAGTCAGCGAGGCCCCCGCCAGCCGGCGTTACGGTCCGGTAGTCTCCTCGGCGACCACGACCATTGACTGGAGGTACGGGGCGCCGAAGGTGGTGGCCATCGCCACGTCGGAGGCATCGCGACCGCGTCCGATCAGCACCCGGCCCTTCCGCTTCTCGTTGTTACGCGGGTCGAAGGTCCACCAGCGGTCCCCCAGCCACACCTCCATCCAGGCCGCAAAGTCCATCGGCTGCGGTTTCGGTGCGACCTCGATCTCCGGCAGGTAGCCGAAGACGTAGCGCGCCGGGATGTTGAGGGCCCGGCAGAGGGAGATTGCCAGGTGTGTGAAGTCCCGGCACACCCCGTAACCCGAAGCGTGTACGTCGGCCGCCGTGCTGAGCGCCGTGCTGCTGCCGTACTGGAACTTCAGGTAGTTGTGCACGTAGTCGCAGATGGCCTGGACCCGCTGGTAGCCGCGGGGCATGGTGCCGAACCGCGACCACGCCTCGAAGCCCAGCACGTCTGGTAGAACGTACCGGCTCGGCAGGGTGTACATCAGCACCTCGTCAGGCAGCTCGTCCGGAAACAACTCGGGGGCATCCGGGTCGCTGTCCTCGGTGGCGTTGGGCACCTCCACCTGAGCCTGGTAGGTGAAGAGCGACTGACCGGCAGGTACGGTCAGCCGAAGGCACCGGTTCCCGTATGCGTCCACGTAGGGGCGACTGGGGCGCTGTGGCTCCATGCTGCAGTGCTCGTCCAACAGCTTGACGTCTTGGTCCAGCAGCGGCTGCACCAAAAACACAGCCGGCGTCTCGACGGCAGAGCTGTACGCAAACTCGCAGCCGAGCTGCAGCTGCAACGTATCTGGAGCCATGCCTCAGCCCCGGTCGGTATCGATGTCGTCTTCCGGTTCGCTGTAGTCGCGCGGCGGCCCGTGCGGGATATGTTTCGCCGACTCGGCGTCGGGGATGACCTCGACGTCGGCCGGCGTACCGTCCGGGTCGACCAGCGCGTCGAGGCGCTGGGTCTCGGAGATCTGGCCTTCGGAGTCGTCGTCAGGCTTGCGAGGCATGAAGTTCCTTTGCGTGCGGGACCGGCGGATGGACGAGGAGGGCGCTACTCAGGTCCGGGGCACGGTCCTGCTCGCCTTCTCTGCCGCACCCACCTCCGTCGTCTCCCCGGTGGTGGCGGTATAGCCTGCCTTGTTCTCCAGATGGGAGCGGATGAACCACTGGAACAGCTCGAGCTGCTTGGTGTGGCCGATCAACATGTCCTGGGTGATCGGGTCGATCTCACCGACGGAGTTGATTGCCTTTCGCTGGTCGGCGATCACTCCGTCGTACACCAGGTCAAGGGCAGCGAGGTGCTCGATTGTCAGGGCGCGCCCGAGCGAGTACTCGTTCCAGGTCCGGTCGGCTGCAATCGCGCCCGGCGTTCCGACCGGCGGTACGCCCAGGGTGGCCATCCGCTCGGCCGTCTCATCGACCATCTCCCGTACCGCATCGATCTGGGGGTCCAACATCTTGTGCACCCCGATGAAGTCCGGGCCAACCACGTTCCAGTGGGCGTGCTTCAAGGTGAGCTGGAGATCGTTCAGAGCGTGCAGCCGCAACTGCAAGGTCGCACCCACACCGTGCCCGTCCTCCAGGCTGAGCCCGGGAACGGTGAAGTCGCTGTCGGGGCCGGCTTTCGTGGTCGTCGTCTGTGCAGCCATCATCCATGCCTTCCATCCGAGTGGTCGAGACTGTGATCAGATCACCCACTTTACGAGGTGACCCGGCCACCGCCGCGGCGGGTGCTGCATGGCCCGGAAGCGGTCGACATCTCGATCGACAGCGCCGGGGGAGGCGGCTCAGTTGCCCTTCTTCTTCTTCTCCTGGTCCTTCTTCTTCTGCTCGGCTTTCTTCTTTGCCTCGGCCTTCTTCTTCTCCTCGGCCTTCTTCTCCTTCGCGCGGCGCTCCTCGGCGCGCTTCTCGGCGCGGCGCTCGGCGGCCCGCTGGCGCGCTTGGCGTACGGCCGGATTCTCGCCGCGGGAGTAGTCGGCGTAGATGGTGCTGAACTCGGGCACCCTGCCACCGCCCGGGGAGAACCCGATGAAGTTGTACCGCGGCACCCGGCTGCTGTAGCGGTACCGCGTCTCCACCGTGAAGCCTTCCTTTTCTAGCTTCTTCGTGGCGGCCCTGATGCCGAGCCCGCCGATGTGAGGCATCGAGACGAAACGACCGTTCAGAACCTTGTTGGACGGACTCTTGAAGCCGGTCTTCTTGATGCCCTTCAAGTAGGAGTCCATGGTGGGCTTCCAGATCTTCATCCCCGCGTCGCCACTGCCGGACCCCTCCAGGAAGGTGCCGCTCTTCGGCAGCTGGAAGTTCTTGACACCGCTCTTGCGGAAGCCCGGCTTGCCCTTGCGGAACGGCTTCTTCTGGTTGTCGATGGAGATCATCGCCACCCCCGCGATCCTGGGGGTGTAGCCGACGAACCAGACTGCCTCGTTGCTGTCGATCGTCCCGGTCTTGCCGGCTTGGGGCCGGTGGTCGGCGGTCAGCGCACGGCGGCCGGTCCCCTTGGTCATCACCGAACCGAGGAGCTTGTTCATGCCGTCCGCGACGTCGGTGGAGATGACCCGCTTGCAGCCTGCGTCCGGGACGGCCAGCTTCCTGCCGTCCCGGGTGGTGATCTTCGAGACGATGATCGGGTTGCAGTGGATGCCGCGGGCAGCGAATGTGGCGTACGCCTCCGCCATCGACAGCGGGCTGACCTCCACCGAGCCGAGCGTGAACGCGGGCTTGTCCTGGTAGTAGTCGACCAGGGGTCGGTTCGGCGCGCTGCTCTTCACACCGAGCTTCTTGGCCATCTTGGTGACCCGGCACATTCCGGTAGCCAGCTCGAGCTGGACGAAGTAGGTGTTGACCGACATCTCAGCGCCCCGGTACATGTTCATTACGCCGTTGGTGCCGGTGGAGTTGGTCACCTTCCATGAGCCGTAGACGTTCTCTCTGCCGTCACAGGACTCGAAGCTCTTGCCCGAGAAGTTCATCGTCCGGCGAGCATTGAACTTCTTGCTCAGCGGGATGCCCTTCTCCAGTGCCGCGGCCGCGGTGAACGCCTTGAACGTCGAGCCGGCCTGATACCCCTGGATGCCACCCATGGACGGTTCCACCGAGTAGTTCCAGTAGGT
Source organism: Propionibacteriaceae bacterium (assembly GCA_025965155.1). GTDB lineage: Bacteria > Actinomycetota > Actinomycetes > Propionibacteriales > Propionibacteriaceae > Microlunatus. The sequence continues at coordinate 40,300 of JAOPXN010000053.1, forward strand.
CTCACCCTTCTTTGCGTTAGCGCCCATCACCGGGCGGCTCTGCGCCATGGCGATGATCTGCCCTGTGCCCGGCTCGATCATGTTCATGGTCGAGATGACCGGGTCGCGTGCGTCGACGACCGAGCTGACCGACTTCTGAGCCTTCTTCTGAGTCTTCGGGTCGATTTTCGTCTCGATCGTGAGACCGCCCCGCTTCAGCAGGTTCATCCGGTCCTCGACCGTCTTACCGAGGCTCGGCGTGTTCTCCAGGGTCTTGACGACGTACTGGCACAGGAAGGGGAACTTGCTGCCGACGCAGCCGTTGCGCAGCGGGCGGATCTTGTCGGCGTCGAACTTCACCGCCTTGACAGCCTTAAGCTCGTCGGTGGTGATCAGCTTGAGCTCGGCCATCCGGTTGGCCACCACGTCACGCCGGTCAAGCGCAGCAGCGCGGTTGGTCACCGGATTGTTGGCGTCCGGGTTCTGAACCAACCCGGCGAGCATGGCGGCCTGAGACAGCGTCAGCTTGTTGGCTGGGGTGCGGAAGTAGTACCGGGCGGCGGCTTCGACGCCGTAGTTCCCCTGACCGAAGTAGGCGATGTTGAGGTAGCGCTCCAGGATCTGGTCCTTGGACAGCTTCTCCTCCAGGGCGATCGCGTAGCGCAGCTCCTGGATCTTCCTGGCGTACGTGGTCTCCTGCGCCGCCTTGATGGCCGCCTCGTCGCCGGCCTGCCGGGCGTTCTCGACCTGCACCATCTTCACGTACTGCTGCGTGATGCTGGAACCGCCCTGAGTCCCGCTGGAGGAGGTGGAGTTGCGAATCAGAGCGCGCAGGGTGCCCTTGAAGTCCATCGCGCCGTGCTCGTAGAACCGGTGGTCCTCGATCGCTAGCATGGCGTGCCGCATGACCGGAGCGACCTTCTTCAACGGGACGTAGACCCGGTTCTGGTCGTAGACGTAGGCGAGCACGGAGCCGTCTCCGAGCAGGATCTTGGACCGCTGAGGCTGGGCGGAGATCTCCAGCGCGGCGGGGATGCTTTTCATCTCCCCCGCCGCTGCGCGCGTGCTCAACCCGGCGATTCCGGCCGCCGGAACGAAGAGCGCAGCTACCAGCACACCCGCCAGCGCGCTTACCACGACGAACATGATCGTGGAGTAGACGATGCTGAGGGGTTTGACGGACATGCGCTTCAGCGTACGAAAACTGCTGCTGGAAGGAAACCTGTCTCACCGAAACGATGCCGACTTGTGCTAAGAACTGACTCCCATGTACTTCTACCGCCCGGCGGAGGGTCACGGACTACGCCATGACCCCTTCAACGCCCTCGTCGCACCCCGCCCGATCGGCTGGATCTCGTCCCGGGATGCCGGCGGCGTGCTTAACCTCGCGCCGTACAGCTTCTTCAATGCCTTTAACTACACCCCGCCGATCATCGGCTTCGCCAGCGTCGGCCACAAGGACAGCGTGTCCAACATCGAGCAGACCCACGAGTTCGTCTGGAACCTTGCGACCCGCGAGCTGGCCGAGGCAATGAACGCAACCTCGGCGACCGTCCCGCCGAGGGTCGAGGAGTTCGCTCTGACCGGGCTGACCGCCGCGCCCTGCCGGGTGGTGGGCGTGCCGAGGGTTGCCGAGTCACCGGTCTCGATGGAGTGCCGGCTGTCGCAGCTCGTTCGGCTGACCGGGGCCGACGGCACGGTGACCGACACCTGGATGGTGTTCGGCGAGGTGGTTGGTGTGCACATCCGCGAGGACCTGCTGGAGGACGGAGTGTACGACACCGCCAAGGCCCGCCCGGTGCTCCGCGGCGGCGGACCGACTGCCTACTTCGAGATCGGGCCCGAGGCCCGCTTCGACATGGTCCGGCCACGCTGACCGGTGGGCTGCCGTGCCGGCGTACTGGCCGCCGCGGGCCGACGGCAAGTGACAACAAACGGCAACCGATTGATGTGACCTGACCACCGTCCGCAGGATGTGACCATGCCATCCAGCCCAGCACTAAAGCTGCACCCCGACCGGCTGCTTCCAACCGAACCCGCGGTCCGCGCCATCGCCCGGGAGCTGTACGAGTCGGTCAGGCAGCTGCCGATCATCTCTCCACACGGGCACGTGCCGGCGCAGTGGCTGGCCGATGACATCCCCTTCACCGACCCCACCTCGTTGTTGATCACGCCCGACCACTACGTCAACCGGCTGATGCACGCCCATGGCGTGGACCTTTCCGAGCTCGGCGTGGGCCGGGGGCCGCTGACCGCTGAGGAGTCCCGTCAAGCGTTCCGGATCGTCTGCGCCAACTGGCACGTCTACCGCGGCACACCCGTCCGCTTCTGGTTCGACTCGCAGCTGGCCGACATCTTCAACGTCACTGTGCGACCGTCTGCCGACACGGCGGACCGGATCTACGACCAGATCCAGGAGTGTCTGGACTCGCCGGAGTTCCGGCCGCGTGCACTGTACGACCGCTTCAACATCGAGGTGCTGGCGACCACGGACGACCCGTGCGACGACCTGGCTGCGCACCGCCGCCTCCGCGACGACGACAGCTGGTCCCGCCGGGTGATCCCGACGTTCCGCCCGGACCGCTACCTGGAGGCGGCCTCCCCCGGCTGGATCGACACCGTGGACCGGCTGGCGGAGGTGTCCGGGGTGGACACTTCCGACTACGCCGGCTTCATCGCCGCCCTGGAGAACCGCCGGCGCTACTTCGTCGACCACGGCGCCGTCTCCTCCGACCACTCCCATCTCGACGCCCGGACCGACCTCCTCGAGCCGGCTGAGGCTGAGTACCTGTTCAACCTCGCTCGCAAAGGTGAGATCGCCGAGCACGAGGCGACCATGCTGCGGCGCCACCTGATATCGGAAATGGCCAGGATGGCCTGCGACGACGGGCTGGTGATGACTATGCATCCAGCGGTGCGGCGCAACCACCACCTGCCGACCTTCGAGTCGTATGGTGCGGACGTCGGCACCGACATCCCCGTACGCGTGGAGTTCACCGACGCGCTGCGGCCGATGTTGAACCGGTACGGAACCCACCCGAACTTCCAACTGGTGGTTTTCACGCTGGACGAGACGGTTTTCTCCACCGAGCTAGGACCGCTTGCGGGGTTCTACCCGTCGGTATATGCCGGAGCTCCGTGGTGGTTCATCGACGCACCGGAGGCTATCCGGCGCTACCGGGCAGCGATTACCGAGTCCGCCGGCTTCACCAAGACCTCTGGCTTCATCGACGACACCCGCGCCTTCTGCTCCATCCCAGCCCGGCACGACATGTCGCGGCGGCTGGATGCCAGCTTCGTCGCCCAACTCGTGGCAGAACATCGGCTGGATGCCGACGAGGCGTTGGAGACCGTGCACGACCTGGTCGTCACCAACCCACGGCGGGCGTTCAAGCTCTGACCGGTCCGCTGGAGTCCCGGATGATGAGCCGGGCCGGCAGCCGGATCGGTTCCACGGGCCCACGCTCTGGCCGCCGGGTGTTTCTGAGGAGGTGGCTGACTGCCGCGGAGCCCAGGCTGACCAGCGGGAGGGCGATGGTGGTGAGCTGCGGCTCCACCAAGGTGGCGTCGACGATGTTGTCGAAGCCGATCACGCTGACGTCGTCGGGCACCCGGCGCCCAGCGGCCGAGACTGCCCTGATGAAGCCGATGGCCAGCAGGTCGTTGTAGGCGATGACGCCCGACGTCGGGTTCAGCAGCCACTGCTCTGCGGCCGCCGCACCGCCTCGCAGGGTCGGCAGGAACGGACCGATCCGACGGATTCTCAGATCGAGCTCGAGACCTGCCTCGCGCAGCCCCCGCCAGCGCATGCCGTCACTCCACGAGGCCTCGGGCCCCGCCAGGTAAGTGATCGACCGATGGTTCAGCCCCGCCAGATGCTCGGTGGCCTGGTTGATGGCCTTCACATTGTCGCCGGCGACCGAGGGCACCTGCCCGACCATCCGGTTCAGCACCACCAGCGGCGTCCGCTTGGCCAGCGTCCGGATGTCGGAGTCGGACATCCGCGAGGAGGTCAGGATGGTTCCATCGACGGCAGGCATGACCCGGTCGAGGGCATCCCTCTCAGCCTGCTCGGACTCCTGAGTCTCGATAACCAGCAGCGTGTAGCCGCTGAACGCGGCCGCTCGCTCGGCCCCCCGGATCATGCCGAAGAACACCGGGTTGGTGATGTCGGCGACGATCATCGCCAACATCGACGTGCCCTGCTCCGGTGCGCGCCGCTCCAAGGTGAGGGACCGGTAGCCGATCTCGCCGGCCACCTTGCGGATGTGCTCGGCCGTCTTGAAGCTCACCCGTCCGGGCTTGGACAGCGCCCGCGACACCGTCGACGCAGCGACACCGGCGGCTCTGGCCACGTCGTAGATAGTGACGGATCCGGTGTCGGAGGTGGCGTCGGCATCGCCGGCGGCTCCGGCGCCCAGCGTATTCAGATTTTCGTGAGTGCTCATGGTCCAACCCCACCGTCGCACCGCTTGCAACTATTGGCAACTGATGGCGCAGCCCACGCCAGCGGTGCAGAAATGGTGGACACCATGACCCTTTCGAACCTCGAGGACACCGGCGCCGGTCCCCGACCACGCGTAGCAGCCAACCCCATTCCCTACTGGGCCGCAGGAAAGACCCGAGAGGCGTTCGAGGATGCCTTCGCCGACTTCGCCGCCATCGGGTTCAGCGCTGTCAAGGCCGACATCCCCGAGGGGATGAGCGTGCAGGACTATGCGGCGTGGATCGACGGGTATGGGCTGTCCCCCGCGCTGAGCCTGTTCAGCTCGCCGTTCGACGAGACGGTCGGGATCGACGCGGAGATCGAACGAGCCAAGCGTTTCGCCGCCGACCAGGTGGCTCTCGGACTCGACCGCACGATGATCTCATCCATGGCGATCCCCGCCCGAATGGCCGAGCCTGCGGTTGGCGCCGACTTCAGCGAGGACCGACTGCAGTTGGCGATCGAGAACTGCGGCATCGTCTGCCAGGTGCTGCAGTCCGAGGGCCTGCGACCACTGCACCACTCCCACGTCGGCGGCGTGTTCGAGACCGAGTCTGAGATCACCCGCCTGCTCGACACCCTAGGACCGGAGGTGATCGGCTTCGGTCCGGACACCGGCCACCTGCGCTGGGCCGGGATCGACCCCGTGCAGCTGATCAGCAGGTACGCGGACCGGATCGGCGGAATCCACATCAAAGACTGCTTCCCCGACTATCTTGAGCCGTCCGCCCGCGTCGGCATGGGTTACCGGGAGGTCAGTGGCACCAAACGGCTGTGGGCTGAGCCGGGTCGCGGCGTGGTGGACTTCGATGCGGTCGTCGCCGCGATGCCGGAGAACTACGATGGCGACTACATGATCGAGATCGATGTGCCCAGCGTGCCCTCCAAGTACGACTCCCACAAGGTGTCCTTCGAATGGGCAGCTCAGGCACTGGACTTCGCCTGGCTCTGACCCCGGTCGCCGGGGTGGGACCGGGGGGCCTTGGTACACCGTGGCCATCGCCGCCGGCATGTCTATCCAACCTGAATGTCCCTACACTCAGGAACATGTCGGTCGAAACCCACCCCGGGGCTCTCCATCGGTCGCCGCAGGGCTCCCCGCCACGCGTCACGCTGGCCGATGTCGCCAAGGACGCCGGCGTACACAAGGGCACAGCGTCCCGGGCACTTCGCGGTCTTCCAGGCGTCGACGCCGGGACTCGTGCAAGGGTCGCCGAGGCGGCTCGCCGGCTGAACTACTCAGCGTCAGCCACCGCTACAGCGCTGGCCACCGGCCGTTCGCACACCGTGGGATTAGTGCTGCCCACCTTGCGGTGGTGGTACTTCTCTGAGGTGGCGGCCGGCGCGAGCGAGGTGCTGATCGGCGCCGGGTACCGGGTGGAGCTGATCAACCTCGATGTCGACTCCGACTCGCTCGAGGTGGACGCACCGCCGTTCCGGGAACTGATGGATGAGCTGGGGGCGGCGCACGGCCGCGACGCCTTGCTGTACGCCGGCACCATTGCCCGACCGGGTCCCGCCGGAGGGGATGCGGACGCAACGGTGCCCGCTGCGGTGGTGGGCCGACCCCTTACGCATGTCCGGGGCATCTACGTCGACAACCGACTCGGCGGGCGGCTGGTGGCTCAACACCTGGCTGATCTTGGTCACCGTCACGTTGCTGTGCTGGATGGGCGGATGCCGGCCAAGCGTGAAGTCACGACGTGGCGGCACCGTACCGAGGGATTTCTCGAAGTCTTTCCCGATGCTCTGGTGCTGCATCCCGGCGACTGCCATGCCGTGCACGGTCAGATCGCGATGGGCGATCTCCTCGAGTCGGGGAACCCGCTCCCCACAGCCGTGTTCTGTCATACCGATGACATGGCCTTCGGTGCGATGGCGACGCTGCGGCGGGCAGGACTGCGTTGCCCAGACGACGTGTCGGTGGCCGCGTTCGACGACCAGCCGATGTCGCAGTACTGGGGGCTCACGACAGTGACTCAGCATGCTCACCAACAAGGTGTACGCGCGGCCGCGGCGTTGTTCGAGGCGATGAACGTAGCCGTTCCAAACTCCGGTCTCAGCGCCCTCGATGCGTTACAGGTGGAACTGGTGGTGCGAGAAACAACTGCCGGGCCGACTAGGTAAACATCTGCTCTAAGTTGTCTCGCCTCGTGAGATCTTGCCCCCAACTCCCCCGGGGCTGCCCAAACCGCGCAACTGTGACGAAGGTACGACACAGCGGTGCCGCTGTGCCCCTTTGCGCATCGGCTTGGTAACCATTGCCATAGCGCGTTGACAACCGGTTGCGGAGAAGTGATGATCCCAACGGAAGTCGTTTACGCAGGCGGGCTCGTCTGCGCCATCCGGAATCAAGGAGGAATCCGTGAGAGAACCAGCAGAAGCATTCGATCGCACGCTGTCCAGACGTCGTTTTTTGTCGACGTCTGCGCTTGCAGGCTTGGGGGTGGCGGGAGGTAGCACGCTGCTGGCAGCCTGCGGCGGCGGCAGCAGTGGCGGCCCGGCGGGAAACTCGGGCAACAACGGCGGCGGTGGCGGCGGCTCCATCACCTGGGGCTCGTGGGCCAACCCGGGCGAGGCTGAGCGTTTCAGGGCCTACAGCAAGGATTACCAAGCCAAGTCGGGGATGAAGGTCACCTGGCAGAACGTGGTCGGCGACTACCCGAGCAAGATGCTCACCCAGCTCGCCGGCGGATCAGCCCCCGACGCCTTCTACGTCGGCGACACCTTGATCTCCAAGGCGATCGAGTCGAACGTACTTGCCGATCTGACGGCTGACCCGGGTATCAAGGCCGTGCACGAGATGACCTATCCCGGTCTGCGCAAGTGGGCCGAGTCCTCGGACGGCAAGGTCTACGGCATCGACGTGGACTGCAACCCGAAGGTGTTCTGGTTCAACAAGAACCTGCTGAAAGAGGCCGGCGTCACCGAGGACCCCGCAGTGCTGCAGGAGGCCGGCAACTGGAACCAGGCGGCCCTGACCGATCTGCTGACCAAGGTCAAGACCACCGGCAAGCGCGGCATGGCCTTCGAGTCGGGCTGGGGTGACCTGTTCAGCTGGATCACCACCTTCGGCGGAACCGTTTTCGACGAGTCCGGCAAGGCTGTCTTTGACAAAGACGCCAAGGCGCAGGCAGCGATTGCCTGGCTGTTCGAGCAGCTCAACAACGAGAACATCACCTACGCCGGCTCACTCCCCAAGGGTCAGGGCGTGGACGCGCTGTTCTACAGCGGCCAGCTGGCGACGATCCAGTACGGCCGGTGGATCCTGCCGAACCTGAAGAAGCTGAAGGGCAAGATCGACTACGACATCGCACCGATGCCCTCCGAGGCCGGCAACGAGGTCAGCTCGGTGGCCGTGTTCACCGCCTGCATGTCGGTCAACGGGAAGGCCAAGGACCAGGCCACCGCCCTCAAGTTCGTCGCAGACTACTGCGGTACCGAGGGTCAGAAGTACCGGCTGTCGGGCGGCGGTAACGCTGTCCCCTCCATCCCGGGCCTCAACGACATCGTCACCGAAGGCAACGACCCGCCTCACGGCGCCTACTTCGCGGAGGTCGCGGCCAAGGGGTACGCAGTGCCGCTGCCGCTGATCCGCAGTGCCAAGAAGTCTGCCGACTTCCCGCTGAAGAACGACGTCCTGCTGAAGGATATTAAGAACCAGACGCCGAAGAGCTACAGCGAAGCCCTTGTCACACTCCTGAATGGCTGATCACCATGTCCGCTGTCGTTGAAGAGCCGAAGCCGAAGACCGGCTTGGCCAAACCTAAGTTCGAGCCGCCACCGATACGGGAATCGGCCAAGAAGGCCCGGCGCCAGGACAACATGTTCGCCTACCTTTTCTTGGCGCCACAGCTGATCGGTCTCGTCGTTTTCATGCTGGGCCCGCTGATCTTTGCCTTCGTGCTCAGCATGTCCAACTGGGATGGGTTCGGCACCAGGTCGTTCGCCGGGTTCAGCAACTTCGCCACGATCTTGTCCGATCCGCAGTTCCGGGAGTCGGCCGGCAACACCGTGTGGTACACGGTGTTGTCGGTGCCGGGCACCATGATCTCCGCGTTCATCGTGGCGTACATGTTGCAGAAGGTTCGGACCAAGTCTTTGTACCGAGCGTTCTACTTCGCCCCGGTGGTGACCTCCACCGTGGCGGTAGCAGCGATCTGGCTCTGGTTGTTCAACCCAGAGATCAGCCCGCTGAACAACCTGCTGCGCAACCTGGGCCTACCGGCACCTGACTGGCTGCAGGATGCTCGATTCGTCATCCCTGCCTTCGCCATCGTCGGCATCTGGCAGGGGCTGGGATACCAGATCGTGATGATGATGGCCGGCTTGGAGAACGTGCCCAAGTCACTGATCGAGGCCGCTGACATCGACGGTGCCTCCGAGCTTCAGAAGATGCGCAGGATCACCATCCCGCTGCTGTCGCCGACGATCTTGTTCCTCTCGATCACCTCGATCATCGGGTCGTTCCAGATCTTCGACTACATCTACGTCTTTATGGGCCCGAGTGCTCCCGCTGCCTCACGGACGATCGTGTACGAGATCTTCCAAAGAGCCTTCGTTGAGTTCAACTTCGGTCTGGGCTCTGCGATCGCGATCATCTTGTTCCTCTGCCTGCTGGCCCTCACCGGTCTGCAACTGATGGCACAGAAGAGATGGGTGCACTACACAGAATGACCATCGCAACCAACATCGCAATCGAAGCCGTTGAGGCGAACGCGCACCCTCACCTACAAGATCAGAAGCCACCGTTTCGGTGGACTCGGATCCCCTTGCACCTAATCCTCGCCTTCGGTGCCATCGTCATGGCACTGCCGTTCGCCTGGATGGTGCTCAGCTCGTTCAAGCCACTGAGCGAGATCTTTTTGCAGCCACCCAAGCTGCTGCCAATGGACTGGGCGCCGGAGAACTACCCTACGGCCTGGGCGGGGGCTGACTTCCCGCGCGGCTACTTCAACAGCTTCTACATCGCCTCGATCGTAGTGATCGTCTCCATCCTGACCTCGGCCATGGCAGCCTATGCATTTGCCCGGATCCGGTTCCGCGGCAACAACGCCTTGTTCATGGTGTTTCTGGCTACCTTGATGGTGCCGGTTCAGCTCACCGTCATCCCGCTGTACATCATCTTGGGATACATCGGCTGGATCGACACCCACCTGGCCCTGATCGTGCCGGCCGCCCTGTTCAACGCCTTTGGTGTCTTCCTCCTCCGCCAGTACGTTCGGGGCATCCCGCTCGAACTGGAGGAGGCCGCAGCCATCGACGGCGCCTCGCGGGCCCGGACCTTCTTCACCATCATCATCCCGCTGCTGCGGACCCCGATGGTGGCGCTGGGGATCTTCACCTTCCTGGCCCAGTGGAACAGCTTCTTCTACCCGTTGATCTTCTTGAACACCGAGGAGAAGTTCACTATCCCGCTGCTGGTCAACCAGTTCAAAGGCGCGTACTCCTCTGACTGGACCAGCCTGATGGTGGCCGCCACCCTGGCTGCCGCCCCGCTGCTGATCATCTTCATCATTGCTCAGCGGCAGATCGTCGAAGGCATTGCGCTTTCCGGATCGAAGACCTGACGGGTCGGAGATCCAAGCGCAGCACAGCGTCACCGAAATGGGGCGGACCAGATGGTCCGCCCCATTTTCGCGTTCACGCGATGGTGCTCAGCTCGGGATGTGTTCCTTCACCTCGGGATCATCGGGCGCCTTGACCAAGATCGCTCCGGGTACCACCTCGGCAAGCATGGTGCTGCACTCCCCTTCGGTGTCGCCGTCCATCTGGTAGACGTCCTTGCCACGGATGGCGATGCGGACCTTCTGTCCGGACAGCCGGTCGAGCTGGTCATCCTGGTGGGGCCGGCGGAGCAGCACCTTCGATATCAAGCGCAGCCAGTCCCTGAACCGGCGTGGTGAGGCGATCAGCAGGTCGAGACGCCCATCATCGGCCTTTGCGTCAGGCATCAGAGTGATGTCGGCCTGGAGCTTGCCCACATTGCCCACTACGCACAAGCTGGCGCGTCGACGGAACGGCTTCCGGTCGTCGATCGTGATCATCGCATCCAGCGGGAGCCGGCCTAGTGCCTCGCCGGCTGCCACCAAGTACGCCGCGGATCCGATCACCTGCTTCAGCTTCGGGTTGGTCGCCTGCATGACGACTGCATCCACCCCGACCCCCGCCATCACGGCGAAGTGGTCGGGCTCACGGTCGTCGACGGTGAGCTTGATCATGTCGATGCGCCGTACCTTGTCGCTCAGGGCGAGCTCGAGAGCGCTGTCCTGGTCCAACGGGATGGCGAGGTTGCGGGCCAGTAGGTTGCCGGTGCCGGATGGGATGATGCCGAACTCGATATCGGAGCCCACCAATCCGGCAGCGATCACCCGGATGGTGCCGTCCCCGCCTGCGCCCAGCACCAGGTCCACCTGCTCCTTGACGGCACGAGCAACCATCTCCCGGCCTGGATCCTCCTCGGTCGTCTCCAGCCACAACGGATCGCCGAAGGAGTTGGCGGATAGGGCCGTCAGCACCGTGTCCTTGAAGTCGTTCTTGATCTTCGACGGGTTGACGATCACGGCACATCGGCGCGGCCCGGGGCCGGTTGTCTCACTCATGTCCCGTACCTTAGCGGCCTAACCGCAGCAGATCCCCGCCGTACTGAACGGCGGGGACCTGCGCGTGGTACTTCAGTCAGCGGGTTACTGGCTCTTCCCCGCGGACTTGCGCGCGATCGTCGACGCAGCCTTGTCGGCGCGCGTCTCAGACGCTTGCTTCTCCTTTGCCGGAACCACGGTGGTCGACAGCACCACCACGGAGTGGCCCTCCACGGCATGCGTCGAGCCGGCCTCCCACACCAGATCACCGGTGGGCACGGCGCTCTGCGCCGTGTCCAACCGGACTTCCCACCGGCTGCCGTAGGTGGCCGGTGGCAGTGTGAAGTCGATCGCCTCATGGTGGGCGTTGAACATCAGGATGAAGTGGTCGTCGGTGATCCGTCGGCCGACACTGTCCGGCTCGGGGATTGCGTCGCCGTTGAGGAACACCATCACGCTGCGGGCATACCCGGCGCTCCAGTCCTCGTCGCTCATTTGGCAGGCATCAGGGGTGAACCACTCGATGTCTCCAAGATCGCTCTTGCCGCCATGGGCCGCGTCCCCCGCGAAAAACCGACGGCGGCGAAACACCGGGTGGTTCTTGCGCAGGTCGATCACCCTCGTGACGAACTCCAGCAGCGAGGTCTGCTCCTTGTCCAGATCCCAGTTGATCCACGAGAGCTCACTGTCCTGGGCGTAGACGTTGTTGTTGCCGACCTGGGTCCGGCCAAGCTCGTCGCCATGGGCAATCATCGGCACGCCCTGGCTCAGGAGCAACGTAGTGAGGAAGTTCCGTTGCTGCCGCAACCGGAGCTCGTTGACCTCTGGATCGTCGGACTCCCCTTCCACTCCGCAGTTCCAGGAGCGGTTGTGGCTCTCGCCGTCGTTGCCACCCTCGCCGTTGGCCTAGTTGTGCTTCTCGTTGTAGGAGACGAGGTCGCGGAGGGTGAACCCGTCGTGGGCGACGACGAAGTTGATCGATGCGGTCGGCCGGCGATCGGAGTGGTTGTACAGGTCACTGGACCCGGTCAACCGGGAGGCGAACTCCGCCAGCGTAGCCGGCTCACCTCGCCAGTAGTCCCGGACCGTGTCGCGGTACTTGCCGTTCCATTCGGTCCACAACGGTGGGAAGTTGCCCACCTGGTAACCGCCGTCGCCGAGGTCCCACGGCTCGGCGATCAGCTTCACCTGGGAGATGACCGGGTCCTGCTGGATGATGTCGAAGAAGGCCGACAGCTTGTCAACCTCATGGAACTGACGCGCCAGGGTGGCGGCGAGGTCGAATCGGAAGCCGTCGACGTGCATCTCGTTGACCCAGTACCGGAGCGAATCCATGATGAGCTGGAGCACGTGCGGGCTGCGCATCAACAGGCTGTTGCCGGTGCCGGTGGTGTCGTAGTAGTGAGCCTTGTCGCTGTCGACCAGGCGGTAGTAGGACGCGTTGTCGATCCCTCGGAAGGCGATCGTCGGGCCACGCTCGTTGCCCTCAGCGGTGTGGTTGTAGACGACGTCCAAGATGACCTCGATGTCGGCCTCGTGAAGGGCCTTCACCATCGCCTTGAACTCGGTGGTCTGCTGGCCACGGGAGCCGGTGCTGGCGTACCCGTTGTGGGGTGCGAAGAACCCGATGGTGTTGTAGCCCCAGTAGTTCGACAGCCCCTGGTCGACCAGGTGCGAGTCGTTCACGAACTGGTGCACCGGCATCAGCTCGACGGCGGTGACGCCAAGGCCTTTCAGGTGATCGATGATGGCCGGGTGTCCCAGCGCCGCGTAGGTGCCGCGGATCTCCTCGGGGACATCCGGGTGGGTCATGGTCAGACCCTTGACGTGGGTCTCGTAGATGATGCTGTCGTGGTACTGGTGCCCCGGTGGGCGGTCGTGGCCCCAGTCGAAGAAGGGGGTGGTGACCACCGAGAGCATCGTGTGACGTGCCGAGTTGGCGTCGTTGAACGCGTCCGGGTCGTCGAACTTGTAGGAGAAGAGCGACTCGTCGCCGTCGATCTGGCCTTCGATGGCCTTGGCGTACGGGTCGAGCAGCAACTTGGCAGGGTTACAGCGGTGTCCGTTTTTGGGGTCGTAAGGGCCGTGGACGCGGTAGCCGTACCGCTGTCCGGGCTGGATGGAGGGGAGGTAACCGTGCCAGACGGAGCCGTCCACCTCGGTCAGTTCAATGCGCGTCTCGGCGCCGCGCTCACCAATGAGACACAGCTCTACGCGCTCGGCGACCTCGGAGAAGAGCGCGAAGTTGACTCCGCTACCGTCGAACGTCGCACCCATTGGGTACGGTTTTCCGGGCCAGATATCCATGTCAATCCTCTGTCATGTGAAGTTGAAGTGTCATTCTCACCCGTGCGAGCGTTTTCCGCTAAAAGTGGAACTCGCTAGGTGCTCCACCTTCTACCCCGCACGGGGCCGTCGAGACAAGTTCCAACACAGCAGCGCCGACGCCCCGTGGAGGGGTGCCGGCGCTGCAGCTACTTGTCTCATCAACTATTCTACCCGCGCTCAGTGGGCCGCCTCGCTGACCAGCTGTGAGCCGTGCCGGTTGGTCCTCAGATCGAACAAGGCGTACGCCGTGACGAATGCCAGGGCGATGGCTGGGACTATGAAGCCGATAGCCTGGTTGTCGCCCGCGGCGTCGACGATCCGACCCTGCAGCGGCGGTAGTAACGCTCCACCCAGGATCGCCATCACCAGACCTGCGGCGCCGAACTTGGTGTCATCACCGAGGCCTTGGAGCGCGACACCGTAGATGGTCGGGAACATCAAGGACAGCGAGAACGAGATGCCCACCACCGCGATTAGACCGACGATGTTCTGGGACACCACAGCGATCAGGCAGAGCACGACCCCCAGGGCTCCCATGGCGAACAGGAGCTTGGTGGGGCGGAACTTGCCCAACAGGTAGAACATCAGGAACCGGGCGAGCAGGAACAGCAACAGGCTGGCCTGCAGCCACAAGCCGGCGACAAACGGAGAGTAGCCGACTACGAACTCGGCGTACTGGATGGTGAACGACCAGGCGCAGACCTGGGCCCCGACATTGAAGAACTGGGCAACGACGCCCCAGCGGTAGTGCGGGTTCCTGAACAGCCTCCCGAACACGCCCTTCTGGGCGTGCGGGTGGGCTCCGCCGACCTCATGCTCGTGGTCCTCCAGCGGGTTGTGCATCTTCGTGAAGAAGATCAGCACCCAGATAATGACGAGCACGGCGGCGATACCCAGGTACGGGCCGAGCACCAGGCCCAGGTCCCGCTCCTGTGACGCGACCAGCTGCTCGGGCGTCATCCCCTGCTTGGCCTCCTCCTTCGTCAGCCGGGGAAGGATGAGCGCGGCACCGAGGAGCACGCCGATGTTGGCGCCGACCGGGTTGAAGGACTGGGCCAAGTTGAGCCGCCGGGTGGCCGTCTCCTCCGGTCCCATCGCGATGGCGAACGGGTTCGCCGACGTCTCCAGGATCGACAGGCCGGCCGCCAGGATGAACAAGGCGAGCAGGAACATGTTGTAGGTGAGCAGCTGGCTCGCTGGCAGGAACATCAGGCCACCGATCGCCGCCAGGCCCAGCCCGGTGAGCACGCCCGTCTTATAACCGAACCGCTTGTTGATGAAGGCGGCCGGGATGGCCAGCGTGAAGTAAGCACCGTAGTACGCGAACTGCACGAGGGCGGACTCGAAGTTCGACATCGTGAAGATCTTCTTGAAGACACCGACCAGCACGTCGCTCAGGTTCGCGGCCGACCCCCACGCAGCAAAACACGCGACCAACAGGATGAACGGAAGGGTCAGGGCTGGGTAGACCAGCCGGGCCTTGCCGTTCTTTAGCTCGTCGTCGGCTCGTACTGCGTCTGGCGTGGTGGACATCGGACCTCTCCTTCGAGTACTCACCGAGCCGGATGGGCACCAACTCGGCCTATCGCTACATCACATCTTGCCCCTCATCCCCGGTGAGAGCGAGGTGCCTGCGGCATCGCCATCGTGGCGATCTGCGCTATTTCGCCTGGTACAGGCGAAGCTCGGAGGGCTCGGCCAAGAGGTCCTTGAGGATCTCGTTGCCCTCCTTGTTGTGCTTGGTTTCCATATGCTCGTCCCAGGCAGCGCGGGACTTGAACTGCTCCAGCATCACCCAGGTGTTGGGATCGTCCTGGGAGTGGACCAGATGCATGAAGACGTTGCCCTCCTCCTGCATGGTTGCGGCCCTCATCGCCTGTAGCTGCGCCTCTGCTTCAGCAAGCTTGTCGAGACGAGGCTTGATGGTCACAACGAGGAATAGAGGTCCGTCGTCGGCTTCGGTCATGTGTCCTTCTTCCTCGGGCAGGCCATTGGTGCGTACCCGGCGGCACCGCGCCGAGCCTAAATCCGACCCTGCCATACAAAGGCCATCGGCGGCTAGAGCCGGATTGCCGCGACGGGAGCCGGCGGCCGAGCGTTCCGTACCGCCGACGATCCTTGATCAGGTGGCGTCGCGGCGAGCCTCCCTCCGGCTTTACAGCCGCCGCTGCCCCGGTCATGCCGTCTGCCCCCGTTGCCCCTACTCGGGCGGTCAGGATCGCTCGACCGGCGCGCGGCCTTCCAGGTTGCGTGGGCGAATGGGTTGTTGCCGAGGTCGTGGGTGCCGGTGTTGGTGGTGAGGTAGATCCAGCCGTGGGGTGATCGCCACAGGTAGAGGCCGGGTTGGGGTTGGAGGACTGTCCAGCGGCTGAAGGTTTTGAGTCGGTGCTGGCTGCGGGAGAGTGGTCCGAGGTTGTGGAGTCCGGTCTGGCCGGGTGGCCCGCCGCGGTCGGGTGGTTGGTAGGGGGTGGTGTGGTCGAGGTCCATGGTGCGGCTGGTGGTGGGGGCGTAGGGGAAGATGCTGGCGGGGTTGCGGAGTCGGAGGGCTTCGCGGGTCCGGGTGGGGA
>JAOPXN010000067.1 GCA_025965155.1 Propionibacteriaceae bacterium
TTGCTCATCTCTCACCTCCTCCTCAGCAACTCCGTCACGGGCACCGGCCCGGTCCCGCGAGGGGACCGGGCCGGCGTTGGCCCTCTCACCTATGACGACGAGCCGTCATAGGTGAGAGGTTTTGGCGGGACGCAACTGGCCCGCCATTCGACGCAACTCAGCGCGCCATTCCGGTGCAACTCGACATCAGCTGCAGCCGCTGGTGCTGCCGCAGCCCTCGCAGACGTAGCAGCTTCCGCTGGGACGCATCTTGGTGCCGCAGGTGAAGCAGAGCGGCGCGTCAACGCTGGTGCCGGAGAGCTGTTCGAGCAGTTCGGCGGTCGTCCGTGCTGTGGCCGGAGCAGGCTTGGCGGCGTGCGCCACCTCGGCCAGGTCCGTGTTCACCTCGTCGCCGGCGTCGTTCTTCAACGACTCCGCCTCGCTCAGCTCCTCGGCCTCCTCCACCAGGTAGGACCCGGTCTCGACGTGCCGGGCCCGCTCGGTGGCGGTGTAGATGCCCAGCTCGGCCCGCTCGTCGAAGGACAGGTAGTCCAGCGCCAGCCGGCGGAAGATGTAGTCCATGATCGACTGCGCCATCCGCACGTCGGAGTCGTCGGTCAGACCGGCCGGCTCGAACTTGAGGTTGGTGAACTTCTGCACGAAGGTCTCCAGCGGAACGCCGTACTGCAGACCGATCGAGACGGCGATCGAGAAGGCGTCCATCACACCGGCCAGGGTCGAACCCTGCTTGCCGAGCTTGAGGAACACCTCACCCAGGCCATCGTCGGGGTAGGAGCCCGAGGTCATGTAGCCCTCTGCCCCGCCCACCGAGAAGGACGTGGTGCGGCTCGGCCGCGACTTCGGCAGACGCTTGCGGGTCGGCCGGTAGACCACCTTCTCCACCACGGTGGCCTCTGCGGCGGTTTCCGCGGCCGGCTTGGCCTTGCCGTCGCTCAGCGGCTGGCCGACCTTGCAGTTGTCGCGGTAGACGGCCAGCGCCTTGAGGCCGAGCTTCCAGCCCTGCAGGTAGACGTCGGCGATCTCCTCGACGGTCGATGTCTCGGGCAGGTTGACGGTCTTGGAGATGGCGCCGGACAGGAACGGCTGGGCGGCAGCCATCATCCGGACGTGACCCATCGGCTTGATGGCACGCTGGCCCATGGCGGTGTCGAAGACCTCGTAGTGCTCCGGCCGCAGGCCTGGAGCGTCGATGACGTGGCCGTGCTCGGCGATGAACTCGATGATCGCCTCAGCGGTCTCGGTCGTGTAGCCCATCCGACGGAGTGCACGCGGGATGGTCTGGTTGACGATCTGCATCGAGCCGCCGCCGACCAGCTTCTTGAACTTGACCAGCGAGAAGTCCGGCTCGATGCCGGTGGTGTCGCAGTCCATCATGAAGCCGATCGTGCCGGTCGGGGCCAGCACCGACGCCTGAGCATTGCGGTAACCGTTCGTCTCACCGAGCTTGATCACACCGTCCCACGCCTTGGTGGCCCGCTTGTGCACATCGGCGTCGAGTGAGCCGACGGTACGCAGCGCGTCGTTGGCGGCCTGGTGCTTGCGCATCACCCGCTTGTGCGCGTCGGCGTTGCGGGCGTACCCCTCGTACGGGCCGACGATGCCTGCCAGCTCAGCCGAGCGACGGTAGGAGGTGCCGGTCATCAGCGAGGTGACCGCCGCCGCGAACGCGCGGCCGCCGTCTGAGTCGTACCCGTGTCCGGTCGCCATCAGCAGCGCACCAAGGTTGGCGTAGCCGATGCCGAGCTGACGGTAGTCCCGAGTCGTCTGACCGATGGCCTCGGTCGGGTAGTCCGCGAAGCAGATCGAGATGTCCATCGCTGTGATGATCAGTTCGACCGCCTTCTCAAACAGCTCGGCGTCGAAGGTGTCGTCATCGCGCAGGAACTTGAGCAGGTTCAGGCTGGCCAGGTTGCAGGAGGAGTTGTCCAGGCTCATGTACTCCGAGCACGGGTTGGATGCGGTGATCCGACCGGTCTCGGGGTTGGTGTGCCAGTCGTTGATGGTGTCGTCGTACTGGATGCCGGGGTCGGCGCAGGCCCAGGCGGCCTGGGCGATCTTGCCGAACAGCTCGCGAGCGTCGACGGTGCTGATTACCCGGTTGTCGGTACGGGCCCGCAGGCCGAAGTCGGTCCCGTCCTCCACCGCGCGCATGAACTCGTCGGTCACCCGGACCGAGTTGTTGGCGTTCTGGTACTGGACCGAGGTGATGTCCTTGCCGCCGAGGTCCATGTCGAAACCGGCGTCGCGCAGAGCGCGGATCTTGTCCTCCTCCTTCGCCTTGGTCTCAATGAACTCCTCGATGTCAGGGTGGTCGACGTCGAGAACGACCATCTTCGCAGCGCGCCTGGTGGCCCCCCCGGACTTGATGGTGCCCGCGCTGGCGTCGGCTCCGCGCATGAACGAGACCGGGCCGGAGGCAGTACCGCCCGAGCTGAGGAGTTCCTTGGAGGAGCGGATCCGTGACAGGTTCAAGCCGGCCCCCGAGCCGCCCTTGAAGATGAATCCCTCTTCCTTGTACCAGTTCAAGATGGAGTCCATCGAGTCGTCGACAGACAAGATGAAGCACGCGCTGACCTGCTGCGGAGACTTGGTGCCGACGTTGAACCAGACCGGTGAGTTGAAGCTGAAATACTGGTGCAGCAGCATCCAGGTCAGCTCATGCTCGAAGATCTCGGCGGTCTCGGAGTCGGCGAAGTAGCCGTAGTCCTGGCCCGCCTGACGGTAGGTCTTCACCACCCGGTTAATGAGCTGCTTCAGACCCTGCTCCCGGGCCTCAGTGCCGACGGCCCCCCGGAAGTACTTGGTGGTGACGATGGTGGACGCGTTGACGCTCCAGAAGTCCGGGAACTCCACGTTCTTCTGCTCGAAGACCACCTCCCCCGTCCTCCAGTTCTGCTGCACGACGTCGCGGCGCTCCCACGTCACCTCGTCGTAGGGGTGAACACCCTCGGTCGTGAAGATCCGCTCGATCGTCAGCCCGGCTGCCTTGCCACGGGCCCGACGCGTGTCTGCGCGCCCCTGGGTTGGACGGGTGGTCTCAGTCATTGTCTGCCTCTCTCTGCCGCTGTCACGCGGTACTGCTCGGGGGGTTGTCGTACTGGTCTGTCTGTCTTGCGGGTGGTGCGCGCCCTGGCCTGTCACGGAGGGCGGTGGTGCATGACGCTGGTCTGGTGTTGCAGGTGGGGCCGGGACGGAACTCGCACGGCCTTCCCCTGCCCTGCGCGCTCCGCCCCGAGACTGTGGTGGTGTCAGGGACCCTGACGACCTGGCGTCAGCCGGTGTGGAGTGAACCGGCTGACCTTGCTGTCCGCGACCTGGTTGGGGATCAGGGGTTCGATCCCCGTCGGCTCCTGCTCGATGCGCAGCAGGGCGATCTCGGCCTCGAAGTCGTCTACCGACTGGTACTGCCGGTACACGCTGGCAAAACGGAGGTACGCGACCTGGTCCAGATCGCGGAGCGGGCCAAGGATTGCGACACCGACCTCATCGGCGGGCACCTCCGGCTGACCGGAGGCACGAAGCGAGTCCTCCACCAGCTGACCGAGCCGCGCCAGCTGAGTCTCGCCGACTGGCCGACCCTTGCAGGCCTTCCGGACACCACCGATGACCTTGTCTCGGTTGAACGGTTCGACCACACCGCTGCGCTTCACCACCACGAGCTGCATCTGTTCGACGGTGGTGAAGCGTCGCTCGCAGGCCGGACACTGCCGACGGCGACGGATACTGCAGCCGTCTTCGGCGGCCCGCGAGTCCAGGACCTTGGAGTCTGTGTGCCGACAGTAGGGACAGTGCACGGGACTCCTTCCTGGAGCCTCTGGGGACGAGTCTGGGGATAAGCCTGTGAGTCATGTGTGGAGGATGTGTGGGTAACAACCACAATCTGTGGATGAAACACACCGGTGTAACTACTAGATATAGGTACCGTACGTCCAATGTCCATTGTCCGCAAGACCACTGACAATTACGGGCGAGGCCGTGTCGCTGGGCTGGCGAGTGGTATGCGGCAGCACCGCAGGACGGTGCGGAGCCTGACCCCGAGGACCGCATATCGAGCACTGACGGGGCGAACAGGAGAAGCGCCCGATGCGTGGGCCAGCCAGCCCGCGGCGTCAGAGGAGGTTGCGAACCAAGGTGTACGCAGCGGCCGCCGTGAGCCCCAGCAGCAGCCAGCGGGTGGGATGCACCCGGCGTAGCCGCTGACCGAGGGCTGCCGGCGGCCGCACTCGAGGTCCGCCGAGGACTTCCACAGTCCACAGCAAGCCGAGTGAGGCCACGACGACCAGCCCGATGAGGGCTACGGGGTTGTAACCGAACGCTGCGCCGATGTCCAGGTGCAGCAGTGAACTGCCCATCCGCGTCCCGCCGCAGAGCGGACAGTCCCAGCCGGTCAGGGCACGGAACGGGCACGGCACGCCAAGCCCGGTGATGGCATACAGCGCGCTGAGAGCCACACCGCCGGCCACGAAGCTGCCCAGCGCCACCAGCGCGTTGGCCGCTCTGAACTCCTTCGCCAGGTACCCGGTGCTCACGGCACCATTGTGCCCTCTAACTCGCCGCGGCTGTCCTAGACTTACTGGCCCTGTGCGGGACTGTCCCTGTGCGGGACTGCCCCATGCGGGGCTGCCAGCTGCGCGACCACGAGAGGTGACAATGAGCGAGCAGAACCCGGGCCCCTGGCAGACCCCCGGCTCGGCCCGCCCGGACGCCTCTCAGGACCGACGGGGCGTCCCTCCGCCGAACCCGGCTTCGCCTGGGTACGGGCAGGCGCCGTACGGGCACTCCACCTCCTACGGCCAGCACGGATACGGGCCGCCCGCATACGGATGGAACTACCGTGGTCCGATTCTGCGGCCGGACTACACCCATTGGGGGCGTCGGGTCGGCGCCTACGTGATTGACTTCCTGCCCGCCATCGTGGCCCAGGTTGTGTTCATGATCGGCTACGGCATCTGGATCGCCGACGTGGCGAGTCAGTCTGGGTTCGAGACACCCACATTTGACGGACCCGCTCCGACCACGATGATCGTGGGGACAGTCCTGTCGCTGGTTGCTCTGGGCTGGCAGATCTACAACCGGTGGGTGCTTGCAGGTCGGACGGGTCAGTCAGTGGGCAAGCGGGTGCTGAAGATGGTCCTGATCGGCGACGAGACCGGACGCCCCATTGGCGTACTGAACGCCTTCCTGCGAGATCTCGTGCATATCCTCGACGGCTTTGCCTACATCGGCTACCTGTGGCCAGTGTGGGATGAGAAGCGTCAGACCTTCGCCGACAAGCTGATGAGGACCATCGTGGTGGACTCACGAACGCCGTCAGGGGCGTTCACCGGAGAGGCAGACTGAGCTATGAGCATCGTCGTAACAGGCGCCACGGGCGCCGTGGGGTCCAGGGTGGTGGCGAACTTGCTGGCGGGCGGCGTGACCCCCGCAGTGGTGGTGCGGGACCCGAGCCGGTTGGCCGATCCCGCAGCGGTCGATGTTCGGATCGCCCCCGGGTACGCAGATCCCATCGCCATGACGGCGGCGCTGGCCGGCTGCGACACCTTGTTCCTGGTCAGCGGGCGGGAGTCGGCGGTCCGGGTCTCCGAACACGTCTCCGCTGTGGCCGCAGCCGTGGAAGCGGGCGTGGAACAGGTGGTCTACCTCTCGTTCCAGGGCGCCTCCCCGAACTGCACGTTCACGTTCGGTCGCGATCACTGGCATACCGAGCAGGCCATCCGATCCAGCGGGCTTGGCTTCACCTTCCTCCGCGACTCCTTCTACCAGGCAGCACTCGCGCAGATGTGCGGTGCAGATGGAGTTCTGCGCGGACCCGCTGGCGACGGAGCCGTAGCCGCCGTCGCCCACGACGACGTGGCCGCAGTCGCCACTGCAGCGCTGCTGACCGATCGTTGGGTCGGCCAGACATTGGACCTGACAGGTCCAGAGGCCCTCACCTTGACTGACGCTGCGGAAACGATGTCTGAGGTACGCGGCCTCCCGGTCCGATACGTTTCGGAAACGGTCGAGGAGGCCTACGCCTCACGCTCCCACTACGGGGCTCCGGACTTCGAGGTCGCCGGCTGGGTGTCGTCCTATCTTGCGATCGCCAACGGGGAGGTCAGCCAGGTCAGCGACGCCGTAGAGCGGGTGACGGGGCATCCCCCGATCAGCTTCCGCTCCTATCTCTTGGCTAACCCTCATCTCCTGGAGCACATCGGGCGCTGACCGGGACGGCGCTGTCTCAGCTCTGGGCCACCTGCGACAGCGAGTGTGTCTGGTACCCGTCGCCGGTGACCCTGATCGCCGTCATCGACACCACCATCACCGCTGCCGCGACGATCATCAGGCCGGTGACCATGATGACGGCAATGCCGCGGTCCGTCAGCCGCCAGTGGGCCTCCGCCTCAACGGCACAGGCTTGAGGCGCCTGGCGAACCGCCGGCGCGAGCCGCGGCGCCGGCACCGCGCCAGCGGGACGAGCCATGGGTCGAGCCGAGCGGCCCGTGCCGCGGGCCGGACGCGCGTTGGGCTGACGTCGAGGCCGAACCGGCATAGGCCGACCGCTCGATCGCTGACCGCTGGCAAATCCGGCACTCCTCGCACCGCCGCTCGGTGCACGGAGGTCGAAGGCTTCTGCTGTCATGGCGCTCATGGTCGTACTCCTTGGGAGGCGTCGAACTGGCGTTCGATAGAACGTATGTTTGATTTGTATCGCATCGAGCCGCTGCCGACAAGCACATTCGTACGTTTGTTCGACGACAGGCTCGATAAGCAGAGTCAAACATCAGCCACTGACAGTTCTCGGTCCTCAACCCCCGGGTGCCTTCTGCAGCGCCGATACACCGCGACACGCCTCGAACAAGTGTTTGATTTTGTCAGTGCAGTTCTCTATCTTCAGGCGTATGGCAGAGAGTGATGACCGACCAGATCCCGCACCCATCAAGAACCGTCGCGGCCGACCCAAGGCCAGCGATGTGGCGGCGCAGATGGCTGACCGCGCCTCGGTGAGCTCGCTCCCCGACGGCCCGGCCGACGCCGACGGGCTCACGCCGCGTCAGCGACGGATCCTCGAAGTGATCAAGGAGGCCGTCGACTCCCGCGGCTATCCACCGAGCATCCGCGAGATGGGTGAGGCGGTCGGGCTGGCCAGCTCCTCCAGCGTCGCCCACCAGCTCAAGATGTTGGAAGCCAAGGGCTTCCTCCGCCGGGACCCCAACCGCCCGCGGGCGCTCGAGGTGCTGCTGCCAGGCGACGGCGTCGCAGCGGCGCGCAGTGCGCCGCTCGCTAGCGCTGGAGGCTCGACCCGGGACGAGACCGGCGTAGGCGACGCCTATCCGGCGCCCGTTCACGTCCCGCTAGTGGGTCGGATCGCAGCCGGTGGCCCGATCCTGGCCGAGGAACGGATCGAAGACGTTTTCGCGTTGCCGCGCCAACTCGTCGGCGACGGCACGATGTTCGTGCTGCAGGTCAGCGGCGACTCCATGATCGACGCGGCGATCTGCGACGGTGACTGGGTGGTGGTCCGTCAGCAGTCGACCGCCGACAACGGGGACATCGTCGCCGCGCTGCTGGACACCGAGGCGACGGTGAAGACCTTCAAGCGGACCGACGGACAGGTGTGGCTGATGCCACACAACCCGGCGTACGACCCGATCGACGGCAACCACGCCTCGATCCTGGGCAAGGTGGTGGCAGTGCTGCGCAGGTTGTGACGGCTCTCCCATCCGGTGCCGGCGTCCGTCGGCGGCGAGCGCCGTACGTCGCCGTCGCCGTCATCAGAGCAGGCTGGGCTCGGAGGTGATCATGGAGTTCGTCAGCCGGGCCACCGCCCGGAGCTTGTTGGAGACATCGAGGGCTGCCACCTTGTACGCCTCCGACAGGGTCGGGTAGTTCAGCACCGTGTCGACAAGGTAGTCGACGGTGCCGCCGCAACCCATGATCGCCTGACCGATGTGCACCAGCTCCGTGGCGCTGGTCCCGAATACGTGCACACCCAGGATGGACCGGTTCTCCGAGTGCACGATCAGCTTCAGCATCCCGTAGGAGTCGCCGATGATCTGCCCTCGGGCCAGCTCCCGATAGCGCGAGATGCCCACCTCGAACGGGACCGACTCATTGGTCAGCTCGGCCTCGGACTTGCCGCAGTAGGAGATCTCCGGGATGGTGTAGATGCCGATCGGCTGCAGTCCCCGAAGCTCATGCGCAGGCTCACCGAAGGCATGCGAGGCTGCCAACCGACCTTGGTCCATCGAGGTCGCCGCTAGTGCCGGGAACCCGATCACGTCGCCGACGGCGTAGATGTGCGGTACCGCCGTCGCGTAGTGGTCGTCCACGTGCAGCCGCCCTCGCGGGTCAGCCTCGAGACCAGCGAGGTCGAGCTGAAGCGCCGCCGTGTTGCCCTGCCGTCCCGCCGAGTACATCACCACCTCGGCCGCGATCTTCTTGCCGGAGGCCAAGGTCGTGATGGTCCCGCCGCCGGAGCTCTCCACGGACGCCACCTCCTCCCCGAAACGGAACGACATCGAGTGGTCCCGTAGGTGGAACTTCAGCGACTCCACAATCTCCGGGTCGCAGAAGTCGAGCATCTGGGGCCGCTTCTCGACCAACGTGACCCGCGTTCCGAGCGCCGCGAAGATCGACGCATACTCCACGCCGATCACTCCGGCGCCGACCACGACCAAAGAGTCGGGTACCCGCTCCAGCGTCAGGATCTGGTCCGAGTCGAGCACCCTGACGCCGTCAAAGTCGATGTTCCCGGGGCGTGCGGGAACGGTGCCGGTGGCCACGACGATCTTGTCGGCGGTGAAGGTGCGCTGTGTCTGGGCACCTTCGACGGTGACCGAAAGGGTGTGCGGGTCGATGAAGCAGGCCATGCCGGGGATCAGCTCGACGTGGTTGCGGAGCAGCTGAGCGCGGATCACCTCCGTCTCGCGTCCGATCACGTGCTGCAGACGGGCCAGCAGATCCGAGATGGTGATGTCGTCCTTGACCCGGTAGCTGGCGCCGTACATCTCGCGCAGCTGCATGCCGGTGAGATACACCACGGCCTCACGCAGGGTCTTGGACGGAATGGTGCCGGTGTTGACGCAGACACCCCCCACCATCGTCTTGCTGTCGATGACGCAGACCTTATGGCCGAGCTTCGCCGCCATGATGGCCGCCTTCTGCCCGCCCGGACCCGACCCGATGACGGCCAGGTCATAGTCGTATGTGTGCTCCATCCTCGTTAGCGTGCCAGAGGATTGTTACGGTCGCTAGCGATCCGTGAAGTCGGCGGCCGGCAACCGTCCGCAGACGGGTGCTCAGCCCGTGGTCTAGGAGGTGTCCACCAACCTGCGCAGAGCCTGGATCGCGGTCTCCCGGTTGGTGGTCGGCCACATGTCCGGCATCGATGCCTTCAAAAAGCTTCCGTACCGGGCGGTGACCAGGCGCGGATCGAGCACCGCGACTACACCTTTGTCGGTGATCCGCCGGATCAGCCGCCCCGAGCCTTGCGCCAGCAGGAGGGCTGCATGGGTCGCCGCTACGGTCATGAAACCGTTGCCCCCCGACTCGGCGACTGCCCGCTGCCGGGCCACGGTGAGCGGCTCGTCCGGCCGCGGGAACGGGATCCGGTCGATGATCACCAGCTGGCAGGTGGCCCCTGGGACATCGACCCCCTGCCACAACGACAGCGTCCCGAAGAGGCTTGCCGACTCCTCGGAGGTGAAACGCCGGGTGAGCTCGGACAGCTGAGCGTCACCTTGGCAGAGGATGGTCATCTTGGGCAGCTGTCTGCGTACGTGCACCGCCGCGGCTTCTGCCGCCCGCCGGGAGGAGAACAGACCCAGCGTTCTGCCTCCGGCTGCCCAGACCAGTTCGGCGATCTCCGCCATCGCCTGCTCCGACAGGCCGTCCCGCCCGGGCGGCGGCATCGAGGTGGCGACGTAAAGAATCCCCTGCTTCCGGTAGTCGAAGGGTGAGCCGACGTCCAGCCCCCGCCACGGCACCGGGCCATCGGTACGGTCCTCCTCGGCATCGTCGGCGTCCTCGATCACGTCCGGCACCGGCCGCGAATCGTCGGTCCGCTCCTCGGCCCGCAACCCGACCGACCCCGCGACGCCGGTGAAGTCGCCTCCAAGCTTGAGTGTCGCGGAGGTCAGCACGGTGGTCCGCTCATCGAAGACGCTGGATCTCATCAAGCCGGCGACCGACAGCGGGGCGACATGTGCCTCGCGACCGAACCTCTCCCGATCCGACACCCAGATCACGTCGAGGGCGTTAAGGCCGGCCATCCGCTCGGCGATGTCGAAGACCTCCTTCACCGCCGCAGCCGCCTGGCGCTTGTCGCTGTCCTGCTTGTCCTCGCCCGTGGTCATCGCGCTGACTGCGCGCCGGGTCACGGCGCGGATCGCGGCGCACGCCTGGATCAGAGGTGCGTCGGGCGACTCGATCCGCTCCAGTGGCGAGCCGTCGAGTGCGGTCCGAAGCAGGTCGGCTGACTCCAGCAGCTCCAGCGCAAGCTCGTCCTCGAGGAAGGTCAGCGACCGTCGGCCAACTCGCTCCACCATCTGTGGGCTCAGCTCGGCCGACGCCGCGCCGGTCACCCTGGAGACCAGCTCATGGGCTTCGTCGATGATCACTGCATCGTGCTCGGGCAGCGCGGTGCCCCCGTGCATGGCGTTGATGGCCAGCAGGGCGTGGTTGGTCACCACCAGATCCGCGGCCCTGGCCTGCTCGCGGGACCGTTCCACGAAGCAACGGTCGCCCTGCGGGCAGCGCTGCACACCGAGGCACTCCCGGACCGGGATGGACACCTGCTGCCAGCCGCGGTCGGTGTGGGTGGGCGCATCGTCTCGGTCGGCCAACCCGGACTCGGTGTCTTGTCGCTCGGCCCATTCCCGCAGCGCCAGCACTTCGGCTCCGATCGCCGACTCGGCCGTCGCCGACGGCGCATCCTTGATCGTCGCGGCCACGTCGGTGGCGGAGATCAGCGCCACCTGCTCGTCGGGTACGCCATCGCGTACCCGCAGCAGACAGGCGTAGTTGGTCCGGCCCTTCAGGATCGCGTGGCTGGGACGTTTGCCGGTCACCGCCTCGACCGCATCAAGGGCGGCCGGGATGTCATTGTTGGCGAGCTGGCTCTGCAACGCCAGCGTGGCGGTGGCGATCACGATCCGTTCCGACGGCCGGCGGGCAAGCCTGATCAGGGCCGGAGCCAGGTAGCCCAGCGACTTGCCGGTACCGGTCCCAGCCTGCACCAGCAGATGCCTGCCGGTCTCCAGGCTGGTCGCGATCGCGTCTGCCATCTCGATCTGCCCCGGACGGTCCGTGCCGCCGATCTCGGCCACGGCCGCGGCCAGCGCATCCCGGTGATTCGCTTGGGCCTTGGCCGCCTTTGACCCGGGCTTCTTCGCCGACGCAGCCTTCGTGGCTGGGGTGGAGACCGGGACAGCCGCCGGAGCGTTCACCGTCGCCTCGTCCTTCGTTTCCACCAAAGAACCCTAACCGCCAGCACTGACGGTTTGGGAGACCGACTCACTCCCCGGCTGTGGACAACGCGAACGGGGCCAGCTCACCGGCCAGGTCGCCGTGGACGCGGGCGACCACGACCGTGCCACCTTCGGTGTGTTCCAAGGTGACGATCTCGCCCGCCTGGTGGATCCGGTTGATCAGGTCGCCGCGGTCGTACGGCACCAGGGCTTTGATTTCCGTCTCCGGCTGCGGCAGCCGCGCCTCGATCCGGGCACGCAGCTCTTCCAGGCCAGCTCCGGTCCGGGCGGACACGATGGCCGCGTCCGGATATTGGGTGCGCAGCGTGGTGAGCGCTTCTGGGCTGGCCGCGTCCGACTTGTTGAGGACGATCAGCTCGGGGAGCTTCCCGGCACCGATGTCGGCTAGAACCGCCCGCACCGCACTGATCTGGCCCGACGGATCCGCGTCCGACGCGTCCACGACGTGCACCAGCAGGTCGGACTGGGCCGACTCCTCCAGCGTGGAGGCGAAGGCCTCCACCAGGTCGTGCGGCAGGTGCCGGACGAAACCAACGGTGTCGGTCAGCGTGAAGACTCGACCGTCGGGGGTTTGAGAGCGACGGGTGGTCGGGTCCAAGGTGGCGAACAGCGCATCTTCGACGAGGACACCGGCCCCGGTCAGCCGGTTGAGCAGGCTGGATTTTCCGGCGTTGGTGTAGCCGACGATCGCGACGGACGGGATCTGGTGGCGCTTCCGCTCGGCTCGCTTGGTCTCACGGGTGCTGTCCATCTCACGGAGCGCGGCGCGCAGCTTGGCGATCCTGCTGTTGATGCGGCGCCGGTCCGTCTCAATCTTGGTCTCACCCGGTCCGCGACCGCCGATGCCGGCGCCTCCGCTGGTCCGGCCACCGGCCTGCCGGGACAGGTTGCCACCCCAGCCACGCAGCCGTTGCTTGAGGTACTGGAGCTGGGCCAGCTCGACCTGGGCCTTGCCCTCTGCGCTCTTGGCGTGCTGGGCGAAGATGTCGAGGATCAGCGATGTCCGGTCAATCACCTTGACCTTGATCCGGTCCTCCAGGTTACGCAGCTGAGCCGGTGACAGCTCGCCGTCGAAGATGACCGTGTCGGCGCCGGTGGCGACGACGACCTCGCGCAGCTCCTCGACCTTCCCCCGCCCGATGTACGTACTGGGGTCCGGCCGGTTGCGGCGCTGGATGAGGCCTTCAAGTACCTGGGCTCCTGCGGTCTCGGCCAGCAGCTTGAGCTCGACCATGGCGTTGTCCGCATCGACCTGGCTGCCGGTGGTCCACACGCTCACCAGTACGACCCGCTCCAGCAGCAGCTGGCGGTACTCAACTTCGGTGATGTCCTGCAGCTCGGTCGACATGCCAGCCACCCGGCGGAGGGAGAGCCGGTCTGCCAGATCCTGCTGCTCACCGTCGTAGGTGGCTTCCTGCCTGCTGGCCAGTCTGTCGTCATGGCGGGACTCGTAATACTGGACGGCCGCGGTGGGGAGGTCTTCGATCACCAGATCGTCGGTGTCGGCATGAGGGGAAGGAAGTTGAGGTCGAGGCAAAGTCATCGTAAATCCAGAATCTCACGGGTTGCCAAACCTGGCGAGTGGATTTGACGCGTTTTGCCCAGACGCCGACCGGTCGATTCCGCGACGACACGCCGCCAGGAGGGCGGAGGTGCTGACGTGTCGGCGGTTAGAAGACGGAGTAGCCGCCGTCGATGACCAGGATCTCCCCGGTCATGAACGCCGATGCGGGGGCGGCCAGGAACACCACGCTGGGGCCGAGCTCCTCGGGTAGCCCGAAGCGGCGCAGCGGCGCATCCTCGATCCAGTACCGCTGGAACGCCGGGTCGTCGACGGGAGTCATGTCGGTCGCGATGTAGCCGGGGGCGAGTGCGTTGACTCGCACCCCGTACGGCGCCCACTCGGCCGCAAGTGAGCGGGTGAGGTGGTGCACTGCCGCTTTGGAGGCGTTGTACGCCGGCTGCCACTGGGGCCGGTTGACGATGTTGCCCGACATCGAACCGATGTTGATGATGGTGCCGCTGTTCTGAGCCACCATCTGGCGACCGAACGCCTGGGCGCAGTTCCAGACGCCGTTGACGTTGACGTCCATCACCTGCCGCCACTCCTCGCCGGTCACCTCCAACGCCGGCTTGTGGATGCAGGCGCCCGCGTTGTTCACCAGGACGTCCACCCGTCCTAGCGCGGTCACCACCTCCTCCACCGCACGCTCGACCTGGTCAAGCTGGGTCACGTCGGCTGCCACCACGGCCGATCGGACCCCGAGCGCCTCCAACGCGGCGACTGCCTCGTCGGCCGAGGCTGGGTCGCGGACCAGCAGGGCGACGTCGCTGCCCGCCTCGGCCAGCGCGGTGACCAGCGCGCGTCCGATGCCGCGGTTGGCGCCGGTCACCACCGAGACCTTGCCTTGCAGAGAGAACGAATCCAGGACCGACATTAGAACTCCTCTGGAAGGGTCAGCTGGCCGTGCGCGACCACAACGGCCGGCCCGGTGAGATAGGTCTGGTCACCGTCGAACTCCACCTCGACCGAGCCACCAGGTACGTCCACCCGGTAGCTCATCGGCGTCCCGCGCTCGCCAGGGTCGGCCAGCCGCGACCGGGCGGCCGCAGCAGCGGCCACGGTTCCGGTGCCGCAGGACCGGGTCTCGCCGACTCCGCGTTCGTAGACCCGCATCTGGATGTGCCGGGGGCCGATCTCGCGGACGAACTCAAGGTTGACGCCGTGCGGAAAGGCATCCGCGGGTCTCCAGCTGGGGGCCTCGTGCAGGGCCAGACCGGCCAGATCGCCGTTGAAACTGACCGCGTGCGGGTTCCCGACGTCGACGCGGATGGCGGCGAAGCGGTGACCGTCGGCAGTTGTCACCTTGACCTCACCGTCGCTCACCTGCGCCGGGCCCATCGCGACCCGGATCCGCCCGTCGGGCAGCGCGGTCGCCTCTTTCAGACCCGCGCGGGTCGCGATCGGAACCACGGGTCCCACCGCAAGCCCCTCGTCGAGCAGGTAGCGGGCGAAGACCCTGATGCCGTTTCCGCACATCTCTGCAATGGACCCGTCGGCGTTCCGGTAGTCCATGAACCAGAGATCGGGATCGCCATCCCATTCGGGGATGTGCTGGGCCCGGACCACCCGGAGCAACCCGTCGGCACCGATCCCGGCATGTCGATCACAGATGAACCGCACCTCTGCGACATCGACATGGAGCATCGACTCCCGGTCCACCAGCAACACGAAGTCGTTCTCTGTTCCATGCCCCTTCGCGAACGACCATCTGCGCATGGCGCCAGTGTTTCACGGGCGGCAGGTGTCACGGCTCGGAGGTCACGCCGACGACGCCTCAGCGGAGGAGGCGGTACGCCCGCTCAACCCTGTCGTCGGCCAGAGCGGGAAGCCACCTGATCCGCTCGTCCTTACGGAACCAGGAGTCCTGCCGGCGGGCGAAACGGCGGGTGCCGTACACCGTGGCGTCCCGCGCCTGCTGCTCACTGATCTCGCCGGCGAGGAACTGCAGCACCTGCCGGTAGCCCAGCGCCCGGGACGCTGTCACGCCTGCCCGGAGGCCGGCCGCCTCCAACCTGCGCACCTCATCAACGAAGCCCTCGTCCCACATGTGGTCCACCCGCTGCTCAATCCGGACGTCAAGGTCAGGCCGGGCCAGGTCCAGTCCGATCTGGGTGACGCCCGGCAGCAGGTACGTCCGGCTGGGCAGCTGCGCCGTGTACGGAGCGCCGGTCAGCGCCCCCACCTCCAGCGCTCGGACGATCCGGCGGCCGTTCGCCGGTTCGATCCTGGCCGCCGCGTCCGGGTCCAGCGCCGCCAGCCGGGAGTGCATCGCCTCCGCGCCCACCAGAGCAAGCTCGTCCTCGAGCCGGCCGCGGAGCTCGGGGTCGGTGCCGGGAAACTCGAAGTCGTCGACGATGGCGCGGACGTACAGCGCCGAGCCTCCGACCAGGACGGGCACCACCGACCGTCGCCGACAGTCGGCGATGGCGTCCCGGGCCAACTGCTGGAACTGCGCGACCGTCGCGGTCTGGGTGATGTCGAGGATGTCGATCAGGTGATGTGGCACCTCAGCGCGTTCCGCGGCGGACGGTTTTGCGGTGCCGATGTCCATGCCGGTGTAGACCAGCATCGAGTCGGCGTTGACGATCTCGGCTTTCACCCCGTCCTGCCGCAACCGGCGGGCCAACGCAAGCCCGAGGGAAGACTTGCCGACAGCGGTCGGGCCAACCAGGACTGGCATACCGACACTGTCGTCCGGCCGAGAAACGGTCACCGGAACAGTTTCGCGCATCGCGGCTCTGCCGCTGGCAGCCGTCCTCGCGGGGTGTCGGTGGTACGGAGTAGAAAGAGACGTGCTGACCCAGCCCGGGTCGGTGCCAGACGTTCAGGAGCGGCCGGTCCCGGCCACCGCGGAGTGAGGACACATGGGAATCTTCGACAGAGCCAAGGATGCGCCCGCCGATCGGCCGGGCCGAGTCGACGATGGCGTCGATCCGGGGTCAGGTCCCGACACGGTGTCCGGGGCCAACGACGAGCTGACAGCTGCTGGGCGCGTCGAGCAGATCGACGAGAGCGCGGAGACGGCGGCGGAGACGATGGATCACTCCTCTGACGGCGAACCGGGCCATCCGCAGCCAGCATCTGCCTAACGGGACGGCTACCCTCGCCGACGGCTCCGCCCGGCCACCGGCGGCGCAGTCGGGTCATCCCCCTCGGCGCCCTGCTCCCGCTGGATGTACTCCTCGATGGCTTCGATGTTGTCCCGGGAGCGTTTCACCACGTTCAGCAGGTCGCTCATGGTCGCGACTTCCTCGACTTGCTCCTTGATGAACCACTGCATGAACTGGTCGGAGGCGAAGTCGTTCTCCTCGCGGGCAATCTTGGTCAGCTCGTTGATCTGCGTGGTCACCCGCTTCTCCTGCTCAAGCGCCAGAACGACCGGCGCCACCAGGTCAACGAAGCTGGAGATGGGAGCCTGCACGCCGGGGATGGTCACCGGCGCGCCCTGGTCGAGAAGGTACTGAACCATCATCATGGCGTGGTCGCGTTCCTCCATCGCCTGCGCGTAGAAGAAGCCAGCCATCTGCGGCATGGTCAGCGCGTCGAAGTAGACCGCGCAGGCGATGTACTGCTGGTGGGCAGCGAACTCGTTCCCGATCTGGTCGTTCAAGTGCTCGACGAACCGTTCTGCTGGCATATCGTGTCCTCCTGCGGCACTTCCGGCGGCCGTGGCTTGATGAACTCCCGAGCACCCACATCGTTCCACGTCGGCGGCGTCCCTGCCACGATCGGCCACTCCTGTTCAGCCGGCGGTCGCCTCTCGTAGTGGCACGCTAGATGCAGGGTTGGCTGCCCTAACCTTGGGCACCTACTCTGGATTGCGTGTCCAAAGGTCCGAAGAAGAACTGCTGCCTGTCCAAGCCGCGGTGCAAGCGGTGTCCTATCCGCCTGCTCTCCGAGGGCAAGCTGGACTCCGCCGACGCCAAGAAGATCTTCGCCAAGTCCCGCAACCGGAAAGCCCTGAAGAAGGCGAAAATCTCCACAGCTGCCTGACCTCCGCGCCGGGTGCGCCGGACCGCGACTCAGATAGCTGCGCAGCCTTGGGCCGGAGCCAACGGGGCCGGCACTCCCACCGTCGGTATGCCCAGGGTCACTGCGGTGGTTGAGCGACCGCCCGCGCGGCGCGCCTCCCAGGCGTCCCCACCACGGGTCCGACGGAGTCCGCTGAGACCGGCGTCGGCGTTCAGGTGATGCGGGGCAGCGTAGGTAACCACGGTCTCGGCTATGTCCCCCGGCCGCGGGCGCTGCGCCGGATCCTCCGGGACGCTCACGTGCACCAGGCGGTTGTCCCTGGCCCGGCCAGACATCCTCGCCGTAGCCGCGTCCTTGCGGCCCTCGCCGTCGGCGAAGAGCACCTCAACGGTCTCCCCCACCTGCTGGAGATTTTCCTGCCAGGCGATGTCGTTGACCGCGGCGACGAGTCGCTCGTACCGCTCCTGCACCACTGGCTTGGGAACCTGGTTGTCCATGGTGGCGGCTGGGGTACCGGGCCGGATCGAGTACTGAAAGGTGAAGGCCGCGGCAAACCGGGAGGCCGCCACCACGTCGAGCGTTGCCTGGAAGTCTTCCTCGGTCTCCCCTGGGAACCCGACGATGATGTCGGTCGTGATCGCAGCGCGCGGCATCGCCGCCCGTACGTTGTCGATGATCCCCAGATACCGCTCGCTGCGGTACGAGCGTCGCATCGTACGGAGGATGGCATCGGACCCCGACTGGAGCGGCATGTGTAACTGGGGCATCACATTCGGCGTCTCGGCCATGGCGGCAATGACGTCGTCGGTGAAGTCCTTCGGGTGCGGCGAGGTGAACCGGACTCGTTCCAGCCCGTCGATCTCGCCGCAGGCGCGGAGCAGCTTGGCGAACGCTGCCCGGTCATGGAACTCCACCCCGTAGGCGTTCACGTTCTGTCCCAGCAGGGTGATCTCCTGTACCCCCTCGGCCACCAGCGCCTTGATCTCGGCCAGGATGTCGCCGGGACGTCGGTCGGTCTCCTTGCCGCGCAGCGCGGGCACGATGCAGAAGGTGCAGGTGTTGTTGCATCCCACGCTGATCGACACCCAGGCTGAGTACGCGGAGTCGCGCCGGGTCGGCAGCGTGGAAGGGAACCGTTCCAGCGCCTCGACAATCTCGACCTGGGCCTCGGCCTCGATCCGGGCGCGTTCCAGCAGAACCGGCAGTGAGCCGATGTTGTGGGTCCCGAAGACGACGTCCACCCACGGCGCACGCTTGACGATCTCGCTCTTGTCCTTCTGCGCCAGGCAGCCGCCGACGGCGATCTGCATGCCCGGACGGCGGTTCTTGTCCGCGAGCAGGTGCCCGAGGCTGCCGTACAGCTTGTTGTCGGCGTTCTCACGGACCGCGCACGTGTTGAACACGACGACGTCGGCGGAGTCGCCAGCAGCACGGGCATAGCCGGCGTCCTCCAGCAGCCCGGCGAGCCGCTCGGAGTCGTGGACGTTCATCTGGCAGCCGTGGGTACGGATCTGGTACGTGCGCGCGCTGGTGATGGAGCTGGACATGATGGCCAAGCCTAGTGCGTCGACGGCCATGGCTCGGCCGCTCAAGCTCGTCGGACTGATCGCCTCCGGCTCCAAAGACCGGGGCCAGGCACGGCGCCGGCCGGCCAACAGTAAAGTGCGCCCGTGACCGTTTACCCCACTGGGCAGCAGTATGAAATCAGCTCCGGCCTCCACCGCGCGGTGATTACTGAAGTCGGCGCGACCCTGCGCAGCTACAGCGTCGCCGGCAACGACGTGGTCCGCGGGTTCGGCGCGACCGACGTGGTCGAGAAGGGCCGAGGCCAGCAGCTGCTGCCCTGGCCGAACCGGATCAGGGACGGTCGTTACGAGTTCGACGGCGAGCCGCAGCAGCTGGCCCTGAGCGAGCCGCATCGGCACAACGCGCTCCACGGGCTGGTCCGGCACGTGGTGTGGGACCGCATCGAGCAGACCGACGACTCCATTCGTCAGCGGGTCCGGGTCTACCCGCAGCCGGGATGGCCCGGAACGGTTGAAGCCACCATCGGCCACAGCATCAGCGACGCCGGCCTGCGGGTCACCGTCGAGGTCGCTAACATCGGCAGTACGCCGGTCCCCTTCGGCTACGCGGCGCATCCCTACCTCACCGTCGGCGAGACCACAGTCGACGAGGTAGCCGTTCGGCTGCCCGCCGCCCGTTACCTGGAGGTCGACCCGGAGCGGCTGCTGCCGATCGAGATCCGCGACGTCGAGGGCACCGAGTACGACCTGCGCAGCGGTGACGCGCTGGGGTCCACCAACCTGGACACTGCCTTCACCGACCTCGCCACCGACGACGACGGGCTATGGCGGGTCACCCTCACGCTCGGGGACCGGCGCGCCGAGATCTGGTCAGAGCCCATCTTCGGCTGGCTCCAGGTCTTCACCGGCGAAGACCGGCGCGACCTCTCGATCGCGGTTGAGCCGATGACCTGTGGGCCGGACGCTTTCAACCCGGGCCCGACCGAGGCGGACAGGATTGTGCTGCAGCCAGGTGAGTCGTTCACCGGACACTGGGGCATCACCGGGCGCTGAGGCGGTCACGATCCGGCAACATCGATACCGCGCCCGGCGAGTCGCCGACATACTTGCCAGTGACGTGGGCGGTCAAGACGTAACCGAATCTCAACACGAAATTCCCACGACTTCGTCGTGCAGTCGTCTAGGGTCAGCCCATGACGGAATCCCATGACGCGTCGCCTGGTGCCTCCGTAAGCTCGTCAACGACCTCCCTGGATGCTTCGTCAGCCGAGTCATCCGTGGCTCCGCAGCAGGTAGCTGAACCACTGGTCGTGCTGACCGACGTGGACAAGTATTTCGGCCAGCTGCACGTGCTGCAGAACATCAACTTGACCATCGGCAAGGGTGAAGTCGTCGTCGTGATCGGCCCGTCCGGCTCGGGCAAGTCGACGTTGTGCCGGGCAATCAACCGGCTGGAGACGATTCAGTCCGGGTCGATCACCATCGACGGCAAGGAGATGCCCGAGGAAGGCAAGGGGTTGGCCAAGCTGCGCGCCGATGTCGGCATGGTGTTCCAATCCTTCAACCTGTTCGCGCATAAGACGATCTTGGAGAATGTGACCCTCGGCCCGGTGAAGGTACGCAAGAAGTCGCCGGCAGAGGCACGCCGCCGCGGACTGGAGCTGCTCACCCGGGTCGGAATCGAAGCCCAGGCAGACAAGTACCCGGCGCAGCTATCCGGCGGCCAGCAGCAGCGCGTGGCGATCGCCCGGGCCCTCGCCATGGACCCCAAGGTGATTCTCTTCGATGAGCCGACCTCGGCGCTGGATCCGGAGATGGTCAACGAGGTGTTGGACGTCATGGTGGACCTCGCCCGCCAAGGCATGACCATGGTCGTGGTCACGCACGAAATGGGCTTCGCCCGGAAGGCCGCGAACCGGGTGGTCTTCATGGCGGACGGCCAGATCACCGAGGAAGCCGACCCTGAGACGTTCTTCACCGCGCCGAAAACTGCGCGCGCCAAGGACTTCCTGAGCAAGATCCTGACCCACTAGCTCTGTCGGGCACGAAGCCGTGCACGACAAAGAAATGAGCGCACACCTGGTCACTCGATGTGCGCATGACACATCGTCACCGCACCAGCCGTGCCTCGCAGTTTGCCAAATCCGGAGGGAAGAAATGAAGATCAGCAAGACACTCCTCACCATCGCCGCCTGTGCGGGACTGGCGTTGTCGACCGCAGCGTGTGGCGGAGGTGGAGACGCGGGCGGTAACCCGGGCGAAGGCGGCAAGGTCACCATCGGAATCAAGTTCGACCAGCCCGGCCTTGGCCTGAAGGAGGGCAGCAACTACACCGGCTTCGACGTCGAGGTCGCGCGCTACGTTGCCAAGGACCTTGGCTACACAGACGTCACCTTCACCGAGGCCCCATCGGCTCAGCGCGAGACGTTGCTGCAGAGTGACCAGGTGAAGATGATCTTCGCGACTTACTCGATCACCGATGACCGCAAGCAGAAGGTCTCCTTCGGCGGACCGTACTTCATCGCCGGCCAGGATCTCCTGGTGAAGGCTGACAACGCCGACATCACCGGCCCAGATGCGCTGAATGGCAAGAAGCTCTGCTCCGTGGCGGGATCGACGTCCGCCAAGAAGATCAAGGACAACTTCGCCTCCGCTGTGCAGCTGCAGGAGTACGACACGTACTCAAAGTGTGTGGAGGCCCTCAACTCTGGGTCCATCGACGCTGTTACCACCGACAACGTGATCCTGGCAGGTTTCGCCGCCCAGCCGCAGTACCAGGGCAAGCTCAAGGTGGTGGGCAAGCCGTTCTCGGAGGAGCGGTACGGCGTCGGCATCAAGAAGGGCGACACCGATCTGTGCACCAAGATCAACACCTCCATCGAGAAGATGATCCAGGACGGCTCCTGGCAGAAGGCGCTCGACAGCACGGTGGGACCGTCCGGCTTCAAGCCTGACGCCACCAAGAACCCGCCCAAGCCTGAGGCTTGTTCCTGACCCAGATAGCCGGGCGGCGCACCACACGGTGCGCCGCCCGACCTCAAGTCGAAAGGAGGACTCGTGGACGCGTTACGTACGCTGCTCAGTGAGTACGACGTCCTAGCGGCCTTCTGGATGACCATCAAGCTGGCTGTGCTCTCGGCAATAGGGTCGCTGATCATCGGCACTGTGGTTGCCGTCTGCCGGGTCTCCCCGGTGGCGGTGCTGCAGTGGTTCGGGCTGACCTATGTCACCTTGGTGCGCAACACGCCGCTGACGCTGATCGTGTTCTTCTGCGCCTTCGGCATGTCCAACACGCTGGGTCTGACCCTGGCCCCGACGATCATCGAGAACAACTTCCGCTGGGGTGTGGTAGCGCTGTCGATCTATCACGCCTCGTTTGTGGCAGAGGCGCTGCGCAGCGGTATCAACACGGTGCCGCAGGGTCAGGCCGAAGCGGCCCGAGCTCTCGGTCTGGCGTTCATGCCGACGTTGAGCACGATCATCTTGCCGCAGGCATTCCGGGGCGCGATTGCTCCGCTGGGAAACACGTTGATCGCGCTGACCAAGAACACGACTGTGGTTGCCACGATTGGGGTCGCCGAGGCCGCGTACGTGATGCGCAGCATGCTGGAGTTCAACATCTCCTTGCTCTACGCGATCTTCATCATCATGGCGGCAGGCTTCGTGATCTTGACCCTGCCTGTCGGCATCTTCTTCACCTACCTCTCCCGGAAGCTGACGGTGCAGCGATGAGCGTCCAGTCCGTCCTGTTCGATGCTCCCGGGCCGAAGGCTCGGGCACGTCATCTAGGTCTGGCCGTGGTTGGGGGCCTGGCCATCCTCGGTCTGCTCGCGCTGATCGTCCGAGGGCTGGCGAACCCCGACAATAACCAGTTGACGGCTGACAAGTGGAAGCCGTTCTTCACCGCAGAGGCGTGGACCGCCTACTTCCTGCCGGGTATCTGGGCGACCGTCAAGGCTGCGGCGCTGGCGGTGGTGATTTCGGCTGTCGTAGGAATTCTGCTCGGGATGGGCCGGTTGTCGCAGCTAGCGGTTGTGCGGCTCCTCTGCGGGCTCTTCGTTGAGTTCTTCCGGTCGGTGCCGGTGCTGATGATGATGCTGTTCTTCTACTTCTTCGGGCTGTATGCACTCGGCATCACCGGATCGGCGCTGTCGTTGTTCGGTGTCGTGGCCGGACTGACCTTCTACAACTCCAGCGTGATCGCGGAGCTGATCAGGTCCGGGGTCAACTCGCTTCCCAAGGGCCAGCGGGAGGCAGGCTTGGCGGTTGGCATGACCCCGTTGCAGACGCTGATTGCGGTCCTGCTGCCACAGGCCATCACCGCTATGTTGCCGTCGCTGGTCAGCCAGCTGGTGGTGATTCTGAAGGACACCGCGCTGGGGTACATCATCAACTATCCCGAACTGATACGCGCCGGCCAGAACTTCGCCAGCAGCGAGGGCAACCTGATCCCCACCTTTATCGTGCTGGCTGCCATCTTCATCACCATCAACTACGGGTTGACCAGGGTGGCGCGGCTGCTCGAGCGTCGCCTCCAGCAGAGCAAGCGAGGCGGCAAGACTCCGCCGGCCGATCCGATGCTCAACCCAGCACTGGCTCCACAAGCGGGCGCCCTGGTCGGCGACGGCCGACTTTGAGTCCGACCGGCTCCGCGACGGCCGACTCAGTCAGACCGGCAGGGCGCGGAGTAGCCGCTCGACGTCGTCGGCGTTGTTGTAAGCGGTGATGCCGGCTCGAACTGCGCCGGTGTCACCCAGGCCGAGATGGCGAGACGCCTCGATCGCGTAGAAGT
>JAOPXN010000106.1 GCA_025965155.1 Propionibacteriaceae bacterium
GCTTCGTCGATCTCGTCGCGGTTGCGGCCCACGAAGTTCCACCACATCACGATCGGCTCCTTGAACGGTTCCCCACCGAGCAGCACGACCCGGCTCGGTTGCCGCACTTCGAGCCTGAGCTCGTTCCGGCCAAGCCCGAGGTAGCCCAGCTTTCCCGGCAGCAGCGGCTGGTTGTCGATGGCAACCGCCCCTTCCAACACGACGACGGCGTACTCGAAGTCGCTCCGCAGCGGCACCGTGGTCATCTGGTGCAGAGCCAGGTCGACACCCACCAACGGGGTGTCGTGCCTGGCCGGACTGGACAGACCGGCGAAGTCCCCGACGAGCACGGTCGAGACAGCCCCGTCGAACTCGGCCTGAGGTAGTTCTGTGTGGTGCTCGAACGCTGCGGCCCCGTGCCGCGTCGCTTCGGGCAGGGCAACCCACAGCTGGATGCCCTCTAAGGTGCCGCGGTAGTGACCGGTGGCCTCCTCGGCGTGGGTTACGGCGTTGCCGGAGGTCATCAGGTTGAGTTGGCCGGGTCGGATCACCTGCTCGGAGCCGAGGCTGTCGCGGTGTAGAACCTGCCCGTCGATGAGCCAGGTGACGGTCTGCAGGCCAATGTGCGGGTGAGGTCCAACGTCGAGACCGCTGTTCTCGGTGACGTCGGCGGGACCCATGTGATCCGCGAAGCACCAGGCGCCGACGGTGCGGCGGCCCTTGCGGGGCAGGGCCCGCCGCACGCGGATCCTGCCGACCGGCTCGTCGCGGCTCTCCGTGACCTCCACGCACGGCGCAGCCGGGTGGCTGCAGTCGGCCTCGGCGGGCGGGGCATCGACCGTGCCGACGGGTCCGCTCATCACAGCACCACGTGACCGTACATCTCGCCGAGCGGGTCGGCGATGAGCTCGATGCGGGCACCGTCGGGGTCGGTGAAGTACACCGAGACCTCGCTGTGGACCATGTAGTCGACTCCGGCGTCGTCGAAGCGGCGCACGATTTCCTCCCATCGCGACGGCTCCACCGAGATGGCCAGGTGGTGCAGGCCACCTAGAACCTCGGCGTAGGGGCCGACGTCGAGCCCGGGGAAGTCGAAGAACGCCAGCAGGTTGCCGTTGCCGATGTCGAAGAAGAAGTGCGACGAGCCCGGGTAGTCGCGGTTGTCGATCAGCTCGGTCAGCGGGAAGCCGAGCAGGTCCTGGTAGAAGCGCACGGTGCGCTCCACGTCACCGCTGATCAGCGCGGTGTGGTGCAGTCCGCGAGCCGAGGACGCGGGACGCTGCCCGACCGGACGCAGGTGCTGCTCCCGGATCCGGGAGCGCTGAGCTTCGATCTCCAGCAGGTCCGGGGTTGCCCGGCCGGGTTCGACGTCGGTCATCGTTCTCCTCAGGTGATGGTGGTTGTCCACGCGTGCGGCCTCTGCCGCGCGGCACACGGGTGTCGAGATGTTCGTCTCGCGGTGGTTCTCAACGCCGCCGACGATGCTGGTCCATTGTCGACCTGGACAGTCGAGCCTGCCGGGTAGGTCAGGCGGCGGCGTGCATCTCCCACACCAGGATCTCCGCCGGCTCCGTGGCGGTGACCTTCTGTCCCCCGGTGCCGGTGAACCGGACCGCGTCCCCTGTGGCCAGCTGTCCCACGCCCTCCAGGACCACCGCACCGCGGGGCACGAACAGGTGGAGGAACAGGGCCTCCGGCAGCTCGACCGTCTCGCCGGGCTGGAGGCGGGACGCGTACAGGGCCGCGTCCTTGTTCTGGATGCGGATTGCCGCCTCGCCGTCGTGCTTGCCCATCCCGGAGGCGACCGGCACCAACTCACCCGCCAGCAGCTCGGGCGCGATCTCCAGCTGCTCGTAGCCGGGGGTGAGGTTGCTCTGGTCGGGCACCACCCACATCTGCACGAAGTGCACCGGCTCGCGATGGGTTTGGCCGCCGAGCCGCCAGGAGTCGTTCTTCTCCGAGTGCAGGATCCCGCGTCCGGCGCTCATCCGCTGCGCCAGACCCGGGTAGATGACGCCATTGTGGCCGGTGGAGTCCTGGTGCACCAGGGAACCCTCGAGCACCCAGGTGACAATCTCCATGTCCCGGTGCGGGTGGGTCTCGAACCCCATGCCGGCGCTCACGACGTCGTCGTTGTTGACCAGCAACAGCCCGTGGTGGGTGTTGGCCCGGTCGTGGTGGTGGCCGAAGGAGAAGGAGTGGTTGGAGTCAAGCCAGCCGAAGTTGCTCTTGAAGCGGTCTTCGGCGCGGCGGACGTCGACGGTGGGGGTGGTCTTGAAGGTGCTCACGATGGTGCCCTTAGCTAAGTCGAGTGTTGGGAAGGGAGAGAAGGCCGGCTCGGGACCAGGGTCAGACGGTCTTGATGGCAGAGATCTCGAACTCCAGCACGATCTTGTCGCTGACCAGCACGCCGCCGGTCTCGAGGGCGGCGTTCCAGGTGACGCCGTAGTCCTTGCGGTTGATGGTCACCCCACCCTCGAAGCCGACGCGCAGGTTGCCGAACGGATCGGTTGCAGCACCCTCGAACTCGAACGGCACGGTGACCGAGTTGGTCACGCCCTTGATCGTCAGGTCGCCGGTCAGATCAAGGCTGGCGGGCCCGGTCTTGCTGAAGCCGGTTGAGACGAAGGTGATCTGGGGGAACTCATCCATGGCGAGGAAGTCGTTGCTGCGCAGGTGCGCGTCACGCTGCTCGTTGCGCGTGTCGATGCTGGTGGCCTGGATGGTCAACGTCACCTTCGACGCGGCCAGGTCGGTGCCGTCGACGACCCCGCTGCCCTCGAAGTCGTTGAAGTTGCCGCGGACCTTGGTGACCATCGCGTGCCGGGCGACGAACCCGATCCGAGTGTGGGCCGGATCGATGGTGTAGGCCCCGGAGAGATCGGCGAGGGTGGTGTAGACGCTGCTGTTGGTGGTCACTGAATCCTCCTTGGTTGGGCCACCAAGTTGGTGACGTGTCACGTACATGATGGTAGGAACTTAGGTGACGTGTCAACTATTCCCGCTACGATTGACCTCATGGATGATGAGAGCCCGTGGCTGACCCGGAAGCAGCAGCGCGTCTGGCGGGGCTGGTTGGCGATGAACGCGCAGGTGCCCGCAGTACTACACCGCCAGTTGCAAGCTGACGCCGGCCTGTCCTTGCAAGACTTCGATATCCTCGTCCAGCTCACCGACACGGCGGACGGCAAGCTCCGAATCTCCGAGCTGGCCAAGGCGCTGAACTGGGAGCGCAGCCGCTTCTCCCACCACTACAAGCGCATGGAGGCGCGGGGGCTGGTCGAGCGGGAAGAGTGCCCCGACGACGCCCGCGGAGCCTTCATCGTGCTGACACCGGCAGGACGGACTGCCATCGAGCAAGCCGCCCCCGCCCATGCACGTGCCGTGCGAGACCTTGTCTTCGACTCACTGTCCGACGACGAGCTCGAAGCCGTCGGCCGGTTCACCGACCGAGTGCTTGGCCGACTGAACTCTCGCGATGTTCCTCGATCAACCGG
This sequence comes from Propionibacteriaceae bacterium, assembly GCA_025965155.1. GTDB lineage: Bacteria > Actinomycetota > Actinomycetes > Propionibacteriales > Propionibacteriaceae > Microlunatus. The sequence goes on from JAOPXN010000106.1 coordinate 3,477, forward strand.
TCAGCGAGGAGCAGGGCACGGCTGAGTCCAGCTAGTCCGGGTCTCCCCTGGGTCGATGCGCTCCGACCCTGACCGCAGCACATGGCGGGTTGCTCATGCAAGTCGAAGGAGCGGTCGGCGAACGGGTCCTCTGCCGGCTACAAACAGACGTGGATCGGCCCCGCGTACAAACAGACATTGACCGGCTGACGACCTCAGTGACCTTGCTTTGCGGCCTCGAGCCTTCGAACTCTCACCTGCGGCCTTTTCGATCGGTAGCGCCAAGCCCTACCTGTGGCCCCTCGTTCTAGGGGCTCAGGATATCCGTGATGACCGGCGCCGGCCGATCACATAGGACATACTCACCATGTTCTCGATCGGGGACGGCCCCTCGCCTGGCTCACACTGGGCGAGGGTGCTTCCGATGTGGCTCCGCACACATTGACGAATTACGGGCTCGCTACTGAGCGCGCTCTGGCGGGTCGCCGCGCGGTCTGAAGGGGGCGAAGGTCGCCCGCCGGTGCAGTCGCCTGCCGAACCACTGGGATGGCGCACCCTGGCATGGGCGAAGCCAGGGCTGGCCACGGTGAAGGGCTGCGGCGATTCGTCGTAAGAAAGGTCACCCGGAAGCCGACGTACTGGCTGTTCCTCGCGCTCACTACCCCACCCCGCATCATCGCGTCACCCGGTACGTCCCCGCCCGCGAGCACAGCGGATCGGACGAAGACGTTCCCCTCAGATGGCTCTGAGGGGAACGTGCCGTGTGCTGGGCTAGGCCGTGTACCAGTGTTCGACGGTGATGCCCGCTGGCCTTACGCCTGGGTCAACTCGACTGGGCCCTGGGCGGTCTTGCAGACCGTCTCGGTCTTGCCGGTGGTGTCAACTGCCTGACCAAGAACTGCGACTGGTCCCACCTTCACGTTGCACAACTCAGCGGCAACCTCGGCCGCGATGCCGACATTCACATCATTCAAGACGTTCACGTCGTTCAATGCCACGTTGATAAGACCGGCCTGATTTACTACCGCTTCTGCGGGTGCCGCGGCGAGCCCGGACACGAACAGGGATCCTGCAAGCGCTACGCCGGCTGTCGCCATTTTGAGTGCCCTCATGCTGTCCTCCTGTGATTGTTCTGTGCTTGCTTGGCTTTAATTCAACCCTAGCCTGCGGTGCTTTATATGCCAAGGGTGCGGACCATAAAATCTGATTTTCTTTGGCATCTAGGCACGCAAATATAAGGGCAGACACACGACTCGCAACGATGACTCGCCTCACCCGCGAACCGGCAATCACATTAGTAACAAGCCACTTCCTTATACGCTCGAAGTTCACCAGCATCGTTTCTGTTTCGCCTCGACGCTGCCTACGAGAAAGCGTTTCTCCATAGCAGAATTGGATTTCGGCGGTTCAGTATGCGATCTAGTCGCAGCAGCCAATGAAGCCACCACTACCGCCAGGGATTATCGGCCACAGAGGCGAGACCTAATGGATTACACCAACTTTGATACCGGCGTCAGTGGCCCCGGTGCGCTCATGCGAGGGCCGGCGGTGGGCTGGGCGGAGGCAAGCGCCGCGGCCCACACCAGACAATGGCGGCTTCGAATTCGTGGCTCAGCGAGCCGGAGGCTGGGTCATTGAGGCCACAGGGCAGATCCGCTGGAGGGACGGCCGCTGAGCTGACGGGACCGGGGGCGTGATCTGGGCTAGCTGCTGAGGAGCTCCGCCGCTCCGCAGTCTCGATGGTCATCGACTGACTCGAGTCGGCCGCTCAGATACCGCACAACATGGCTAACCCCACGCTCGACCGCGTACCGCGTTCCCTCCAGACGAGCCTCGTCCTTCAGCTCGTGGCTGCTGAGGACCCAGTTCTCACCGGCGACCCGGTTATGCCAGAGACCCCCCGCATGGTAAGTCTCGATATCGCCCTTGTTCATTCCTGCCTCCCGGATCGCGGAGCCTTCAATCATCCCACCCTTTATCTTTGGATAGAGGCCGTCCGTGGAACGACGGCGAACGGCGACGCCTCTGTCGGCGGAGAGGAACCCGGCCGGTGGTGGGGGATCGGCAGGGACACTCCGACGACGTCGACACCGGGTACGGGGTGCCAACAAGACATCGATGGACTCAGAGCCCACAGACCTGACCAAGTCTGCTGCACCGCCCTCGAAATGTCATCGTCGTCTCAGATAGAGCCATCCCGTACCACGGGGGCATGCTCCCTCAGGAGACCTGTCAGCCTGGCCGACGGGTAGCGCAAGCTCTGCTTGCGACTCTCCTCGGCGGTTACCTCAGGCGGGCCTCAGGGCTTGCCCTCAGGAGACCCCCTTCACCCCTGATCTGACAAGAACACACTCGTCCATGACCGCCCGCGGGGTTACCGTTGACCGGTGAGCCAGAGCCTGCCCGAACCGAGCCGTCTGCCCCCTTCCGGTGGCGGTCTCAGGGCGTCCGACGCCGACCGGGATCAGGTTGCCACCGTCCTCAATACCGCGTACGCCGAAGGTCGGCTCTCGCTGGAGGAGCATGACGAGCGGCTCGAACAGGTCCTCGCCGCGAAGACCTTCAACGACCTCATACCGATCACCCGCGATCTCGTCGTGGCATATCCCGGCTCAGCCGCCGGCCATTCGAGCGGGCCCTCCACCAGCCAGATCAGGATCGAGGGCTCGGCTCCGCACGGTGAACCAGAGCGGCTCGTCGCAATCTTTGGCGGGGCAACCCGTCGGGGCAAGTGGCGGGTCCGCCGGACCATCCAGTCGATCGCTCTGTTCGGCGGAATTGACCTGGACTTCCGCGACGCCATCTTCGAGGACCATCTGGTGGAGCTGTCCGGCTTCTGGTGCTTCGGCGGCCTCGACATCAAACTGCCCGCGGGGATGGAAGTCCGGGACCAAACCGCAGGGATCTTCGGCGGGACCGACATTGCCGACCTCGGCGAACCGCAGCCGGGTGCGCCCACGCTCGTGATCAAGGGCCTTGCCTTGTTCGGCGGGGTCAACGTACGTGGGCCGAAGCCCGAAAAGAGGAAGAAGAGATGAACACACCTGGCCTGCGTGCCTCCGATGCCGACCGGGACAAGGTGGCCGCCGTGCTCCAGGCCGCGTACATCGACGGCCGGATCAGCCACAGCGAGCACACCGAGCGTCTCGAGGCCGCGCTGACCGCGAAGACGTTCGACGATCTGCTGCCGTTGACGGCCGATCTGGTACCGGTCCCGGCTTCTCACGGGTCCGCCCGAACCGGCTCCTCGAGCTTGTCGGTGCCGCCAGGTGGTGACGCGGAGACCGAGCGGATGACAGCTGTGCTTTCCACGGTGAAACGCAACGGCAAGTGGCGGGTACGGACTCGGAGCGCGGCCAACAGCCTGCTCGGGACCGTGGACCTGGACTTCACCCAGGCCGTGTTTGCGACGCCGGTGATCGAGGTCAACGTCACCCAGCTCCTCGGTACGGTGGTGCTGCGGGTGCCGGTCGGCGCCACGGTCAGGGACGAGACGACCAACGTTCTCGGCAGCACGTCGATCAAGGGCATCGGCGAGTCCAACCCCGCTCAGCCGACGATCGTGATCACCGGCACCAATATCCTCGGCGAGGTGAAGGTACGTGGGCCGAAGAGGGGTCTGCATTGGGGGAGGGTTCTACCCTGACTCCTGTCATGGATGAACTCTTCGCACCACCCACGTACGCGTGGAACCGCCTGTCCCCGAAGTACCGGACGCTGCGACGGCTGACCAGTCTCCTGGTCGCTCCGATCCTCTTCAGCGTCCCCGCCATCGTGGTCGGCCTTGTCTCCGGTGAGTGGTGGATCTCCGCGATTCTGTGGGGCATTGCCGCGGTGATCGCGGTCAGCCGGCTGCTGCTCGTCGATCGGAACTGGCGCTCCTGGGGCTACGTCGAACGCGAGGACGACCTCTACATCACTCACGGGGTGCTCTTCCGCACTCTGGTAGCCGTGCCGTACGGCCGGATGCAGCTGGTGGAGGTGGAGTCCGGGCCGCTGGAGCGCGCTTTCGGCCTCGCGTCGGTGACCCTGCACACGGCCAGCGCGAGCACTGACGCCACCATCCCGGGGCTCACCCCGGACGAGGCTGCCCGGCTGCGGGACCGGCTCACTGAGCTCGGTGAGGCGCAGGCCTCGGGACTATGAGCCAGTTCCCGTCTCAGCAGGACCAGCCCCGCCCGTCCCCTCCTCCGATGCCGGAGCAGGGCGGATCCAGGACGGCTAACCTGGCACCTGCGGTGTCCGGCGCGCCGGTCGTGAAGCAAACTGAACGCCCGCATCCGCTGACCCCATTCATCCGGGGCTGGCTGGTGCTGGTGGCGATCGTCATCGGCTTCGGTCGGGACTGGCTTCCGAACGGCTCCAACGAGCCCCGGATGTCGGTCTCGGACCTGCAGTGGGTGCTGCCGCTGATCGCCGTCATCGTGGTGGTGGCTGCGGTCGTCGGCTTCGTGTCCTGGTACTTCACCCGGTTCGTCATCGATGACGAGGAGCTCCGCATCGAGACCGGTGCGCTGTTCAAGAACTCCAAGCGCGTGCCGTTCGAACGGCTGCAGTCCATAGACGTCATCCAGCCGTTCGCCGCGCGGATGTTCGGCCTGGCTGAGCTGCGGCTGGAGGTCGGGGCCGGGAACAGCACGATCAAGCTGCGCTACCTGGCCCGTTCCAACGCAGCCCAACTGCGCGACTACCTGCTGGCCCGGGCCCACGGTGAGCAGGCCAGCCGCTCCCACATCGGTCCAGCCTCCAGCGTCATGACCGATCTCAGCTCAGCCGAGCGCCCACTGGTCACCGTCTCCGCCAAGCGGCTCGTTGCCGCGTTCGTGCTGTCCACTGAATGGCTGGTCACGATGGGCATCGCCGTTCTCGCTATCGGGATTAGCGCGCAGCAGCAGGTTGTCGGCTATGCCCTTCCTGGGTTGATCCCGTTGCTGATCGGCGGCGTCACGATGATCGGTCGCCGGGTCGTGAGCATGTTTCACTTCACCTTGGCGCAGTCGCCGCGTGGACTCCGGGTCACCCGCGGACTGACCAACCTGACCAGCCAGTCGGTGCCGGTCGACCGGATCCAAGGCATCAAGATTTCGCAGCCGTTGCTGTGGCGGCCGTTCGGCTGGCACCGGGTGGACGTGGACATCCTGGGGTACGGCACCTCGGCAGGTGAGAACAACGAGTCGGACGCCACCAGCGTGCTGCTGCCGGTGGCGACCGCCGACCAGGTTCAGCTGGCGCTGGACGAGGTGATGCCTCAGGTTGACCTGAACGCCGTACCGATGCACCGCTCCCCCAGCCGCGCCCGCTGGTTCAACTGGTTCACGGCGCAGACGCTGCGGTACGGCTGGGACCCGTCGGTGCTGATCACCGAGCATGGGCTGCTGACCCGGGTCCGTAACATCGTGCCGCACGCCAAGACGCAGTCGGTACGGATCGAGCAGGGGCCGCTGCAGCGGCGGCTCCGGCTGGCCGACGTCCACGTCGATACGCCCAAGGGGCCGGTGAACGCCGTGGCCCGCGAGCTGGACGAGGCGGCCGCTCGCGAGCTGGCACTGAGCCAGCTGGATCGGGCCCGCGCTGCCCGCGGCCTGGATCGCGAGCGGCTGGCACAACGACGTAGCCCGCAGCCGGCACCGGACCGTCGCCAGGCCGACGAGCTGGCTGACAGGGAGGCGCTGGCCCGCTTCGGTATCGACGAGAGCGCCTTCCTCGGCTCCGGAAGCGAGTCGCGGGTGTTCGCCCTCGACGAGAACCTCGTACTGCGGCTGTACCGGAGCCGCCACGAGGGGCCGGCCGAGGTAGCCGCTCAGCTCCGTGGCCTGTACGACTTCTGGAACGGCGCCGATCCTGGCTTCGAGGTGCCCAGGATCGTGGACACCGGCGAGGTGGCCGGCCGGATGTACACCATGGACCGCCGGCTGTCGGGCCGGAACTTCTCCGGCTGGCTGCCGGAGGCGGCCGAAGACGAACGCAGGTCGGCGCTGCGCAGCTATCTGCGGGTGGCCATGTCGATCTCCCGCCTGCCCTCCCCCGTTGCGGGGTTCGCGCGGCTAGTCGGCGAAGGCGCCCCACAGCAGTTCGGCTCGCTGGCTGAGCTCCTCAGTGCCCAGCTGCAGCGCGTCATCGGGGCCAGCCGGGACCGGCTGGAAGCCGACCTCCCGGACGTCGCGGAGATCTGGACGCAGTGGCACCGCGATATCGCCGGTCGGGCCAGCTCGCCGTACCTGGTGCATGGCGACCTGTGTCCGGCCAACGCACTCTGCAGCCGAGGGCCCGACGGAACTCCGGTGGTCACCGGGGTTCTCGACTTCAGCCCGCACACGCTGGCGGCCGACCCCTTGATGGACGTCACCGGCGCGATCTGCTTCCTGGAGCTGGAGTCGTATCCGGAGGCCGCGGCGGACGCGGCCTGGCTGACCGAACAGGCGGTGGCGGAGCTGGGCGAAGACATCAGGCACTGGATCGGGGTGTACCGGCGGTTCTACGCGTTCTACTTCTCCTCAGCGCATCACTTCGACGAGCACCTCTATGCCTGGTGCCTGCGGCAGCTGCGGCCGAGTCCAGTTTTCGAACCCTCGTCGTAGCTGCTTCCCGGGATTCCCGCGTGTCGCGGCCGCCGGCGCGGACGAGCGGCCGATTAATGGACTTCAGGCCGGAGCCCTGCCCGCTGCCCACTGCTCCAGCCGCAGCAATGTTGCGTCGATCGAGGCCTGGTTGCGTCGGCTGGCCCGCATCAGCCTGAGCACCAGCGGGGCGCGAGAGTGGGTCGGGTCGAACTGCTCCGTGACCCAGGTGCGCTCGGCGTCCACCGGCTCCAGGATGTAGCGCCAGACATGACCTCCGAAGTGACGCCAGGCGATCCGTCGGTCGGACTCGAACTCGACCACCTCGTTCAAGATCTTGTACGGCAGCCCCCAGCGCATCTGCATGCCGAACCTGGCGCCGGCGAACAGGCGTTCCGGCGTCCGCTGCTGCACGTCCTTGACCGTGCCGGAGCCGTCGATGACGACATGCTGGGCGGGATGGGCCAGCAGCTCGAAGATCTTGGAGGCCGAGGCTGGAATCAGGCGGCTCGCTTGGACCAGCTCAGAAGGAGACATTTGCCTAGTGTTACCCATGGTGACGCCCGCATAGCAAGCCGGACGTCTGAAGAAGCCGTGCCGTCGAGGTCGATTCTCCGGACGCCCGTCCGACTAAGGATCACCAGGGTGGCAACGGGCCACCTCGACGAATTAGGAATGAGTTGGTGACTCCCCCGGACCTCCGGTTCTAGGTAGGCTCTCGCCCATGACCGATCGACCTGTGCTTGGTATCGACATTGGCGGCAGCGGCATCAAGGGTGCTCCGGTAAATCTGGAGACCGGCGAGCTCGCGACGAAGCGGCTGCGGATCGAGACCCCGAAGAAGTCAACACCTGAGAACGTGGCCAAGGTTGTCGGTGAGATCGTGGCCAACTTCGCCGACCAGATCGGGGACGGCCCGATCGGCATCACCATCCCCGCAGTGGTGACCCACGGAATCACCCGCTCGGCCGCCAATATCGACAAGTCTTGGATCAACTGTCCCGCGGAGAAGATCTTCGAAGAGCATCTCGGCCGCAACATCTTTCTGGTCAACGACGCCGACGCGGCCGGCGCGGCCGAGGTCCACTATGGCGCGGCGAAGGACCATCCCGGTCTGGTCATCGTCACCACCCTCGGCACCGGGATCGGCAGTGCGATCATCCACCGCGGTGTGCTGGTCCCGAACTCCGAGCTCGGACACTTGGAAATTGATGGACACGACGCCGAGTCGCAGGCTGCGGCGAGTGTCAAGGACAAGCTCGGGATCTCCTACGAGAAGTACGCGAAGCGGCTTCAGCGCTACTACGAGGAGGTCGAGAAGCTGTTCTGGCCGGACCTCATCGTTGTCGGCGGCGGCGTCAGCAAGGACGCGAGCAAGTTCCTGCCGCTGCTCAAGCTGAACGCTGAGATCGTCCCGGCCAAGCTGCTGAACAGCGCCGGCATCGTGGGCGCCGCCTGGCTCGCGGTGGACCGGTTCGAGCACCCCGACCTGCTGCTGCCGTCGACGCCCTGAACCGGGGCCGCTACATCCGCTCGAGGGCCTCGATGCCGAGCATGTCGAGGCCCGAGGCGAGGACGCGCTTGGTGGCACGGCACAGGGCCAGCCGCGAGTTGCGTACCTCTCCTTCCGACTTCAGCACCGGGCACTGCTCGTAGAAGACCGAGAGTGCGCCGGCGAGGTCGTACAGGTAGGCGGCGAGCTTGTGCGGTTGCAGGGTGTCGGCCACCTCCGCGACGGTTTCGCCGAAGCGGGACAGCAGCAGCGCCAGCGTCTGCTCGGCGGGCTCGGACAGCACGCTGACGACCGTCTGCTCGGTGAGCCCGTCCGCCTCAGCCTTGCGCAGCACCTGGGTGACCCGAGCGTGCGCGTACTGCAGGTACGGGCCGGTGTTGCCGATGGTCGCCACCATCCGGTCAACGTCGAAAACGTAGTCCTTGTTCAAGCCGTTGGACAGGTCGGCATATTTGATCGCGGCCAGCGCGATCGGCGGGGACGCCTTCTCCTCGGCTGCGTCCAGCAGGCTGTTCAGGGTCACCGCGGTGCCCTCGCGGGTGGAGAACTTCTTGCCGTCCGGCCCGAGCACCTGACCGAACGCAACGTGCTCCGCCGCGACGTTCTCCGGCAGGAACCCAGCCTTGCGGGCGACAGCGAACACCTGGTCGAAGTGAAACAGCTGCGGCGCACCGACCACGTAGATGATCCGGTCGGCGGCGAAGTCGCGGACCCTGCGCCGGATGGCGGCGAGGTCGGTCGCGGAGTAGCCGAAGCCGCCGTCGCGCTTGCGTACGATCATGGGCGAGTTGAAGCCCTCGACGAACACGCACAGAGCGCCGTCGTCAACCACGGCGGTGCCGTTCGCCTCGAGTTCGGCGACGAGCTGCGGCAGGTCGTCGTTGTAGGTGGACTCGCCGGCGAGGTTCTCGTCGGTGAGCAGCACCCCGAGCCGCTGGTAGGCCTCGTTGAACCCGGCCAGCGACACCTCGATCAGCTGCTGCCAGATCTTACGGGTCTCGGAGTCGCCCGACTGCAACGCGACCACGCGGTTCCGGGCCCGGGTGGCGAACTCCTCGTCGGACTTGAAGTGCGCGTTGGCCTTCGTATAGAGCGCTTCGGCCTCTGCCAGGGTCAAGGCGGAGACGTCGGTGCCGTCGAACAGGATCTGTTCCACCAGCATGCCGAACTGGGTGCCCCAGTCACCGACGTGGTTCTGCGGGATGACCTTGTGCCCGAGCGCCGTCAGGACCCGGTTCAGGCAGTCGCCGATGATCGAGGACCTCAGGTGCCCTACATGCATCTGCTTGGCCACGTTGGGGGCGGAGTAGTCGATCACCACGACCTGCGGCTCAGCGGCGGGCTCGATCCCGACGGCTGGGTCGGCGAGCTGCGCGGTGACCGAACGTGCCAGCACGTCGGACTTGAGCCGAAAGTTGATGAACCCGGGACCGGCGATCTCCAGCGGCTCGCAGAGGTCGCTGACATCCAGGTCGGCCACGATCCGGGCGGCCACCTCGCGGGGCGGCTTTCCCTCGGTCTTGGCCAGGCGCAGAGCGACATTGGACTGGAAGTGACCGAACTGGGGCTTGGTGGCGGCCCGCAGCTCGGGATCGACTCCGGTCACGGACTCGATCCTGGAGCTCAGCAGCGACGGTAGTGATGACACAAGAGACAAGTATTTCACCCGGCTCCTAGGTTTCCCGCATCGATTTGGGGTGCATGGCCCCGCCCGGCAGCCTCACGGAGCAAATCCCAGCATCCGGACGGCAGGAGAGTACTGATTGGACGCAGCGGGGTTCGGGGTAAGAGGCAAACTCAACCAATCCCGATCTCCAAGGAGCTCCACGCATGACCCAGGTCCCCACAGTCACTTTGAACGACGGAGCCCGCATCCCGCAGCTTGGGTTCGGGGTCTGGCAGGTGTCGACCGAGGACATCATTCCCGCCGTGAGCAAGGCGCTGGAGGTCGGCTATCGCCACATCGATACCGCCGCCATCTACGGCAACGAGGAGGGTGTCGGCAGGGCGATCGCCGACTCCGGCATCCCGCGGGAGGAGCTGTACGTCACGACGAAGCTGTGGAACGCCAACCACCGTCATGACGCCGCCATCGCCGCCGCCCAGGAGAGCCTGGACAAGCTCGGCCTGGACTACGTGGACCTCTACCTGATCCACTGGCCGACGCCCGCCAAGAACGACTACGTCGAGGCCTGGCAGGCGCTGGAGGAGATCCAGTCAAAGGGCTGGACCCGGAGCATCGGTGTCTCCAACTTCCAGCAGAACCAACTGCGGCGGGTGGTCGCGGAGGGTTCCGTCGTCCCTGCCGTGAACCAGATCGAGCTGCACCCGACGTTCACCCAGACCGCACTCGTGGCGGTGAACAACGAGCTCGGTATCAAGACCGAGGCCTGGAGCCCGCTGGGCCAGTCCGAGGACCTGACGAACGAGACAATCGCCGGCCTGGCGAAGTCGTACGACCGGACCCCGGCGCAGGTGATCATCCGCTGGCACCTGCAGAAGGGGTACATCGTGTTCCCCAAGTCGGTCACCGCTTCCAGGATCGAGGAGAACTTCGGGGTCCTGGACTTCGACCTGAGCGGCGCGGACGTGGCCGCCATCGACGCCCTCGACCAGGGAAACCGGATCGGCGGCCACCCGGACGAGGTCAACTAGCGCCGTATTTTTCGCCGACTAGCCAACTCTGCAGAGACACGCCGCTTGAACGCCGGCGCATGTGACTAGTCGGCGAAAGCGAAAGTAGGGTTTGGTCGTTGTTGTGATGCTGAGCTGAAATCGGAGTCCGCTATGCCGCTGCACCTGCAGCCGTTCCTGCATGACTTGACCACCGTCTTCGCCGCTCCGACTCAAGTGCTGTCCGACCGGACCGGTGAGATCACCAACCCCGAGCACGATCCGGGCGCCCAGGGAGTGATCCACTCCGACATCCGGGTGCTGTCGGAGGTGCTGGTGACGGTGGACGGACGGCAGGCGGAACACATCGCGACCCAGACCGGCTCCACCAGCGCCGTCTTCACCGGGCTGCTGCGCCACGTCGGTGCCGATCTGCTGCAGTTTCCCGACCCGCAGGTGCGCCTGGACCGGCGGCGGCAGGTGTCGCCGGGTCTGCTGAGCGAGACCGTGACCATCTCCTCGCTGTTGCCGGGCGACGTGAGCACCACCATCCGGGTGGAGCTGGCCAGCGACTTTCTCTCCATCGAGGAGATCAAGGTCGGCATCGGCTCGCAGCCGGTCCCGCTCGACATCACCGAGGTCGATGGCGCCCTGCACTGGGTTTCCGGTCCGGTCTCCCTGACGCTGCACGCGCTGGATGCCCAGACCAGCCTCTCCGACGACCGCCGTACGCTGCAGCTGGAGTGGCCGGTGACCATACCGTCGCGCAGCGAGGTCTCCGTCGGCTGGACGCTGGAGATCCGGGACAGCGGGTCCGCCGTCATCGCCGCCGCCGGCCCAGGGCTTCAGCCCGCTGAGCTGGCGGAGCAGGTCACGGCCGATCTGTGTCTGGCCGGGGTGGTGGAGCACCGGCTGCAGCCGTGGCTGGAGCAGTCGCTCGCCGACCTGAACAGCTTGCGGATGGCAATCCCGGACATGCCAACCGACACCTTCTTCGCCGCCGGGGCGCCGTGGTACCTGACCCTGTTCGGCCGGGACAGCCTGTGGTCGGCACGGATGATCCTCCCCGTGGATGTCGAGCATGCCGCTGGCACGCTGCGGGTACTGGGCCGGCTGGCCGGGAACCAGATCGGCGTCGCCACCGCCGAGTCACCCGGCAAGATCATGCACGAGCTGCGCCGCGGCGAGTTCTCGTTCAACGACACCGCACTGCCCCCGCTGTACTACGGCACCATCGACGCCACCCCGCTCTGGGTCTGCGTCCTGCACGACGCCTGGCGAGCGGGTCTGGACCGGGAGAAGGTCGGTGAGCTGATGCCCACGGCGAAGGCAGCCCTGGAGTGGATCACCAGCTACGGCGACCCCGACGGCGACGGCTTCTTGGAGTACATCGACGAAAGCGGCCACGGGCTCACCAACCAGGGCTGGAAGGACTCCGGCGACTCGGTCCGCTTCTCCGACGGCACTATCGCGGACGGGCCGGTGGCGCTCTGCGAGGTTCAGGGGTACGCCTACGAGGCCGCCATGTCCGGCGCCAACCTGCTGGATGCGTACGGGATCGAGGGCGGCGACCGCTACCGCAGCTGGGCCGCCGACCTGGCGGAGCGGTTTCGTGCGGCGTTCTGGTGCGGGGAGGGTGAGGACAGCTACCCCGCCCTGGCGCTGGACGGTTCCAAACGACGGGTCGACTCGGTCACCAGCAACATCGGCCACCTGATCGGCACCGGGATGCTCACCGAGGAGGAGGAGCTGCGGGTGGCCCGTCGCCTCGCTCAGCCGGACATGGACTCCGGCCTGGGCCTGCGCACGATGTCCTCGATGGACGGCGGGTACTCCCCACTGAGCTACCACTGCGGCTCGGTGTGGCCGCACGACACCGCCATCGTCATCGCGGGGATGACCAAGGCAGGGCTCACCGAGCACGCCCGCGGTCTGGTGGACGGCCTGCTCAAAGCCTCGGTAGTCTTCGACCAGCGCTTCCCAGAGCTGTGGTCCGGCGAAGGCAGGCCGGTCCCCTATCCCGCATCATGTCGGCCGCAGGCCTGGTCCGCCGCCTCCGCTGTGGCGGTGGCTGCTGCGCTGGCTGCCGAGACCCAGCTCGACGCGTGCCGTCTCGCTCCGCAGCCGGTGTCGGCTGGCTAGCTCGGTCAGCTCCACTTCCGTCCGGATCGAGGACTTCCGGTCATGGCTGGGGCTGGCAGCGCGGGCACCAGTAGCTACGTCGCTCCTGGCCTACCGGGCCGAACTCCTCGGTTTCGATCGGCGTGCCACATCGCCGGCACGGCTGCCGGGTGCGCTCGAAGACCCAGGCCCGCTTGCTCGCGCGGAGGTCGCCGGTGGTGGTCTGCTCCGGCCGCCACCGGTTGGCGTACAGGAGCTGCTGGCCACGCCGTACCAGCCGCTCCAGCTTCGTCACCTGGCCGACGGGGGTCCGCGGATGAATCCCCTGCAGGAACAGCAGCTCGGCCCGGTAGAAGGTGCCGATCCCTGCCAGGTTGCGCTGGTCCAGTAGGGCCTCGCCGATGCTGCGCTGGGGCTGTGCGCTGAGCCGGCGCACAGCCTCGTCGACGTCCCAGTCAGGGCCGAGCAGGTCGGGTCCCAGATGCCCGACGACCGTGTCCTCCGCGGAGGTCTCCACCAGCTCCAGCACGGGCAGCCGGTATCCCACGACGTCGTGCTCCTCGGTGCCCAGCACGGCGCGGATCTGGAACTCCTCGCCTCCGAACCACTTCTGGCCCCGGGCGAAGATCTTCCAGGTTCCATCCATCCGGAAGTGGGCGTGCAAGGTGTAGGAGCTGTCCAGCCGGAACAGCTGATGCTTGCCGCGGGAGACCACCTCGGTCACCACCGCTCCGGTGAGGTCGGTGGTGGCAAGCTGTGGAACCCGCAGCTCACAGCGTGTCAGCCGGCGACCGGCCAGCACCTCGTGCAGGCGCCGGCACGCACGCCACACTGTGTCTCCCTCAGGCATGGACCCATTCGAGCACAAACCGACGAGCCACTTTTCACCCGCGCCATCAACGCTGTCGGTGTGGCGCGCGACGCCTGCACGCCCGTCTACGCTGGGACGATGTTTCGACCATCTCGTGCTGCCTCGTCGGCTTCACTTCGCCGTGCCGGCTGGGCAGTCCTCAGCATGGCGGCCGCCTCGGCCGGCGCTGTGTTGGGCTCAGTGCTGTTCGTCCGGGCTCAGTCGTCCGGTCATCTGTTCTCCGCAGTTGACGTACCCCCGGCGCCGGTCGCCCTGGCGCTGGGCGCTCAGGTTCGGCCTGACGGTACGCCGTCGGGCTTCCTCGCTGCCCGGCTGGACTTGGCCCGCAGGCTCTTCGAGACCGGCAAGGTGGAGGTCATCCTGGTCTCCGGCGACAACGGCGCGAAGGAGTACAACGAGCCGGAGGCGATGCGCGACTACCTGATCGATGCCGGAATCCCGGCGGACCGGGTGGTCTGCGACTACGCCGGTTTCGACACGTACGACTCCTGCTACCGCGCCCGTACCGTCTTCGGCGTCGAAAAGGTGATCATCGTCAGCCAGAGCTACCACCTGCCGCGCGCTGTCGCCACTGCCCGGCTGCTCGGGTTGGACGCCAGCGGTGTCGGCGACGACACTGTTCGTCGCGCTGGCAGGCCCTGGCGCAAGGGCTGGGTGCGCGACCAGGTCGCCTCCGTCAAGACGATCCTCGACCTGCTGACCGCTCGAACGCCCGTCCTCGGCGAGCCGGAACTCGGCGTCACAGTGGCGCTGTTCCGGCGCTGACTCAGCCGCCCAGCAGCGCTTCCAAGATCAACGACGGATGGTCCGCGGGTGGGCTCTGCTCGGTGTCTGAGAGCAGTCCTACCCGGCAGAGTTCCCTTAGTTGGAAGGAAACCTGCAGAACTCTCAACCGGGCGGACAAATGGTCGATGGCGATAAGAGACGGGTCTCGGTGCGTCATCACTTCCATCAGTAGCTGGTGCGCGGCACTGCGCTCCGTGTCGTCCAGGTCGGCCTGGTCCTTCACCCGGGCCAGCTCCACGTACGGCGGCGCCGCCCGTACCCACTCAAGATCAAGAAGGCCCGACACCTGCGTGCCACTCCACCAGATGTTGTCCAGATGCAGGTCGGAGTGCACCACTCCGGATGCCGGCGAGTCCCAGCGCGGGCTCAGGGCCGCGTCCCGCTCCAGCAGCGCCAGAGCCTCGGAGAGCACCGCGAGCTGGCGCCCCGTGGACCGCAGCTCGGCCACTAGCGCCGGCACTCCGTCCGGCAGCGGGTTGATCGATCGGCCGATGACATCGGCGGCCGACGCATCCACCGAGTTGGGTGTCGGCACCAGAAGTCGGTGCAGCTGCTGCGGCGGCCGCCACCGATGCAATGCGGTGATCATGTTCGCGGCCTGCTCACAGGCACGTACCCGGGTGGCGTGGTCGAGGTCGGGCCAGGCTGCGGCCAGGGGTCGGCCGCCGAGGCGTCGGGTCACCGTCCAGGTCAGGCCAGCGCTCCCCGGCACCCGGCCGACCTGGATCACGTCGGGATAGCCGACGGCAGCAGGCAGCAGCCGCGCAACTGCTCCTTCCCGCAGCAAGCGACTGGTATCTCCGCGCCAGCACGTCCGCAGCACCACCTCGCCATGACGTCGGTCAGAAAGCAGCCAGGTGTCGTTGGAGTGGCTCGGCAGCAGCGTCGGCTCCTCGGTCGGCCGCAGTCCTGACGCGGCCAGCACAGCGTCCAGCCGAGCCGCTCCGGCACCGGCTGAGGTCATCAGCGAGGGGCCTTGGACGAGATCTGGACCCTCCCGACGATCGGTCACCGGGTCACTGTAGGGGTACGCCGGAGGAAGCGATCCGTAGCACCCCTTGTCGATCTGCAATTGCTGAATTACTGTAATGATGTAATCGTCCGATTACCGTAAGTAGGAGGCGTGCAAAATGCCGAAGCACTCACATCCAGATGATCTCGGCCGGCACCACCCGCATGAGGAGGGTGCGGAGGGTCGGCTCGGCGACCGGTCGGGCCGCGGCCGCGGATTTGGCCGGCCCGGTGGCTGGCAGAACGTCGACCTGCCCCCAGCCGACGATGCACAGGCGTGGTTCGAGGGCCGGCTGCCCGATGACTGGTTCACCGACATCGACGTCACCGTCGACCGCGAAGAGATCATCGTGATCGGCACCCTCCCGGACTCAGACGTCAGTGACGCCGCAGCGGTGGAAGGCAGGATCAGCCGGTTCCGCGCCGACACCCGGGGGACCCGAATGCAGATCGCGGACGAGGCGCAGGCACGCTATGGCCGCAAGGTCTCGTGGGGAGCAGAGCTGTCCGGCACCCGAGCCCTGTTCACCCACATCTCCGTACCGGTCATGACACGGCTGCGGCAGCCGGAACGGCGCGTGCTGGACACGCTCGTCGACGCCGGGGTGGCCCGGTCCCGCTCAGAGGCACTGGCCTGGGCGGTCAAGCTGGTCGGTGAGCACGCCGACAGCTGGCTGGCCGACCTGCGTCATGCGATGACCGAAGTCGACAAGCTGAGGTCCGAGGGCCCCAGCTTCTGAGCCGTCAGCCCGCACCGTCCCGGATCAGTTGCTGCGGTGCTTGCGGTAGTAGCGGATCAAGGACTGGGTTGAGGGGTCCTGCTGGGCGAGTGCCTGCTCGTCGCCGGCGACGGCTGGGGTCAGCTGCTTGGCCAGCTGCTTCCCCAGCTCGACCCCCCACTGGTCGAAGCTGTCGATTCCCCACACCACTCCCTGCGTGAACGTGATGTGCTCGTACAGCGCGATCAGCTGGCCCACCACCGAAGGGCTCAGCACCGGCGCCATGATCGAGGTCGATGGTCGGTTGCCGGAGAAGACTCGGGCCGGCACGATCGACTCGTCGGTTCCCTCGGCCCGGACCTCGTCCGCCGTCTTGCCGAACGCGAGGGCCGCGGTCTGGGCGAAGAAGTTGGCCAGGAACAGCTCGTGGACGTCGGCGTCATCGTCCTTCAACGGGTGGGCAGGGGTCGCGAACGCAAGGAAGTCGGCCGGGATCAACCGGGTGCCCTGGTGCAGCAGCTGGAAGAAAGCGTGCTGACCGTTGGTACCGGGCTCACCCCAGAACACCTCGCCGGTGTGGGTCGTCACGGGAGTGCCGTCCCAGCGGACGCTCTTGCCGTTGGACTCCATCGTCAGCTGCTGCAGATACGCCGGGAAGCGGTGGAGGTACTGCGCATAGGGCAGCACCGCATGCGTCGCGGCGTCGTAGAAGTTCACGTACCAGACGTTCAGCAGGCCCATCAAGGCCGGCACGTTCTGGCTGAGCTCGGTATCGCGGAAGTGCTCGTCCATGGCGCGGAACCCAGCCAGGAAGTCGGAGAAGTTCTCCGGCCCGATGGCCACCACCACAGAGGTGCCAATGGCCGAGTCGACGGAGTAACGGCCGCCTACCCAGTCCCAGAAGCCGAACGCGTTCTCGGGGTCGATGCCGAACTCGGCCACCTTGTCCAAGGCTGTGGACACCGCGACGAAGTGCTTGGCCACCGCGTCCTTGGCCGCCTCCGCAGAGTCGTCGATCGCCCCCGCTGCACGCAGCTGGTCCAGCAGCCACGCACGCGCCAGCCGGGCGTTGGTCAAGGTCTCCAAGGTGGTGAAGGTCTTCGAAGCGACAATGAACAAGGTGGTAGCGGGGTCAAGGCCCTTGGTCTTCTCCGCCACGTCGGTCGGGTCGATGTTGGAGATGAACCGCACCTGGATACCGTCTTGCACGTACGCAAGCAGGGCCTCGTACACCATGACCGGGCCGAGGTCGGAGCCACCGATACCGATGTTGACCACGGTACGGATCTGCTGCCCGGTCACTCCGGTCCAGGCGCCGCTGCGTACCTTCTCGGCGAAGCCGTAGACCTTGGACAGCGTCTGGTGCACCTCGGGGACGACGTCGGTCCCGTCCACCTCAAGCGATGCATCAGCCGGGGCGCGGAGGGCGGTGTGCAGCACTGCCCGGTCCTCGGTCACATTGATGTGCTCACCGGCGAACATCGCATCCCGCCGCTCGACCAGCCCCACCTGGTCGGCCAGATCCACCAGTGCCGCCATTACCTCGGCGTCCACAAGGTTCTTGGACAGGTCCACGTAGAGATCGCCAGCCGTGAACGTCAGCTTCGAAGCGCGTTCCGGGTCCTTGTCGAACCATCCGCGAAGGTCCGGCACCAAGGAGGCATGCAAGTCGGTCAGCGTGGCCCAGGCTGAGGTGGTGGTTGGATCTACCGGACTCGTCATCTGAACCTCATCTGCCTCGAGTAGTGAACGCTCGCAGCCTACTGAGGCCGACCGGGACGGCTCAACCAGTCCCCGATAGTGACGAGACACCCGAGAAGCCGGGATCCGAGGATGGCCTGTCGGGCCGTTCGGACATGGCGGTCCAATTTTGGATAGTTAGCACCCTAACAGTTGGTGATCGGTAGACTGTACGGATGCGCGGTCCCGAAGAGGTCGAATCCGCCGAGGACTTGCTGGCCCTCGAGCGGCAGGTCTGCTTCGCCCTGGCCGTCGCCTCTCGGAGCGTCGTCAGCCTCTACCGGCCTTTGTTGGAGCCGATGGGGCTCACCCATCCGCAGTATCTGGTGATGCTGGCGCTGTGGCAGCACGAGCCACTGTCGGTCACCCGAATCGGGCAGCTCCTGCAGCTTGAACCGGCCACCTTGTCACCACTGCTGAAACGGCTGGAGGTCGCGGGCCTGGTGATCCGCAGACGCGATCCGCAGAATGAACGGACGCTCAAAGTCACGCTCACCCCGCGCGGGCGCCAGCTACGGGAGCAGGCTCTGGACATCCCACCTGCCGTGATCGAACGGCTCGGAATGAGCGTGGACGATCTCAAGAGCTTGCATCAGACCCTCACTGAGCTGATTGGGCAGGTGAACCGTCCACACGCCGCGGCGGACATGGCAGACACAGAGGGGACCGCTCCCAGCACGGTTGGATAGGTTGCCGCTATGGATCCGCGATTGACCAGAGCCCGCGCGGAGACGGCGACATCGTCCCAGCACGCCGGGGTCGAGTCAGACTTCCGGACCGATCTAGAACGCATCAGGTTCGCCCCGTCTTTCTCCCGGCTGGCCGAGGTGACCCAGGTCGTGACGGCCGGTGCGACCGGCGGAGTAGTCCACAACCGGCTCACTCACACCATCAAGGTGACCGCCGTGGCCCGCGCTATCGCGGTACGGCTGCTCCGTACCGAGGACCCGGTGGTCCTGCACCGGCTCGGTGGCCTCGACCACGTGGTCGTCCAGGCGGCCGCGGGAGCGCACGACCTCGGCCATCCGCCGTTTGGCCACCTCGGTGAGCGGGTGCTGGACCGGCTGGCCCGGGATCGGTTCGGGCTGATCGACGGCTACGAGGGCAACGCCCAGACCTTCCGGATCCTGACCGAGCTGGAGGTCCGCGGACCTGGCGACGAGGGGCTGAACCTCACGGCGGCCGTACTGGCTGGCGTGCTGAAGTACCCCTGGGGCCGGTTCCACATGCCGGAGCCGCACCCCACCGGCTGGCCCGAGTCGCCACGCGGGGCCCGCCATGGGGTCGACGGGCCGGGGGCGGCGAAGTTCTCTGCGTACTCGATCGACCTGCCGGAGATGGTCAAGGCCCTCGCCGCCTTCCCAGGCTTGCCGCCGGGTCGCCAGACGCTGGAGTGCTCGGTGATGGACCTGGCCGACGACATTGCGTACTCGCTGCACGATGTCGAGGACTTCCACCGCTCGGGGGTGCTCCAGTTCTCTCCGGTCTCCAAAGAGTTTCGTTCGTGGGTGGCCGATCGGGTCCGGTTCGCCACCCTGGACGAACATCGGCTCCGTGCCCTTGGGCAGACTCCGGGAGCCGGGCTGGAGGGCCTACGCCGCCGGCTGATCGACAGGGACAGCTGGGTCTTCGACGAGGAGACGTTCGCGCAAGCCGTGTTGACGGTCGGGGATGAGTTTGTCGACGGTGTGCTGGCGGTGCCCTACGACGGGTCGATGGCGGCGGACCGGGCGATCTCGGGATTCACCTCACGGTGGATCGACCATTTCATCTCCTCGGTGGTCCTGGATCCCGACCCACCGGTCCGCTCCAGCTATGTGTCGCTGATGCCGAACGCGTGGCACGAGGTGTCGGTACTGAAGTTCGTGCACAAGTACTTCATCCTCGATCGTCCGGATCTGGCGATGTACCAGCGTGGCCAGGCCGAGACGATCGAGCGGCTGGTGGCCGGCTTCGACAGCTGGCTGTCCGACCGGACCGACGGAAGCCGGGCACCGCGCCGGCTGATCGACCTGGTGAACGCGGCCACCTTCGGCTACGACCGGACCGCACACGAGCATCCTGAGTGGCTGGACGGCCGGACCTCGGAGGCGGAGGTGGCTCGGATGGGCCGCGGGCGCGGCATCATCGACTTCGTCAGCAGCCTCACCGACGAGCAGGCGGTGGCCTTCGCAACCCGGCTGGGTGGGGCCACCGGCATGTTGTGGACCACCGGCGCCCTCTAGCGAACCGGCACATGCCGGTTCCGGAGCAGGCCGGCTGAGCGGGGCTGATTACCGCGACGGCTGGTGTGACATTTCTGCGGCGGGTATCAGCAACGCCATGACTGAGGAATCCGGTTCGTCCCGCTACCCGGCGCGCAACCTGTGGTCCGGGGTGCTGTTCGGAATCGGCGCCGCCGCCTTTGTCGACGAGGCGGTGTTCCACCAGCTGCTGCACTGGCACCACTTCTACGACCGGTCCACTCCGGCGGTCGGGCTGATCTCGGACGGCATGTTCCACGCCTTCAGCTGGTTCGCGACGGTGGCGGCCCTGTTCCTCTTCGCCGACCTGCGCCGACGACGGAGCCTGCACCTTGTGCGGTGGCTGGGCGGGGTACTGCTTGGCGCCGGCGGGTTCCAGCTCTATGACGGTGTGATCCAGCACAAGGTGCTGAGCCTTCATCAGATCCGGTACGTGCCCGAGGTGCTGCCGTACGACATCACCTGGAATGTCATCGCCTTGCTGATCCTGCTCGCGGGCGTCGCGCTGGTCGTCCGCACCCGGGTCCACGCCGGAACACCGACCGGCGAACATGCTTGAGCATCGCAGCTGGGCCGACGGCCTCTGGATGGCGGTCGGAATGCTGCTCCTGCTTCTCTACCTGGCTGGTGTCTTGGCCGGGCGACGCCGCGGCCGCGGCTGGCCAGCCGCCCGGACGATCGCGTGGTCCGGCGGGGTGCTTTGCTGCCTCGCCGCAACGGCCGGGCCCTTGGCGCGCATCGGCCAGACCAGCTTTTCCGCCCACATGGCAGGTCACCTGCTGCTGGGCATGCTGGCCCCGCTGCTGCTGGTCCTGGGAGCCCCGGTCACCGTCGCGCTTCGCGGCTTGCCGCTCCAGCACGCACGGCGACTGAGCCGCGTGCTCGCCCGGCCTGAGCTGGCGGTGCTCACTCATCCGGTGACGGCTGCCCTGCTCGACGTCGGCGGACTGTGGCTGCTGTACGGGACACCGCTGTTCGGCTGGATGCACGCCTCCCCCGCCGGCCACCTCGTTGCGCAGATCCATGTCCTGGTGGCCGGCTATCTGTTCACGTTCTCCCTGGTCGGTGTCGACCCCACCGGGCACCGGGCGGACATCAGGCTTCGGTCGGCGGTGCTGGTGGCAGCGCTGGCCGCACACGGCATCCTCGCCAAGCGCCTGTATGTCGATCCCCCCGCCGGTGTCAGCGTCGCAGACGGGGAACGTGCGGCAATGGTGATGTTCTACGGCGGGGACCTGGTCGAGATTGTCCTGGTCGTTGCGGTGTGCCTTGAGTGGTATCGCCGGACCGCACCGCGCTCCGTCGGAACCTCAGCGGGAGAGGGGCACGGTCCAGCCGTCGTTCGGCTCGGCCAGATCCCTTCCCGTGCATCCGATCCGGGACGCCAGACGGAATAGCAAGCATGCCGACTAACTCGCTACGCTGCAGCGCGGTCGCCCTGACGGCGGTCAGCCAGGTCCTCGCCGCCCCGCTGACGACCGTGCTGCTGGGAGAGCGAGCAAACACCGGGGCTATCTCCGATGCCAACGTCAGTCCGGTGACCCCTGCTGGGTACGCGTTTGCGATCTGGGGGTTGATCTACCTTGGCAGCCTTGCCCTGGCGGTCTACCAGTTGCTGCCGAGCCAGCGAAACCGGCAGCTGCACCGGCGTACCGGGTGGTGGCTGGCGGCGGGGTTCGCCATGAGCACCCTCTGGGTCCCGGTCTTCGGCACCCGGACCATCTGGCTCTCCCAGCTGATCATCCTCGTGCTGGTGGGCTGCCTGGCGGTGGCGGCGGCTCGGCTGACGGCGGCCGGCCCGGCGAGCTCGACGGCCGAGCGGCTGCTGCTCCGGCTGCCGGTCACCTGCTACCTCGGCTGGGCGACGCTGGCCGCGGCCGCGGGCTTCGCCACAACCTTCCGCTCGCTTGGCATGCCCGAGCGTGCCGGCTGGGTCAGCATCGTCTCGTCCGTGCTGGTGCTGGTCGCGACCGCGATCAGCGTCTATGTGGTGACCCGCCAGACCGCGGCCGCTGGCTTTGCCTTCGCGGCCTGCTGGGCACTGGCCGCCGTGGCGGTCGGCACCGACGAGCCGCCGATCCGATGGCTGACGGTGGCGGCGCTGCTGGTGGTCGTTGGCGCTCTGGTGCTGCGCACGGTTCGGAGCCGGCAGGGAGCGACCGTGCTGCTGGGCTGACGCTGATTTTGCGCAACGACTCCACCCGACCGGCCGGTTTCCGGGCGAGTTGGAACGGGTCGAGGCAGATTATCAGCGCATGCTTGACCGATGGAGATCATCCAGGAGGTCTGGCGTCGGGCACTGTCGGTCCAGCCGGTCCCCCCGCCGAGTGTCGTCACGCTGATCGCCGTGGCCGCACTGGCCGGGGTGCTGGTTCCCGCGGTGTGGCCGGTGACCCGGCTGATGGTCACCATCACCCACGAGGGTGCGCACGCGTTCGCGGCGTTGCTGGCGGGTCGCCGGCTGCAGGGGATCCGGCTGCATTCCGACACGTCGGGGCTGACGGTCTCGCGGGGACGGGCCGCCGGGCCGGGCATGGTACTGATGCTGGCCGCCGGCTATCTGGGCCCGGCCCTGCTCGGGCTCGGCGCGGCGCTGCTGCTCGGCGCGGGGCGAAGCCTCGGCCTGCTCTGGCTGCTGCTGGCCGTGCTGGCCCTGATGCTGCTCCAGATCCGCAACTTCTATGGGTTCGCGGTCATCGTGCTCGGTGGCCTGGCGGTGTTCGCGGTCACCTGGTACTTCACCCCCACCGCCCAGTCGACGGTGGCGTACCTGATCACCTGGATTCTGCTGATCGCCGCGCCGAAGCCGGTGCTGGAGCTGATGGGGCAGCGACGCCGGGGCCTCGGCCTTCACTCCGATGCCGACCAGCTGGCTCGGTTGACCCGGGTTCCTGGGCTGGTTTGGACCTGGCTGTTCCTGCTGGCGAACCTGGTGGGTCTCGCTGTGGGCACCGCCCTGCTGCTGCCAGGACTGTCCGAGCTGGTGCAGACCACGCTGGTCCGACTGGCGGACTGACTGCCCGGAGATGAGAAAGGCTCCCATCCGTGGAGGATGGGAGCCCGGTATCAGTGCAGCTGATCAGCCGCGGAAGCCGATCGAGTCGTTGCGCTGGGCGACGAGGACAAGCTCGTCCCGCATGGCGGGGGTGGCGGCGTTGCTGATCGCCCGGTTGATCTCGAGGCGGGTACGGCGGAGCTCACGGCGGCTGCGGACGGCATTGCCGAGGCGGGACATGATGTGATCCGTTCCTTACTGGGGTTGTTATGGTTTCGGGGTCGAAACCTTGAGTTCGAAGCAGCTTCACAACGTCGGTCCTTGGCTCCATATTCCCGCTCGTCACCGACTCCTGGCTGAGCCGGACGCCGGCCCGGCTCCGCAACGCGTTGCTGGACGCCCGTTCCGACCGCTAGGACCCGCAGCCCCGTCGCCGGATGTGGTTCGCTGGATCCCGCCGCGCTCAGATGCCCTGACGCCAGGTCCACTCGCCGCCCAGCATCGTGCCGGCAACGGCTGCCGTCCGCAGGTCCTCCGGGTTGGCTGTGGTCAGGTCGAGCTCGGTGACCACCAGGTCAGCAACGTCGTCGGGCCGAGGCTCGGTGCGACGGACCGCCGTACTGGCTGCCAGAGCAGTCGCAAGGTCCAGCTCCTGCTCCGGATGCCAGGGCTCCCGCCCGTCGCGGGACCGGGAGACCGCGGCCGCCAGCGAGATCCATGGGTCCAGCGGAGCCACCGGCGCGTCGGAGCCCAACGCCAGCCGGGCGCCGGCCAGCTGCAGGTCCCGGTACGGAAACGACCGGCCGGTGCGACCGGCCCAGTAGCGGTCGGCCACATCCCGGTCGTCGAGGGCATGCTCAGGTTGGATGCTGGCCGCCACCTGAAGCCGGGCGAACCGCGGCAGGTCAGCGTGGCTGAGCAGCTGGGCATGCTCGACCGCGCCCAAGGCACCAACCTCCTCGAATGCGTCCAGGACCAAAGTTGTCGCCAGGTCACCGATCGCATGAATGGCTGTCTCGATGCCGTTGCTCCAAGCGCGCCGCATCAGCGGGACCAGGTCCACCGGCGGGACGATCAGCACCCCGTGTGAGCGCCCGGTTCCCTCCAATCCGGGGTACGGGTCGACGCAGTAGGCGGTCCGCGTGTTCAGCGACCCGTCGGTGATGACCTTGAGCGGGCCCATGGTCACCGTGCCGCCGGTTCCCGGGAGCGGGTCGCCGGTACGCAGTCCGCGGGCAATGGCCGCCTCCAGCCGATCTGGCCAGACCGCCGCCCGGACCCGGAGCCGCGGTGCCGTGGCTGCACATCGTCGCGGCCAGGAGGTGAGGTTGTCCCCGCTCTCGAAGTCGACCACCCCGACCACACCTCGGGCGGCAGCCGCCGCAGCCGCTCGCGCCACCCAGCCGTCCAGGACGGAGTCCGGCACTCGACGGATGTCGTCCATCACCGGGTACCAGGCATCCTCGCGGACGATGCCGACCCCGTCCGGCGGGAACCCGTAGCGGCGCAGGGCGGCGGTGTTGAGCCACGCCTGATGCAGGTCGCCGCTGGCCATCACCAGCGGGATGTCGGTCGAGACGGCGTCCAAGTGGCTGCGGTGCGGCGGCTCGGCCCAGAGCCCGTCCCGGTAGCCGTACCCGACCAGCGGTAGGTCCGGCTCAGGTGCCCCGCTGGCCAGCCTGCGCCGAACCAGAGCGACCACATCGCTGGGTCCGGCGGCACCAGCGAGATCCACCCATGGGGAGGTCAGGCTCCACTGGTCGAAGTGCACGTGATGGTCCCAGAGTCCGGGGATCACGGTGCGACCGTCGAGCTCCACGATCTGCGGCGTACGGTCCGCCGCCAGTTGCCCCGGGCCGGCTCCCCGGGACCGGCCAACCAGCCGGGTGATGATGCCGTCCTCGATCAGCAGGTCGACCAGCTGACCCGTCAGACCGAGCCGGGCGTCCCGCAACAGCCACACCGGCGGCCCATCCGCATTCACCGGCCGGAGCCTAGCGCCACCGGGAGCCAACCCGACGGAGGTCGGGTGGGATCGGCCATCGCGATAGCCAGTCCCTGCACGTGAACCGGAGTGTTCCCATAGCTCAGCAGCGCCGTGTGGTGACCACCGACCAGCTCGACACCGTACGGGCTGCCGGCCAGCACCAGCACCGCGTCCGGATAGGCCGATAGCAGCTGGCGGACCCGTTCCAGCTCACCCGTCTGCCCAAGGCCGGTGCTGACAACGAACACCGCCGCGTCGGCCGGTACGTTGTCATCGGGGCCGAGCACCGGACGGCCGAGCCGGGTCAGACCCTGCGCCAGGTCGGAGCTGACCGGGGCCGGTCCGACCACGGCCACCGGGCGCTGGATCGACGGCGCGAGGAAGGGAGGCCCGATCACGGTGACCGCTCGGGCGGCCAGGTCCATTGCGAGTTCCTGCGACCGACCGGCCGCGGCCGGGTCGACCTCGGCAGAACCGTTGAGAAGCCCGAGCCGCTCCTTCAACCGGAGCACCCGCAGGCACGCCTGGTCCAGGCGTTCCATCGGAACCACCCCGTTGCTGACGGCTTGCTGCAGGGCCGCCACGGTGGCAGGGAGGTCGACCGGCATCAGCAGCTGGTCGACTCCGGCCAGCAGCGCGTCCACCGCCGCCGTCGCCGAGTCACGTCCCTGCAGCGCACCCGCCATCTCCAGAGCGTCGGACACGACCATGCCGGCGAACCCCATCTCCGTCCGGAGCAGGTCGGTCAGCACTCGCCGCGAGTAGGTGGCCGGGACGTCGGGATCCGCGGCTGAGGCGGCCCACCGGAGGACAAGATGGCCGGACATGACCGCGTCCACGCCGGCGGCGACGGCCGCAGTGAAGGCCGGCTGGTCGACCTGCCGCCACTCGTGCACCGTACGCCCGACGACGGGTAGGCCGAGATGGGAGTCGGTGGCGGTGTCCCCGTGCCCCGGGAAGTGCTTCGCAGTCGACGCGACAGCGGCGTCCCGATAGCCCGCGATGGCGGCAACCACGTTGCGCGCGACCCGAGCGGGGTCGCTTCCGAAGGACCGGGTGCCAATCACCGGGTTGGCAGGATCGGAGTTCACGTCCGCTACCGGGGCGAACACGTGGTTGATGCCCACCGCCCGCAGCTCCCGACCGGACACGGCCGCCGCCTCGCGTACCGCGGTCGGGTCGTCCAGTGCGGCCATGGACATCGCCGAACCGAAGGTAGTGAAACCGCGGCGGAGCCGAGCCACCCGGCCGCCCTCCTGGTCGGTGGAGATCAGCAGACCGACCGGCGCCGCCGCTTGCAGGGTCACGGTTGTCTCCGCCACCTCTTCGGGCAGGTTCCCGTCCGGCCGCCCGGCGAAATAGCAGACTCCGCCCAGCTGATACCGGGAGATCTCCTGGGCCACCCGCTCCCGGTCCGCGGCCAGCGCTCGGCGATGCTCGTCCGCGCTCCGCCGCGAGCCGTCGTCGGCGTTGATCTGCGCCGAAGAGTGGTGCCCGACACTGGTACTGAGGATTTGTCCGATCTTCTGGTCCGTGCTCATCCGGTCCAGGATCGCCTCCGCAGTGGTCACTCGATTTACGTTACTGCCGGAGGGCGAGCAGGGCACCGACGTAGTCTCGTGGGGGTGGAAGCAGCGCTGATCGAGGGCATCGACCGGTTCCTTGCTGACGGTGTCGGCGGCGCTCCGCGGGCTCAGTTCCCCGGCGCAGTCTGCGCTGTGGACGACGGAGTTTCCACCACGATCCGGCTGAGCGGGGACGCCCTTCGCTACGCCGACATGTCGGGTACGCAGCTGCCGCCCGACCGCCGACGCGCCGTCCGGGAGGACACCTTGTTCGACCTCGCGTCGCTGACCAAGCTGTTTACCGCCATGGTGATCATGAGGCTGGTCGACGGCGGGTTGGTCGACCTCGACGACCACGTCGGAGCGCACCTGGAGGCGTACCGGGTCGGTGAGAAACAGCAGGTGACCGTACGCCAGCTGCTCACCCACACGTCAGGGCTGCCTGCGGAGATCTTCGTCTGGCAGGACTTCGCCGACCCGGCGGATCGACGGACCGCTGTGCTGAGCTGCCCGTTGGAGGCGTCCCCCGGCAGCCGGTTCCGCTACTCCTGCGTCGGCTACATCACCCTCGGTCTGCTCGCGGAACGGGTCACCGCGAAGCCCCTCGACCGGCTAGTCGACGAGCTGGCGTCCGGGTTGGGGCTGGAGGACACCGGCTACCGGCCGCTGGACCGGCTCGGACCGGACGGCATCGAACGGATCGCGGCCACCGAGATGCGGCCGATCAGCTGGTCACCGCAGGTGGCGGGTAACCGCGTTGCGCACCTGGATCACCGCGGCGTGGTGCACGACGAGAACGCGGCCTCACTCGACGGCGTCTCCGGCAACGCCGGGATTTTCGCCCCGGCGGCCGCGGTGGCCCGTTTCGGCCGCGCCATCCTGGACGGGTTTGCCGGTGCAGCTGCTCCGCCACCCTTATCCCAGCACGGCCTGACCACCCTGCTTGCGCCGCAGCTGCCGGCCGGGTTGAACGAGTACCAGTCGGGTCTCGGGTTTCGGATCGACGACCTGTCCTTCATGGGTTCCCTGGCGGGCAGCGGGCAGGCGTACGGTCACACCGGCTTCACCGGTACCTCGCTGGTGATCGACGCGGCCCGCAACGTCGTAGTCGTGCTGCTCACCAACCGGGTACACCCAAGCCGGGAGTGGTCAGCGATGAATGACCACCGTCGGCGTCTGCATGACCTGGTCGCGGCTCACTACTAGCCCGCTTGCATCAGAGGTCGGACACCGGAGCCAGCACCCCGGCGGGGCGGGTCAGGCGGCCTGGCCGTAGCCGGGCTGGGTGAGCACCACGCCGGCTCTTTCCAGTTCAGCCTCGACCCGGAGCCGTTCGATGTCACGTTCGATCCCGCCGGTGGGGTCGTTGAGATCGTGCTCGATGCCGCACATGGCGCAGGCCTGCACCAGAACCCGGTCGTACGCCATCCGGTTCCCCAGCTGGTGAGCGGCCGACCGGCCACTATCCACCGCGATCATTCCTCGCAGCCGGCGCAGGTCGGCCGCAACGCGTTCGATCGGAACGCCGTGCTGGTTCCGGAGCGCGCGTACCTGCCGACGGTGCTCGAGCGACTCGGTGTGCCCCTCGCGCAGCCTTCGAATCCGCTCGTCCCAACGCCCGGCCGCGAGGTCATAGAGGAAGACGCAGAGGATCGGGACGCAGATCATGATCCCTACGGCGACGGCGCCGAGGACCAACTGATATGTGTCCACCATGAACAAACCCTAAGACGGCCCACCAGGGTGCACAAGGGCAGGCGTCTCACGCGGTGCCGGAGCTCCCGTAGACCGTGACGTGAACGTGATCGTAGTGGTTCGCCGACACCGAACCGCGGTCCGACATCGAACGCCAGCCTTCGCCGCCGCGCTGTACCGTCCAGATCCGCTGGGCGTAGATAATCTCGCTGACGCCCAGCTGCTTACGGTTGGCTCGGACCCAGTCGGCGATCTGTCGACCCAGCGAAGCGTCGGACACCATGGCGTCCAGGGCGCGGCCGGAGGGATGCTCCGGCAAGGAGTCCGCCCGTACCCCACCGAAGGACTTGATCTGGGGAAACTGGGCGCAGATGGCGCGATGCACCCGGACAGCGTCGGCGGTCAGACCGGACTCCACCGCGTTCCCGGACGCGCACCGCGCGCTCGAGATCCCGCCCGAACTATTCGTCAGGCTCGGTTTCTTTGCCGACAGGTACCGTCCGCGGACCCAGCCGGTCTTGCCCTTGCGGACGACCTGCTGCCACTGTCCGTCCTTGACGGACGTGACCGCAACCTTGCTGCCGCGATCCAGCACGGTCGTAACTGACGCCGACGCGGCCGCCTTGGTACGAACGTTGAGCGCGACGGTGCTGAACTTGGTCGCCACAGCCTTGGCTGGTCGAGCCTTTGCGGCGGCAGCCTTCTCCTTGGCGGCAGCCTTCTTCGCCGCGGCCTTCTTCGCCGCGGCCTTCTTCGCCAGAGCCTTCCTTTGGGCGGCCTTCTGCTTCGCGGCGGCGGCTTTCCTGGCGTGGGCCTCGGCAGCACCCGCGCCGATCGCGGGTCGGTCGGACGGTGCGGTCTGCAGAGCAGGGCGGCTCATCTGGCCGCGGCTCGCCCGGTCCAGCTGGTCCTCACGCGAGCCGAAGGCGCTGCCGCCGACCAGCGCAGCGGGCTCAGCGGTGGCGGTCTGCGGCGAGGTGGCTGGTGCGGCAGCTCCGATCCCGAGGGAGAGCAGGGCAGCCATTACGGCGGGCACGCCGACCCGGGCGACCCGATTCCCCCGTGCGGGAATTGACGTACGACGTAGGCGGTCAGACGCCACCGAGAACCACCATCCTGAGGAAAATTGAGATCAAACCGTTACCGAGCGGTGAGTCTAGGCAGACCTCACCTGGATAAGCGAATCGAGCGCCGTGCTCGACAGGTGTGACGGCGCCCGTCCATAGACCCTCGCGACCCAGGCATCCGCAGGAATAGGTTGGCGGTCATGACCAGTTACGACGCGATCGTGGTGGGGGCAGGGCAGGCGGGACCGGGTGTGGCGGCGGCCCTGGCGAAGGAGGGCAAGCAGGTGGCCCTGATCGAGCTGGACCGGGTGGGTGGAACCTGTATCAACCACGGCTGCCGGCCGACCAAGGCGTTGCGGGCTTCCGGGGTGGTGGCTCACCAGGCTCGGCGAGCCGAGGAGTACGGCGTCCGGACCGGCGAGGTGACGGTGGACTTCGGCAAGGCGATGGACCGGGTGCACACCCTGATCGACGGCATGCGGCAGTCGCTCGTTGACTGGTTGGGGTCAGTCGAGAACCTCGACGTCCTTTACGGTGCCGCGACCCTGGAGACGACGCCGACCGGCGAGCCGCACCGGGTACATCTGGCGGACCAAACGCTGGAGGCAGAGGCGATCTACCTGGACCTGGGCGCCCGCGCCCTGGTGCCGCCGATCGATGGTCTCGACGCTGTCGAGTACATGACCGAGGTGGAACTGCTGCAGCTGAAGGAGCTGCCGGAGCATCTGGTGGTGGTCGGCGGCAGCTACATCGGTCTCGAGTTCGGACAGATGTTCCGTCGTTTCGGCTCGGAGGTGACCGTGATCGCCGGCGGTGGGATCGCACCGCGGGAGGACCCCGACGTCTCGGACGCCATCGCGGCCATGCTGACTGACGAAGGCGTCACCATTGCCAGGTCCCGGCTGCAGAAAGTGGCGCCGCACGCTTCGGGCGTCGAGGCGACGTTGGCGGACGGCTCCACTGTGGCGGGCAGCAATTTGTTGCTTGCCACCGGCCGGCGCTCCAACATCGACCTGATCGGTGACAAGCACGGGCTTGAGCTGGACAAGCGAGGCTACGTCGTCATCGACTCCCGTTTCCAGACCTCGGTGCCGGGTGTCTGGGCGTTGGGTGACATCAACGGGCACGGCGCGTTCACCCATACCGCCTACCAGGACAGCCAGATGCTGCTCGACGGACGCACCGTCGACGGGCGCATCACCGCCTACGCCATGTTCACGGATCCGCCGTTGGGTCGGGTGGGGATGACGGAGCGGGAGGCCCGCGAATCTGGCCGGAAGGTGCTCAAGGGAGAGACACCGATGTCATCGGTCAGCCGGGCGGTGTTGGACGGCGAGACCGTCGGCCTGATGCGGATCCTGGTCGACGCCGACTCCGAGGAGTTCCTGGGAGCGACCTTCTTCGGCATGCACGGCGACGACCTGGCCCAGCTGATCGGGATGGCCATGCAGAACAACGTTCCCTATCCCGGCGTCCGCGATGCGCTGCCGATCCATCCCACGGTGGCCGAGTTCATTCCGTCCCTGGTGAAGTCGCTGCAGCCGCTCAGCTGACATCAACGCCGCGGCGCGGAACTTACCGCAGCCCTAGGGCTGCGCCGGTAGTCGGAGACATAGCGGTCGCCGGTGATCCAGAAGCGCCATGGGCGGTCTGCCGCCGCCGACACGCCGACCCGCGGGCCAATGCTGATCGAGGGCGCCGGGTCCGGGGCCGGGTCCAGGCTGACCTCGCCAGCACCGAAGAGGTACGCCCCCCGCATCGCCCCCGTGAGATGCAGGGCCTGACACAGCCGACCTGGCCCGCGGGCGAGGTCGCGATCGGGCGATCTGCCTCGGCGGCTGCGCGCCAGCTCAATGCCCTCAATCACCTCCCCTGCCCGCAGCAACGCGCCGGACGCGTGGCCGTCCGGACCACAGACAACATTCGCGGCCCAGTGCATGCCGTAGGTGAAGTAGAGGTACAGATGGCCGGGCGGCCCGAACATCGTTGCGTTTCGGGCGGTGGGTCCTCGGTAGGCGTGCGAGGCCGGATCATTCGGGCCGTCATACGCCTCTACCTCGGTGATCCGTACCGCCACCCCGCCATGCCGAAGAGTTGCGCCCAGCAGGGTCGGCGCAACCTCGACCACCGGCCCAGACAGGTCCATCACCATGGGCCGAGTCTGCCAAACCTCGCAACCGCCCCGGATGGTCGGCCCACCGGCACTTCACGACTGCGAGTTAGACCTTGACCCACTGGCTGTCCGCTGCCGAGCGGAGCATCGCGTCGCAGATGGCGGCGGCCCGGGCGCCGTCGGCGAAGGTCGGCAGACCGTCCGGTACCTCACCGTGGCCCGCAGCGGCTTCCACGGCGGCGTAGGAGTCGGACACGAAGTTCTCGAAGCACTGCGCGTATCCCTGAGCGTGGCCCGCAGGAAGGGAGGAGAGGCGCCGCTGTTCGGCGGATCCGTGGTTCGGGTCGCGGACCAGCACGGTGGCCCCCTCGTCTGCCCCGATCCAGAGCTGCTCGGGTAGCTCCTGGTCAAACACCGCGCTGCGCCGGCCGCCGTCGACCTCGATCCAGAGGCGGTTCTTGCGACCTGCGCTGAGCTGGGAGATGACAGCGGAACCGGCAACATCAGCATCGGTGCGGAACAGGATCAAAGCGCTGTCCTCAGTCTTCACGTCCACCATGGGCGCGTCGCTGCGAACGGCGCTGAAGCTGGCCGCGGTGGCGGCTGGGCGCTGCGGGATGCTGATCGACGTGGTGGAGACCAGTGCGGTGATCCGCTGACCGGTGACCCACTCGGCCAGGTCGCACCAGTGCGAGCCGATGTCGCCGAAGGCCCGGGACGGCCCACCGGTCTCCGGGTCCACCCGCCAGCTGGTGGCGTGCGGGTCGAGCAGCCAATCCTGCAGATAGCTGCCGTGGATCAGGTTGACGTCTCCGAACTCCCCACTCTGGACCCGCGCGCGCATCTCGCGCGCCATCGGGTGGAAGCGGTAGGCGAACGGAATGGTGTTCACCATGCCGGTCCGTTCAGCGACCGCCGCAGCCTCCAGCGCGTCCGCGAGGCTGATTCCCAGAGGCTTCTCGCAGATCACATGCTTGCCGGCCTCCATCAGCGCCACCGCGTACGGCACATGCGAGGCGTTCGGCGTGCAGATGTGCACCACTTCCACGTCTGAGCTGATGACCTCGTCGATGTCGGCGAAGGCACGCTCGACCCGCCACGCTTGGGCCACCTCACGGGACCTGTCCGGAGTGGAGGCCATCACCCCCACCAGTTCTGCGCCCGCCAGCAGAGCTGCCCGCCGGTGTACCTCGCCGATCATGCCGGCGCCAAGAATCGCTACTCGCAGATTGTGCTCAGCCATGCAGGTCAGCCTAGGGCCTGCCTGCTCCGGATTGCCGGATGTCTGTGGTCATTCGGGAACCGGCGCTAGGCCGCTGCGAAGCCATCTTGCGTGATGGCGAGCAGAGCGGGGACTCGGGTATGGATGGCGGGACCCGCGCGGCGTCAGAGTAATGATCGTCGCGCGAGTCGGGCCCCCTCATCGCGTGGTACAAGTCGCCGATCCCCCGAACGTCGACGCGCTCCACTTCTCTATGAAGTTAAACCCGTCTAGTACGATGGTCAAGTAGTTTGACCAAATGATTACCGACCAGGCGGCTGATATTCGTGGTAAAAGAGCGTCCATTGGGGCCAGCAGTGCGGGCGCTTCGCGCACTCATCTTGGCTGGCGAGCAGTATAGACAGAAGCTCGCCGAGGAGGTGGAGCTCGGTCTGACCGAAACTCAGGCGATCAGCTATCTGACCGTCAAGGGTGACCGCGGCCAGAGCGACCTCGCCGCTGACCTTGGCATCACCACTAGCGCGGCCACCGCTCTGATTGACCGACTGGAGGCGGCCGGCATCGCTACTCGCTATCCCCACCCCCACGACAGGCGTCGTACCTTGGTACGCCTGACCAGCAAGGGCCACGGCATCGTGGAGCAGAGTTACGGCTGGCTTGCCGCTGCGTTTGAACGGATCCCGGAAGAGCAGCTCGCAGCGACCACCGAAACGCTGCTCATGCTCGCCGAGGACCTGAGAAAGAAGTCCGACACGATCCCGGGTAGGGACCGGACATTTATCCCGTCCAGCCGGTCAACCGCCCGCTGACCAGCTCCTGGTCGGCACGGCGCCAGGGGTCGAGCACTACGCTGGGCCGATGGCCGAGTCTCAGCCGCTCGACACCGCCGGATCCGCCGCGAAGAGCAACTGCCCGACACGCAAGCTGAGTGCGGCCGGGGACGCGCTCTTCCCTGGCGTCGAACGCCGAGCGGACGAGCCCGAGCAGCGGTCGCGCGAGGCGCGTTGGACCGTACGTTCCTTCGACGTCGCACGCGCGGTGCTGCGCAACAGTGAAGCCGTCCGGCAGGCAGGGTTCGGAGCTGACACCGTCAACCGAGCCGGCTCCAGCATGCGGCCGCCGATCCTTTACCTAGAAGGGTCAGCGCACCGGACTCAACGCAGCGCAGCCGCTCGACTCTTCGCGCCCAAGGTGACCGAGGACTACCGGGACATGATGGAACGGCTCAGCGACGAGCTGGTCGGCACCCTACGAACCGACCGCTGGGTGGACCTGAGTCGGCTGTCGTTGCGGATGGCGGTGCAGGTGGCCGCCCGGGTGGTCGGCCTGACCGACTCCTCCCTCGCAGGCATGAGCCGGCGACTGGACTCCTTCTTTGACTCGGGTCCGAGCGAGATAAGCCGTAACCCGATCTCGGTTCTGCGGTTCCTGCGCGGCAGGTCGACCTTGCTGCGCTTCTACTACCTCGATGTGAAGCCGGCCATTCGGGCCCGGCGCCGGCGGCGCCGATGGATCCGCCGGGCGCCGCGGCTAGGTCGCGACGACGTGATCAGCCAGTTGCTGGACGCAGGGTTCAGCGACCTCGACATCCTGACCGAGTGCGTTACGTACGGAGCCGCCGGCATGGCAACCACCCGGGAGTTCATCACGGTGGCGGTCTGGCATCTGTTGGACGACCCGGACCTGATCGAGCGCTATCGGCGGGCGAGTACCGCCGAACGAATCGTGATCTTGAACGAGATTCTGCGGCTGGAGCCGGTGGTCGGGCACCTCTACCGCCGCACCACCGGACCGGTCACCCTCGCCACGCCCGAGGGGCCTGTCGAGCTCCCGCTGGGCTCACTGATCGACCTCGACCTCCGTGCGGTGAACGCTGACCAGAGCATCGTGGGTGGATGCCCGATGAGCTTGCTCCCGGGCCGGGAGCTGCCGCCGACGGTGCCACCAACGTTGATGAGCTTCGGCGACGGGCATCACCGCTGCCCCGGCGGGCCGCTGGCGATCATGGAGACCGAGGTGTTCGTCAGCGCCCTGCTCCGATATGACCTGATCGCCGAGGGCCCCCCGATCGTGCAGTGGAACCCGGTGACCCAGGGGTACAACCTGGACCGGTTCCGGATCCGGCGTCGAAGTTGACCGTGCTGCCGGAGGGCACGGGTTCGGGCCTGCCGGCCGAATGGCCGGTGCGGATTTCCTTCTGTCGCTGCGGTTTGTGCGGGTCCGCGGGGTAGTAAAGCGCGGCACCGTACGTACACAATGACGAATGGACTTCTCACAGACCGTTTCCCGCCGCACCGTGCTGAGGACAGCTGCCGCGGGAACCGCGCTCGCGACTCTCCCACTTAGCGCCGAAGTGGCGCAGGCCTCGGGCCGTCGGGACCACTCTCCGGCACCCGACACCGTCCCGCTGCCTGCCGGCCTCCGTCCTGAAGGCATCACCTCCGGGCCCGGCACCACCTACTATGTCGGGTCGCTGCGCGATGGCAGGATCGTCACCGGTGACCTGTACGGCGGAGGGTCCCGGGTACTACATCCGGGCGCGGCCGGCCGAAGCATCCGCGGACTCAAGTTTGACCGGCGGACCCGGCTGGTCTGGGCGGTCGGCAACGCCGGTGATGTTTCCCGCATCTGGGCCATCGACACTCGGAACGGCGAGCTGGTGTCCAGCACGGCGGTACCTGGCGGCGTCTTCCTCAACGACTTGGTGATCACCCGCAGGTCGGTGTGGGTGACCGACTCGCGGATGAACCGGCTCACCCGGATCCGGCTCACCCGGTCGGGGCAGCCGACAGGCGCGGCACCGACGTTCCTTCCGCTCTCCGGCGAGTGGCCCGCCGGGGATGGACAGGCAACGAACGCCAACGGCATCCGGGCGCTGCCGGACGGCAGCCTGATCCTCAACAACAGCAGGGTCGGCGGTCTGTGGCAGGTCTCCACCGCCGACGGACACACGCGTGAGATCGAGGTCAAGGGAGGTCCCGGCATCATCGGCGGTGACGGGCTCGAGATCGCTGGCGACACCCTGTTCAACGTCCGCGGCAGCGGCCCCAACCAGGTAGCAGTGCTGACGCTGAAGTCGCGACACCGCCGGCACGATCGGGAGGACCGGCGTCACCGGCACGACGACTCGAACGGACTCCGGACCTGGACCGCTCGGTGGGTCGGCGCCCTCACCGACGAGACCCTCGACGTGCCTTCCACCGCGACGGTGGCAGCAGGGGCGTTGTGGGCGGTCAACGCCCGGTTCGGCGTGGCTGCGCCCGAAACAGCGAAGTACTGGATCACCCGGCTGTCACTGCGGCGGCGCTAGCCCAGCAAGCGCTGCAAACCCACCGACGGAAGAAACCGGGCGGGCTGAGGTTGTCTCAGCCCGTCGCTGGCTGGTTGCCATTGGACAGCAGACGTCCCAGCCGGTCGAGCAGGTTCTCCAGTGAGTCCTCGAACTCGTCGCTGAAGGCGCTCTCTGCTAGCTGGGGGGCCAGGCGCTCGACAGCGGGGTAGCGGCCCAGGTCGACGGTGACAGCGGCAGCGGAGGCGCCGTCGATGGCGGCTCCGATATCAGCGCCGCGGGCTGAGACTTCGAGGAGCAGATGACCGAGGAGAAACGTCGAGAAGCCTCGATAGACGGCAACCGTCCCCCCGTCGTCGACGCCATAGCTGCTGAGTCGTGACAAGAAGGTATCCACCCAGTCGAGGCTGCGCAGTGGGGGCCGCAGCCAGGGCGCTTCCGGCGGCCGGGTCGCGACCAGGGGGAAGATGTTCGGGTGCGCCACCGCAACGGTCCGTACGCCATGCGCCACCCGCTGCAGGAAATGCTGCCAGGAGGGTGCGCTGAGCTCCGCCGGGTTGACGTACTCCGCCAGCACGGCATCAACCACGCCGTCCAGCAGGTCCTCTCTGCTGGGGACGTACCGGTACAAGGCCATCGCCTCAACCCCGAGCTCCTTCCCCAACCGCCGCATCGTCAGCTCGGCCAGCCCGTGCGCGTCGATGAACCTGACCGCCTCGGCGAGAACCAACTGTCGGTCCAGTGACCCACGAGCAGTGGGCTGCTCCTCGGTTCGACTGTGTCGCAGGTCGGAAAGGTTTCCGCCGCCGTCGGGGTTCATGCATCTGGTCCAATCCATCCACGTGCTGGCCCAGCGGACTCGTGGAAGGTGAGGTGTTTACAACGTAAACGCAGTCCTTTAGCATCGAAATACGGTTCGGATGGCGTCTGTGTCTTGATCATAGATCAGGACGAGGTCTCACTACGCACGGTCTGGAAGCCCACTCGGCCTGCGGACGTCGCCGTCCCGGATAGCGTACGAACCCTTCGTACGCCGGTTCTGAGCGGAGGATCGAGCGATGAGTGGAACGGACAAGGTCGCAGGCAAGGCCGAAGAGCTCAAGGGCACCATCAAGGAGAAGGTGGGCGACGCCACTGACAACCGCAGTATGCAGGCCGAGGGCGCCGCGGATCAGATGTCCGGCAAGACCAAGCAGGCCGCCGAGGACGTCAAGGATGATCTCCGGGACGACCGGAACGACTGATACCCCGGCGAACTACAGGCCTGCTGGCTTGTAGTTCGCGCCGGCTTGCCGCATGGCCCACCCAGCCCTTTCCGGGACGGGTGGGCCTATTGCCGCCCCGCTGTCGCCCTCGTGAGGCGATCGTCAGCGGCCTGAGCGACTTCGTAGTGGTGAGACGCCGCCGGGCCGATGTCAGATCTGCCGGCGACCCATAAGGTGGTGCCACACGACTTCGACTGAGGGACTGATTTCATGGCCGACACCACGGTGATCACATTCGGAACATTCGACGTCCTGCACGTCGGTCACATCCGCGTACTGAACCGCGCAGCGGAGTTCGGTGACCGGCTCGTAGTGGGAGTGTCCTCCGATGCGCTCAACCTCTCGAAGAAGGGTCGCACCCCCATCTTCACCCAGGACGAGCGGCTGGAGATCGTCTCCAACCTCAAGGTGGTCGACGCGGTCTTCGTCGAGGAGAGCCTCGAGCTCAAGCGTGAGTACGTGATCGAACACCAGGCCGACGTGTTGGTGATGGGAGATGACTGGGAGGGAAAGTTCGACTTCCTCAACGACGTATGCAAGGTCGTCTACCTCCCAAGGACCCCGTCGATCTCGACCACCGGAATCATCGAGCACATCTCGACCTCCGGCAGTTGAGCCACCCGTAGTGAAGCAACGCAGTCGAATGACACGCAGTGAGTGAGACGCCGTTGAGTGACATGGGCGCCAACCCGAGCTGGGTGGACCACGCCATCTGGTGGCAGATCTACCCGCTGGGTTTCGTCGGGGCAGAGAAGCAGGCCAGCCAGACAACGACGCTGCACCACCGGTTACCGAGCGAGGAGTGGCTCCAGTACGCAGTCCGACTCGGTTGCAACGGCCTGGCACTGGGGCCGATCTTCGCCTCCCAGACCCACGGGTACGACACCGTCGACTTCTTCCGGATCGACCCCCGCCTCGGCGAGGACAGCGACTTCGACCGACTGGTTGAGGCCTGCCGCGCGAGCGGCGTCCGGATCCTGCTGGACGGCGTCTTCAACCATGTCGGTCGGGCGCACCCACGGTTCGTCGACGCGATGGAGCAAGGCCAGGGTTCCGACGCCGCCGGCTGGTTCCATCTCAGCGGCGAGGGCCAGCACCTTCGGGCCGACAACTTCGAGGGCCACGACCAGCTGGTCACCCTGAACCACCAGAACCCCGCGGTCCTCGACCACGTGGTCGAGGTGATGTGCCACTGGCTAGGACGAGGGGCCGACGGCTGGCGGCTGGACGCCGCCTACGCCGTCCCGCCGGAGTTCTGGCGGGCGGTGCTGCCGCGGGTCAGGAGCCGGTTCCCGGACGCCTGGTTCGTCGGCGAGGTTATCCACGGCGACTACATCCAGTACCGGCACGCCTCCGGCATCGACTCGGTGACCCAGTACGAGTTGTGGAAAGCGATCTGGAGCAGCCTCAACGACGGCAACTTCTTCGAGCTGGATTGGACGCTGCGCCGTCACAACGAGTTCCTCAGCGACTTCCTGCCCCTCACCTTCGTCGGCAACCATGACGTCACGCGGGTGGCCAGCGTCCTGACTGACCGGCGGAACCTGGTGCATGCGTACGCGTTGCTGTTCTTCCTCGGCGGCACTCCGAGCGTCTACTACGGCGATGAGCAGGGCTTCCGCGGAGTGAAAGAGGAACGGTTCGGAGGCGACGACGCGATCCGGCCCCAGTTCCCCTCCAGCCCCGACCAGCTGCCCGGGGAGGGCTGGGATACCTACCACCTGCACCAGCGGCTGATCGCGCTGCGGCGCCGGCATCCGTGGCTGGCCCACGCCGCCACCGAGGTCGTCCACCTGGCCAACCAGCAGCTGGCGCTGACGTCGAGCTCGCCCGACGGCGCGGAGCGGCTGGTCCTGATGCTGAACCTGGCCGACAGCGAGGCGCAGCTGGACCTGGATCTGGGTTCGCTGCAGGTGCTGGAACAGTCCGACGGCAGCCGGGCGGAGCAGGCACGCCTGACCGCCTACGGCTGGGCAGTGGTGTCGGTCACGAGCTGAAGGCGACCCGGGCGCGGGGGTCTCGCGGACAGTACGCGTTGCAGGTGTCGTGGCTGCGGCATCGTAGGTTTGCATTCTCTCCTCCGACACGTGATAGGTCGATTGCTGACTCATGGCTTTGCTGCTCGACCTGACCCCGTTGCGCTCTAGCCCCTCCTTTCGCCGCCTGTGGTGGGGACTGGGCATCTCCAACCTCGGTACCCAGCTGACCGTGGTCGCCGTCGGGCTCCAGGTCTACGACCTCACGTCCTCCACCCTCTCGGTGGGCGTCCTGGGCATCTGCGCGCTGGTTCCGCTCGTCGCACTCGGCCTCTACGGCGGTGCACTGGTCGATGTGTACGACCGCCGCCGGGTCGCCCTGCTGTCCTCGCTGGCACTCTGGTTCATCGCGATCGCGCTGGCCGTCCAGGCGTGGCTCCACGTCGACTCGGTCCTGCTGCTGTACGGCCTGGTCGCGTTGCAGTCGGCCGGTTTCGCCATCAACAACCCGGCCCGGTCCGCCATCGTGCCGCGGCTGATCGACCCCACCCTGCTGCCGGCGGCCAACGTGCTGCAGACCATCGCCTGGAACATTGCGCTCACTGTGGGACCGCTGCTGGGCGCATTCCTGGTGGCTACCTGGGACTTCGCCGAGGCGTACACCATCGATGTGGTGCTCTTCACCGCCACGCTGTGGGCCTTGTGGCGGCTTCCGGACCTGCCGCCGGTGGTCAGCGACGGCACCGACCCGAGCCAGACGAAGCGCGGCTTAGCCTCGGTTCTGGAAGGGTTGCGCTATCTGACAACCCGGCCGAATGTGCGGATGACGTTCGTGGTGGACTTGATCGCCATGGTCCTGGCCATGCCTCGGGTGCTGTTCCCTGCCGTCGGGGTCGTCTACCTCGGCGGCGGGGCCGCCACCACCGGCACCCTCAGCGCGGCCTTCGCCGTGGGCGCAGTGCTGGCCGGGTTGTTCTCCGGCGGGCTGGTCGGGCTCCGTCATCAGGGCCGCATCATCGGCGCCGCGATCTTCTGCTTCGGACTTTCTGTAGCCGGCTTCGGGCTGGTACTCGTCTCGGTCCGCGCCTCCTCCCCCGACCAGGTGCTGGTCGGGGCGCTGATCGCCGCGCTGATCTTCCTCGCGCTCTCCGGCGCCGCGGACGCGATCAGCTCGGTGTTCCGGCAGACCATCCTGCAGTCGGCCACGCCGGACGACATGCGCGGCCGGCTGCAAGGCGTCTTCATCGTCGTGGTCGCCGGCGGTCCCCGGCTCGGGGACCTCGTCCTCGGCGGCGAGGCCTCCTGGATAGGGGAAGGCTGGGCCGCCGTGGTCGGTGGTCTCAGCTGTGCCGTGCTGGTCGTCGCGGTGCTGGCCTGGCAGCGCCGCTTCCTCGCCTACGACGCGCAGCACCCCCAACCCTGAGCCTGCCTGGCCCGGGCGCCCGGCGCTCGCGTGGTGGCTAGCCCCGGCGAAGGTCGACAAGGACCCGGGCCAGCTGGTCGACCCCGAACTGCAGCTGTTTCTCGCCGATGACGATCGCGGGCGCGAACCGCAGCGTGGAACCGTGGGTGTCCTTCGCCAACACGCCGTACCGGGCCAGCCGGGTACAGATCTCTCGGCCGGTCGCCAGCTCGGGGTCGATGTCGATTCCGGCCCAGAGCCCGCGGCTGCGGACCGCGACCACACCATGCCCGAGCAGCTGGTCCAGGCCGGCCCGGAGCTGATCCCCCAGCCGCGCTGCCCGCTGCTGGTACTCCCCGGTCTGCAGCAGCCCGACCACGGCGCGTCCAACCGCGCTGGCCAATGGGTTCCCGCCGAAGGTGCTGCCATGCTGGCCCGGCTGGAGCACGCCGAGGACGTCACGATCGGCGACCACGGCCGAAACCGGCACGATGCCGCCGCCGAGCGCCTTGCCGAGCAGGTACACGTCGGGTACGACGTTCTCGTGCTCGCAGGCCAGGGTCCGCCCGGTACGGCCGAGGCCGGACTGGATCTCGTCCGCCAGGAACAGCACCTGGGCTTGCCGGGTCAGCTCGCGAACGCCGGCCAGGTACCCGGCCG
The DNA here is from genome assembly GCA_025965155.1 of Propionibacteriaceae bacterium. Lineage (GTDB taxonomy): Bacteria > Actinomycetota > Actinomycetes > Propionibacteriales > Propionibacteriaceae > Microlunatus. The sequence goes on from JAOPXN010000106.1 coordinate 44,866, forward strand.
GCGGGATCAGCACCCCGGCCTCGCCCTGGATGGGCTCCAGTAACACAGCCACCGTGTTGGGCGTGACCGCGCGCGCCAGCGCGGCCAGGTCACCGTACGGGACGGTCACGAACCCCGGAGTGTACGGTCCAAACCCGGCCCGGGCGGTCTCATCGTCGGAGAAGCTGATGATCGTGGTCGTCCGTCCGTGGAAGTTGCCGGCGGCGACGATGATCTCGGCCTTCCCGTCAGGGACCCCCTTGACCTGGTATCCCCACTTCCGGGCCACCTTGACCGCCGTCTCGACCGCCTCCGCGCCGGTGTTCATCGGCAGCACCATCTCCTTGCCCACCAGGGCCGCCAGCTCGGCGGCGAACGGTCCGAGCTGGTCGTTGTGGAAAGCCCGGCTGGTCAGCGTCACCCGGCGCAGCTGCTCCTCGGCGGCTGCGATCAGGGCCGGATGGCAATGGCCGAAGTTCGTCGCGGAGTACCCGGCGAGGAAGTCGAGATAGCTGCGTCCTTCGACGTCGGTCACGGTGGCCCCGCTGGCCTCGGCCACGATCACATCCAGCGGGTGGTAGTTGTGCGCGACATGCTGCTCGGTCTGGGCGAGTAGTGACTCGGTACGACTCGTTGCTGTCTCAACGGCGGTCATGCTGTCCTCACTGATCGTGGTGCCGGGGTTCATGGGGTACGGGGCTCGGGCGTGCGAGGTTCATGGGCAGGGGGGCGGGCCGTAGCTCTTGGGTACAGCACTTGATGCCGCCGCCGGACTTGGCCAGCTCGCTCAGGTCGATCGGAACCGGCTGGTAGCCCGCTAAGCCCAGCTCGCCGATCAGGTGACCGGCGCCGGCCGGGGCGAAGACGTGCAACCCGTCGCTGACACAGTTCAGGCCCAGCAGCAATGCGTCCGCCTCGGTGGCGATGATCGCGTCGGGATAGAGCCGCCGCAGGGTGCGACGCCCGGCTGCGGTGAAAGCCGGCGGGTAGTAGGCGATGTGACCTGCTGCGTCGTCCAGCACCGTCAGCGCCACGTCCAGGTGATAGAAGCGAGGGTCCACCAGCCGCAGGCTGACCACCTCACGGCCGGTCAGGGCGGCGAGCTCGCGGTGAGCGTGGCGGCTGGTCCGGAACCCGTACCCGGCGAGGATGCGGTCCGACAGCACCGCGAAGTCGCCCTCCCCCTCGTTGATCGCGCTCGCCTCGGGGACTGAGGCACCGGCCAACGCTGCGCGGTGGCTGCGGTGCCAGGCGCGGTGGAACTCGGCCTCAGGCCGACGTTGCGCCGTCGCGAACCTGGCTGGCAGCACCAGACCGTCCACCACCGTCGCGCCATTGGCGGCGAAGACCATGTCCACCAGTCCCTTGACCGGGGCCAACTCCTCGACTCGATGACCGTGGCTGCGGTAGGCCGCCACCAGGCCGGTCCACTGCCGCATCGCCAAGCCCTGGTCGACTGGAACGGCGGTATCCATCCAGGCGTTGATGGCGTACGTCACGTCGAAGTATTGCGGCGGGCACATCAGGTAATGGCGGGGCCGTGGGCTCCGCTCCGGTACCCGCGCGAGAACCGCGACAGTGCTAGTCACCGGTCAAGTCTAGGTTTGGCTCGTCGCAACTACGATAGATGAATGAACGAATCGGAGCGAGGTTCATTGCGTATTGATGATCTTGATCGCAAGATTATTGCGATACTAGCCGAGGATGGCCGACTGAGCTTTGCCGCGCTCGGCGGGCGAATCGGACTGTCCACGCCGGCAACAAAGCGCCGGGTGGACCGGCTGGTAAGCGGGGGTGCGATACGGCGGTTCACGGCCCAGATCGACCCCGGAGCGTTGGGCTGGACGATCGAGGCCTTCGTCGAGCTCTACTGCGAGGGCAGAGTCCCGCCTGAGCAGATGCGCGAGCTGGCGCACTCCATACCCGAGGTGCTGGACGCCTATACCGTCACCGGTGAGGCGGACGGAATCTTGGTGGTCCGAGCCGTTGGGCCCGCCCATTTCGAGCGAGTGCTGGGGATCATCCGCAACCACCCCGGCGTGAGCCGTACCCGGAGCTCGATCGTCCTGTCCCACCTGTGAGCCGGCGGTCGGGCACGATGGTCCCCATGGACCTGGACTCGGTGGCGGACGAGCTGTACGCGGTGGCCCCGGAGGAGTTCATGCCGCTTCGGACCCAGCGCGCCGCAGAGGCCAAAGCTTCTGGTGACCGGGCGCTGGCCAAGGAGATCGCGAAGCTGCGTAAACCGACCCGGTCCGCCTGGCTGGTCAACCTGCTCGCTCGAGAGGCGGCAGAGGAGCTGGAGAGTCTGCTCGACCTCGGGGACGCCCTTCGCGCGGCTCAGCAGAGCCTGTCCGGACCTGACCTGCGCCGGCTCTCCGCGGAACGGCATCGCGCCGTCGATGCCCTCGCCCGGCAGGCCGCCGCGATCGGTGCCGAGCATGGGCATACCGCTACCGAGGCAACACGCCAGGAGGTCGCGCAGACGTTGCAGGCGGCCCTGGCCGACTCCGACGCCGCGGCGGTGGTCCGCGCCGGCCGGGCGGTTCAGGGAATCAGCTACGGCGGGTTCGGCACCATCGACCTCGGTCCGGTACCGACTCTCGGAGCACCACGGGCCACGCCTGTTGAGCCACCTGCCCGGTCCCGACGCCGTTCCTCCGCCGCACCGCCGGACCCCGACGCCGCGCGGTTGGAACAGCGGCAGCGAGACGCCGAGGAGGTGCTCGCAACAGCCCAGCGTGCGCTGAACCAGGCGACCGCGGAACGCGATGCGACGGCCGCCGAAGCCGAACGAGCTGGCCAAACGGCCGCCACGTCGGCCGATCGGGTCACCACACTGCGCCGTGAGCTCGCGGATGCCGAGCGCGTCGCCGAGGAAGAAGCTGACCGCGCCCAGCAGGCTCGTCGGGTGTACGAAGAGGCCGACGAGGTCCGCAATGCCGCCCAAGAAGCGGTCGACCGCGCCGCCGCGGAGCTGGAGAGCCTGCCGAGCCGCTAGCCGTCCGTCCGAGGAGCTGCCAACGCACCTGGCTGAGGCGTACCTCAGGTCTCGCGCCGTTGGGGTCGCGGTCCCTGCAGCTCGTGAGCCACGTCGAACAAGAGCTTGTCCATCGCGCCGCGCATCGGGCTGCCGACGTCGTGGTGGGAGATGGTGGTGAGGAGATGGGCCGCAAGCCGAGCGAGTTTCACGTTGTGGTTCTGGGAGTACCAGCAGAGCAGCTGGAACGCCGCCTCGGCGTCGATGCCGTAGACGATCATCAAGGCGCCCTTCGCCTGCTCGATGGCGGCGCTGTTGAGAGAGGCCGACATGACGGCGGTCGACGCTGCCCGCTCCTGGCTGCGGGTGATGTCCGCGACGTAGCCACGGAGCTGAACGACCTCTGACGTGTCGGCGTCGCGGACACAGCTCCCCACGACGATGACCCAGTGCAGCCGGTCGCGGGCGTCGATGATCCGATGACAGTAGCTGTACGGCCGGCCGGTCGCCAGGCTGCGCTCGATAATGCCCTCGGCGAGGCTGCGGTCTTCGGGATGCTTGTGTTGCAGGACGAGCTCGATGCTGGGGACGACCGCTCCCGGTTCATAGCCGTGGATCCGGTAGACCGCGTCCGACCAGACGCCCCAGCCGGTCCGCACGTTCCAGACATACTGTCCAGAGTTGTCCACGCCGAGGTCGGGCAGGACAGCGTTCTCGCTGTCTTGCCCTAACACCTCTGAGGTCTCGTCCACAGCCCTCCTGCTCCGCTGCCGGGCCGCAGCTGCAACCCGTCAGGACCGCTCATACCCGATTCACCAGCGTTTACCTACGTTTTTTGGCCATACAACGCTTTAAGGACAGACGGGCGTGACCCGGCATCAGTTCCATTCCGCAGTCGGCTCGCTGGTGATCTTGAAGACCCGAGCCGACGGACTGCCGGTCTTCATCTGCACAGTCAGCAGAGCCGCGGACGCGTCCCAGCTGGTGGGCCATTCCGGCATCCCGGAGGAGTGTGGGACCTGCGCCGGGAAGAGCGTCTCTACCCGGACCGGCTCCCCTGCCAGCGCCGGCAACGAAAGGCTGACCGACTCTGTGTCGGACCGCTGCCAGAGCGTCAGGTAGGTGGCGGCCGGGGCGTGCAGGGCGAGCGCCACCACGGCGTCGTCCCACTGGGGCAGATCCAGCGGCCAGGACGCGTACGACGCCGGGATGTCGCTCCGGATCGCTTTGTGCACGGCAATCGCCTCCTCGACCAGCGCCCGCTGGAACTCCTGCAGCCGGTCAAGGTAGCCGGACAGGTACAGCCGCCCCAGGATGCCGTTGGCCAACGCGAACGCGGTGGTCTCCGAATCCATCTCCACATTGGGGTACGCCCAGTTGCCTGCCTGCTCCGGCAGGATGGACATCGGTGCGGCCACGGCGATGGCGGCGTAACGGACGGCATCCTGCTGGTCGGAGGTGGACTGCAGCTGAAGCCTCGACATCAGAGCCGGGTCCATTCGCATGGCGCCGGACGAACAGTTCTCGATGATCAAGGTGGGGTGCCGGTCCAACACTGCGTCCAACCACTCCAGCTGCGCACGGTTGTGCCGGAGCAGCCCCGCCCCCGGGCTGACACCGTCACGGTCCGTACCAGGTCCGGGATTGATGTTGTAGTCCATCTTGAAGTAGCCGACACCGAAGTCGTTCACCAGCCGGTCGACCACCTCGTCGAGATGGGCCCGAGCGGCCGGGTGGCTGAGATCAAGATGGAACCGTTGCGCCTCGCGGATCCGTACTCCGCCGCGGGTGAGGAACGCCTCCACCGGGAGCTGGTCGGCCATCGGGCTCTCCACGCCGATCACCTCCGGCTCCAGCCAGAGTCCCGCGATCATGCCGGCGTTCTGAATGTGTTGGATCACCTCTTTCAGCCCGCCCGGAAACCGAACGGTCGACGGCAGCCACGCACCGACGCTCGGCCACCAGTCGCCGCCGTCGTCGTACCAGCCGGCGTCGATGCAGAACACCTCGGCGCCGACCGCGGCGGCGCTGTCGATCAACGGCAGCAGCTTGTCCGTCGTTGGGTCGCCCATCAGCGTGTTCATGTAGTCGTTGAAGATCAGGTGCTGTACGTCGTTGTCGTGGTGCACGCGGCGGCTGCGGCGGCGGTGGTCGGTCAGCTCCACCAGGGCGCTGTCCAGGTCGGTCCCCACTCCGATAGTGGCCGACACGGTGCTGAAAGACTCACCCGGTTGAAGCTGCTGCGTCCACTGGTGATCCAGATCGGTAGGTCCGGTCAGCGCGATGCCGAACCCGTGTTGCTGCTCACCGAGCTCCCAGCGCCAGCCACCGTTGTGCTCGATCTGCCACAGCAGGGCGAACTCCCCCTGCTGCTGCAGCACCCCGCCGACGGGTAGGTCCCGCCCGGTGGACCAGCTGCCCAGAGACCGTGCTGAGAGGGCACTCCGCGGATCGTGTCCGTACCCTGCCGAACTGAGGTTACGGAGCACCTCTCGGGCCGGGCGCCGGGACCAGCGACTCTCGCTGAGCCACTCGCTGGTTCCGCTGACGACGTCCAGCTGTTCCAGCGGCACCGGACTGTCGGCGGTCCCGAGGCGGAGCATCAGGGAGGTGACCGTCTGCAGCGTTCGCGGCGCACTTCCCCCGTTGCTCACCGTGGCCTGCATCGTCAGGGCGGCCACCTGCCGCCAGGCTGACAACCTGACTGTCACCGCCAGTTCCGAGACCGGGTCACGCAGCTCAATCTCCAGGACGCAGCGGTCGGCATCACCAACATCGCGGTGCCCGACGTAGCGCAGTCGTCCGCCGATGGCGGTTGCCACCAACCGCTCGGAGGGAAAGGCGTGCCCGTCCTCCACGGTCAGCACATCGACCAGTGGTTGATCTGGGTTCCCGGTAATGATCACACCGTCGGCGTCGATCCGGGCAAGCAGTACCGAGTCATCGTCGAGAATCATGATCTCGACCGTCAGACGATCATGAGTGAACGTGATGGTCCGCGGCATCGGCGACCTCCTGGGTGGGCGGCACCGGTGGGGCGCCGACGTTGGCCGAGTCACGATAACGCTTTCAGAACCGGGTTCACCAGGGATCGCTCAGCGTCGGTCCACCGCTTGGTCGCGTCGTTGGTAGCGGCTACCCGACTAGCATGGGAGCCCCGTTCCCCAGCAAGCACACCCCACAGGCGGATGAGTCCGAGCATGAAACCAGCCAACCTGCACGACGTGGCTCGGCGGGCGGGCGTCTCACACCAGACGGTTTCTCGGGTAATCAACGGGCATCCGAGCCTGCGACCCGACACTCGGGACCGGGTCCTTGCTGCCATCGCCGAGCTCGGCTACCGGCCCAACGCGACCGCCCGCGCTCTTGCGACCCGGACCAGCCGGACTGTGGGTGTGGTGTCCAGCGGGGACCCGAACTACGGGCCGTCGAGCACGATGTCAGGCTTCACGTCAGCCTGCCGGGACGCCGGCTACGCCGTCCAGGTCGCCACCGTGCCCGCGGTTGATCGTGCGTCATGGCATGCCGGGGTGAGTGATCTGGTCGACCGTGGGGTGGACGGTGTGGTGGTGGTTGCTGCGCGGGTGGCGGAGCTCGCCGCGGCACGGGACCTCACCATCAACCAGCCGCTGGTGCTGGTCACCAGCGGCTCCGCACCGAAGATCTCCACCGTGTCGGTGGACCAGGTGGCCGGAGCAGCGCTGGCCACCCAACATCTGATCGACCACGGCCACCGGTCGATCAGGTACCTTGCCGGACCGGACGACTTCAACGACGCGGGTGCACGGCTGGATGGCTGGCAGGCCGCGATGGCCCGGGCAGGACTTGCGGTCCGGCCGCCACTGGTTGGCGACTGGTCCGCTCGCGCCGGTTACGAGCTAGGGGTCGCGCTGGCCGACGACCTCTCTTTCACCGGAGTGGTCAGCGGCAATGACCAGATGGCGCTCGGTTTGATCCATGCCCTCTCCGACGCCGGCATCTCGGTTCCCGGCGATGTCAGCGTGGTGGGCTTCGACGACATCCCCGAGGCGGAGCACTTCCTGCCGCCGCTGACGACCATCCGGCAGGACTTTGCCGAAGTAGGTCGACAGACGATGGGCCTGATGCTGGATCTGCTGGCCGAGCACCAGCCGCGCAGCGTCTCGATCCCGCCGCAGCTGATCAGCCGAAGGTCGGTGGCCCGCTCCCGGGTCTGAGCCCGCTCTTGTCGTTGTTACCGGCGGGTAGCATAATTTAAGTTACCGGTCAGTAACTTGTAGACCTTCACCTGAGGCGGTCGACCCATGACGCACTACAGATCCAACCTTCGTGACATCACCTTCAACCTCTTCGAGCTGCTGGACCGGGATGCGGTGCTCGGCACCGGCCCGTACGCCGACCTTGATCATGAGACCGCGGTGGCCGTACTGGAAGAGGTCGAGCACCTCGCAAGCACCGAGCTGGCCGCCTCGTTCGCCGACTCCGACCGCCGGCCGCCGGTGTTCGACCCGCAGACCCACGCAGTGACGATGCCCGAGTCCTTCAAGAGGTCGTACCGGGCCTACATGAACGCGGGCTGGTTCCGGCTGGAACTGCCGGCCGAGCTCGGTGGCCAGCCGACGCCGCCGTCCCTGCAGTGGAGCGTCGCCGAGCTGGCGCTCGGGGCCAACCCCGCCGTCTACATGTATGCGTCAGGTCCCGGCCTCGGCCACGTCATCTATCTGAACGGGACACAGCGGGACCGCCGCATCGCTCAGATCATGGTGGACCGGCAGTGGGGCGGCACGATGGTGCTGACCGAGCCGGACGCCGGCTCCGACGTCGGCGCGGGACGCACTCGCGCCATCCCGCAGCCGGACGGGTCCTGGCATATCGAGGGTGTCAAACGCTTCATCACCTCCGCCGAGCACGACCTGACCGAGAACATCCTGCACCTGGTGCTGGCACGACCGTATGGGGTCGAAGGCGCTGGCGGCCCCGGGACCAAGGGACTGTCCCTGTTCATCGTGCCCAAGTACGACTTCGACCTCGACACCGGCGAGCTGACCGGCGAACGCAACGGCGTCTTCGTGACCGGGGTCGAGAAGAAGATGGGGATCAAGGTCTCCACCACCTGTGAGCTCACCTTCGGCATTGATGGTGTGCCCGCTAAGGGATACCTGCTCGGCGACGTGCATAACGGCATCGCGCAGATGTTCCAGATCATCGAGCACGCCCGGATGATGGTCGGAACCAAGGCGATCGCGACGCTGTCTACCGGATACCTGAACGCGCTGGAGTATGCCAAGACCCGGGTCCAGGGTCCCGACCTGGCTCAGTCCGCCGACAAGACCGCGCCCAGGGTGCGGATCATCTCCCATCCCGACATCCGCCGGTCGCTGATGACCCAGAAGTCGTTTGTCGAGGGGATGCGTTCCCTGGTTCTCTACACGGCTAGCATCCAGGACCGGGTGGTGCTGGCCAAGCAGTCCGGCACAGCCGATGTCGGGGCGGAGCGGCTGAATGATCTGCTGCTGCCGATCGTCAAAGGCTACGGGTCCGAGCGCTCCTGGGTGCTGCTGGGCACCGAGTCGCTGCAGACGTTCGGTGGTTCGGGGTTCGTCGCCGACTACCCCTTGGAGCAGTACGTCCGCGACGCCAAGATCGACACCCTGTACGAGGGCACCACCGCCATCCAGGGCCAGGACCTGTTCTTCCGCAAGATCATCCGCGACCGGGGACAGGCGCTCGGCGCGCTGTCGGAGGAGATCGGGGCATTCGTCGCCAGTGGCGCCGGCAACGGCCAGCTCAAAGAGGAACGGGAGCTGTTGCAGCGGGCGTTGGACGACGTGGGCGCCATCATTGCCTCGATGGTGGGCCAGCTACAGTCCTCGGTTCCCGGATCACCGTCGGCCGATGTGCGCAATATCTATCTGGTCGGACTGAACACCACCCGGCTGCTGATGGTGCTTGGTGACTTGATCTGTGGCTGGCTGCTGCTCCGGAGCGCCGAGATCGCCTTGGACGCGTTGAACCGGGACCTGCCAGAGGCCGAGAAGCACTTCTACGAGGGCAAGGTGGCCTCGGCCCGCTGGTTCGCCCGCACCGTGCTGCCCAAGATCAGCGCGGAACGAGTGATCGCCGAGGGCACTGACAACGGCGTAATGGATCTGGCCGAAATGGCGTTCTGAGGCGCCTGCCCCCGCGTACGCGCCGGTGGAGGCAGACTGGGAGCTCCGGTGACGAACGGCTGTCCCATCCGCAGGCGAACCTCGATGCGGCGGCTCGACGTCCTTGCCATGTCAGGAGGGTCCTCATGTCGGTAGCCGTCCGCAAGATCATCATCGTCGGGGCCTCACTGGGCGGCGCTTCGGCGGCGCTGGCCCTGCGTGAACAGGGGTACGACGGGGAGCTGCTGGTGATCGGCACCGAAGCGCATCTGCCGTACGAACGGCCGCCGCTGTCAAAGGCGGTGATGCTCGGCGAGCGCGATGAGCCGGACTGGGTCGCGGAGAGGAAGACCTACTCCGACCAGGACATCGCCGTGATGCCGGGCACGACGGTGACCCGGATCAGGCCCGGCGACAGAATGGTCGAGGCGGCGGGAGTCGATCATCCCTACGATGCGCTGCTGCTCGCCACCGGCGCTTCGCCCCGCAGGCTGGCAGTCCCGGGGGCGGACCTGCCCGGCGTCTTCACGCTCCGTACCCTCGACGATGCGCTGGCGATCCGCAGCCGGTTCACCGACGGAGCCAGGGTGGTGATAGTCGGCGCAGGCTGGATCGGTTGCGAGGTGGCCGCGGCGGCGCGTCGGCACAACGCGTCGGTGACCATGATCGACCCGGCTGCGCAGCCGCTCGTGCGAGTGGTCGGCGTTGAGGTCGGCGGCGCCTTTGCCGGGCTGCATCGCGACCACGGGGTTGATCTTCGGCTCGGCGTCGGCGTGCTCGGCTTCGACGGTGACAATCGAGTCACGGCCGTGGCGGTGGCGGGTGCGGACCCGGTCCCAGCCGACACGGTGGTGGTCGGCGTCGGTGTCCAGACCAATATCGGGCTAGCGGTCGAGGCAGGGCTGGAGACAGCCGACGGCGGAGTGGCCGTAGACGCCACCCTTCGTACCTCGGACCGCCGAATCTACGCCGTGGGGGACATCGCCGCCCATGACCATCCGGCCTACCCTCATCGGGTCAGGGTGGAGCACTGGGCCAACGCCAAGGACCAGGGCCGGCATGTCGCCCAAAATCTGCTGGGTGCCGCCGTGCCCTTTACAGCGCGACCGTTCTTTTTCTCCGACCAGTACGACCTGGGTTGTGAATACCGCGGGCTGGCTGACCCGGAGCGGGATGATTTGGTGGTCCGTGGCGACCTGAACAGTCGCGAGTTCACCGCATTCTGGCTTCGGAACTCTACGGTAGCGGCCGCTATGAACGTCAACCAATGGGACGACGGCGACGCGCTGCAAAGACTGGTGGACGACGCCGCGGCGGTCAGCGCTGACGATCTTCGTGCCGGTCGCTTCTGATCCACCATGAGGACATGACTAAGGGAGAGTCGCGGCCCCGCCCGCTTCTCTCCCTCAATCCCTAGTAGCTGTTACGCGTGATCAGTGGTTGTGATTGTCGTCGCGACGGTCCTTCTTGTTGATCACCAGCACGTTGACCTCCGGGTCATACCGACCGCTGTCGTCGAACCGGATCTTGGCCTCGCCCCTGCGAGAGTTGAAATAGACATCGTCAACGTCGCCCCAAGCCTTAATGTCCTTCAGCTTGTAGCCGTGCTCGTCCTCTTCCGAAACGGTGAGTCTCGGCCGCTTGTAGTCGAGCTTCGTCCAGTCGCACTCGCCGTCCTTGAGGTAGAACGTCTTGTCCTCACGGTCCGTCTCTACGGTGATCGCGAACTTCGGCCGGCGATTCTTGTCGTCGTCTCTGGCCTTGTCTTTGTTGTCATACCTGTCGCTGACAACCTTCTTGCATACCTTGACCTTGACCGTGTCCGACTTATGGTTGTGGTCGTCACGCTGTGCCGCGAATGCAGGCGTAGCGCTCATGCTGAGCGCAAAAGCCGGCAGGCCAAGCGCTAGAACTCCCCGAGCAAGCAAAATGTGACGCATTTGGGTACTCCCCCTTGAGTGAATGGTGAATAAACCTTGCTAGGCCGGCGCCGCGGGGGGCACGATCGGCGCCTCCCTTGCGTCGATCGCTTCAGCCAATAGGAACGTATTCCTACCGCCGAACGACTTTCTCGGAAAGTTCACAAATTTCATAATGTTCTTTTTACACGCCGGGACAGCCCGTTCTAGGGCAAAACTTAGTCCCATGGGCGGAAAAATATACGTTTCTTTTGTGTTTCTAGTAAGTTTCAATCATGTGTCAGGAGCATGTTTGGGGAAGCGCCAACTTCTGCTCAAGTAGACACGTAAGTTACCTAAGATCGCCGAAATGCCAACATCTTGGTGACGGAGTTATTGACTTGAGACATCGGGGTGTGGACCTCGGTCGGCGCTGGTGCGGCTCCGGTTGGAGCGCACGAGGGGTCACAAGCTCCGGGGGCACTCAGCCCGGATGAGCTGATCCGCGAGAGGGCCGCTCAGCCATCCGGGTTGAGGCACGATCTCCGTTAGCCCTTCTCGTAGGCTGCGACCTTCTGCTGCATCGCACGGATCCGCGGCACGTCGAGCTTGCTGCCGCGGGCGAAGTCATAGATCCCGTTCTGCTCCTGGAACACGTCGGTGAGCTGGGTGTAGCAGTACCCGAACATTGACGGGTTCTGCAGCAGCACGTCGAACAGACCCTCCAGCCGGACGTAGAACTCCTCCTCGTCAGCCACCCGCTGGCCGTAGCCCCAGCTCTCGGACCGGTCGTCGCCACTGAGGGCGACGGCCTTGGGGTCCCACCAGATGCCGCCGAACTCGGACACGAAGTACGGCTGGCCTGCGTAGGGAACCGAGATCGGTCGGTTCTTCACGGTATTCAGGTACGGCTGACCAGCCGCGACGTCACCCATCTGCTCGGCAAAGGCGGCCGGGTCCTGCTCGTAGTTGTGGGAGTCGTAGACGTCCGCTCCGCGGACCCGGTGGGAGTAGCCGGAGGTGTCCAGTACCGGGCGGCTCGGGTCGGCCAGCTTGGTGGCGAGGTACATGGCGTGCGTGACGTCATCCAGCACCGTGATCTGGTCGTGGATCACCTGATGGGTCTCGTTGAGGGGACACCAGCCGATGATCGACGGGTGGCTGAAGTCGCGCTCCAACGCCTCCAGCCACTGGGTCACGAAGGTGGCGGTCGGCTGCTGATGATCATGGGAGGGGCCGTGACCGCCTGCACCCCAGTCGCCGAACTCGCCCCAGACCAGATATCCCAGCCGGTCGGCGTGGTAGAGGAAGCGCTCCTCGAACACCTTCTGGTGCAGCCGTGCCCCGTTGAACCCCGCCTGCAGCGACAGCTCGATGTCCGCCACCAGCGCCTCGTCGCTGGGCGAGGTCATCAACGTGTCAGGCCAGTAGCCCTGGTCGAGCACCAGCCGCTGGAAGATCCGCTTCCCGTTGATCGAGATCGCCGTGCCGTCAATGGCCACCGACCGGAGACCGGCGTAGCTACGGACCGTGTCGATCACCGAGCCGGCGGCGTCGCGGAGCTCAATCACCACGTCGTACAGGTACGGGTCCGTCGTCGACCAGGCGCGGCGATGCTCCTCGGGGATCACCAGGTGAAGGGTGGGTGCGAGGTCGAGGTCCGCGGCTGCCTCGGCGGCGGCCACCTCCACGCCGTCACTAAGCACCGAGACGCGGACGCTGGAGCCCGCCGGGTTCTGCGTCAGGCCGGTGGTCACCGCAAAGCTGCCGGTGGCCAGCTGTGGCACGATCCGCGGTCGGCGCAGCGATGCCGCAGGCACCGGCTCCATCCACACCGTCTGCCAGATTCCCGTGGTGCGGGTGTAGTTGCACGCCTCGTTCGCGAACGACACCGACTGCTTGCCGCGGGCCTGTGGTCCGCTGCGTGGGTCACGGGCCCGGACGACGATGGTGGCTTCCTCACCAGCATTGACCACGCCGCTGAGATCCGCCTGGAACGGTGTGAAACCGCCGCGGTGCCGGGCGACCTCGACATCGTTCACCCAGACGGTGGCGTCGTGATCCACCGCGCCGAAGTGGAGCAGGATCGTGTCGCCGGCCCAGTCGGAGGGCACCTGCACGGTGCGGCGGTACCAAACGGCGGTCAGGAAGTCGACCTTTCCGATGCCGGACGCTTCCGACTCCGGGGCGAACGGTACAAGGATCTCAGACCTGAGGTCGCGCGACCTCAGTCCGCGCTCCAGGCCGCTGTCACCGCGGTCGATCTCGAACTGCCAGGTGCCGTTGAGGCACAGCCACCTGTCACGGACCATCTGCGGGCGGGGGTACTCGGGCTTGGGAACATCGAGGGAAGTCATCGAATCATCCTTGGTCTCGTCGGTGAGGAGCGGAGCCGAACTGCTGTCCGGCCACCGACCCTATGCGACGACAAGTCCTGCCGGGAACTCGGGTTCCACGTTGTAAATACCGATGTCATGCCGCGGCCGCGCAGGCGAAGATCTGACCAATTCGGGAGAACGGGCCGCGGAAAGTCTTGCGGTCGGATCGGCCGCCGCGAGAGGTTGAGGTGGACTGTCTGCGCGGGCCGTTAGCCTGCCGTAAAGACCTCAAGGAGACCAATGCCCATACGCCGATGGACGAAGGGCGCAGCAACCGGCGTCGCCCTCGCTCTCGCCGGAGGATCGCTCGCATCGCTGCCGACGCTGGCACATGCGGCCGCCGCACTGCCCATTGCCGCCATCCAAGGCACCACCGACGTCACGCCGTACCTCGGCAAAGAGGTGACGACCACCCCGTCAATGGTGACCGCCGTCTACGGCCAGGGAAGCTCATCGGAGCTTCGAGGCTTCGTCGTCCAGACGCCGGGGAGCGGCGGCCGAAAGAACCTGACCAAGGCATCGGACGCGGTCTTTGTCTTCATGAACGATGCCGCCTTCGATGTCGCGATCGGTGACGTGGTCACGGTGCGCGGAACGGCCGGCGAGTTCAACGGGCTGACCCAGATCGCTGGTCAGGTCACCGTTACCGACGTCCCCGGCACCTTCGCGCCGGTGAAGCCGGTGACCGGACGGTCCTGGCGGAGCACCGTTGTGCACCGGGAAAACCTGGAGTCGATGCTCTTCGAGAGCAGCGAGAAGTTCCTGGTGTCCGACACGTTTCCGCTGCTGCGGTTCGGCGAGCTGGGTCTGTCCTCTGGGGACTCACTGCCGGTCCAGCCCACCGAGGTGGGCCCGGCGAACAGTAGCGAGGCTCGGGCTCAAGCGGTGCGGAACGCAGCCATTCGGGTGAACCTGGACGACGGGAGCAACCGCGGCTACACCCGGACCAAGACTCTGCCGGCCCGGACACTGCCCTACCTGACGGCAAACAAGAATGTCACGGTCGGGGACCGGCTGACTCTGGATGAGCCGGTCGTAGTTGACTTCCGCAACGGGCTCTGGAAGTTCAACCCCACCCGACCGATCAGCGCCGGCGACGAGGTCGCCACCGTCAAACCCAAGCGTGCACCGAAGGTTCCGAAAGTCGGCGGCGCCTTCTCCGTGGCTTCCTTCAATGTGCTGAACTACTTCACCACCACCGGCGACGGACGCAAAGGCTGCACCGGGTCCAATCTGGACACCGCCGACAGCTTCAACATCACCTTTGACTGCGATGTCCGCGGCGCCTGGGACGCGGCGGATCTGACCCGGCAGCAGGACAAGATCACCTCGGCTATCAACAAGCTGAACGCGTCCGTCGTCGGGCTGATGGAGATCGAGAACTCCGTAAAACTGGGCGAACCCGCCGACGAAGCCACCGCCACGCTGGTCGGTGCACTGAACCGGGCGGCCGGGGAGCGCCGATGGGCCTACGTGCGTTCTTCCACCCAGCTGCAGAGTGTGGCCGACCAGGACTTCATCACCAATGCGCTGATCTACCGGATCGACAAGGTGAAGCTCAACGGCAAGGCCTACGCGCTGGGCGCTGAAGCCGGTGAAGACGGAGCCTTCGCGAACGCCCGGACCCCCATCGCCGCCTCTTTCACCGCCCGCTCCGGCGGTAAGCCGATGCTGGTGGTCGTCAACCACCTGAAGTCCAAAAGCGGCCAGGGCACCGGTGACAATGCCGACACCGGTGAGGGCGCCTTCAACGGCGACCGCGTCCGGCAGGCCCAGGCCCTGGTGGAGTGGCTGCCAGACGTGCAGGCAGCCAGCCGAGCGGATGCCACCATCCTTGTCGGCGACTTCAACTCCTACACCGCCGAGCGTCCGCTTCAGGTCCTCTACCGTGCGGGGTACCGCAACGCCGCGCCCGGAAGCCAGTACTCGTACAGCTTCAGCGGGCTGGCCGGTTCGCTGGACCACATCCTGGTGAACCGGGATGCGCGGAAGCGGCTCACCCGATCGACGGTCTGGAACATCAACTCCGGCGAGTCGCCGGCGCTGGAGTACTCCACCTACAAGACCACGAAGGTCAACTACTACAGGTCGGACCCGACACGCTCATCCGACCACGACCCGGTGGTCGCCGGGTTCCGGCGAGGCCCGAAGACCGGTGAGACAGACCTGACACTGCTGAACTTCAACGACTTCCACGGTCGGATCGACGACACCAGCCCGAACACTGTGGGCTTCTTCGGCACCATCGAGGAGGAGCGTGAGCTCGCCGGTGAGAAGAAGACGCTGCTGCTGTCGGCGGGCGACAGCATCGGCGGGTCACTCTTCACCTCCTCCGTCCAGCAGGACCAACCGACCATCGACATCCTCAACGCCGCGGACCTGAGCACCTCGGCGGTCGGCAACCACGAGTTCGACAAGGGCTTATCCGACCTGACGGGTCGAGTCGCGGATGCTGCGAACTGGACGTATCTCGGTGCGAATGTCTACGCCAAGGGCACGACCAAGCCGGCACTGCCCGAGTACGCCCTCTTCAAGCGGTCCGGCCTGAGCGTTGCGGTCGTGGGTGCGGTGACCGACGAGGTTCCTTCGCTGGTGTCGGCCGCGGGCGTGGCCGATATCGACTTCGGCGATCCGGTTGATGCAGTGAACCGGGTCGCGAAGAAGCTGAGTGACGGCAAGAAGTCCAATGGTGAGGCGGACGTGATCGTCGCCGAGTACCACGAGGGAGCCGTGGAGGGGCAGGGATCCTCCACTCTGGCCGACCAGGTCGCCAAGGGCGGCATGTTCGCCAAGATCGTCGAGAAGACCTCGCCCGATGTCGACGCCATCTTCACCGCGCACACGCACCAGGCGTATGCGTGGGACGGACCGATCCCCGGGCACGCCGACCGGACCCGGCCGATCCTGCAGGCGGAGTCGTACGCGGCCCTGCTTGGCAAGGTCACGTTGACGATCGACAAGCGCAGCGGCGACGTGGTCGCCTACGACCACGAGAACCTCAAGGCCACCAGCACCTCCAACGCCGACCTGGTCGCCGCGTATCCGCGGGTCAAGACGATCAGCGGCCTGGTGGACGCGGCGCTGGCAAAGGCGGCTGAGGTCGGTGACGTGGTGATCGGCCAAGCCAGTGCCCCGATCACCCGGGCCTTCAGCACCAACGCCGCCGGCGAGAAGATCGAGGACCGGGCGGCTGAGTCCACCATCGGGAACCTGGTGGCGAACATGCTCCATGACCAGCTGGCCGACCCGGCCCGCGGCGCTGCGCAGATCGGTGTGCAGAACCCGGGCGGCAACCGGGCGGACCTCGACCGGGGCGACATCACCTTCGGCGAGGCGGCGTCCGTGCTTCCCTTCGCCAACTCGCTCTTCACCGAGACCCTCACCGGTGCGCAGTTCAAGACACTGCTGGAACAGCAGTGGCAGACCAACCGGGACGGGTCCCCGTTCACCGGGTCGCGTCCGTACCTGCAGCTCGGGCTGTCGGATAACGTCAGCTACACCTTCGACGCGTCCCGGCCGTGGGGCAGCCGGATCACCTCGATCAGCATCGACGGCAAGCCGATCGATCCGGCGCAGAACTACCGGGTAGCCATACCCAGCTTCCTGACCACCGGTGGCGACAACTTCCACGTTCTCAAGGACGGCACGGACAAGCGCGACTCGGGGCTGATCGACCTGGACTCGTGGACCGACTACGTCAAGAGCAACGTGCCGCTCACACCATCCTTCGCCAAGCAGGCTGTGTCGGTAGTTCCGCTGCCCTCGACCCTGGCTGCCGGCGGCACCACCACGTTCGACGTCAGCGGGCTGGACTTCACCAGCGACGGCAGCCCTGCGACCACCAGCCTGGCCGCCTCACTGAACGGGAGTGAGATCGGCACCTTCCCGGTGAGCAACGCCGCCGCGAGGGTCGACCTAGCCGTACCGTCCGACGCGCCCAGCGGCCCGGGAACGCTGGTCCTCACCGGCAACACCGGAACCACGGTGCGGATCCCGGTGACGGTGGAGTGACCTCGAGACGGTGAAAAGGGATCGGGTCGGCGGACGTACTTTGGCCGCCGACCCGAACCGTTCTAGAACAACAGCGCCAGACCGGGATCCCGCAGGATCGAGGCGACGTCGGCCAGGAACCTCGACCCCTGCTCGCCATCGACCAGACGGTGGTCGAACGACAGCGCCAAGGTGGTGACCCAGCGGGGCTCGATCCGCTCCTCGGCACCCACGCCCACCACCCAGGGACGGCGGTCGATGGCGCCGATACAGAGAATCCCCGCCTCCGGTGGGTTCAGGATCGGCGTCCCGGCGTCCACCCCGAAGACTCCGACATTGGTAATCGTGAAGGTGCCCTGAGCGGTGTCAGCGGGCTGGGTCCTGCCGTCCTTGGCTACCGAGACCAGGTCGTTGATGGCAACGGCGAGATCAAGCAGGCCGAGATCCTGCGCCCCCTTGACGTTGGGCACCATCAATCCGCGTGGCGTGGCTGCAGCGATGCCCAGGTTCACCCGATGCTTGATCACGATCTCGTTGGCTGCAGCGTCCCAGCTGGAGTTCAGCTCCGGCGTCCGGCTCAGAGCCAGACACACGGCCTTGGCAACCAGCAGCAGCGGCGACACCCGTACCCCGGAGAACTCGCGACGGCTCCTGAGCCGTTCCAGCAGCTCCATCGCCGCGGTGACGTCGCAGGTCAGCCACTCGGTCACGTGGGGTGCCGTGAAGGCGCTGGCCACCATGGCCTCGGCGGTGAGCTTGCGCACACCCTTGATCGGGATGCGGGTCTCCGCGGCGTCGCCGGTGGAGTCCGTGGCGGCGCGCGACTTTGCCTCCGCGGAGCCGGTACTAGTTGCCGCGCCGGTGGCGCTGGCCTGGACGTCGTCGCGGGTGATCACGCCACCGGGGCCGGTGCCGCGTACCGATCCCAGATCGATGCCTAGATCCTTGGCCAGCTTGCGAACCGGGGGTTTGGCCAGGACAGCGCCACCCTCCAACCGTGGCTCTGCGGGCGCGGTCCCCGGCCCCGGCAGCGGACCGCCGACCGGCTCGGACTGGTGCCCCGGCAGCGGCGAGCGCGAGTCGGCGCGGCGGGACACCGGGACCTGAGTGGAGAACGTGTCCGCGACCTGGGCGTGGGCCCGCTCGGGCACCGGCTCGGGGGCGGTGCTCTTGCGGGGCCGTCGCTTGGCGTCCGTGGTACGCGGGCCGTAGCCGACCAGAACCGCAACCCGGCCGCCGGGCGCCGCGCCGCCGATCTTGCCGGCCTCGATCTCCTCACCCGGATCGGCGGCTTCGGCCACCTCAGCCCTACCCTGCGCGTCGGCTGGCCCGGTCGTCGAGGGTGTGCCGTCGTCGATGCTGATGATCGGGGAGCCGACCTCCACCATCTGGCCCTCTTCGGCCAGCAGCGCGGAGACGGTGCCGGCGTACGGTGTCGGCAGCTCGACCAGGGACTTGCTGGTCTCTATCTCCACCACGATG